>DATMOK010000049.1:0-18968 GCA_035568235.1 Steroidobacteraceae bacterium | reverse complement strand
GACCTCGTGGTGTTCGACCCGGCGGTGATTCACGACGCAGCGACCTTCGAGAATCCCAATCAGCTCTCGGTGGGCATGAGCTACGTGCTCGTGAACGGGGTGCCGGTGATCGAGGAGGGCCGCATGACCGGGAAACTTCCGGGTCGGGTGTTGCGCGGTCCCGGTTACCGCGGGCATTAGCGGCGATTGCGCGTCCGCTTGCCCGCACGAGGAGTGCTTGTCAGCGTCCGTGCGATGTTGGCGTAGGACTCGGACGGCAGCGGTGATTCAGCCCGAGTTCATCCGCGTACACTCAGGCTTGGGAGAGTTAGACAACAGACAAGGAGATGTCATGAAGCACACATTAGTCGTTGCACTCGCCCTGCTCACCGTCTCGGCGTTCGGCGCTCCTCGGGCGATGGCGCAGGACGAGCATGCGGATCTGCGCTGCAAGCTGAGCTTTTCGCTGCACGGCTGGTCGGCCGTGTACTCGCACGCCGAGGGTAAGGGCGTGGTCAGCTGCAAAGACGGCACCACGATGCCGGTGTTGATCAGCGTCCGGGGCGGCGGCCTGACCGCCGGCCGCAGTGAGGTGGATCACGGTACCGGGGACTTCACCCATGTGCGCACGATCGATGACGTGCTCGGCCGCTACGCGCAGGGCGAGGCACACGCCGGTGTCATGAAGTCAGGCACCGCCCAGGTGCTGACCAAGGGCACGGTGTCGCTCGCGCTCGCGCTCGCAGGCGCAGGCGAGGGCATCGACCTTGGCGTCGATGTCGGCGAGCTGACCCTGAAGCCGGCCAAGTAGGCTGGCCGTTCATGGTATACAGGGACGCGAGCCCGCGTCCCGACACCTCGAACACACGGCCGGCGCGCCCGCGGAGCAGACCGCTCCGTGGGTGGCGCTGGCCGCGTCTCGCGGTGCTCGCGACGGTGGTCCTGCTCGGTGGCTGCGCGACGCTGCGCAGCGACTACGTCAGGCACCCCTCTTCCTCGCTGCCCGCCGGGCGGGACTCGCCGTCGGCACGCTATGTGCAGGCGGAGCTCGACCGCCACCCCGGCAGGTCGGGCTTCCGGCTGCTCGAGAGCAGCACGGATGCGCTGATGAGCCGCATCTGGCTCATCGATCAGGCGAAGGACTCGATCGACCTGCAGTATTTCATCTTCGAGAACGATGCCACCGGCCGACTGGTGGCGGAGCGGCTGCTCGCGGCGGCCGACCGCGGCGTACGTATCCGGCTGCTGCTCGATGACGTCAACATCCGGCATGAGGACCGGCTGCTCGGGGCACTCAATGCCCACCCGCACATCGAGGTGCGGGTGTTCAACGCATTCCGTACCCGCGACCCCTCGGTACCGTCGAAGCTGGTGCAGTTCGTGCTCGAAGGACGGCGGCTCAACCGCCGCATGCACAACAAGTCGCTGATCGTCGACGGTTGCGTGGCCGTGATTGGCGGACGCAACATCGGCGACCCGTATTTCGATGCCGGCTCGGACAACAATTTCCGCGACCTGGACCTCATCACCATCGGACCGGTAGTGGGCGAAGCCGCGCGGGCGTTCGATGAGTACTGGAACAGCAACGTGGCGTGGCCGCTCGATGCCTATCGCACGACTCGCGACGACCGGGCGAATCTCGCGCAGGTGCGCCCGGAGCTGCTCGGGGCGGTGCGTACTTTTGCGCAGTCCGACTACGCGCAAGCCGTGATGCAGGAGTTGCCGAACGGTGCGACCGGCGACCGCCCCGGGCGCTGGCTGTGGGGAGATGCGAGCCTGCTGGCCGATCAGCCGGAGAAGGTGGAGGGCAGTCACGATCAGCCGGAACTGCGCATCGGGCCGAGGGTGAAGCAGGCGATCGACGGGGCGCAGAGCGAGCTGCTCCTGATCTCGCCTTACTTCGTTCCGAGCCAGCGCGGCGCGCGCTACCTCACCGGACTCGCCCGCCGCGGCGTGACCGTCAAGGCGCTCACCAACTCGCTGGCCTCAACCGATGAGCCTGCGGTGGTGGGTGCCTATGCGCGCACGCGGCGTGAGCTGCTCGCGGGCGGAGTGCAGCTCTACGAGCTGCAGCCCGGCGCCGCGCCGCAGCGGCCCACGGCCGCGGGCCGCTCGTCCGGGACCAGTCTGCACGCCAAGGCCATCATCATCGACCGGCGTCTTGTATTCGTCGGCTCGATGAACCTCGATCCGCGCTCCAAGCTTCTCAACACCGAGATGGGCGTGCTGGTCGATTGCCCGGAGCTCGCCGCGCAGGTCGCGCACTTCTTCGAGCAGGCCGCCGACCCACGCAGCGCCTTTCATGTGCAGCTCGATGGCGCAGATTCGTCCGCCGGCGAGGGGCATCTCACCTGGTCGTGGGACGATCACGGCCACCTGATGAGCGCGCGCCGCGATCCTGAAGTGCGCGGCTCGCGCCGGCTCGAGTTCGACGTGCTGCGGCTGATGCCGATTCAGGGCCTGCTGTGAGCGCGCGACGGCGGGCGCAGCGATGCGCCGAGATAGCAGCCGAACTCGGTCACGAAGTTGACCGAGACGCGCGCGTGGACCCGCCCCTGCCGGTCGAGGAAGCGCGCCTCATCGGCGTGTGGCACGACCGCCCCGTGCCACACGTTCGGATGCAGGTAGAGTGCCTGGCGGCCGTCGCACCAGAAGCTGACGAATGACTCCGGGGTCACATCATCGCCCGGCAGGGCGAGTGGCACGACGAAGCTCTGTCGGTCGAGGGGATGGAACAGCTGCCCGCCATCGGGGTGGTAGTTGGCACGCCAGATGAGCGCCCGCTCGCGCTCGCGGTCGGTGACGCTGGATGCCTCCTCGGGCCAATTGCTCCAGCCGAACAGATAGCTGTCGCCGACCGCGTGGTTGCGCGCGTACAGCGTCTCGCCCTTCCAGGAGAACTCGAACAGCCCTTCGGTCACGCCGCCCTGATTGCCACTGCCCGCATCGATCGCCCGCCAGCCCTGCGCCGGCCAGGTGACGATCTCGATCGGAAAGGTCTGTGGCTCCTGCACCAGCCGCCCGTAGCCGGCGAGGGTCTCGGGCGTGGCGATGACGAGCGGCGTGTCGTGCACGCGGCGCACGCCGGTCGCGGGGGTGTAAGCGATCGTCTCGAGCGCCAGATCCATGCGTCACTCCTTATGCCGGCGCGTCGCGGCCTCGAGCATGCCGAGGTAGTCCTCGAGCGGCGGTGTCTTGAGGCCCGCCACTTTCCCCTGATCGTCCCACAGCCGCAGCCGCACCGCGTCGCGGAAGTAGCGCTCGCTCTCGAAGCGCCGGGTTTCGTCCGCCGACATCGGTCCCCCCTGGAGCCGCAGCGTATGTACGGAAGCCTCGCTCAGCTGCCCCGCGTAGCGCGCATCCGTGGCGCACAGGTAGCGCTTCGCCGGCACATGCAGCCGCACCGGCTCGCTGATCGCGGGCCCGAAGCGCTGCGCCAGCCAGCGCGCCCCGGTCTGCTCGTGGCGCGCATCACTCGTCCACTCGGCGAGGTCGTCCGGCGCCGCCGCCAGCAGGTGACCGATGTCGTGCAGCAGCGCTGCGATCACCAGCGGCTCGGGAGCGTTCTCATTGCGCGCGAACCAGGCGGCCTGCAGCCCGTGCTCGGTTATCGTCACGCGCTCGCCGAAATAGGCGCCGCCGCCGTGCGCACCGTAGATCGCGAGGATTTCATCGCCCACCTTCATCGCGCCGCCCCGAGCTCACGGCGCAGCAGCCCCGCGGCGCTGTACACGCTGTCGCGCGTGAGATAACACCCCTGCAGGTGCCGCGGGTACTTCGCGGAGGTGAAGGCCGTACGCCCGTGGAGCGTGCGCTGGTTGTCGAACACCACGAGCTCGCCGTCGGCGAGCCTCAGGCGCAGCTGAAAACGCGGCTCGCGCAGCAGCGCCGCGAAGCGCCGGTAGGCGCCGTAGAACGCCGAGGTCTGCCCGGCCGGTAACCTGAGCGGCGCGATCGAGCGGTTGTTGTAGTGCACCGCGGTGACATCCCCGGCGCACGACAGCTGGATGAGCGGCCGCTCGGCGTACAGCTCCGCATCGCCGGAGCGGTAGTGGAACGGCACCGCGGTGTCCGTCAGCAGCGCGAAGTCCCCGGGCGCGCTCTCCCTGAGATACGCCGCGAGCGCCAGGCCGTCGGCGAACAGGTTGGCGCCGCCTTCCGGCGAGGTGACGAGGGCGTGCAGCGCCTGGAAGCCCGGCACCGGCTCGCGGTAGGGATTATCGGTGTGGAGCCCCAGGCCGAGATCCGAGTACGCCAGGTTCTCCGGCTGGGCCACCGAGCGCACATCGAACACCTGGCCGTAGTTGGTCTCCGCCACCCGGCCGACGAACGACACCGCGTTCAGAATCGCCTGCGGCTCACACGGCACGGCGGTGAGGAAAGCGATGCCGTCCTGCAGCAGCCGCGTCAGCCAGGCGAGCCGCGCGCGCGGGTCGGCGCGGGCCGCACCGAGCTTCAGCCAGGCGAAGTCCCGGCGGGCATCGAGGCGCGCGCCGTCGGCCCACAGTCGCCGCTGGCGCTCGGGAACCTCGCCGGCGCCGCCTGCGGCCTGCGCCGCCAGCCACTCCAGGCCGAAGGTCGCCGGCTGCGCTTCGCCCTCGAAGTCGATGTGCACGCTGCCGTCGTCGGCGCGCGCCGCGCGGATGTGCGGTTGCGCCGGGAGATCGGCGATGTCGATGAGGCGCTGGCCGCTGTGCGGGTCGCGATCCGCGCGCACGTTATCGCGCAGCCACAGGCTCGCGAACTCGCTCACGCCGCCGCTTCGCCACCTCACGGTGAGCGTCTCCGGGGTTGCGGACACTGTCGCCTCGAGGGGGGTCTCAGGCATTCGAGGTCACCGCCGCGGCGCCCTTCAAGGTCACCGCCCGTGTGTTGAGCCAGTGCAGACAGCCGGCGCTCACGGCCGCCAAGGCACTCACCACCGCGAGCGCCACGAATACCCCGCGCCAGCCGAGCGCGACGGCGAGCCGTGCGACGGCATCGCCGGCGAGCACGCCGCCCAGGTAGCCGATGCCGTCGATGATGCCGGAGGACGCGGCGCTCGCCTGTTTGCCGCCGAAGTCGAGCGCGAAGGCGCCGCCGAGGTAGGAGTAGGGGCCGAGAAGCATGAGTGCGACGACGCCGATCAGCAGCACGCCAAGGAGCGAGCCGCCGTGGCTCGCCGGCACCGCGGTCATCGCCAGGAGCGCCGCGGCGCTCGCGCCGAGACCGGTGAACATGAGGAGCGAGCGTCCGTTGAGCCCGAGGCGATCGCTCAGCCAGCCGGCGAGCAGCACCGAGAGGAACCCGACGCCGGGAAAGATGGCACTCAAGGCGGCGGAGTCGCTCACGCTGTAGCCCAGGTAGTCGCGCAGGTAGACCGGCGTCCAGGTATTGAACGTCTCGCGGATTATCGTGCAGCCGAACGACAGCAGGCAAACCAGCAGGAAGGCGCGACTGCGCAGCAACGGCCGCAGCAGCGCCATGACGCTCGCCGGCCGCGACTCGGTCGCGGCGAACAGATTCAGCGGGTTCGGCTCGGCTTCCGCGTAGCCCTCATCGATCCGCGACTCGCGCAGCCACAGGAGGTTGGCGAGCAGCGCCGCTGCCGCGACGATACCCGCGAACACGAACAGCGCACGCCAGCCGTAGCCGTGCGCAATCAGCACGCTCATCTGCTGACGGGCCGCCGCATCGCCGATCAGGTAGCTGACGCTCAGGATGCCGGCGATCGAGCCGTAGGAGGAGTAGTTGAACCACTTGGACGACACCTTGATGAGACCCGCCCAGCCCACCGACTGCGTGAGCCGGTTGCCTATCCAGGCGAGCGTGAACATGGGCAGCGCCCCACCGGCGGCGAACAACAGCGTAAAGACACAAGCGCCGCCCACGCCGATCAGGAAGTTGCGCCGCCCGCCCCAGTAATCGCCGAGTCCGGTGAGAAACAGCTTGCCGAGCGCATAGGCGAGCACGCCGAGCGAGACGACGGTGCCGATGTGCACCAGCGCCCCGTCGTGGCTGAGGCCATGGCGGGCGAGCTCGTCAGCGAGCAACGGGGTGGCGACCGAGAGATCCGCCCGACAGTAGTAGCAGGCGGCGTAGCCGAAGAACAGGAGCACCACGATGCGGACCTGGGCGGCACGCAGCGAGCGGCGGGGTTCAGCGGGCATGCTGCGCATTCACGGGTAGTCGATCGCGTCGACCCACACGGGGTCGGTAAAGGCACGGCGCCCGGCCTGGTCCTCGACGGTGAGCGCGTACCAGGCGCGCTGCGCGGTTGCGAGCGCGAAGTCAGCGTGCGCTTCAAGAGGCGCCGACTCGAAGGCGCGGCTCGCGATGACGCCACCGCCGCTCATGAGGTCGGCGCGTTTGAGGCCCTCGACGGAGGCCAGGTCGAAGCCGAGGCTGAACGGCTCACCGGGGCGCACCTTGAGCTCGCTGCCGAAGACGACAGCGGGAAAGATCAGCGGCCCGTGGCTCACGTAGCCGTGTCCCGCCTTGAGTGCGGCGGCGAACGCGGCGGCGCTCACCTCACCCTCGAGGTGCGCAAACGTGCGCAGCCTGCCGGATTCGGCGTTCCACACATCGTGGACGTCCGTGCCGCCGGCGAGATAGTAATGATGGCCGGCATTCCAGAAGCCCCACAATGCGTGCAGCACCTTGTCGTCGTCGTCCGGTGCCTGGGCGTTGATCTCGATGAGGTCGAACCCGGGCGCGAAGCCGCCCGGGGCGACGCCGGCGGCGAGGCTCGAGAAGTAGCCGTAGGCGATGAAGGGATGGTTCACCTGCAGGATGACGGCGCCCTGGCGGCGGCCCTCGGCGAGCACCTGCTGCACGGTCGCAGTGCCGGTGTCGATCGCGAGCGGCTCGCCGGGCTTGACCGGCCAGGCGTTGAAGTGGCCCCAGGAGGGTGACAGCTCGATCGAGGGAATGAAGGCCCGGCCGCGCGCATCGGCGATGCGCTTGAGCGCGGCGTGATTGACGCTCGAGTCGTGGTCGCTGACGAACAGCAGGTCGAGCCCGGCGGCGAGCTGCGAGCGCGCCAGGTACTGCGGTGGCGTGACCGCCTCGGCCTGATCGGCGTGGTGATGCAGATCGGCCGAGTACCATCCCTTGGCCGGCGGATCGAAGAGCGGCGTCAGGGCGATGCCCGCGCGCGCCGTCGCACCGCTCGCAATGTCCACCGCAAGCGGCTGCGAGCGCGCCAGGAAGCCGCCGCCCCACGACACGCCGAGCACGTAGTGGCCTGGTGCCAGCGTGAGGTCGGCGCGGCCTTGGGGCTCGAGCGCGGTGAAGAAGGTGCGCCGCCCCAGATACTCGACCACGGGCTGCTCGCCCTCGCGGATGACGAGGCGCGCATCGAGCCCGCGGGAGGTGTGCGCGTCACTGACCGCGAGCTCGAGACGTCCGGGCGGGGCGAGACCGGCGAAGTCATGGCTCTGTTGCGTGCCGGGCGCGAGCTCGAGGCTCACCGGCGCACTGCGCGCGTAGTCGCGCGCGGTGGCGTACATCGAGTAGCTGCCAGCGGGCAGCGTGAGTTCGTAACGCCCGGCGTGACCCAGTACCCACGCATAGGGCTTCCCCGAGCGTTCGATCACCACCACCGGCTGTGCCAGCGCCGTGCCGTCGGCCGCCGTCACCGTACCCTGGAGGTGCGCCGCGGGCAGATGCCGCCGTGTGATCTCGGCCTTAAGCACCGGGGCGAGATCGCCATCCGCGCCGACCTGCAGCCACGCATCGAAGCTCGCGCTCGCACCCGCGGCGAGCGTGTGGAGCCTGAAGAGGTCGCGCGAGCCGAAGCCGACATGATCGAAATACGGGGCGTGCAGCGTCACCGTCCAGTCGGCGTCGTAGCCGACCGTGCGGTCGGTGAGCGCACCGCTCGCGGCTCCTGCGGTGAGGCCCGCGAGTCCCGGAACCGGAAAGATGAAGCCGCCGCGCGGCCACAGCGTGAACCCGGACAGCAGGCCCGGCAGCGCAGCGCTGCCCGTATTGGTCATCGTGGTGCGCATCACGATGTGATCGGCGCCGGCCTCGAGGGAGTACAGGGTCGAGATCCGCACCGCGCCGAAGTCGCGCACGGCGCGCACGCTGACCCGCTGCGGACCGTGCTCGAGCACTTCGACGTGCTGATAGGTGTTCGGCCAGGCCGACCAGTTGTTGGGTATGAAATCGGCGAACACCACGCAGTCGCGGCCGAGCGTGCCGGCGCGCACCGGCGCGACGTCCACGATGGCACCGCGCGGTACGCCATACGGCGGCGGTGATTTGACGGCCAGCGCGAAGGCGAGCCGCTCGTTGATGACGGTGAGGTCGCCGGGGCTGTGTGCTGCGCCGTCAGGGATCGGCGTCGGGCCGGTGAGGACGCGGACTGCGCACCGCGCGGGGTCGAGCGGTGCCAGCGCAGCCAGCAGGGCCAGGAGCGTCGGCGTGATTCTCAAACAGGCCCTCGCGGTGCGTCGCGCAGGGCCCGATACTAGCGGAGGCGGCGGTTTGGTTCACGCAGTGGGCCGCACGCACGCGGCACACACTGCCCGACACCTCGGCAGATTCCGCTCAGCGCCAGTAGCCGTGCACCACGACCACGGGGGCGGGTGCCACGACGCCGACATAGGCGCGTGGCGGTCCGACGGGGGCGACCACGCAGCCGGCGAGCACCGCGGTGCAACCCAGGGCAATCAGCAGTTTGACAATGCTACGCATGGCTCGATCCTCCAGTCTTTCAGTGCGCCTCTCTGCTGGTAAAAACGCAGCCGGGCACGCGCCGCTGACAGGCGCGCGCAGTCCGGCGGGCGTTCAGGGACGGTTAAGACTGCGCGGACAGCGGCCGCGCGCGTGAGGTTTTGAGCAGTACCTGGCGCAGCACCACGGCGTGGTTGATGCGCGGCTCGCGCGAAGCGTAGAGCAGGGTGAGGCGCCCCGCCGCGGCGCGGGCGCGCAGCGCTTCGAGCGCCGCTCGCTGCGCGCGCAGCTCGGCGCGGTAGCGGCGGCCGAATTCCGTCCAGCGCTTTGGATCGTGCCGGTACCAGAGACGCAGCGCGTTGCTCGGCGCGAGCTCCTTGAGCCAGGCATCGAGCGCGGCACGCTGGCGGCTGATGCCGCGCGGCCACAGCCGGTCGATGAGCGCCCGATAGCCATCGGCGGCGTCGGCGGCCTCATAGATGCGTTTGATGCGCACTTCGGCGCTCGCGGGGGGCTGCGCCTCGACCTCGTGCAGGTAGCAGGCGGGCGAGCTGTACTCGCCCACCGTCCCGGCGCGGGGCGCGGCGGCGCTGCCACCAGGGCGAGCGCTCTGGCGGCGGGTGCGGGCGGCGCGGTGCTTCATCGGGTCGGTGCACCACGCCTTGCGGCTTCGATTGCGGCGATGTCGATCTTCTTCATGCTCATCATGGCATCGAAGGCGCGCTTCGCGGCCGCGCGATCAGGATCGGTGGTCGCTTGCAGCAGGACGCGTGGCGTGATTTGCCACGACAAGCCCCACCTGTCCTTGCACCAGCCGCATTGGCTCTCGGCTCCGCCGTTATCGACGATGGCTTTCCAGTAGCGATCGGTCTCGGCCTGATTGTCAGTGATAATCTGGAACGAGAAGGCCTCGCTGTGCCTGAAGGCCGGGCCGCCGTTCAAGCCGAGGCAGGAGACCCCCAGCACCGTAAACTCAACCGTAAGCACCTGTCCCTTCTTGCCATCCGGATAATCGCCCGGCGCGCGGTGGACCGCGGTGACGGCACTGTCTGGAAAGGTCTGGGCGTAGAACCTGGCGGCTTCCTCTGCCGCGCCGTTGTACCAGAGGCAAATGACGTTCCTGGCCATGGTCTGTCCTCCTGGGTGTGTCGCTGCGTTCCTCGGGAAGATTTAAACGCTGAGCTCTCGTTCGGGGCAAGTGCAAACCGCTCCCGAGTGCACGCCGCACCGTATCCCGCGCATACAAGACCGCGTAACGTCCTTTGCTTAGGATAACGACAGCCTGCCGGGGTGCCGCCATGATCACGCTCTTTCACCGTCCCAACACGCGCGCCACGCGCTTCATCTTTCTGCTGGAGGAGCTGGACGTTCCGTACACCCTCAAGCTGGTCACGATACGCAGCCGCGACGGCAGCGGTGCGATCGACCCCGCCAATCCGCATCCGCACGGCAAGGTGCCGGCCATCTCTGACGACGGCGTCGTGGTGTTCGAATCCCCGGCGATCGCGCTCTACCTGACCGATCGCTTTCCGGACAAGCATCTCGGCCCGCTGGTGGGGGAGGGCGCGCGCGGTGCCTACCTCAGCTGGCTCGCCTACTATTCCGGGGAGCTCGAGCCCTCGATCATGTGCAAGTTCATGAACATCGAGGCGCCGCGCGGCACGGCGGGCTGGGCGCCGGTCGAGGAGGTGGTTGCGGCGGTGGTCGCGCAGCTCTCCAAGGGGTCGTATCTCCTCGGCGAGAGCTTCTCTGCCGCCGATGTGCTCTACGCCACGAGCTTCGCGCTGTTTCTCAACAGCCCGAAGGTCCCGCAGTCGCCGGTCATCGCCGACTACGTGCAGCGCGTCACCTCACGCCCGGCCTTCGCACGCGCCATGGCGCGGCAGAACGGCTGACGCGTAACATAGCGCCTCCATGGGGGGCGTTTACTGGTGCGAGGCGGCGAGTCCGGTGGGACCGTTGCTGCTCACGCTCGAGGGTGAGGCGCTGACGCGCATCCATTTCCAGGGCGGCGCGAACCCGCTCCAGCCCTCACCCCAATGGCGGCACGACCGCGCGCCGTTCGCCACCGTCATCGCGCAGCTCGCGGAATACTTCGCCGGCGCGCGGCGCGGGTTCAGCGTGCCGCTGGCTCCCCGTGGCACTGCCTTCCAGCTCGGCGTGTGGCGCGCGCTGCGGACCATTCCCTTCGGCGAGACGATCTCCTACGGCGAGCTCGCCGCGCGTCTCGGCAGCGCCCCGCGCGCCGTCGGCGCGGCCAACGGCGCCAATCCTCTGCCGATCATCGTCCCCTGCCACCGGGTCATCGGCGCCGACGGCTCACTCACCGGATTCGGCGGGGGCCTGCCGATCAAACGGGCGCTGCTCGAGCTCGAGGGAGCCGGCTGCGTCGCCGATCTGTTCAATGCCGCCGCGGCGCCAGGCCGTGCCAATGCATAGGGGATCCTCATGTCCGAATCGGCTCCCATGAAGAGGCTGGGCACGGCGCTGCTGGCGGGCGTCCTGTCGCTCGGGTGTGTCGGCGCACCGGGTGCGCTCGCGGCGCAGCAGGCACCCGAGCGCGCCTATATCGAGCACCCGGCGGCGCCGAACGGCGCGAAGCTGCCCTTCAGCGACGCCGTGCGCGAGGGCCATACGCTCTACGTTGCCGGCCATATCGGCATCGATCCCAAGACCGGCAATGCCGCCGCCGGCGCCGAGACCGAGGCGCGCCTCGTCATGGATGGCCTCAAGCACACCCTCGAGCGCGCCGGCTTCAGCATGGACGATCTGGTGTCGGTCACGGTGTACTGCACGGACCTCGCCCTGTACGACACCTTCAACAATGTCTACGCCGAGTACTTTCATGGGCATCACCCGGCGCGCGCGTTCATCGGCGTGGACAAGCTGATCCGCGGCGCGCACTTCGAGATACAGGGCACGGCGGTGAAGGCGGGGCAGAAATGAACCGGCGCGAATTCTCCGTGAGCCTCGCAGGTACCGCAGCCGCCGCAGCGCTCACGCCGCTCCCGGCAGCCGAGCCCGCCGCCGCGCCCGCTCCTGGCGTCTCCCCGCACGCCCGAGCGCTGTATCACTCGGCGCTGATCCTCGACTGCAATTCCTCGCCCCCCGAGGGGCGGCTGCCCCTGCCGCAGGCCGACCTCGATGCGGTGCACGGCAGTGGGGTAGATGTCGTCAAGTACTCCATCGGCGGGATCAACGACGATTTTCCGACCACCATCGCCGAGATCGGCCAGGTACAGCAGCTCATCGAGACCTACCCCGCTTATTTCACCCAGGTGCGGGTGAGCGGTGACCTCGCGCGCGCCAAGGCGGAGGGCAAGCTCGGGATCATCCTGTCGTTCGAGAGCGTCGAGATGCTGCAGGGGCGCCTCGAGTCGCTCGAGGTGTTCCGCAATCTCGGCGTGCGCGTCATGCAGCTGTCCTACAACCGCAAGTCGCCGTTCGCCGCGGGCGTCATGGAGCCCGATGGCGGCGGCCTCACCGCCCTCGGCCGGCAGGCGGTCACGGAGATGAACCGGCTCGGCATCGCCATCGATCTCAGCCACGCCAATGCGGCAACGACGTCGGATGTCCTCGAGCTCTCCGGCAAGGCGCCGCTCATGACGCACGCCGGCTGCATGGCCATTCACCCGCACCCGCGCAACAAGACCGACGAGCAGCTGCGCGCGCTCGCCGACCGCGGCGGGGTGGTCGGCATCTTCGATCTGCCGTACCTCACGGCGTCCCCGCGTCAGCCCACGGTCGATGACTACCTGATGCACCTCGAGCACGCGCTGAAAGTAGTCGGCGAGGACCACGTCGGCATCGGCAGCGACACCGACATCCTGCCGATGGACGTGAGCGAGAAGGGGATGGCGGAGCTCAACAAGCAACTCGAGCAGCGGCGCACCGCGGGGCTCGCCGCTCCGGAGGAGGACCGCCCGCCGTACGTGATCGGTCTCAACACACCGCGGCGTATCGAGGTGATCGTCGATGCGCTGCTGAAGCGCGGCTATCCACCGGGAGTCGTCGAGAAAGTGGCGGGCGCAAACTTCGGCCGCGCCTTCGCCGACATCTGGAACGTCTGACGGGCAGGCAGGACCCTCAGGGAGGTCCGCGCCGCAGATACCGCGGCGCCGCTCCGGCGGGACCTGACAGCCCGCCGGAGCCTGGCTTACCTCAGTGATGCAGCAGATTCAGCGTGTTGGTCGCATCATCCACGTAATACACGCCGTGCGCCGGATCGAACCATAGTCCGAACAGCGCGCCGCTCCCCGGCGGGGAGCCGCTCGAGTCGATCAGGAACTTGGCCACCTGCTTGCCGGCGGGCGTGATCTCGATGATGTTGCCGTCGTCGCCGTTCACGGTGAGGATCTCGCCGCTGCCGGTCACGATGAGCCCGAGCGGATCATTCAGGCTCCCGCCCCAGGAGACCGTCTGCCCGGTGCCGGCCGAGGTGGTCCGCGCCAGCGCGTTATCGATCGCGACCACGCGATTGTTGAGGGAATCCGCGACGTAGAGGCGCGAGCCGTCCTGGTCCATGCCGGACTCGCCGCAGGACTGGGGATTGGGCGCGCAGTTGGCGCGCAATCCCACTCCCGTCGGACCGATCACGAGCGCCGCCGGATCGGTGCGCTCGGCGAACCCTGAGCCGATGACGGTAATGGCATCCAGCGTCGGCATCGCAGACTCTGAAACACTCAGGTCGAGTCTCAATACGGTGCCGCCGTGCACCACCGTGCCATTGGCAGCGACGGTGCCATTCAGCACGTTGGTGACGAACAGCTTCGCCCCCTGCGCGCCGTCCTGCGCGGTCATGTCCCAGGGTCCGTTGATGAGCGAGCCGTAGAAGGTCTCGACGGGATTACCCATGTTGTCGAGGACGATGAGGCAGCCGGCCTGCGCCGTGGCGGAGGTGCCGTCCGTCGTCGGCAGGCTGCCGACGATCACCCAGCCCGACTCGAGCACGACGAGCGCCGTCGTCAGCCCGACGCCCCCCGGGCAGGGGCCGGGAAGGGTGGTCGCGCTGAGCGCTGCGAACTGCGTCACCACCCCTGCCGGGGTGACCTGCACGATGGTGCTGCCCGTGCCCTGCAGGTTCGAGCCGTTGTTGAAATTGCTGATGAGGATATTGCCGGCGACCAGGTTGCCGCTCGAGCGCTGCACCTGCACGATGCCGTAGGGGTTCACGTCCCCGTTGGTGGGAACGGTCGAGGCAATCGTGCTGATCTTCGTGAGCGGTGGCAGTACCGCAGCCTGAGCCGATGCGAATGTCGGAACGGTGGCGGCGGCGAGCGCCGCCAGGATGAGCCACGCACCGCTGAGGCGCGCGGCGATGTTTGAGACCTTCATCGTGATTCCCCTTCTCTGGCGTCCGTGCGGAGGTTGCACCCGTAGTTGCCGGGCAGGGGTAAGTGGCTGGGAATGGCGGGCGGGTTCAACCGGGAAGGGCGGGGCTCCTAGACGGCGGCGAGCAGGCTCCAGACCGTGACCAGCGTTGCGGCGAGTGCCACGAGGCCGGCGTAGTGCAGGCGCAGCGGCGCCGCGACGCCGGTGGCGAGCGCGCGGATCACCACCGCCATGGCGGCAGGCAGTGCCCATGCCATCCCGGCAAGGCTGGCGCGCGGCCGCAGCTGTGCGACCACCCGCGCGACGAACTCGGCGTCCGGCAGCGGCCGCTCGCTCTGCGCGAAGGCGCGCAGCAGCAGCGGGTCGAGGTCATCCGACATAGCTCTCCTCCTCGAGAGGCTGGTAGGCGTTAAGCAGCCCGCGCAGGCGCTGGGTGCCCCGCCGGATGTGCGACTTGACGGTTCCGAGCGGCAGCGAGGTCAGCGTGCTGATCTCGCCGTGACTCATGCCCTCGCTGTAGGCGAGTACCACGCACAGCCGCTCGTCGCGCGCGAGGTGCGCGAGCGCCCGATCGAGATCGAACCGCTCGCCCGCGGCGGGTACCAGCATCACGGACGCGGGCAGCTCATCGGGAAGCGGATCGAGCGCGGTGGCGGCGGCGCTGCGCCGCTGGACCAGCCAGGTGTTGATCGCCAGCCGCCGCAGCCAGGCGCCGAAAGCGGCCACGGATTTCAGCGCCGGCAGCGAGCGCCACGCCTGCAGGAACACCTGCTGCGCGAGATCATCGGCGAGCGTCGGGTCACGGCACAGGCGCTGCAGCAGCCCGCGCAGCCAGACCTGCCTGCGCCGCACGAGCTCGCAGAAGGCATTGCGGTCACCGCTCATCGCCAGCGCGACGATGACCGCTTCCGCGGCCTCGCCGAGCGCGGCGCGCGACAGGCTCACGCTCGCGCCTTCGGCGGTCAGGTCGGGCCGTGGGGCTGGCGCTTGCGGTACTGCTCGACCGTGCGCGCCGCGAGGATCAGACCCGCGCCGATGCACAACGTCACGATGCCCCCTCCCAGGATGGGATAGAGCGCGCTGTGGTCCTCGTGTGACAGGAGCAGCGACAGGATCATGACGCCGATGCCGGCGGCACTGGTCACGATGCCGCCCACTATGAGGCTCATCGGCGCAATGCCCGAGGGCTTCTCGGGGGCCATCAGCTTCTCGACCAGCGCCGGGTCGAGCTGCTGTCCCCGCTCGATCGCGGCGCGCAGCGCCTCGAGCGAGGCCTTGCGCTTCTTGTAGTCGGTGACGATGCCGGTGACTGCGCACACGGTCAGGAAGGCCAGGAACGCGAGTGGGATGAGATGCAGCGTCATGGGGACCTCGAAGTAAAGGCTTGCCTCAGGATATAGATGCCTTGCGGGGCACTTTTGGATGCACCCGGCGGCAAATCCTCAGCCCCCCGGCGCCAGGGCCTCCAGCAGCAGGTGCGCGAACTGCGGGCCCTTGCCGGCTTCCTCGTGCTTGAAGTAGACGAATACGTTGCTGCACTGCAGCGTGCTCTCTCGGATCACCCCGGCCCAGCGCTTGAGGTCCTCGGGCGTGTAGCCCTCGTCGCGCAGGCGGAAGTAGGCGTAGGGCGCGGTGATCTCGACCGGGGTCGAGAACTTCTCGCTGTCGGCGACGCACAGCGCGACCTGGGCGGACTTGAGGCGCGCAAACACCTCAGCGTCCATCCATGAGGCGTGGCGGAACTCGAACGCCGCGCAGGTGCCGCCCGGCAGGAGGGCAAGAAACTCATCCAGCACTGCGAGGTCCTTGCGGAAGTAGGGCGGCAGCTGGAAGAGGATCGCGCCGAGCTTAGGTCCGAGGGTCGCGGCGGTGTTGAGGAAATAGCCGAGCAATTCGCCGCAATCGTGCAGTCGCGCGATGTGCGTGATGCGCTTGGGCGCCTTGAGCGTCAGGCGAAACCCGGCCGGGGTCTCGCGGTCCCAGCCGGCCAGAATCGTCGGGTTGGGGACCCTGTAAAAGGTGTAGTTGATCTCGACGGTGGCGAGACGCTCGGCGTAGTAGGGCAGCATCTTGGCCGCCGGGAGCTTTTCCGGGTAGAAGCTGCCGCGCCACTCGGGATAGTTGTAGCCGGACGTGCCGACCCAGACTTTCATGGCGAGCCGCCGCGGCGCAGGTCAGCGCCGGTCGATCACGAGGCGCCGGTATTCTCCCAGGTGCCGGATCGCGTCCTGCGGCTTGCCGAGCGACTCATAGAGCCGCGCGATGTTGTAGTGGCCGTCGGCGAGGTCCGGATCAGCGGCGAGCGCGCCGCGGTAGGCCTCGAGCGCGGCGGCGATCTTGCCGATATCCTCGAGCAGCACCGCCTGGTTGAAGAGCAGCAGCGAATCAGCTCCGACGCGTGCCCGCCCCTCATCGTAGACGCCCTCGGCCTCGAGCGTCTTGCCGAGCACGTGCAGCAGCCGCCCCCAGTTGATCCACGCTGCGGCGTTGTGCGGATCCTCCTGCGCGGCGTGCCGGTAGGCGGCGAGCGCGCTCGGCGGGTCGGTGCTCTCGAGCGTCAGGCCTTCCGCGAACCAGTCGCGCTCGGCCACGGGCGCCGGGGCGGCGGGCGGCGCGGGCGGCGGCGCCGCCTTGTACTCGACCACCTGCAGCATGCCGTTCTCGAGCGTGACATCGAGCCCGAGCAGGTACTGGCCGCTGTCTGCCTGCCAGCGCAGCTCGCCATCGCGCACCACGACGTGATCGCCCACCGCGCTGATCGCGAGCCCGGAGAGCGGCATGGTCGCCGGCAGCTCGCGCCGCAGCTGGTCGAGCGAGTGACGCACACGCTTGGGCGGAATGCGCGCATCGAGGAGCGCGCGCGCCGTGCGCAGCACGATCAGATCCTGGAAGGAGAAGCGATACGCGCGCCGCGGTCCGCGGGCGGGCTTGACGAACCCGGCGCGGATCAGGCCGCGCGTCGTGGCAGGCGACAGGCGCAGGACACGCTCGACGTCCCGCACACTGTAGGAAGGCATCCCTGAGTTTCTCTTAAGTCCCGGTAGGGGCGCAGAGATTAGCGCTTAGCTGTCTTGCGGGCCACTTTGGCGTGCTGCTCGACACGCTTCGGCGCCTTGCGCTCGCCGAGCTCCTGCGCCGGCTCACGCGCCTTGCCGCGCTTCTCGAGACTCGCGCGCAGCGCTTCCATGAGGTCGATCACCTTGCCCTCACCGGGCGGGGGCGTCTCGACCAGGCTGATCTCCTCGCCCTGGTCGACCTTCTTCTGGATCGCCGCCTCGATGCGGCCCTGCAGCTCGTCCTTGTAGGCGTCGGGCTGGAATTTCTCTGCCGTCTGCGCATCGATCAGCTGCTGGGCGAGCTTGAGCTCCGCGGGCTTGACCTCGGGCTTCGGCACATCCACCTCGCTGGCGCGGCGGACCTCGGTTGCATAGTGCAGCTGCTGCATGGCGAGCACGTCGCCGATCGGGCGCAGGATCACGAGGTAGCCCTTGCCGCGCGCCGCCCAGTGACCGACGCCGCAGCGCTTCGATTGCTTGAGCGCCTCGACGAGCAGCGCGTAGGGCTTGCCGGCGCCCTTGTCGGGTGCGAGGTAGTAGGTCTTGTCGAAGTACACCGGATCGATCGATTCGATCGGCACGAACTCGGAGATGTCGACCGAATGGGTGCCGACTTCCTCCATCGACTTGATCTCTTCGGGCGTGAAGCGCACGTACTGGTCCTTGGCGAACTCGTAGCCCTTGACCATCTCGTCGCGCTCGACGGGGACTCCCTCCTTCTGACAGAGGTACTGCTGCTTCAGGCGCGAGCCGCAGGTCTTGTGCAGCAGGTTGAAATGCACGCCCGCCGAGGACTGGGTGGCGGTGAACACCTTCGCCGGAATGGCGACCAGTCCGAAAGACACCGTGAGCGATCCGATGGAGCGAGGGGCAGTAGCCATACCGTCACCTTCCACAACGCCCGGCCGTTTCCGGGCTACTTCTCAGGTTCGATGCCGAAAGCCTTCGTAAGACTCTGTTTTAACTCAAGTACATCATGCCACCGATCGCCCCGCTTTTCCAAGCGGTCCGGCACATTCCACAAGGTGAAGTCCATCGGCTCCGCCGCCTCGAGCTCCTCCCAGGTGAGGGGCATGGAGATCGGCGTGCCTGGGACCCCGCGCGGGGAGTAGGCCACATTCAACGTCTTGCCGCGTACGTTCATGTTGTAGTCAATAAAGATCTTGCCGGTGCGCTTCTCGATGGCCCAGTCCATGGTGATGTCCCGGGGGTGCTCGCGCAGCACGTGACGTCCCACCGACTCGCAGATGTGGCGCGCCTCATCGAAGGTCACCGTCCGGTCGATGGGCACGAACATGTGCAGCCCGGTCTTGCCGGAGGTCTTCACGATCGCCTCCAGACTCATCTCTTTCAGGAGCGCGCGCAGCCAGAACGCCACCCGCTTGCCCGTGGCGAAGCCCTTACGGTTGAGCTCGGGCTCCTCGCCCTTTCCCTCCTTGCCGGAATAGATGTAGGGGTCGATATCGAAGACCAGGTAGTCGGGCCGGTTGAGGATCGAGGCCTCGAGGGAGGCGAGCGATGTCGCGTAGTCGGTGCCGGCGCCCGGCGCATCGGGCCCGGGCCGGGCGCGCGAATGCCAGATGTGGAACTCGAGCGTCCCCACCTGACCCAGCCACAGCAGCGTCGGCAGATTGTTGGCGAGCAGGTAGCGGTGCTCACCGTCCTTGGTCTCGGAGAACACCGTGACGGTCTCGACGAACTCCGGCAACGACTGCTCCCAGTGCTTCTGGAAGAAGCGCTCGCCGTTGATCCCCTCGGGCATGCGGATCATGGTGAGCGGGCGGTCGAGGAGGTGCGGCAGCATGAAGCGCCCGACGCGGGCGAGATAGCGCAGCAGATCGCGCTTGGTGACGGGCGCCTCGCGCTTCAGCGCAGCGGGCCAGTACACGCGATCGAGATTCGTAAGGCGGATGCGCGCTGCCCCGACCTGAAGATCGATGC
>DATMOK010000048.1:0-81021 GCA_035568235.1 Steroidobacteraceae bacterium | reverse complement strand
GCAGGAGCCCGGCGAGCTGCTCGCCGAGCTTGAGCGCCGTGAGCGGCGTCATCTCGGAAGGTTTCAGGACCAGGGTGTTGCCGGCGGCGATCGCCGGGGCGATCTTCCAGGCCGCCATCATCAGGGGATAGTTCCAGGGGGCGATCGAGCCGACGACGCCGACCGGGTCACGCCGGATCATGCTGGTATGCCCCGGCAGGTACTCACCCGCCGCCAGTCCCTGGGGGATGCGGCAGGCCCCGGCGAAGTAGCGGAATACGTCCGCGATCGAGGGCATCTCGTCGTTCAGCATCGCCGCGAGCGGCTTGCCGGTGTTGCGCGACTCGAGGCTCGCGTAGGCGCCGGCCTCGCGCTCGAGAGCGTCGGCGATCCTGAGCAGCGCCGCGGCCCGCTCGCGGGGCGCCGTCCCGGCCCAGCCGTCGAAGGCCGCCTCCGCGGCCGCCACCGCCGCCTCGACCTGCTCGGCGCTCGCCGAGGCCACCGTGGCGATTGCCGCGCCGCTCGCCGCGTCGAGCACCGTGTCGGCCGGGCCCTCGCCGCCCGTGAGCCGCCCGCCGATCAACAACTGAGTCTGCATGGGTCGCTCCTTATGTCAGTGCGCGGCTTGCCGCGCCGCGCCGCCGCGCTATATTATTATCGCCATAATATTATCACGTCACCCGCGCCGCGCCCGAGGCCGACATGAACTCCGACGTCATCATCACCTGCGCCGTCACCGGCGACGACACCAAGGTTACCAAGAGCCCGCACTGCCCGATCACCCCCGAGCAGATCGCCGCCTCGGCGGTCGAGGCGGCACGCGCCGGGGCTGCCATCGTGCACATCCACGTGCGCGATCCGGACAGCGGGGCCTTCAGCATGGCGACCAAGCACTACCGCGAGGTCGTGCGCCACATCCGCGACAGCAAGGTCGACGTGCTGGTCAACCTGACCTGTGGCATGGGCGGCTACATCTGCGTCGGTGACCACGGCCTCAAGGACACCCCGGCCGAGGGTTCCGACTTCGTCAGCCAGGAAGAGCGTATGCGCCACGTGATCGAGCTGTGTGAGGAGGGTCGCTATCGGCCCGACATCGCCACGCTCGACTGCGGCTCGCTCAACTTCGGCGACGGCAATCGCGCCTATGTATCCACCCCCAACTACCTGCGCAAGGGCGCGGCGATTCTGCGCGACCTGCGCGTGAAGGCTGAGCTCGAGGTATTCGATACCGGCAACCTCTGGTTCGTGAAGCAGCTCATCAAGGAGGAGCTGATCCCGGCCCCGGCGCTCATTCAGCTGTGCTGCGGAATTCCCTACGGGGTGCCGGCTGACACCGCGCACCTGCTCGCCATGGTGCAGAGCGCGCCCGCCGGATCCGTATGGACCTCCTTCGCCATCAGCCGCATGCAGATGCCGTGGGTGGCGCAATCGGTGCTGCTCGGGGGCAACGTCCGCGTCGGTCTCGAGGACAACCTCTACCTGAGCCGCGGCGTATACGCGAGCAACGCCCAGCTGGTCGAGAAGGCGCGCAGCATCATCGAGGCCATGGGAGCACGGGTGGCAACGGCAGCCGAGGCGCGCGAGCGCCTCAAGATCCACTAAGGGCGCCGGGGGCATCTTGGCGGGGGTTGCCATCTACGAGACCGCGATCGTGCCTGAGTGGATCGACTACAACGGTCACCTCCGCGACGCCTACTACGGGCTGATCGTCAGCTTCGCGTGCGATGCGCTCATGGACCGCGTGGGGCTCGATGCCGCTTATCGCACGCGTACCCGCTGCACTCTCTATACCCTCGAGATGCACCTGCATTACCTGCGCGAGGTCAAGGGGAGCGAGCGTGTCGCGGTCGCAGTGACCATCCTCGGGAGCGATCGCAAGCGACTGCACGCCGGCTTCACGCTGCGGGCTGTGGGGCAGCTCGAGCCGGCGGCGACCGCCGAGCTGATGCTGCTGCACGTGCGCCAGGGGGATGCTCCCGGCTCGGAGCCGTTTCCGGCGCCGATCGCGGCCGCGCTCGCCGCGCTCGCCGCCAGCACGCCGGCCGCCGCCTTCGGCCCGAGCTCGCGCGCGCTCAGCTTGAGCGGCGGGGCGCGCAAGCAGACGGGCTCCGGCGCATGAGCCGGCCCGCCATGCAGCGGCTGCTCGCGCCGCGCAGCGTGGCGCTGTTCGGCGGCGACTGGGCCGATGCCGTGGCCGCGGCCAGCCGCAAGATCGGTTTCGCGGGTGAGCTCTGGCGCGTCCACCCGTCGCGCCCCTCGACCCCCGAGCAGCGTTACTTCCGCTCGGTCGAGGAGCTCCCGGGGGCACCGGATGCCGCCTTCCTGGCGGCTCCGAACCGCGAGGTGCCCTCGATCGCCGGCTCGCTCGCCGCCCGCGGCGCGGGTGGTTTCGTCTGCTTCGCCGCCGGATTCTCCGAGACTGGCACGGAGGAAGGAGCGCGCCTCACCGAGGAGCTGCTCGCGGCAGCTCCCGAGCTGCCGTTCCTCGGCCCGAACTGCTACGGCTTCATCAACTTCTTCGACGGCGTGGCGCTCTGGCCCGACCAGCTGGTCGGGCCGCGGTGCGAGCGCGGCGTGGCACTCATCTGCCAGAGTGGCACCATCTCGCTCAATCTCCTCTTCAACGGCCGCTCGCTCCCACTCGGGTGCATCCTTACGGTCGGCAACCAGACGCGGCTCGCGGCCGAAGATCTGATCGAGCTGCTCACGGCGGATGAGCGCGTCACGGCATTCGGGCTCTACCTCGAGGGCATCAAGGACATCGAGCGCTTCGCGCGTGCGGTGGCCGCAGCGCGCGCGGCCGGCAAGCCCGTGGCGCTCGTCAAGGCCGGACGCACGGCCGCCGCCGCGCGTACCGCTCACACCCATACCGGCGCGCTGTCCGGTGCGGACGCCGCCTTCGACGCCTTCTGCCGCCAGGCCGGGATCGCACGCTGCGACACCTTGGGCGCGCTGTGCGAGACGCTCAAGATCTTCCACTGCGGCGGCCCGTTACCGGGCAAGCGGCTGCTCGTCATGGGCGCCTCGGGTGGCGACATGGCGATGACCGCCGACAATTCGCGCAGCCTCGGACTCGCATTTCCGCCCTTTCCCGCGGCCAGCGTCGCGAGCCTGCGCGAGATCCTCTCCGAGCGCGTGGCGGTCGCGAATCCCTTCGATTTCCATACCTACATCTGGTTCGACCGTCCGCGAATGCGCCGCATGTTCTCCGTCGCGCTGCACTCCGGCTTCGATGCCGTCGGCTTCATGATCGACTGCCCGCCGGAGGGCCAGGCGGACGCCAGCGCCTACCTGCACGGGATCGAGGAGTTCATCGCCGCCCGCGACGCGACCGCCACGCGCGGCGCGGTGATCTGCTCGCTGCCGGAATCGCTCCCCGCTGCGACTCGGGCGCGCTGCCTGGCGTCCGGCGTGGTGCCGCTGCAGGGGCAGCGCGAAGCGCTCGAGGCACTCGATCTCGCCGGCGGCGTGGGCACAGCCTGGGAGCGGCGCGCCACGCTCGAGCTGCGCCGCCCGCGGCAGCTGAAGGAGCGCAGCTGCGCGCTGTCCGAGCACGATGCCAAGGCGGCGCTCGCCGCCTTCGGCGTGCGTGTACCGCGCTCAGCGGTGGTCCGGCCGCGCGAGGCCGCGGGCGCCGCCGAAGCCCTCGGCTTCCCGGTCGTCATCAAGGCGGCCGGTGGGGGCATCGAGCACAAATCCGAGATCGGCGGCGTGGTGCTCAACGTGCGCAGCGCCGCCGAGGCCGCCCAGGCCGCGCAGCGGCTCGCCGCGCTCGCCGACACGCTGCTGATCGAGGAGATGGTCACCGACGGCGTGGCCGAGGTACTCATCGGCGTCAGCGTCGATCCGCAGTTCGGCCAGCTGCTGGTGCTCGGCGCCGGCGGCCTGCTCACCGAGCTGCTGCGCGACACGGTCACCCTGCTGCCGCCGTTCGATGCGGCGGGCATCGAGGCGGCGCTGCGGAGCCTGCGCATGGCACCGCTGCTCATCGGCTTTCGCGGCCGGCCGGCGGGGGATATGCCGGCGCTCGTCCAGACTGCACTCGCCTGCGCGCGCTACGCGCAGGCTAATGTCGAGACCCTGGCGGAGCTCGACATCAATCCCGTCATCGTGCGTCCCGTAGACTCGGGCGCCGTGGCGGTGGATGCCCTGATCCGCCTGGCGGAGTAAGTCTCAATGTCAGAACTCACCCATAGCTCGATCGGCGGCGTGTACACGGCGGTCAACGGCGCGGTGCTCGAGGTCACCCTCGACCGTCCCAAGGCGAATGCCATCGACCTCGCCGCCAGCCGGCGCCTCAACAAGGTGTTCGAGCAGTTCCGCGACGATCCGGCACTGCGCGTCTGCATCGTGACCGGCGGGGGCGATCGCTTCTTCAGCGCCGGCTGGGACCTCAAGGGTGCCGCGGCCGGTGAAGAGTCCGACACCGACTGGGGCGCCGCCGGCTTCGGCGGCCTCAACTACCCGCGCAACCTCGACAAACCACTGATTGCCGCCGTCAACGGCATCGCCTGCGGCGGCGGCATGGAGCTGGTGCTCGGCACCGACATCATCGTGATGGAGGAGCATGCCCGATTCGCGCTGCCGGAGATCAACGTCGGCGTACTGGCAGATGCCGGCACGATCAAGCTGCGCCGCCGCATCCCCTACCACGTCGCGGTGGAGTTCCTGATGACCGGGCGCTGGATGGACGCGGCGGAAGCCAAGCACTGGGGCCTCGCCAATCACGTGGTGCCGAAAGGCGGCGGCCTTGCCAAGGCCCGCGAGATCGCGCAGCAGCTCGCCGACGGGCCGCCGCTGCTGTTTCCGGCGATCAAGCAGCTGCTGCGTCACACCGAGGTGGTTGCCGAGCACCAGGCCTTCGAGCTGCACGATGCGCTCAATGCGGTGCAGAAGGTGATCCGCTCCGAGGACCTGAAGGAAGGCACGCGCGCCTTTGCCGAGAAGCGCAAGCCCGTGTGGCAGGGAAAGTAACGCCCGTGGCGCACGCGATCGTCCGCGGACGTCAGATTCGCTGGCCACCGGTAATCGGAATCACCTCACCGGTGACATAGGCAGCGCCGGCACACAGGTAGACGATCAGCTCGGCGTAATCCGCGGGCTCACCGACGCGCGCGAGTGCAACGCTGCTCTTCGCCGCAGCCTCGACATCGCCGAAAGAGCACTCCCAGCCCGAGTTCACAAAGCCCGGCGCGATGCCATTGACGCGCACTTGCGGCGCAAGCCCGCGAGCCAGCTCGCGCGTCAGCCCCGCCAGTCCGGCCTTGGCCGTTGCATAGGCGCTACTGCTGCCGCCGCCGCCGAAAGCGGCGATCGAAACCGTGTTGACGATCGCCCCACGTGAGGCGCGCAGGGTGCTTGCCAGCGCCTTCGTCATCCAGAACGCGCTCAGCAGATTCACCCGCAGTATCCGGTCCCAGAATTCGTCGCTGAGGGCCTCCAGATCCGCCGGTGGGATCGGGTTGCGTGTGAATGGAGCGCCGGCGTTGTTGACCAGATAGTCGAGGCCACCCAGCCGCTCGGTGCTGCGCCGTGCCACCGCTGCGGCGATCGCGGAGTCGCCCAGATCGCCCGGCACCGCCTCGACGCTCAGTCCCGCGGCGCGCAACTCGCCGACGGCGGCCTGCAGGGCCTCAACGGACCGATCGTTCATCGCCACCCGCGCCCCACTGCGCGCCAGCAGCTCGGCGGTCGCTCTGCCAATGCCGGACGCGCCTCCGGTCACCAGCGCGCGGCGCCCCGCGAGGCTGAAGGCGACCGTGCCGCCGCTCACATCATCACCCGCCCAGTGGCCGCAGCAGCGCGCGCGAGATGATGTGACGCTGCACCTCACTGGTGCCGTCCCAGATGCGCTCGATGCGCGCGTCGCGCCAGATGCGCTCGAGCGGCAGCTCGCTCATGAGGCCCATGCCGCCATGGATCTGCAGCGCCTCATCCGCCACCATCGAGAGCATCTCGGTAGCCTTCAACTTGGCGATCGCCATGTCCATGTCGGTCGCGCTGTTGCGGCCGAGCTTCCACGCTGCCTCGAGGGTGAGCAGCTCCGCAGCACGCAGCTCGACCGCCATGTCGGCGAGCTTGAAGGCGACGCCCTGGAACTTGCCGATCTGCTGGCCGAATTGACGCCGCTCGGCCGCCCAGCTGGTGGCGAGCGCCAGGGCGCGCTCGGCCCTGCCTAAGCAGTTGGCGGCCACCTGCAGGCGGGTTGCGCCGAGCCAGGTGTTGGCCACCTCGAAGCCGCGGTGCACCTCGCCGAGCACCGCCGTGCGCGGCACGCGGCAGTCGCTGAACTGCAGGATGCTATTGTTGTAGCCGCGGTGCGAGACGTTCTGGTAGCCGCGCCGCACCTCGAAACCCGGCGTCCCCATGTCGACCAGCAAGGCGGTGATCAGCTTCCTGCGGCCGCGCGGACTGTCCTCCTCGCCGCTCGCCGCGAACAGGATGACGAAGTCCGAGTGATCCGCGTGGCTGATGAAGTGCTTGGTGCCGTTGATGATGAAATCACCGCCGCGCTCGGTGGCGGTGGTCTTCATGCCGCGCAGGTCCGAGCCCGCGTCCGGCTCGGTCATCGCCAGGCACTCGGTGCGCTCGCCGCGCACCGCCGGCAGCAGGTAGCGCTCGCGCTGCTCGCCGGCGCAGGCCAGCAGGATGTTGGACGGGCGCGCCACGCAGCCGTACTGCAGTGCGTAGTTGGTGTAGCCGAGCTCCTTCTCGTACAGCACCCAGCTCACACCCTCGAGGCCCGCCCCGCCCACCTCGGCCGGCATGTTGGCGGCGTACAGGCCGGCGGCCTGGGCCCGCGCCTTGAGCTCGCGGCGCAGCTCCTCGCGCAGCTCGCCGCTGCGCTCGACCTCGGCTTCGTGCGGCACGAGCTCGTCCTGCACGAAGCGACGCGTCGAGTCGACGATCAGCTGTTGCTCTTCGCTGAGACTGAAATCCACGGTTGTGCCCTCCCCTTAGCGCGGCTACGCCGAGACGCTGCGCGGGCCCGTCACGGTGAGCCGCCGGCCGCGGCGCGGCAGCGCCGCCGCCCCGCCACTCGCCCAGGCGTGCAGCATCGTCAGCTGCAGTCGCAGCTGCTCGATCTGGCGCGCCGCCGGCCAGTCCCCCGGGCTCGCGACCACGCTCGCGGTGAGCCCGTTGATGAAGGTGACTACCGAGCGCAGCGCCTGCTCGCGAGTCGGCGCGGGCCAGTCGCGCCACTCACTCCAGCCGCGCGCCAGGCAGCGCTCGAAGAGCTTCAGATACTCGCGGTGCATCCAGGCATTGATGCGCTTCAGGCGCCGGTCGGCGGACACCTGGCCCCAGAACGCCGCCCAGAAAGCGCATTCGGTGAAGCGCGTCGCGTCCACCGGCAGAGCCTCGGCGAGCAGCGCCAGCAGCTGTGGATCGGCGCCCGCCGCGGCGGTGAGCCGCTCCTCGATGCGGCGCAGAATGAGGCGCAGCGCCGCGATGATGATCTCCTGCTTGGTGTCGAAATAGTGCGCCACCATGCCGGTGGTATAGCCGGCCTCGCGCGCGATGCGCACGATGGTCGCCTGGTCGAAGCCATACTCGGCCACCACCCGGCAGGCGACGAGCGCGATCTCATCGCGCCGCTGCTCGTGATCGACGATCTTGGGCACGCAGTGCTCCCGGTACCGCCGCCCTAGCGCGACACCCGGCCGCCGAGCCGACCCGCCTCGGGTGGCACCGGCAGGCTCGCCTGCACCGCCTGCAGCGCGGCCAGCCGGTCGCGTACCCGAGTGTCCATGGACGAGGCCTTGCCGGCGGCGCTCGTCACGTGCAGATACAGCTGCTCGGCGGTCGCTACCTGGACGTCATCGCGCCGCCGGTGCAGGGCGTGGAACACACGCAAGCGCTTGTCGTCGACCTCGAGCACGCGGCTCAACACATACAGCGGCTCCAGAGCACGCGCCTCCGCCTGATGCATGACGTGTGTCTCGACCGTATACAGCGCGCGCCCCGAGCGGCGGTAGCTATCGTCGACCCCCGCGTAGCGCAGCAGCGCATCGGTCGCATCGCCGAACACCTGCAGGTAGCGCGAGTCGGTCATGTGCCCGTTGTAGTCGACCCACTCGGGCCGCACTTCCGTCTCGATGAGGCGCAGCGTCGCCGCCGGGACGCTGCCTGCCGCCGCCTCGATCGCCGGCCGCGCCTGCGCGGCCCCCGCCTCGTACAGTCGCTCCTCCAGCGCGCGCAGCGTCGCACCGGCGCCGATGTTGAACTGGCGCAGCACCTGCTGGATCGCCACCAGGTAGTCATCCCGCAGCCGCTCGAGCTCGCGGATCGAGCGTCCGGCGGCCTGCGCCTGCGTGCCCTCCACCATGGAATCGATCAGCTGCTCGGTGAGCTCCGGCGCCTCGAGCTTGGTCCACGGCCATTTCAGGCACGGCCCGAACTGGCGCAGCATGTGGCGCATGCCAGGCTCACCGCCGGCGAGATGGTAGATGAGGTTAGTGCCCATCCCGGCCCAGCGCAGCCCCGGCCCGTAGACAATCGAGTCATCGAGCTCGCCGGTCGTCGCCACGCCATCGTTCACCAGGTGCAGGATCTCGCGCCACAGAGCCTCCTGCAGCCGGTCGGTCAGATGGCCCGGCACCTCGCGGCGCACCGTGAGCGGGTGCATACCGATGAAGCGGTAGAAGCGGCTGGCCGCCTCCAGCGTCGCGGCCGTGGTGTGCTCCCCGCCCACCAGCTCGACGAGCGGCAGCAGGTACACCGGATTGAAAGGGTGGGCCACCAGGAAGCGCTCGGGAACCTCCATGGCGCTCGCCAACTCGGTCGGCATCAGGCCCGAGGTGCTGGAGGCAATCAGTACGTCGCGCGGCGCGTGCCGGCTCACCAGGGCGAGCGTGCGCTGCTTGAGCTCGAGCTGCTCGGGTATGTTCTCCTGAATGAAGTCGGCCTGCCGCGCCATCGCCGTGAGGTCGGTGGTGAAGCTGAGCCTGCCCTTCGGCGGCAGCGGCGCGAAGGTGAGACGCGACAGCGCGCCTTCGGCATTGGCAACCGCGCCACGGATCCAGGCTTCCATCTCGGGCTTGACATCGGCCGCCACGACGTCGATGCCGAAGTGCAGCGCACGCGCCGCCCAGCCGCCGCCAATGACACCCGTCCCCAGCAGCCCCAGCGTTTTGACCTGTCGCATGTCCGGCCCGACTC
Organism: Steroidobacteraceae bacterium; assembly: GCA_035568235.1. GTDB lineage: Bacteria > Pseudomonadota > Gammaproteobacteria > Steroidobacterales > Steroidobacteraceae > 13-2-20CM-66-19. Next base: position 71,880 of record DATMOK010000048.1, on the reverse strand, counting down.
TTTTTAATGTCGTCATAATAATATAATAACCGCGCGCGCGACGCATCGTCGCCCCGCGGCCGGCGCGCCGCGGGTCAGACGGCTGGCTTGAGCGCCGCACCGCTTCGCGAGCACAATCGAGGGGCGCGCTCCGTTCGCGCCTTCACGACGGGGGAGATGTCATGGGACTGCTCGATGGATTGATCGGTGGCGTGGTTGGCGCCGAAATGGCGAGCGTGGTGAACTCACTCATTCAGCAGCATGGCGGCATCCAGGGCATCGTCACGCAGCTCGAGCAGCAGGGGCTCGGCGGGGTGGCGCGTTCCTGGGTCTCGACCAGCGCCAACCAGGCGATCACGCCCGCACAGATCAGCCAGGTGTTCTCGAGCGGCGTGCTCGGCGAGCTGGCAGCGAAGAGCGGCATGAGTCCGCAGGAACTGGCGCAGAAGCTGTCGCAGGCGCTGCCGACAGCGATCGACAAGCTCACTCCGGGCGGCAAGCTCCCGAGCGCCTAGCGGTCGACCCGGCGAGCAGCGCGGCGCGCCGACCGTTCCCGGCTCCATATGTCAAGAACGTGACGCGGCGTCACGCGCCGGCGCCGCCGCGTGCGCCCCGGCATTGCTTGCATCGAGGCGCCCGCGAGCGCATGGTGCGAGCGCCTCCCGCTAGCAGAACAAGCCCAACTCAGAGCTACTAAGGGGATTTCGCAATGTCACTCAGCAAGTGCGTGCTGGCCGCGGCCGGTGCGTTGTGTGTGGCCGGCGCCGTGCAGGCCGCGCCCTATCCGCGCGCGGGTGTCTCCCCGGCCGCGGTCGATCTCGGCAGAACAACCGCCGACGAGCAGATCAGCGTCACCGTGGCGCTGCAGCTCGGCCACGCCGAGCAGCTCGAGCCGCTGCTGGAATCCATCTATACGCAGGGCTCACCGCAGTTCCATCACTTCCTCAGCACGCAGGAATTTCAGGAACGCTTCGCGCCGAGCGCAGCGACCGTCGCCGCGGTAACCCAGCACCTCGAGGCCGCCGGCCTCAGCGTCACCCGTTCCTCGACGGCGCACCTGAAGGCGAGCGGCAGCCCGGCGGCGATCGAGCGGGCGTTTGGCGTGCAACTGCACAGCTATTCTGTGGCCGCCAATCTGGATGCGCCGAGCTATCTCTACCACGCGCCCCTCGCCGAGCCGCAGCTGCCCGCAGCGCTCGCCGGCGCGGTGCGCGGCGTCTACGGGCTCGACAGCCGGCCGCGGTTCTTCCCACACTCCCATCAGTCAACCCGCAAACCGCAGCACAAGGGTGGCAGCCAGCCGCGCACGCCTGACCCGCCGGGTCTCTGGACGGTGGCGGATTATGCGATCTGGTACGACGTCAACCCGCTGTATCACCACGGCATCGACGGCCGCGGCCGCACGGTGGGCATCATCAGCCTGGCCGCCTTCACGCCGAGCGACGCCATCGCCTACTGGAACTCGCTCGGGCTGAAGTTCGATCCCAACCGCATCAATATCGTGAACGTCGACGGTGGCCCGGGGCCGGTGTGCGACGCCTGCGGCTCGGGCGAGACGACGCTCGACGTCGAGCAGTCGGGCGGCATTGCCCCCGGCGCCAACATGCAGGTGTACCTGGCACCCAACACCAATCAGGCGTTCATCGATGTGTTCGCCCAGGCGATCGATGACAACGTGGCCGACACCGTCTCCACCAGCTGGGGCGAGTGGGAGCTGTTCGACTCGAACAACCCGTTCGGCAACGGCACGATCAGCAACCCGGTGACGGGCACGATGACCAGCACCCTGCGGGCGCTCGATGACCTGCTGTTGCAGGCGGCACTGCAGGGGCAGAGCTTCTTCGCGGCCGCCGGCGACAACGGTGCGTACGATGAGCAGAACGAGCTGCCATCGAACTACACCCAGGTGCTGTCGGTCGATGATCCGGCGACGCAGCGCTTCATCACCGCCGCCGGCGGCACGACCCTGCCGGGCGTGCAGACCTTCAGCGAGCCGGCCGGCTTCAGCGTCGACGTCGCGACGGAGCAGGCCTGGACGTGGAGCTATCTGGTACCGCTGTGTGATGCACTCGGACTCGATCCGCTGGGCGCCGAGTGCGGCATTTATCCGGTCGGCACGGGCGGCGGCGTCAGCCTCTACTTCCGGCGGCCGTTCTATCAGGAGGGGATTGCGGGCATGCTGCGCACGCAGCCCAACCAGAATCTCATCGATGAGTCGCAGACGCCACCGGCGCTCATCGCCGCGCTGCCTACCGGCTTCGCCGGGCGCAACCTCCCGGACCTGTCGGTCAACGCCGATCCCGACACGGGGTATGTGATCTGGTACACCTCGAGCTCAGGTGGGTTTGGAGTGGCTACTTTCATAGGCGGCACCAGCTTTTCCTCACCGCAGTTGAACGGTACGACCGCACTGCTGGCGCAGGGCCTGCACCACCGCATCGGGCTGCTGAACGTGCCGCTCTACCAGCTGCTGCGACAGGGCAACCCCTACGCCGGGCCGAATGCCCCGCTGCGCGACATCAGGGAAGGCGATAACTGGTACTTCTATGCCCACAAGGGGTATGACCAGACCACCGGGGTCGGCGTACCCGATGTCGCGAACCTCCTCGAAGCGTTTCGGGACCTGGATCGCTGAGCAAAGCAGATGGGTGAACAGGCGGGGCGGCTGACAGCCGCCCCGCTTTTTTTGGTGGACGGCTTCAGCGCTCACAGAAGCGCCGTATGCGCTCGCACGCCGCATCGAGGTTTGCCTCGTCGGTGGCGAAGCACACGCGCACGCATGCAGCAGTCGATGCGCCGAAGGCCGCGCCGTCCATGACCGAGACCTTCTCCGCGGCGTAGAGGGCGCGCACGAATTGCGCGCCCGTGAGTCCCATGCCGCCCACGTCGATCAGCATGAACATGCCCGCCTCGGGCTCGATGAGGCGCAGCTGCGGGATGCCGCTGAGGCCCGCGGCGAAGCGCCGCTGGCGGCTGCGGCAATAATCGCGCGTGCGCTGCTCGGCCTCAGGGGCGATGCGCAGCGCGGTGATGGCGGCCTCCTGGACGAAGCCCGGCAGGCCGAACAGCATGCACATGGCGAGCAGCTCCGCCTTCGCCGCGAGCTCGCGCGGCCCGACCAGCCAGCCGGCGCGCCAGCCCGTCATGGCGTGGGATTTCGACAGACTTCCCAGAGTCACGAGCTGATCGGGCAGCCGTCTGGCCAACCCCGGTACTCGCCCGCCGGGGGCAAGGCCGGCATACACCTCATCGACCACCAGCCACAGATCGTGGCGGCGCGCAAGCTCGCCGATCACCGCGAGCTCCGAGTCGCTCATGATAAAGCCGCTCGGATTGTTGGGGCTCGCCCAGACGATCATGCGTGTGCGTGGCGTGATGAGCGCGGGCAACGCCTCGAGATCCGGCCGCAGCGCTGCTCCCGAGGGGGCGCGTACCAGGCGTGCTCCGGACACCTCGAGCGTCGCCGGGTAGGTCGGATACATGGGCTCGAAGCTCACCACCTCATCGCCCGGCCCGGCCAGGCACAGCGAGGCGGCAAACAGCGCGTTCTGCGCGCCGGCGAGATACACGACGTTCTGCGCCTGCACCGCCTGTCCGGTACGCGCCTCGTGCGAACGGGCGATCGCCTCGCGCAGCGCCGGCCGCCCCGCGGCGGCGACGTAGTGAGTGTCACCGCCGCGCAGCTGCTCGATGGCCCGCTCGACCACCGGTGCCGGGGTGTCTATCTCCGGGTCGCCGACACTGAGTACGATCACGTCCTCGCCGCGCGCGAGCGCATCCGCCGCCTCGTAGTGCGTGAGCCAGGCGTCGGCGCCGCTGCCGCCGATCCGGCCGGTAAGGGAGGAGAATCTCACGCAGCTAACTGTGCGTGGCCAGTGCTAACATTTCAAGCACATGAGCGCCGCCCCCTGGACCGTCGGACGCTACGTCGCCGAGACACTGCTCGCCAACGGCATCGATACGGCGTTCGGCATACCGGGCGTGCACAACATCGAGCTGTACCGCGGCGTCGGCGCCGCGCGGCTGCGACACGTGCTCGCCCGTCATGAGCAGAACGCGACCTTTGCCGCCGACGGCTACGCGCGCCTCAGCGGCCGTATCGCCGCGGCGCTGGTCATCTCAGGCCCCGGCCTCAGCAACGCGCTGACCGCAATAGCGCAGGCGTACTCCGATTCTGTGCCGCTGCTGGTCATCGCCAGCACGCCGGTGCGCGCCTCGCTCGGTAAGGGCTGGGGCGTGCTGCACGAGCTCACCGATCAGCGCGCGCTCGCCGCGGGCGCCGCCGGGCTCGCGCTGCATGCCAACACGCCCGCCGAAGTAGCCGCGCACCTCGAAGAGGCTTTTGCCTTCCTGCGGCGCGGCCGGCAACGTCCGGTGTACCTCGGTATCCCGCTCGATCTGCTCGCCGAGCCAACCGCGCTGCGCCCGCAGCGCTTTGCGCCCGCCGCCCCGGCACCGCAACCGGCCGCCGCGGCACTCGCCGCCGCACAGCAGCTGCTCGCCGGCGCACGCCGCCCGCTGATCATCGCCGGCGGCGGCGCGCGCCACGCGGGGGCGGCGCTTGCCACGCTGCTGGAGACACTCGATGCGTATCTGGTGACCACGGTCGCCGGCAAGGGTGTGGTTCCGGAGCAGCATCCGGCGAACCTGGGCGCGAGTCTCCCCTATCGCGCCACGCAGGAGCTGCTCGCGGCGGCCGACGTCGTGCTCGCCGCCGGTACCGAGCTCGCCGAGACGGACATCTACACGACGACCCGGATCACCGTTCCGGGACGGCTGATCCGCATCGACATCGATCCGGCGATGCTGATCGAGGCCGGCGACGATGGGCTCCATGGCGACGCCCGGCTCACACTCGAAGCCCTCGCCCGCGGCCTCGCGCCGCGCCGCGGCTGGCGCAGCGCCGAGGGAGATGCCGCCGCCCACCGCCGCAGAGTCGAGGCGCAGATCGCCGAGCACGGAGCTGCCTGCCTCAGCGCCGTACGTGCACTCGCCGCGGCGATGCCGGACAACGGCGTCGTGTTCAGCGACATGACGCAGGTTGCCTACGCCGGTAACTACGCCTATCCGGCCAATCGTTCAGGCAGCTGGTTTCATCCGTGCGGCTACGGCACGCTCGGCTTCGCGCTGCCGGCTGCGATCGGCGCGGCGATCGCCGAGCCCGGGCGACCCGTGGTCGCACTCGCCGGGGACTTCGGCGTGCAGTTCACGCTGCAGGAGCTGCTCACGGCCGTGGAGCACCAGCTCACTGTGCCGATCGTCGTGTGGAACAACGAGGCCCTCGCGCAGATCCGCGATGACATGCGCGCCGCAGGCATCGAGCCACTCGGCGTGCAGGCCCGCAATCCCGACTTCGTCGCTTTTGCCGCCGCGTGCGGTGCGCGCGCCGAGCGGATCGAGGGCCCGGCGGCGCTCACCGCGGCCGTGCGCGCGGCGCTGCGCTGCCCGGGCCCGACCCTACTGGACGTGCGCGCCGCGGCTTTCTGATGCCGGCCGGGGTTGCGTGTGCTTGCGGGCTGGCGCTGCTGTGCGCGCTGGCTCTCTCAGAGGTCGCCGCACAAACCCCACGCGCTGCGGTCCCCGATGCGGCGATTTACGACGTCCGCGACGATGTGCGGGTGCGCATGCGCGACGGCGGCACCGTATCGGCGATCGTGGTTCGCCGCCGGGCCGCGAGCGAGCCGCTCCCCACCCTCCTGTGGCTCGACATCTATACCGACGCCGCGGCCTTCAGGGCCCGCGCAGCCGATATCGCCGCTCACGGCTACGTCGGGGTAATCGCCGATACTCGCGGCAAGCGCTTGAGCCCGGATGCGATCCAGCCGTATGAGCACGAGGCTGCCGACGCCCATGACGTCATCGACTGGATCGCGCATCAGCCTTGGAGCAACGGCACGGTCGGGATGCTCGGCGGCAGCTACTCCGGCTTCACGGCCTGGGCGGCGACCAAGCAGCTGCATCCGGCGCTGAAGACCATCGCCGTCTCCGCTGCGGCCATTCCGGGCCAGGGGCTGCCGATGTGCAACAACGTGTTCCTCAACGCCAACTACGGCTGGGCGTTCTACGTCGCCGACGGCAAGTACCTCGATGAGAAGGTCTACAGCGATTCCGGCCGCTGGGAGCGCCTGCAGAGCGCCTGGTTTGCAAGCGGCCTGCCGTACCGAGGCATCGATGCCATCGACGGAACCCCGAATCCTCTGCTGCAGCGCTGGCTCGAGCACCCGGCCTACGATGCCTACTGGCAGGCCATGGTGCCGTATCGCGATGACTTCGCCCACATCGACATCCCGGTGCTGACCATCACCGGCTACTACGACGACGGACAGGTTTCGGCCCTCGAGTACCTCAAAGAACACTACCGCTACCGGCCGGCCGCCGAGCACTACCTGGTGATCGGTCCCTACGATCACCTGGCGACCCACTGGAGCGTCAAACCCGAGGTGCTGCGCGGCTATCGCATCGACCCGGTCGCGCAGTTCTCAACGCCCGAGCTCAGCTATCAGTGGATGGACTATGTGCTGCGCGGCGGCCCGAAGCCCGCGATGCTCCGCGGGCGGATCAACTACGAGGTGATGGGCGCGAACGAATGGCGGCACGCAGCAACGCTTGGGGAGATGGGCCAGCGCCGCCAGCGCCTGTATTTCTCCACGCGGCCCACCACCGGCGGCGCAGCCGGCGAGGCCCGGCATCTGCTCACCGCCGCCACCCCGGTTGCGGACGGCTTTCTCGAGCAGCGCGTCGATCTGGCGGATCACCGCCATCAGAACAACACTCTTTACTATCCGAGTCCCATCGTGGAGGAGAAGTCCGGGCCACCGACCGGCCTCGTGTTCGTGAGCGAGCCGCTGGCGCAACCCGAGGTCGTGAGCGGTGCGTTTGCCGGGCAGCTCGAGGTGAGCATTAACAAGCGCGACGTGGACCTCGGAGTGACGGTGTTCGAGGAGCTCCCGGACGGGCGGTTGTTCCACCTCGCCTACTGGCTGGGTCGGGCGAGCTTCGCCGCGGATCGCACGCACCGCAGACTCCTCACCCGGGGAAAAATCAGCCGCATCCCCTTCGAGACCAGCCTCGTGAGCCGCCTGCTCGGCAAGGGCAGCCGGCTGCTGGTGCTCGCCGACGTCAACAAGAACGAGTATGCGCAGGTGAACTACGGTACCGGGCGTGACGTGAGCGACGAGTCAAGCGCCGATGCCGGTGCACCGCTCGCGGTGCGCTGGCACTCGGGCAGCTATCTCGACCTGCCGCTTGATCAGAGGTAACTGAGCCACCACGCGCGGCGCCGCTGCCGCAGGCCCGCGTACCAGCGGCACAGGGGATAGAGGGCGATCACGACGACTACCCACACCAGGTAGACGAACGGCAGTCCGAGATTCCAGTCCGGCGGTGCACTGAAGGGGAAGTGGCCAAGATCGGGGGAGCGGAACACCTCCGACACCTCGCCGTAGCGCACATAGCTGGCGACGACCGCCAGCAGGTGGATCAGGAAGATATGCAGCACATAGAAGAAGAGCGGCACCTTGCCGAGCGTTGCCAGCGGCCTAAGCCACGCCGGTACACCGCCATCGAAAGCCCGCAGCAGCAGCAGGGCGGGACCGAGCGTCATCAGCAGGAACAGAAGCGACGGCGGGTACTTGGTCGTGTTGATGAATGACATCACCGTCCACGCCGCCGAGCTCTGCCGCGACCAGAGTGCCGGATCGCCGTAGAGGTTCGAGAAGCGCAGCACCACAAAGGCCGCGATCAGCCCTATCCCCAGATGTAACAGTAGCTTGCGGCGCCGGACCGCGCTCCACTCGTAAATGGCGCCCAGCACGTAGCCGAGCGCCGTCACTCCGACCCAGGGAATGAGCACGTAGGAGACATGAACCAGTGCGTGGCTGCCATGAAACAGGGTGCCCGGCTGATGCAACACGATCCACAGCCGGCCGAGCGGCCCGGGATCTGCCGCCATGCCGGGCGCGAGGCCATCGAGCGCATTGTGACCGGCGACGAGGGCCATGCCGAATGCGGCAATCCCCCACAGTGGCAGCCGACTGACACCCGCGAGCACGATCATCGACCAGCCGAGCGCCCACAGCACGGTGATGATCGTGAGCTGGTAATCCAGGTTGAACTGCAGCGCGAAGCGCATGACCACGAGCTCGAGGACGAGGAGCCACGCGCCGCGCGCCAGGAGAAACCGCGACAGCTGCGGCGCCGACAGGCGCGCCCGGGCGAGGTACGCCCCGGTGCCGGTCAGCAGGAAGAAAGTCGGAGCGCACAGGTGCGTCACCCAGCGCGTGCAGAAGAGTGCCGCCGTCGTGGTTGCCAGATCGGTGGGGCGCGCGGCGAAATCGCCGAAGAAATCCCGCGAGTGATCGAGCGCCATGAGCACCATCACGAGTCCGCGCAGCAGGTCGATCGACTCGATGCGCGGCGTTGCGCCCCGGCGCGGCGCGGAGGTCACGGCGTGCGCGGCGGCCCCCGTCACCTGAGACTTTTCCAGTCCCGCAGGATCTCGCGTGCCGCGTTGTGGCCCGGGATGCCCGACACGCCACCCCCGGGATGGCTCGAGGAGCCGCACTGGTAGAGGCCGCGCACCGGTGTGCGGTAGTCCGCCCAGTGCGGCACCGGGCGTTGCCAGAACAGCTGATCGGCGCTCAGCTCACCGTGGAAGATGTGTCCCTGCGGGAGCCCCACGATGCGCTCGAGGTCGGGCGGCACGAGCAGCTCGAGATCTATGATCTGCTTTGAAAACCCGGGCGCCATCTCATCAAGCACGGCGAGCGCGGCGCGCGTCAGATTCGGCCTCTCCTGCTCCCAGTTTGCACCTTTCAGAGTGTACGGCGCATGTCCGCCGAACACGTTGATCACGTGCTTGCCGGGCGGCGCGAGCGAGTCATCGACGACGGTCGGAACCACGGGGGTGAGGAACGGCTGGCGCGAGAAGCCGCCGTACTTGGCCTCGTCGTACGCCCGCTCGAGGTAATCGATTCCCGGCGCGATGTGCACGTAGCTCGGATAGTCGAAGCCCGCCTTGCTCCGATCGAAGGCACGGTAGTGGGGGGGACCGTCCGCGGCGATGTTCATCTTGAACGCCGTGGAGAAGGTTCTGAACGAGTCGATGTCCGCGAGCAGCTCCGCCGGCAGGTGCTCGGCCCTCACCAGCTGGCGGAACAGCGTCTTGGCGTTGGCGTTGCAGGCGACCACGCGGGCGCGAAACTCCCGTCCGTCCGCGGTGCGGATGCCGCGGGCGCGGCCCCCGGCGATGAGCACCTCGGCCACGGGCGCGCCCGTCAGCACCTCCATGCCGTGCTCTCTGCCGGCGGCCGCGATCGCCTGCGAGATCGCGCCCATGCCGCCACGGACGAACCCCCAGCCGCCGGCACCGGCGTGCTCGCCGAGCAGGTGGTGCAGGATGACGTAGGCGGTGCCCGGGGAGCGCGGCCCGGCGAACGTGCCGATGCAGGCGTAGTAGCCGAGCACCGACTTGATCACATCGCTCTCGAACCATACCGACAAATAGTCGTAGGCGCTCTGGGTCAGCAGATCGATGAGCCGGTACATGCGCTCGCCGATCTTGCGCTGCCGCCACAGGAGCGCCGCCGACTCGCGGAAATTCCGCCAGCTGCGCCGCGCGGGGTCGACCGGGGTCTCGAACAGCAGGCCGCGCACCACGCGCGCCGCCTCCTCGAGGTGCCGCGCGAACTCAGGATAGGCCTCGGCATCGCGCTTCGAAAAGCGCGCGAACTCGGCCTGGGTACGCGCGAGGTCGTCGCTGTAGATGATGTAGTCATCTCCGCCCAGCGGGCAGAACAGGTCGTTGGCCGGCAGCACCTTGAGGCCGTGCGAGGCGAGCCCGAGGTCGCCGATCACCCGCGGGTGCAGCAGGCTCATGACGTAGGAGAAGCGCGAGGCGCGAAACCCGGGCGTGAACTCCTCGGTCACCGCCGCGCCGCCGATGATGTCGCGCCGCTCCACGACCAGCGTCTTAAGTCCCGCCTTGGCGAGGTAGGTGCCACACACCAGTCCGTTGTGCCCGGACCCGATCACGATCACGTCGTACTCAGCCGCCGCCATGGTCTGCGCCCCCTGCAGTGTCGGGCGATTCTACCCGCGCAGCACAGCGTTTCCGAAGCGACCGAGCGCAGCGCGAAGCGTAGACTTGCCGCGGTGAGAGTCCCGCTACTAATCCTGACCGCCATCCTCTCGAGCAGCTCGCTGCCGGCAACCGATACCGGCGCCGCGCAGTGGGTGCGGGGCGCCGCCGCCGACAATGGCCTCGATCCGGCACCGCTGGCCGCGCTCGGCGCCGATGTGCGTTCCGGCAAGTTCGTCAAGATCGGCAGCGTGCTGATTGCCCGGCACGGCAAGCTGGTGTACGAGGAGTATTTCGACGGCAACGCCGACACGCAGCGCGACACGCGCTCGGCGACCAAGAGCATCACCGACATTCTGGTGGGCATCGCGATCGATGAGGGGAAACTGCGCGGGGTCGAGGCGCGCGTGCTGGCGCTGTTTCCCGAGCGCCAGCACGGCATTCGCAACCCGGACCCGCGCAAGGCGCGTATCACGGTCGAGGACCTGCTGACCATGAGCTCGCCGCTCGAGTGCGACGACTGGAACGACGCCTCGCGCGGCAACGAGGAGCGCATGTACCTCATCGAGGACTGGACACAGTTCGTCCTCGATCTGCCGATTCGTGGCCGCATGTACACCGGCGATACGCCGCCCGCCCCGCCCTACGGGCGGAACTTCAGTTACTGCACGGGCGGTGCGTTCGTGCTTGGTGAGGTGCTGTCTCGTGTGACCGGCATGCGCGCCGACCGTTACGCAGAGGCCAAGCTGTTCGCACCGCTCGGCATACACGCGGTCACCTGGGTGTACTCGCCCCTCGGCAGCCCACAGACCGGAGGCGGCCTGCGGCTCACCTCGCCGGATCTGCTGCGCATCGCGCAGCTCTACCTTAACTCCGGTCGGTGGGGCGGACAGCAGATCGTGAGCGCCGCGTGGGTCAAGGCCTCCACCACCCCGCACGCCCGCATCGATGAGGCGACTGAGTATGGCTACCTGTGGTGGCTGAAATCGTTCGGCCCTGCCGCCCATCAGGTGCCCGCTTACTTCATGTCCGGCAACGGCGGCAACAAGGTGCTCGTCATCCCGGAGCTGGACATGGCGGCGGTCATCACCAGCACCAACTACGGCACCCGCGGCATGCACGAGCAGACCGAGCGAATCCTCAACGAATACCTGCTGCCGGCGGTCAGCCGCTGAGCCAGACAGGAGCTCCGGGACGAAGGTGCGCATTGTCCTCACCTTGCTGCTGCTCGGCGCGGGTATCGCCGCAGCGCTGCCGCCGTTTTTTACCGACGGCGCCTGCCAGGAGGAGTTCGGTGCCGTCGGCGATCTGCTCGACCGGGGGCGCCCGCACCTCCTCAGCCTGTCCCAGGCGGAGGCCTACCTCAAGGAGCAGGGCCTCAGCTACGAGGCACTCACCCCGGAGCGCTGCTCTGCGTGGCACCCGCGCGACATCGAAGTCGAGTGTCCCGGCGGCATGCTGCTCGTTGGTGTCGTACCCGTGACCAACAAGGTGTGCCGCTACTACCGCGACCGGAACATCCTGTTCCAGCTCGGCTACGACGCACGCGCGCAGCTCATACACATGCAGACCGACATGAAGCCGTACCAGATCCTGCACACGCCGTGGGGCTCTGAGCTGTACATAGCGAAGTAGCGGCGGATCAAACGTCGCGCGCCGCCGGCCGGCCGGTCGCCCTCGAGCGCACGGTGGCCTCCGCCAGATAGTCGCCCTCCTCCGCCGGACCGCCGCGCGCGCGGCGTTCGGCGACCACCGTCTCGATCTGCGGGTCGAGCGCACCGGCGCGGCGCGCGGCCGCGAGCGCCAGCTCGCGCGAGATGCGCCGCGCTTCCTCGATCGCCTCGGCGGCATCGGAGAAGTCACGGTTGCCGGCCGGATCGTGCACACGAAAGACCTTGAACATCGGTTGGTTCACCAGAATCTCGCAGCTCTCGGAGACGACGCCGACCGCAGCCCCGACCGCGTTGCACACGGCGGCGTGCTGCGGGACATGGAGAGTGGCGCCGAGCCGGCGCGCGACCTCGGGAAAATAGGCCCCCGCCGGTGCGCCGATCGCGACCAGCGGCGTGCCGAGACGCATCACCGCCTCGACCAGGCGCGAGAATGGGCGACCGTTGACCAGATCCTCGAGCAAGCGCCCGAGCGGGCCCCAGCGCCCATGCAGCGCCTCGATTCCCGGATCGTGCGCGAGCGCGCATTCGATCACCAGCCGCGTCGCCTCGCGGATCACGTGGTTGTAGACCCGCTCGCAGACCGCCTCGGGGCTGTCGAGGCCGCGGCGCGCCGCCGCGTTGCGCTCCTCGATGGCGAATATCGCCGCGCCGAGGCGCGCCGCCTCGATGTCCCACCCCTCCTGCCGCCCGAGCACGTGCATGGCATCGCTCGGCGTGAAGCCGGCCAGCGTCACCAAGCCCCGATCGACCAGACGCCGCACCGCGTCCATTCCCGGGGCGGTGCGCGCCACGTCCGCGAGCGAGCGCGGCTCGAGGGTGAGCGCCGCCCACACGCGCTGTTCAAGCCGATCGAGCGGCGCCTCGGGTTCCCCCGCCGAATTGCGCAGCGCGAAGCGCGCGGCCGATTGCGCTACCCGATCGCCGGCGGCCAGCGGGCGCAGCTGCGCCAGCACCTGCGGGTGGCGGCTCGCCAGCAGACTCAACGGCATCACCTTGCGTGGCCCGACGATGAGACGTACGTCGCGGTCGAGGTGTACCTCACTGTCGCCGCCGAGTCCGCAGGTGCGCACGTCGATCGCCTCGACCATGGTGCGCCAGCCGCCGATCTCCGCGCCTTCGGCGCGCACCACCGGCGCCCCCGCGGCGACGATCGCCACATCGGTCGTGGTCCCGCCCATGTCGGCGACCGCGAAATCCTTCAGTCCGCTCAGGAACCCCGCGCCCACCACGCTGGCAGCCGGCCCCGACAATACCGTCTCGACCGGGTACTCGAGGGCCACCTCGGCCGTGATCAGGGTGCCATCGCCCTTGACGATCATCACAGGAGCGACAATCCCTTCGCGCTCAAGCACCGCGGACAGCGCCTCCAGGAGGTGGCGGATTTGCGGCGTGAGCCGCGCATTGAGTGCCGCCGTGAGCGCGCGCTTGGGCGCATCGAGCTGCGAGCTCAGCTCGTAGCTGCAGGTCACGGGCTTGGCGGAGAGCGAGCGGATGCGCTCGCGCACCCGCCGCTCGTGAGCGGGATTGCGCACCGAGAACATCGCCGCCACGGCGAACGCCTCGACCTGCGGCCCCACCTCGCGCACCGCAGCCTCTACCGCCGCCTCATCGAGCGGCGCGGATTCCTCGCCGGTCGCCTCGTGCCCGCCCTGCACCTGCACGATCGTTCCGCCGCCGGCGCGCTTGAGTCCCGTGCGCTCGACCATTCGCTCATCGAAGCCGACGAGGATCGAGCAGATCGGGCTGAAGCGGTTCTCGACCACCGCGTTGGTGGCGAGCGTCGTCGACACGGCGACCAGCGCGATGTGCTCGCGGCGCACCGCGGATGGGAGCTCTGCCAGTACCGCCCGCAGCGCGGCGTGCAGCCCGATCGACAGGTCCCAGTGCGTGGTGAGTGCCTTGGCGCTCGCCACCACGCGCTGCGCGGCATCGAGCACCACGGCGTCGGTGTAGGTGCCTCCGGTGTCGAGACCTACGGACAGGCGTTGCGGAGTTGTTACGTCCACTCGGTGATCTTGTTGCCGGCCTCGTCCGTGAAAGCCCCGACGATAATCATGATGAAGTCTATGAGCCACAGGACGCCGAGCACGCCGCCCGTGAGCAGCATCAGAATCCCGGTGCCGATCTTGCCGACGTAAAAGCGATGCGCGCCGGTCCAGCCGAGGAAGAAGCACAAGAGAAATGCGGGCAGAATCCTCTTGTCACTCGCGGTTGCGACGGCCTGGGGTGCGCCGCATTGCGGGCACGTCCTGGCTGATTCGTGAATCTCCTTGCCGCATGCTCTGCAATGGACCATGAACGACCTCCGCACCTGATCAGCTCTCAATAGTGTGCCAAGAACTTGAGCGTCGCGCCTGCTTTGGCGACGCGGCCGCTCGCGGGGACCGATGAGTACGCTCAGGAGGCGATCGGTGTCAGCTCGCGGCCGCCAGCGCCAGTGCTTCGCGCAGATCTCGCAGCTTCGGCGGCTTGGCGAGAACTCGATCGACGTGCAGCGGCACATCGCCATCGGCCGCCATGCGTCGGCCCCAGCCGGTGAGCAAAAGCACCAGCGTGACTGAGCGCGCGGCCTTCACCGCGCTTGCGACCTTGCGCCCGTCGACGACCGGCATGCCTAAGTCCGTGATGACGACCTGGAAGGGCTCATTGGCCCGCGCTGCGAGGAAACGGTCGATCCCGGCCTGCCCGCCGTCTGCCGTGACAACCTGATGTCCGTCGGCCTCGAGCGTGTCACGCAGCGCCGTGAGGATGAGCGGGTCGTCGTCGACCAGCAGAATGCGCAGCGCACTCGCGGTCCGCGGCAGCTGCGGGCTGGTGCTGTCGCCCGCGGGCGCCGTCGCCGGTGGGAATCTCAGGGCGATGCGCGTGCCCTGCCCGAGCTCGCTCTGCACGTCGACATCGGCCCCATGGCGCTGGCTCATGCCGTACACCATGGCGAGCCCGAGTCCGGTACCGCGTTCCCCCTTGGTGGTGAAGAACGGCTCCAGACAGCGGCGCCGGGTCTCCTCATCCATCCCCAGGCCGCCATCGCTGACTTCCAGCTCCACGCGACTCGCTTGGCTTCCTGCAGTTGCGAAGTCCGCCTCAGTCGAGAGCACCCGGGTGCGGATCAGCATGCGCCCGCCGCGGGGCATCGCATCAACGGCATTGAAGATGAGGTTGACGAGCGCATCGCGCAGCTCGCTCTCGATCCCGAGCACCGGCGGCAGGCCGGATGCGAGCTCGGTGCGCACCTCGATTGCCACGCCGCGCTGCTGCGCCATGTCGCTCCAGCGGGCCCGCGTGAGCTCGAGCACCTGTGGCACGATCTGATTGAGGTCGACCGGCAGCAGCGTCTGCTGCGGCTCGCGAACCCGGTAGAACTCGCGCATTCTCGCCACGGTGTGGGTCACGTCGTCGATGGCGCGCTGGATGACCTCGAGGTTACTGCGTGCCGTGGAGCTCAGACTCGGGTCGCGTGTCAGCAGCGACTCGGTGTAAAGCGCGATCGGTGAGATCGCATTGTTGATGTCGTGCGCGATGCCGCTCGCCATCTTGCCGAGCGCCAGCAGACGCTCCTGCTGCATCACCGCCTGCTGCGTCTGCTTGAGGTCCTCGTAGGCGCGTTGCAGCGCCTGATACAGTTCCGCCTGGTGTGCCGCGAGTGCGGCGTGCTCGCCGAGTTGCTGCAGGAACTCGCATTCGCCGCTCGAGAAGCTCCTCGGCGCCTTGCGTGCCGTGATGAGAATGCCGAACGCCCTGCTCTCGAAGACCAGTGGCGCGGCGACCAGCGCCCGCACCCCACGACGCGCGAGACGCTGCGGGAACGGATAGCTCGAGGTCCCGACGTCCGCCTCGTAGACCAGCTGCCCACGCAGGCACTGTGCGAGGCCGTTCTGATCGATGCCGATGCGCGCTTCGGCGGGCATTTCAAGCTGCGCGGCGAGCGCGGCGCTTTGGGAACCCACGCAGCTCACCAGCAGCGAGTTCCCGGCCGGGTCGTACAGCAGCACGCAGCAGAAGTCGAGCGACAACTGCGCCTCCAGGGTGCCGATTACGACCTGGTAGATGCTGCGGACGTCCTGGCGCTCGCCGATGGCGCGGGTGATCTGGCCGAGGAGACTCAGGCGCGCGAGCTGGTCCTGCAGGCGAAGCTGCGCTTCCTTGCGTGCCGTGACGTCACTCGCCGCCCCAAACCATTCGAGGATCTCGCCGTCCGCGCCGAGTAGCGGAATCGCCCGCGAGAAGGTCCAGCCGAGAGTGCCATCCACACGCCGCACCCGATGCTCCAGCTCGAAGGTGCTGCGGGTGCGAATCGCCTCGTTGATCGTAGCGATGACGAGAGCCTGATCCTCGGCAGCGATGTATTTGGCAAGCCAGCCGTGGGTCGCCTCGGTCGTATCGGCGATGAAATCCTGGCCCTGCAGCTGACGCATCTCACCCCAGTCGGGACTCATGCGGTAGACCACATCGGAGGTCGCGCTCACGTAGCCGCGAAAGCGCTGCTCGTTGCGGCGCAGCGATTCGTTGGCCGCCGTGAGCTCAGCCGTGCGCTCGCGCACGCGGCCATCGAGCTGCTCATTGGCCGCCCGCAGGTCCTGCTCGGCTCTGTATCGTCCGGAAAAGTCACGCCGCAGGGCGAGCATGGCGAATACTGCGATGGCCACCGCCAGCAGTCCGCCGGCCAGGATCACGACCTCGGTGGTGAGCTCCGCGCGGCGACTGCGGTTCTTGCGCTCGAGGAGCAACGCGTCCTCGGCGCGCTTCATTGCGGCGACCGACAGCGCCAGCTGATCGTCGAGCCTGCGCCCGGCATCGGGGTCCCCGCGCTGCGCGGCCGCAACCCCCTCTGACTGGCGCGCCGCGACACCCGTGGCGAGATCGCCGAGGCGCTCTTCGGCGAGCGCGCTGAGCGCGACGAGCCGCGCTTGCTGCGCCGCATTGTCGGCGGTGAGCGCCCGCAGCTCCTTGAGAAGGTCGCCGATGAGCGGGCGCGCCGCCCGGTAGCGATCGAGATACTGCTCCTCGCCGGTCGCGATGTAGTGCCGTGCGCCGAGCTGCGCGTCGGTGATCGTTGTAAGCAACGCGTCGAGTCGATTGAGAACCTGGTAGGTATGGTCGACCCATACGGCGTCGGCGTTGAGCCGCAGCACGCTCAGGTAGCAAGCGACGCCGATCGCGACGACGCACACCAGCGCCAGGGCAAACCTCCCCTGTACACGAAGCTCGGCAGCGCTCCAGCGGCGAGCGGGTGTCCCGGGCGCACTCACCTGGCCGACCTCGTCGTCTGCGATCAAGAGCCTCGGTTGCTCCGGCTCCGATTGGCCCATCAGATCCCTTGCCTTACCTGCGACACGGCCCGCAACGCAAGCAGGCCTTACGATTGGCCTGCCTCTACTGCATCCCCTGGCAGCCGTAGGATAGCGCTAATGAAACTTCAACGATGGTCAAGACCGAGGACCGACACCTTGGCGGTGGTGATCTCGGTTGGCCATAGTATCTCCGTAAGACCGGTGGCCGCGGCGACTCGCTCGCCGTGCCCCGCGTCGTAAACGATGACGCCGCCGCCGGCCGCGCCGCCAATCTTGGCGCCCCACAGCTTGTTGCCGTTCCTGAGATCGAGCGCATAGAAGTTGCCGCCCATATCCCCGAAAAAAACCACGCCACCCTTGGTGGGCGTGACTCCGCTCTGCACCGGATAGTTGGATTTGGCGCGCCAGCGCCATTCACCGGTGTCTGCGTCGATGGCGTAGACCCAGCCAGCCCAGTGGCCGAACGGATCCTGTTTACCCCAAAGGTTGTAGGGGTTGACGGAATTCTCACCTGACCACGGCTGGCCGGCTTTCGTCTGCAGAACCTTCTTCTGCGGCATGACGCGCACCGTGGTGCAAAACTCGACCTCGCCGACCACGATCAGATTGGTGGTCGGATCGTAGGCTGCCCCATTCCATTCCGCCCCGCCGGTGGAGCCGGGGCAGAAATGCACCGCCTGCTCCGGTGTGAACGGCACCTCGGCATTCTCGATGCGCGTTACCGCCGGATGATAAAGAAGTGTGTGATCCGCGAGATTGAAGCCGTAGAGATGCCCGTCCTTCGGCGCTTCGATCATCAGATCGCGCCCGGCCGCGGTATGGATCAGCGCCGGCGCGCTCGACACGTCCCAGTCATGCCAATCGCGGGGCACAATCTTGAAGTGACCGCGATACGCCCCGCTCTTCGCATCGAGCACCACCACCGATCCCGAGTAGAGGTTCGAGCCTTCGCGTGCGCTCGGGGCAAAGTCGGGCGCGGGGTTGCCGCCCGGCACGTACAGCAGACCCTTGTCGGGGTCGAGCGTGTAGGACGTCCAGGTTGCCCCGCCTGTGATCGGCGAGCCGTTCGGCGTGCTCCAAGTAGAGCCATCGAGAGGCGAGGCGCCTTCCGGGCCGCGCGTCGGATCGGTCGCCGACCTAGGAACCAGATAGAACTCCCAGATGATCTTGCCGGTGACGGCGTCGAGTGCGTACATCCGGCCCTTCACGCCCTTAATGTCGCCGCCGGCGTTACCGGCGAACACCATGCCGCTCCAGGCGATCGGCGCGGCGGGCACGCTCTCGCCCTTGCTTCGATCGGCGATGGTGGTCTCCCAAAGCCGCTTCCCGGTCGCAAAGTCGTAAGCGAGCACGCGGCCATCCTGCGTGCCGCGGAATACCCGACCATTGAGCACCGCCACACCCCGGTTGACGGCCTGCGGGGTCGCCGGCATGTAGCTCTCGTGGGCGCGCCAGATGAGGTGGCAATCCTCGGGATCGATCGCATAGGTATCGAATTCAGTGGCAAACAGCAGGCGGCCGTCGACTTCTATGAGCCCGCTGTTGAAGCCCGTGTAGGTGCCGGTATCAAAGGTGCACAGCACCTTCAAGCGCGCGGCAGTGGCGCTCGTGATTTCATCCAGCGGGGAGAAGCGCTCAGATGTCAGCGTCCTGTTATAGCTCGGCCAATCCTTGCCGCCCTCGGAGATTGAGAGCGACAGGAGTGGCGGTGCGCCCGGCGCCACCTCCGTCTGCAGCGTGCCTGCCGGGGCCGACAGGTAGCGTACCCAGTTGACGCCCATTCCCGCGACCAACAGGAACCGGTCGGGATTTAAATAGAAGGTCAGCGCTGTGGCCGCAGCGATGAGCGCCAGTGCTCCACCCAGCCACGCTACCTTGCGCTTCATGTCCTTCTCCCGGGTGCGGCAAAGGTCTTCGCTTCCGGAGAGCAGTATGAGACCTAATTTGTTGCAGAAGTAGGTCGGCGCGAGCTGCACCGCACAACACGAGGCCCGACGGCAGTAGGCGCCCCGCGGGGGGCTTTTTTGGGCAATTTGAGTGTTTTGGGGTGGATCCCACCTCTCCCCGCATCAAAACGTGCGTCCCGGTGCCGCTGCCAGTTGGTCAGTGCACTGAATTTGCACCGAGGATGACCAGGAATGTGCGTTTGCCGCGGAGAACAACTTCGTGCAAGTTCAGTGCACAGCGACCAGCGGATTTTCGGTCACCCCTGAATCTCGGAGGCGGTCCTTCACGCCCGCGCGGGCCGTTTTTTCACCGAGAAAAATAGCTGCCGATGTTTGCCTGCCCGGACGATGCTCGCCGATCGAAGCGCGACCAGTATGTATAGAACATTGAGAGCCGCGAGCGTCGTGGGGATGTGCCGCGTGCGTCGTGCTGCAACCACGACATCTCTTGCTGTCAGCGCTCGCGTTCCACCCATACGCTGCTGCACGTAGTCCACGGCGTTCGTGTCGATCACATTGAAGTAGCCGGAGCTGCGCCGCGCCTTCGAGAGCGCAAAGGAAAGCACAAAGAAATAGCGCTGAGCCTCGAACACATGGTAGGTCTGGCGCACCGCCTTCACTCGGCCGCGGTATTTGAGGCCGCGTTGCAGCGTTCGGATATTCATCGTACTCCCTCGGTCTTGTCAGAAATCGTTCATGCAGCACGCGCTCACCGAACTCCGCCCCCGACACCGCCCCCTCGATCTCGCCGCCGAGTATCCCGCGACTTTACCCGCTGCGCGGTCTGTACGGTACCGAACGGTCTGCCTATTCACATTCGGACAGGCTCAATCTTTTGGTCAGCCGTTTTGATCCCAATAGGTGCTCGATTTCGATCACTACTGACGATTGAGCACCCTGGGGCACTTCACGCATCAAACACTGGGTGGCAGGCTTTGATTTCCCAGGCGGCGCGGCAGCGCTTCGCCTGAAGGCGGTTGCACGCCTGAGGTCCGCGAGCCACCGGTTGATCGATCCCGCGTCTGTGCAGGCGCTGCGAGCCACGCCGAGCTCGAGAAAAGGCTTGGGTCATCCCTCTCGCGGCTGGCACATCCGTTCTCGAATTAAAAAACACCGGGTTGTCTCAGCCCTTGTTCTGGTCGCTGTGCTCATCGGCGCGTGGCTTCTCTTTCGCTGGTTGTTAACGCCCGCACCCAAACCGTCCGTCCCCCCAACAATCCCAGTAGCGGCGGCCACAGTCTCGGTTCAGGACGTTCCGGTTTCCATCACCGCCCTGGGCACGGCTCAGGCCTGGACAAGCGATGTAGTCCTCGCACAGGTCAGCGGCATGCTCCTCAGCGTCGACTTCGTCGAGGGAAGCAACGTAAAGGCGGGGCAGCTTTTGGCACAAGTCGATCCCGCGCCCTATCGCGCGGCGCTCGTCCAGGCGGAGGGGGCTCTCAGGCGAGATCGGGCGCTCCTGGCCGGGGCCCGGGTCGACCTGGCGCGCTACCAGACCTTGGAAAGCCAGGATTCAATCGCCCGCCAGACGGTCGAAGACCAAGGCGCACTGGTGCAGCAGGATGAGGGAATCGTCCTGCTCGATGAGGGCGCGGTAGCTACCGCTCAGATCAACCTGCGCTGGTGCCGAATCATCTCCCCGATCGCCGGGCGCACCGGCGTGCGCACAGTCGACCCCGGCAATCTCGTCGCCGTAAGCGCGGCAACCCGCAGCACGAGCAGCACGACCGGCGCCACGACCAGCCCAATCGGGATCGTCATCGTCAATCAGATCGAACCCATCGCTGTGACCTTCTCGGTCCCCCAGGGCGACTATCAACGCCTGTCGGAAGCTTCCGATGGTTTCCGCAAGCCCCTGGCGACGCAAGCGCTGAGCCAGGAGACAGGCGCTTCGCTGGGTGCGGGCGAACTGAGCATCGCCGACAACCGGGTTGATCCCACGACGGGAACCGTCAGAATGAAAGCGCGTTTTGCCAACACCGACGAGCGCCTGTTGCCCGGCCAGTTCGTCAATATCCAGCTCACGCTGCGGACGCTTGCGAACGCTACGACGATTCCCACCGCGGCGGTGAACCAGGGGCCAAACGGATCCTTCGCCTATGTGGTCGGGGCCGACCAGAAGGTGTCGATGCGGCCGATCAAGGTTGGCTCGACCGCGGGTGCGACGGCGGTGATCAGCACCGGCCTCGCGCCCGGAGAGACCGTGGTCATCGACGGGCAGATGTCCCTGAGTACGGGCTCTACGGTCAAGATCAGCCTCCCCACGGCGGCTAAGCCGCCAGCCTCGTGAGCCTCTCGAGCCCCTTCATCCACCGTCCAGTCGCGACCTCGCTGATTGCGATCGCGTTCCTCCTGGTAGGAGTCGTCGGTTATGTCAGCCTGCCCGTGGCAGCGTTGCCGAACGTGGACTTCCCGACCATTCAGGTTAGCGCCATTCTTCCGGGCGCGAGTCCTGAGATCATGGCCTCGAACGTCGCCACACCACTCGAGCGCCAGTTTTCGGCCATCCCCGGCATCAGCCAGATGACCTCGGTGAGCTCGCTCGGCTCGACCAGCATCACCTTGCAGTTTGAGCTGACACAGAACATCAACACCGACTTCGAGCAAATCCAGGCCGCAATCACCGCGGCGAGCGGCCAGCTGCCCACCAATCTCCCGAGCGCGCCCACCCTGCGCGAGGTCAATCCGGCCGATGCGCCGATCATGATCCTCGCACTCACCTCCGACACCCTGCCGCTCGCCCAGATCGACAACTATGCCGACGTGATCCTGTCGCAGCAGATCTCGAGGATCGATGGGGTGGGACTCGTCACCATCGGCGGACAGCAGAAGCCCGCCGTTCGCATCCGCATCGATCCTCGCAAAGTAGCGGCCCTCGGCCTGCAGATCGACAACGTCCGCGCGCAGATCGTGGCCAGCACCGTCAATGGACCCAAGGGCGCGATCAAAGGACCTGCGCAGAATCTCACTGTCTACGCCAACGACCAGATCCTGGATGTGTCGCCGTGGAATCAGCTCGTGGTCGGATACCACAACGGCGCCGCGATCCGGGTCGCGGACCTGGGCGGTGCCATCGAGGATGTGGAGAACAACCAGATCGGCGCCTGGGCCTTCCCGGGGAAGGCCAACACTGATCCGACCCTGAAGGGCGGCGAGAGCATCCTCCTCATCATCTACAAGCAGCCCGGGGCCAACGTCATCCAGACGGCAAACCAGATCACCAAGGCATTGCCCGGCCTGCAGGCCAACATTCCGCCGGCCATCACCATCCACGTTCTGGCTGATCGTACCCAGACTATTCGCGCTTCGGTCAAGGACGTGGAGACAACGCTACTCATCACCATTGTGCTGGTGGTGGCCGTGATCTTCCTCTTCCTGCGCAATATCCGTGCGACCCTCATCCCGAGCGTCGTAATCCCCTTGGCGCTGCTGGCGACCATGGCGGCGATGCTGCCGCTCAAGTTCAGCCTCGACAATCTCTCACTGATGGCCCTCACCATCGCCGTGGGCTTCGTGGTCGACGACGCGATCGTCATGGTGGAGGTAATCTGGCGGCGCATCGAGGCCGGCGAGGCTCCACTGGACGCCGCTCTGGCCGGCTCCAGAGAGATCAGCTTCACCATTCTGACGATCTCGATCTCACTGGTCGTGGTGTTCACGCCGCTGATGTTCATGGGTGGCGTGGTTGGCCTGCTCATGCGAGAGTTCGCCGTCACCCTCAGCGCGGCGGTGCTCCTGTCCCTGATCTTGTCGCTGACATTGACGCCGATGCTTTGCGCCAGGTTCCTGAAGGCGCCCAAACCGCCTTCGAATCGGTTCACCCGGACGCTGGAGGCGGCCTTCCGCAACCTGGAGACCGGCTACGCGCGAGCCTTGGACATCGTCCTGCGCCACAAACCGGTGACGCTGGTCGTCTTTCTTGCCACCATGGTGGCGGCGATCTGGCTCTATGCCACCGTCTCCACCGGCTTCTTTCCTCAGCAAGATACCGGCTTCCTCAGCGGAGTCATGATCACGTCGCAGGATGCGTCCTTCACCAAGACCAAACAGAAGGTGCAGGATGTCGCCAAGGTCCTGAGCCAGGATGCGGCTATCGCCGGGGTAGCCATATTCATCGGCTCGGCAAGCACCAATCAGGCGAGTCTGAGCATCGCCCTGAAGCCCAAGGCCAGCGGTCGCACGGCGACTGCTGACCAGGTGATCGCAAGACTTCGCCCGAGGCTTGCAGGGCTCGTCGGGGTGCAAACCTTTCTTCAGGCGGCGCAGGATATCAACGTCGGCGGTCGCGTAGGACAGGCGCAGTATCAATATACTCTCGCCGATCCTGACTTGACCGAGTTGAACACCTGGGCGCCCAAGCTGCTCGCCGCCCTGAAGGATGTGCCGCAGCTCACGGACATCAGTTCCGATCAGCAATCGCAAGGCGCCGCAGTCAATCTGACCATCGACCGCGACGCCATCGGACGATTCGGCATCTCTCCGACCGACATCGACGCGGCGATCTACGAGCTGATCGGGCAGAGTGAGGTCGCCCAATACTACACTCAACAAAACAGCTACCACGTGATCGTCGAGGCGCCACCGGAGCTGCAGGCGACGCCCGACCTGTTCAATTCGGTGTATGTGCTCTCACCGATCACGGGAGGAGCCGTTCCGCTGTCACTGTTCGTGAAGATAGACCCCACGGCGACGAACAGCCTGACGGTCAACCATCAGGACGAATATCCCGCCGCGACTCTGTCCTTCAATCTCGCCCCCGGGGTGGCGCTCAGCCAAGCGACGCAAGCGGTACAAAGCGCGCGCGACAAACTGCAAGCACCAATCACCCTCACGGGTTCCTTTCAGGGGACGGCCCAGGCCTTCCAGCAATCGCTGGCCGATGAGCCGCTCCTGATCGGCGCCGCGCTGCTGGCCGTCTACGTCATCCTGGGCGTGCTCTATGAGAGTTTCATCCACCCCTTGACGATTCTCTCGACTCTGCCCTCGGCGGGTCTCGGGGCGTTGCTGGCCTTGATCGCTGTGGGCCAGAACCTCAATGTGATCGGCATCATCGCCATCATTCTCCTGATCGGCATCGTCAAGAAGAATGGCATCATGATCGTCGACGTCGCCCTGCATCTTGAGCGCGAGAAGGGGCTAACCGGTGAGGAGGCGGTCCGCGAGGCGTCGCACCAGCGCCTGCGACCCATTCTGATGACCACGGCCTGCGCGGCGTTGGGTGGCGTTCCGATGATCCTCATGAATGGCACCGGCTCGGAGTTTCGTCAACCGCTCGGCTACGCCATCGTTGGCGGCCTGATCGTGTCGCAGGCCCTCACCCTGTTCAGTACGCCAGTGGTTTATATCTATCTCGATCGGCTGCGCGGCCGCTCGACGCAGCCTGCAGCCGCGCTCAAACCTGTGCCGGCTCCCTAAGAGCGACGGCCTTTGCCCGACTCTGGGCCTTCTTACGTGTGCTGAGTGTCGCTGACCTTGAGGAGCGCCCTTTTACTCGCACCTATGCACGCTATGAAACATCACCGCTCACGGGCCAGACGATGCACCGAATAGAGGCCATGCCCGAACACCATCGGTCATGTGTAGCGGCGAGTAGCTGACTGTACCCAGCGTGCACGAAATGACAAACGCAAAGCAGGCTTGAGCGCTGACTGCGCTCAACACGCTGATTTAATAGTATTCAATTGGGGCGTGACGGGGTCGAACTGTCGAGCAGCGGATTAAAAGACGCCCCTCTTCCTCCCCAGGGCTCTAAGCGACACATTGGCGCGCAAACTAGGGCATTTATTTCAGAAGCTAACAACGTGATAAACGCTGCGTTGAGAAGTGTGCCTTGGTTCCGCTGCGAGTTAGTCAGTGCACTTGAATTTGCACTGAGGGGCCGGCGGATTTTCGGCCTGTGTACAGAAGTGACCCAGCTCTCGTCATTTGGGCTTCTCCTTGCTCGCGACGACGCACTTATTGATGAACTTTTGACGTCGCCACCAACCACGCACGTGCTCCTGGTCTGCTTGGCGCTCACACGCTCTGTACGCCGCCCGCCATGGTGGCTGATAGGGTGAGGGTGATCCTCTCGCGAGAACGACGCTAACGGGCTCTCCGCAGAGCGGCGCGACGACCACCAAGATCCACGCACGTGCGCGTTGCGGGGCGCGCACCATCATCGGCGCACCAGGTTCCTGCCATCAATCGTTTCCGGCCGTTTCATCTGCCCGTACTACCGCTTCTCGCGACCTTCCCGGCGCGTTCACGCTTCCCGGACGGACGAACCACTTCACCACATCGCTCGATGCGGCGCACTCGAGAGCGGAGGCTCGCGCTGCCGAATGAAGGCCCTAGGATTACCGATTGGAAAGGTCAGCTCTGGAAACGACGGCTTAACTTCGAAGAGCCGCAGACCTGCGCGATACTATGGGTACTTTACGAGCTCGGCACCCAATCATGCGGCGCTGCCTCATCATCGAGGACGACACAGAGAACGCGCAGTACGTTGCCAACGGACTGCGCGAGCTCGGCTGGCGGGTCACGGTCTGCCGAGATGGCGTCGACGCTATCGGCCGCGCGGTGGGGGACGCATGGGACCTGATCGTGCTCGACCGCATGCTGCCGAACGACATCGACGGCCTGTCGATTCTCAAGACGTTGCGCTCACTAGGTCGTAAGACCCCGGTCGTTGTCCTGAGCGCACTTTCCGCGACCGATGAGCGCGTCCGCGGCCTTAAGGACGGATGCGACGACTATCTCACCAAGCCGTTCGCGTTCTCCGAGCTTGCCGCGCGTATCGAGGCCGTCCTACGGCGCTCGCAACCGGACGAGGGTGTGCGGGAGATGCGCGTAGCGGATATGAGGGTAGACCTGATCGCCCGCAGCGTGGAGCGAGCCGGGCGGGCCATCGCGCTGCAACCGCGGGAGTTTCGCCTGCTCGCCTACCTGCTGTTGCACCAAGGACGCGTCGTGACTCGCACGATGCTGTTGGAGTCGGTGTGGGACTATCGCTTCGATCCGCAGACCAACGTGATCGACGTGCATATAAGTCGCCTGAGAAGCAAGATCGACAAGGATGCGTCGGTTCCCCTGATCCACACCGTGCGCGGCGTGGGCTACACGCTGTCGCCGGCCGGCCCGGCGCGCGAAGCGGCCGGATGAGCGGCCCCTTCGCCCGCTGGTGGTCTTCGATTGCCTTTCGGCAGGCGCTGATTTTCGGCGCGCTGGTCGTATTCACGATGACCGTGCTGCTGGTGGTGTTCTATGTGCAGACTGTCGGCGTCTGGCAGCGGCGCATCGACAGCCAGATCGATACCACGACGCAACGGCTCGTGGACTACCACAAAAGCAGCGGCTCGCCCGCGCTCGGCAGTCGCATCAACAATCTCCTCGGGGACGGTATCGATTCCGATACCGAGGTTTACACGCTCCTCGGGCCCGACGGTCGTGTCGTCGCGGGTAATCTCGCGGTCACGCCCGAGATCATGACCCCGATGCGCAGCATCTCCGAACATCAGGTCCTGCGCGCCGGCAGATCCTCCCGGAGCCGGCTGCGCATTACGGCACTCGACGATGGCAGCATCCTCATCGTCGGGCGGGACATGCAGGACCAGCACGAGCTCAAGCAGATCATACGCGGGGCGATCCTTTCCGGCGCCATCGTGACGCTGCTGATGGCGGTTGTCGGGGCGTTGCTGTTCCGGCGGCAGCTCGAGCGTCGTATCAGCACCATCCGCGAGACAGCTGCCCAGATCGAGCGCGGCGACCTGGCGCGGCGGGTACCGATCTCGGCAAAAGAGGATGAATTCGCGCGCCTGAGCCACGACATCAACGCCATGCTGGATCGGATCCACGCTCTGATGGAAGGCGTGCGGCACGTCTCTAACACGATCGCACACAACATTCGCACGCCACTGTCACGAGTTCTCGCGCGTCTGTATACGGCTCAGAACGCCGCCAAACCCGCGGATGCCTTGCCGGAAGCGGTTGGATTCGCGATTGCCGAGATCCAGGACCTCAACGTCGTATTCGACAAGCTGCTGCGAATTGCCGAAGTCGAATCGGGTGCGCGACGACAGACCTTCGCCGCGGTCTCGCTGAACGAGATCGCGGTCAACGCCCTCGATCTCTACGACGCGGTGGCGGAGGCCAAGGGCCTGACACTCACCCATACGCTGGACGCCCAGCCTACCGTCGCGGGCGATGGCGACCTGCTCGCAAACGCGGTCGCGAACTTGATCGACAACGCGGTCAAGTACACGCCCAGCGGCGGCGCGATCCAGGTCGACACCCGCCGCGAGGGCGCCTCCGTGACCCTTACCGTACGTGACAATGGTCGCGGTATACCGGAGGAGGAGCGCACGCGCGTCGGCACCCGCTTCTACCGGCTCGATCGCGCTGTCCCGGGCTGGGGCTTGGGTCTCGCAAGTGTGCTCGCGATCGCACGCTTGCATGGCGGGAGCCTCCAACTCGAGGACGCGGGGCCCGGTTTGATCGCGCGCCTGGTGCTGCCCGCGGTCGGCGTCTAGAACCGATGGCGCCGCGAGCATTACCGATCGGTAATGCTCCCTTCATCCCCTTGCTCGCGCCGGCTCCTTAGACTGTCGTCCAGCCTTTAGCGTCCGCGGTCTCCGTGAGGCGCTATCCCCGATGTCCTCTCTTATCGATTGCCGACCGATATGCTGAACTCTGCCGGCCGCACTCTGCTGATCAGCGCAGCGATCGGCCTTGCGCTACTCGCGCTCGGCTGTCGCCGGAGCCCTGGGGCGTCCGACGCCGATCCGGGTACTGCGGCTCCGAGCCCCGTGACAACCGCCGCCAAGGCGCTCGACTTGTCGCCCGAGCAGCGCAGCGTCCTCAAGATCGAGCCTGTGGGTACGTTTTCCTTCGTCGTCGAGTCCGAGACCGTTGGCACGGTCAGTTTCGATGAAGATCCTGCGGTCATCCAGGCGGAGTCCA
This sequence comes from Steroidobacteraceae bacterium, assembly GCA_035568235.1. GTDB lineage: Bacteria > Pseudomonadota > Gammaproteobacteria > Steroidobacterales > Steroidobacteraceae > 13-2-20CM-66-19. The sequence goes on along the minus strand of DATMOK010000048.1, from coordinate 43,973 downwards.
CCCTCATCAGCGCCGCGGCGAATCTCGAGATGAGCCGCAAGGAGCTATTGCGCGCGCAGTCCTTAGGCGAGGCGAATGGCATCGCACCTAAAGAACTCGAAGGAGCCATCGCCGCACAACAGACCGCGGCGGCCGCTGTCAAAGCCGCCGGTAATGCGCTGCGCGCGCTCGGCAAAACGGACGCCGAGATCGATCGCATGGTTGCGACCGGCCAGTTCGACTCGCCGGGAACAGCTGCCCACACCACGTGGGTGATTGCCAACGTCCCCGAGACCGACAGCCCGCGGGTACGCACCGGACAGAGCGTCACCGTAAAGGTCCCCGCCTATTCCGATCGCGAGTACATCGGCCACGTGGCGAGGGTCTACTCGACGATTGACCCAAACACGCACCGCCTGAGCGTGCGCGCGCGAGTGGGGGATCCGAAGGGCGACCTTCGGCCCGGAATGCTCGCCACTGTCGTTATCCGCACCGCAGAGCCCGTGAAGAGCCTCGCCGTCCCCGCTACCGCCGTCGTACGCGAAGGCGATGGCTCGATGATCACCTGGGTCACGACCGACCAACGGCACTTCGCCGAGCGCTCTCTCAGGCTCGGCCTGCAGCGCGAGGGACGCTACCAGGTACTGTCAGGACTCAAGGCCAACGAGCTCGCCGTGATCGAGGGCGGGGTCTTCCTGAGCAACCTGCTCGAGGCTCCGCCGAGCGACTGACCGCTTCCTGAGCAAGTCGCAGCCCCGCTCCGTGTTCAAGTCTCTCGTCGCCTTCTGCCTGAGCCGCCGTGCCATCGTGGTGTTCGGCCTGTTGCTGTTTGCCGGTGCCGGACTCGTTGCCTTCAGAGCGCTCAACATCGAGGCCTATCCCAATCCGACCCCCGTCATCCTCGAGATCACAGCCCAGGCCCCGGGGTTGTCGGCCGAGGAGATGGAGCGCTACTACACCCGACCGATGGAAATCGGCTTGTACACGACCCCGGGGATCGATGTCATTCGCTCGACATCCTTCTACGGACTGTCGTTTGTGCGCGTGGTCTTCAAGTACGGCGTCGATTTTCACTTCGCCTATGCGCAGGCGGCGATCGCCCTGCAGCAGAACGTCAATCTGCCCGGCGGCGTGACGCCTCAGATCCAGCAGAACAGCACCACGGGTGAGATCTACCGCTACCAGGTGGTGGGACCGAAGCATTTCGGTCTGACCAATCTGCGCACCGTTCAGGACTGGATCGTGCGCCGTCGCTTGCTGACCATCCCCGGCATCGTTCAGGTCAACAGCTGGGGCGGACCTACCAAGCAATTCGAGGTGGAAGTCGACCCCCACAAGCTCGAAGGCTACAACCTGAGCGTCGCGCAGGTGTTGACTGCGCTCGGCAACGCGAACGCCAACGTCGGCGGTCGGGAGATCCGCGTTGGCCAGCAATCGATCAACATCCGCGGCGTGGGTCTTATCGACGATGGCGGCAACGACGATCTGACTCAGGGCTCAAGGCTCGACGACATTGAGGACATCCTGCTCACGCAGTCGGGCGGGCTGCCGGTGCAGATCAAGGACGTAGCCCGGGTGTCCCTGGGCTTCGTTCCGCGCCTCGGCATCTGGGGGCACGACGATGAAGACGACGCTGTGGCCGGCATCGTTGTCATGAGCCGCACGGAAAAGACCGCCGACATGCTGCCGAAGGTCAAGGCCGAGATCGATCTGATGAATCATGACGGCAGTCTACCGTCCGGCGTGCGACTCGTCCCGATCTACGACCGCGGTGCACTCGTCGACGTCACCACTCACACGGTGCTGCACAACCTGGCGTTCGGCTGCCTGCTGGTTTTTCTGATCCAGTGGATCTTCCTCGGTGACCTGCGCAGCGCCATCATCGTGGGCGTCAACATTCCCTTCGCGCTGCTGTTTGCGATCATCGCACTCGTGGTCACAGGCGAGAGTGCCAACCTGCTTTCTCTCGGAGCCGTCGACTTCGGGATCATCGTCGAATCCGCCGTCATCCTGGTTGAGAATATCTTTCGCAATTTCCAGGCGCCGCTTGCCGAGCGACAGGGATTGCTGCAACGCCTGGCGCGCGGTGAGTGGGGGCCCGACCCCTCGACCACACCGCATCATGCGACTCCGGTACACGGTTGGACCGATCGCCTGAGACTGATCCTGGTCAGCGCCGTTCAGATCGATCGTGCCGTGTTCTTTGCAGCCCTCATCGTGGTGGCCGCGTTCGTTCCGCTGTTCACGATGCAGGGGGTCGAAGGCGCCATCTTTGGGCCGATGGCGCGTACTTATGGTTACGCACTGGCCGGAGCCCTCATAGCCACCTTTACCGTGACCCCGACGCTGGCCTCCTTGCTGCTCCCCGAACACGTGGCCGAAAGCGAAACGCTGATCGTGCGTGCACTGCACCGGCTGTACGATCCCGTGCTGCGCTTCGTGCTCCCTCGCCGCTCGATCTTCATCGGCGCGGGCCTCGTGGCGCTGGCGGCTGCGGCGTGGCTGGTGCCCCGGCTCGGGAGTGAATTCCTGCCTGCGCTCGAAGAAGGCAATTACTGGATCCGCGCCTCGATGCCCATGACGCTGTCGCTCGAGGACGGCGAGGCCGCGTCGCGCAAAATGCGCACCATCCTCAAGCGTTTCCCCGAGGTGATTACCGTGTTCTCCCAGCACGGCCGTCCCGATGACGGCAGCGACGCGTCGCCTTTTTCCAATGTCGAGCTTTTTGCGGTGCTCAAGCCCGAGGAGCAATGGCCTGCGGGCCTCACGAAGGAGCAGCTCACCGACAGGATCAATGCGGTCTTTCAGCGCGAGCTCCCTGGGGTCAATTTCAACTTCTCTCAGTACATTCAGGACAACATCGAGGAAGCCATCTCGGGAGTGAAGGCGGTCAACTCTGTCAAGATTATCGGCCCGAATCTCGAAACCCTCACCCAGCTCGCCGAGAAAGTGCGGGAGGAAATGAGCCATATCCGGGGCATCACCGACCTCGGTGTGTTTCCGGTGCTCGGGCAGCCGAATCTCGACATCAAGGTCGATCGCCGCCGTGCCGCGCGGTACGGGTTGAATACGGGAGACGTCAACACCGTGATCCAGGCTGCGACGGGAGGCGCCTCAGCCACCACCGTGCTCGAGGGTGACCGGCAGTTCGACGTCGCCGTCCGCTACCCGAAGGACTACCGTGATTCGGTGCAGAGCATTGGCAACATTCGGGTCGCCGCTGCGACCGGCGGCGGCACTAACGCTTACATTCCCCTCAAGGAACTGGCCGCCCTTGACGTCGACACCGGCGCCGCGTGGATTTATCACGAGAGCAATCAGCGCTTCATGCCGGTGAAGTTCAGCGTCCGGGAGCGCGACCTCGGCAGCACCGTTGCCGAAGCGCAGGAGCGCATTGCGCGTAACGTGAAATTGCCCAGCGGGTATCGCCTGGTGTGGGCCGGCGAGTTCGGGCAGCTTCAGGCTGCCAAGGAAAGGCTGGCCATTGTCATTCCAGTGAGTCTCGTCCTGATCCTTGGCCTGCTGTACGCGCTCTTCAACTCCGCGCGCGAGTGCCTCCTGGCGCTGCTCGGTATTCCCTTCGTGATCGCGGGTGGCATTTTCGCGCTCTATCTGTTTGGTCTCAGCTTCAGCATTTCTGCTGCCATTGGGTTTGTGTCCCTGTTCGGAGTTGCCGTCATGATTGGCATTCTGATGATCACGACCTTCACGCAGGAGCGGCGACTCACGCATTCCGCCGATGAGGCGATGTTCAGGGCAGCAATCCGCGTGATGCGGCCCCTGCTGATGATGAGCCTGTCAGCCGGTATCGGCCTGTTGCCGGCCGCGCTTTCGACCGGCATCGGCAGCGAAGTGCAACGTCCCCTGGCTGCCGTGGTGGTTGGCGGCATGCTGCTCGGCTCGATACTGCTCCTGGTCGTGGTGCCGGCCTGTTGCATGCCGTTCGTCGGCCGCGGAAATGCGGCGGTCCCGGACGGGAACACATGAGCGTCCGCGCCACGTCTGCCAAACACTGCGCAGTATCTGCGCTCACCCTGCTGTTGGCTGGGTGTACCGTAGGACCGAATTTTGTGCGGCCTGCCGCGCCCGATGTCCCGCGCTACACTCAGGCTCCCCTGGCACCGACCGCATCCGCTTCGAACCTGCCAGGGGACGAGGCGCAGCGTTTCGTCGACGGGCAGGACATTCCCGCTGGATGGTGGCAGCTATTCGAGTCGCCTGCGTTGAACGCCCTGGTCGAGCGCGCACTGAAAGCCAACCCGGACCTGAAGGCCGCCGAAGCGGCGCTCACCGTTGCGCACGAGAACCTGCTCGCGCAACGAGGCGCGTATTACCCGACTGTTTCGGCCGGTTTCGCTGCGAGCCGCAGCAAGACCTCTGCCGAGCTTTCCCCGACGCCCAACTCCGGCGCTCTGCGCTTCAACCTCTTTACGCCCGAGGTCAGCGTGTCGTTCATGCCCGACGTGTTCGGATTGAACCGGCGGCTGGTTGAGTCGATGGCGGCCGCAGAGCAGCAGACGCGCTTCGAGTTCACTGCGACGTACCTCGCGCTGACCGCCAATGTCGTGGTCGCGGCCATCCAAGAGGCCGGCGTGCGCGAGCAGATCGGCACGACCCGCGAACTCATCGCCTCAGACGAGAAGAGTCTGGAGGTACTGCGCCAGCAGCAGGCGCGCGGATACGCGAGTCGCCTCGACGTGGCCGCCCAGGAAGCCCAAGTGGCCCAGGCGAGCGCCACGCTGCCGCCGTTGCTGAAGCTACTCGCACAGCAGCGCGACCTGCTGGCAGCACTCTCCGGCGCCCTGGCCAGCGAGGGGCTGCCCGAGCAGTTCGAGCTGTCACAGCTGAAGCTGCCGCAGGAATTGCCGCTGAGCGTGCCCTCGCGGCTCATCGAACAGCGTCCCGACGTGCGTCAGGCCGAGGAGAACCTGCACATCGCCTCCGCGCAGATCGGCGTGGCCGTCGCCAATCGCTTGCCAAGCTTCACCATCACGGCCGACGTCGGTGCCTCGGCCCTGACACTGAGCAGTCTCACATGGAGCGATGCGGGGTTCTGGGACCTGGGCGGCCAGGTCACTCAGCCGATCTTTCAGGGCGGCGCGCTGATGCACAAGGAACGCGCGGCGCGCGCGGCCTACCTCGAGGCGCAGGAACAATACCGAAGTGCCGTGATCGCGGCGTTTCAGAATGTGGCCGATACCCTGGCGGCTCTCGAGCACGACGCCGAGGCATTGCGCGCCGCAGCCGCGAGCACGAAAGCGGCCAAGGTGACACTGGATGTCGTGCGCGCTCAGCAACGTGCCGGCTACGCTACCTATCTCCAGTTACTGAGCGCCGAACAGACCTATCAAACCGCCGTCAACGCCCAACTGCAGGCACAGGTAAACCGTTACGCTGATACGGCTGCACTATTTCAGGCACTGGGCGGCGGCTGGTGGAATCGGTCGGATGCGCGCATGGGTGGGCTGCCTCCGACCTAACGCACAAAAACAGCGAAAGTCCGTCAGCCGCTCAGTGCGAATTCAGTGCAGTGATTAACTCTGCGCAACACTCCTGCGCACACCTCTAAGGCGCATCAACTACACAATGTAAGCAGGTGATTTATATGTGGCTTGGCGGGATAGAACCGACGACCTGCGGATTAAAAGACGCCCCTCTTCCTCTTCACGACTCTAAGCGACACATCGACCCTCAAACTCACTCATTGATTGCGGAAACTGACAACGTCGCCAACCCTGCATCAAGAAGCGTGCCATGGTAGCGCTGCGAGTTCGTGAGTGCACCGAATTTGCACCGAGAATTCCCTCTCGTTTGCGACAGAAGCATTTGGTGCAAATTCGGTGCACTGCGGCCAGCGGAGTTCGCTTTACCCTGCTGACACCGCTCGCCGCCACCCTCTCGCTGAGTGCATAGCTTCCAATCACAGCTGCTTTGTTAGACCTCATGTCGTAACTGACGAAGTAAGTCCCCGGCGCTTTCCGGCGTAAGTTCACCGTTGATGTCCGGAATCGCCAACACAAATAAAGCGTCGGCAATCGAAACCTTATCAGCCTCGGCGTAACCGACGTCGTCCCGGCCCGCGACTATCCCTGCCCAACGCTTTACGTTTGCAGCCGACTTGTCGCCTGAAAGGAAACGCTCTAAAACTGAGGTGATATGAGACGCATCGAGTGTCACCAGCGGCACTTCGGAGTCAAACGGGAAATCCTCAAGCTTCGTCAGCAGCGCCTCGATATCTCCTTGGCACTGCACCAGCCTGGTGACGAGGTCGAGTCTAGTCATATAGGCCTCCGACAAGCTCGACGATTACGTCTAGCTACGCCCGCGACCTGTGTTCCGAGCGCCCGGCGCGGATGTCTCGCGTCGTGTTGCGCTCCGCGACGCTGGCTTAGTGGATTCCGCACTCGGTTCCCACGGCTGACCGGTGCGCTCCTCGATGTAGCGCCGAATCAATCGCCGTAGGACCTGCGAAGGGGTCGCGTCTTCCTCCGCGCATAAGCGTTCGAACAACGCCTTCTTACGAGGATCAACCAAGATCGTCAGTCTTGCGGTGCGGTCTTCGAGAGTCACGGGATGTCCTTGCAGGCCAAAGCCCGCGGCGCGAGTATCATTAGCGGCGCTTCTGATTATAATCCAACGCGTATCCCATGCAGCACCTGTGATACCACTGATTCACTCGCCGCTCTCCGCCAGCCTGACGCTGATCGCGGCGTGGGGTCTGATCGGGCTCCTGGGGCTGCTGCGTCCGAGAAGCGTCGGGCTCGCCGGCCGCACGCTGTTTCCACTCGGCGCACTGTGCGGAATCCTCCTCGCACTGGTGGCGCTCGCGGGCCTCGCCGCTCCCGTCGAGCAACGCACGCTCCTCATCGGATTGCCCGACCTGCCGATGCACGTCCGTCAGGATGCGCTCAGCAGCGCGTTTCTCGCGCTGCTCGGGGTGGTGTCGGCGGGGATCTCGGTGTTCGCTGCGGGGTACTTCCGGCGCGGCCAGGGGACGCCGCCCGGGCTTCTGTGCCTTCAGTACCACGTGTTCCTCGCGAGCATGGGTCTCGTGTTGCTCGCCGACGACGCTTACGCCTTCATGGTGGCGTGGGAGACGATGGCGCTGTCCTCCTATTTCCTGGTCACCGCCCAGCACGGCCTTCCCGAGATCCGCCGGGCGGGCTTCCTGTATCTGCTGATCGCCCACCTCGGGGCCCTCACCATCCTGCTGAGCTTCGGCGTCATGCAGGGCGGCAGCTGGCAATTCACCTTCGACGCGATGCGGGGTGCACACCTCCCGCCGCCGTGGGCGAGCGTGGCTTTCCTCCTGGCGCTGGCGGGATTCGGGGCCAAGGCCGGGCTCGTGCCGTTCCATGTGTGGCTGCCGGAAGCGCACCCGGCCGCCCCCTCGCCGGTATCGGCGCTCATGAGCGGCGTGATGCTGAAGACCGCGGTGTACGGCGTGCTACGGGTGAGCTTCGATCTGCTCGGTCACGAAGAGTGGTGGTGGGGGCTCGTGCCACTCGCGCTCGGCCTCTTCGCTGCGCTGTTCGGCGCGGTGTTTGCCGCCGTGCAGACCGATATGAAGCGGCTGCTGGCCTATTCGTCGATCGAGAACCTCGGCGTCATCTTCAGCGCCTTGGGACTGGCACTCGTGTTCCGCGGCGCAGGCATGCGCGCCCTCGCGGCGCTCGCCCTCATCGCACTTCTTTATCACAGCCTCAATCACGCCTTCATCAAGAGCCTCCTGTTTCTCGGCACGGGGGCGGTGCTGCATTCAACCGGCGAGCGCAACCTCGGGCGCCTCGGGGGCCTGATCCACCGCATGCCCTGGGTGGCAGCGCTCACCCTGGTGGGGGCGCTAGCGATGTCGGGCCTGCCGCCGCTCAACGGCTTCGTGTCGGAGTGGCTGTTGCTGCAGGCATTTCTCTTTGCGCACCAGGTGCCTCGCCCCTTCATCAATATGCTGCTGCCACTTGGAGCTGCGCTCCTGGTGCTCGCCGCCGCGCTCGCGGCGTACGTCATGGTCAAGTTCTTCGGCGTAACCTTCCTCGGCCGACCGCGTGAGGCGGGCCTCGCACGCGCGCACGATGCCGGGGTTCTCGAGCGCATCGGGCTAGTCTGGCTTGCCCTCGGGTGTGTCGCGCTCGGGCTGCTGCCGACCTATGTCATCGGCGCCCTGCGCCCGGTGGTGGAACAGCTGGGCGCCGCGCTGCCGTCGGGCCCGCCCTCGCCCTGGTGGCTGCTCGCGCCCGTGCCGGGACGGCAGGTGTCCTACTCGCCGATCGTGTTCTTCCTCGCCATCGTAGCGATCGTGATCGTGACGATGCTCGCCGTACGGCTCTTCTATCACGGCCATCGGCGCGCGGTGCGACCCTGGGACTGCGGCTTCGGCGAGCTCACGCCACGCATGCAGGACACCGCGGAAGGCTTCGGGCAGCCCATCCGCCACATCTTCGGCAGCTTTTTCGCCATAACCCGCGAGCTCCCCTCGCCCTTCGACCGCGTGCCGCGCTATAGCGTCACCGTCGCCGACCGCATCTGGCAGGGGCTCTACCTGCCGCTCGGGAGACTTGTGGAGCGAGCGACGGATGCGGTGGCTTGGCTGCAGCAGGGGCGCATCGCGACCTACCTGCTCTATAGCTTCGTGACACTCGTGCTGCTGCTGGCGCTCGTGCTATGAGACCCATCGATCTCATCGCCCAGGTCCTCGAAGTCGTTGCGGCGCTTGCGGCAGCTCCGCTCTTCGTCGGCTGGGTGAATCAATGCCGCGCCTGGCTGCAAAACCGCAGCGCCCCGAGCCTGTGGATGCCCTATCGCGGTATCCGAAAGCTCTTCCACAAGGAAGCGGTCATTGCCGACACCGCTTCGCCGCTTTTTCGCCTGACCCCGTACGTGGTCTTCAGCGCGATGACGCTGGCGGCGGCTATCATTCCCTCCATGGGCACACGGCTGCCGCTCACCATCGCGGCGGACGCCATCGCGCTCGTGGGGCTGCTGGCCACCGCGCGGGTCTTCCAGGCGCTCGCCGCGATCGACGTCGGCACTGCCTTCGGCACGCTCGGCGCACGGCGCGAGATGATGGTGGGGTTCCTCGCCGAGCCCGCGCTCCTCATGGTCATCTTCGTCGCCTCCCTGATCTCGGCAACAACGGCGCTCCCGGCAATCGCCGAGAACCTCGCCACGCAGACGGTGGGGCTCTACCCGAGCCTCGCCTTCACCGCGATCGCCTTCACCATGGTGCTGTTGGCCGAGAACGCGCGCATCCCGATCGATAATCCTGCCACCCACCTCGAGCTGACCATGATCCATGAGGCGCAGCTGCTCGAGTATTCGGCGCGCCACCTCGCACTGATGGAGTGGGCGGCGGCGCTCAAGCTCTTCAACTACGCCTGCATCGGCTTTGCGCTGTTCGTTCCCTGGGGCGTCTCCACGGGGGCCGGCGGCCCGGCCGCACTGCTCGCCTCGATCCCGTTGCTGGCGGTGAAGCTCCTGGTCGCGGGCGGCGCGCTCGCGCTCATCGAAACCGTGTCGGCGAAGCTGCGTGTGTTCCGCGCGCCGGAGTTCCTAGGGATCGCCTTTGTGTTCGCGGTGCTCGGGCTCCTCGTGCACCTGCTGCTCGGAGCCTGACGCATGGGCGGCACCCCGCTTGACCTGCAGCTCCTCAATATGTGCGCGGCGCTGCTGCTGCTGATCTCCTTCGCCATGCTCGCACAGCGGCGCGTCGTCAACCTGGTTAATCTCCTTGCGCTACAAGGAACGCTGCTGCTGGTTGCGACGCTGCTGCTCGCGTGGCGCACGCATCAGCCACACCTCTACGTGTCGGCGGCCCTCACGCTCGCCCTCAAGGTGGTGTTCCTTCCCTGGCTGCTGCATCGACTCATCCGGCGGCTCGAGGTCTACTGGGACAGCGAGTCCCTCCTCAACATTCCGGTCACCATGCTGGTCGGGCTCGCCGTGGTGGTGTTCGCCTTCGGCCTCGCGCAGCCGATCTCGGCCCTCGCCAGCACCGCCACCCGCAACTCCATCGGCATCGCGCTCGCCGTGGTGCTGCTCTCCTTCCTCACCATGATCACGCGCCGCAAGGCGATGTCGCAGGTGGTGGGATTTCTCTCCATGGAAAACGGCCTCTTCTTCGGCGCCATGAGCGCGACCTACGGCATGCCGATGGTGGTCGAGTTTGGCGTCGCGCTCGACGTGCTGGTCGCGGTACTGGTACTCGGCATCTTCTTCTTCCAGATCCGAGAGCAGTTCGACAGTCTCGACCTCCATCACCTCGAAGCGCTGCGCGAGAGCACCACGGCGACTAGAACCGTTGACGGCAGGGAGGGCTACTAGCGCATGGAATTCCTGGCACTACTCGGAAGTCCGCTGCTGGGTGCGCTCGTGCTCGGGGTCGTCGGCGACCGGCGCTGGGCTCCGGAGCTCAACGCCGCCGTGAGCCTCATCACCTTCCTCGCCGCCTGCACGCTCACGGTGCATGTCATCGGCCATGGGAACCTTCTCATCGCCCACGAGCAATTCTTCATCGACCCGTTCAACGTGTTCCTCGTCACGCTGACGGCGCTCGTGGGCCTGAGCACCGCGCTCTTCTCCCGCCCCTACATGCGCATTGAGCGCGACCACGGGAGAGTGACCGCCGGGCGCATGCGTCTCTATCACGGCATGTATCAGCTCTTCATGGCGACGATGCTGATCGCGCTCACCACCAACAACCTGGGACTTCTGTGGGTGGCGATGGAAGCGGCAACGCTCTCCACCGTACTGCTGGTGACGCTCTATCGGACGGCGGCGAGTCTCGAGGCGGGGTGGAAATATTTCATCCTGTGCGGCGTGGGCATCGCGCAGGCCCTCTTCGGCACGATCCTGCTCTACTTCGCCGCCGAACATAGCTTAGGCGTCGAGGGCGCGAGCGCGCTGCTCTGGACACACCTCAATGCCGCCAAAGGCCATCTCGAGCCCGCGGTGCTGAGCCTCGCGTTCGTCTTTCTCCTCGTCGGCTACGGTACCAAGGTGGGGCTCGCCCCGCTGCACAACTGGCTCCCCGACGCACACGCCGAGGGCCCGACCCCGATTTCAGCGGTGCTCTCCGGGCTCCTCCTCAATGTTGCCATCTACGCCGTCGTTCGCTGCAAGGTGCTGGTGGAGGGATCGCTCCACTCGCCGCTCCCATCACGGATGCTGCTGGGGTTCGGCCTCCTCTCGGTGGTGCTCGCCGCGTGCTTCCTCTGGCGCCAGCGCGACATCAAGCGTCTGTTCGCCTACTCATCGATCGAGCACATGGGGATCATCGCGTTTGCCTTCGGCATGGGCGGGCCGGTCGCAAACTTCGCCGCCCTCCTGCACATGACGGTGCATTCGCTCACCAAGTCCGCGATCTTCTTCGCAGTCGGTCACGCCGCGCAGAAGGCGGGCTCGCAACTCATAGGCGAGATCCGCGGCCTCATCACGCTCAGTCCCACCGTTGGCTGGGGCCTCATGATGGGCTCGCTCGCGATCCTCGGCATGCCGCCCTTTGGCGTGTTTGCGAGTGAGTTCCTCATCCTGACCACCGCGATGCGCGAGCAGCCGTGGGCGACGCCGATCCTGCTGCTGGCGCTGGGAGTCGCATTCGCGGCGATATTCGGCCGCGTACAGCCGATGGTGTTCGGCGAGACGCGAGCGAAACGCCTGCCGCATCCGCCGGCACTGCTGCCGGTGTTTGTGCACCTGTCGCTGGTGCTGCTGCTCGGGCTCTACGTGCCGCCGTACCTTGCGGACTGGTATCGCGCCGCCGCGCGGCTCATCGGAGGACAATAAGGTGCCGCTCAGCGCCTGGTCCGCTCGCAGCCAGTGGCAACCCGGGGCCCCCGGCCTGAGATCGCTCATCGTCACCGCCGGGGAATGGCACGGATTGATGGAGGATGTACGTGCCGCCGGCGGGCGGCTCATTGCGCTCTGGGCGACCCGCGAAGACCGCCTCGATACGGTGCGCGCGGCGGTGCTCGCCGGATCCCAGGGCCTCATCGTCAGCCTGCCGCTCGAAGGCCTGGGAGAAGCGTATATCGGCCTCGAGGATCTCTTCCCGGCTGCCACGCGCATGCAGCGTGCGGTGCGCGATCTCTCGGGCGTGCCTTCCACGGACCCTGACAGCCGCCCCTGGCTGCGCCACGCCGCCTGGCCAGAGAACTATCGGCCGCTCGTCGACACCTCACCGCCGCAGGTCGCCGCCGCCCCGCTTGACCGCTACGAGTTCATCCGCGTAGAGGGCGTTGGCGTACACGAGATCGCCGTCGGTCCGGTCCACGCCGGCACCATCGAACCGGGCCACTTTCGCTTCTCGGTCGTGGGCGAAAAGTTATTGAAGCTGGAAGAGCGCCTCGGGTACGTGCATAAGGGAATCGAGCAGCGCTTCACGCAGCTGCCGATCCTCGAGGCGCATCGCCTGGCAGCGCGCATCTCGGGCGACTCCGCAGTCGCCTACTGCTGGGCGTACGCGCAGGCGCTCGAGGGCATGGCCGGCGCCGAGGTGCCCACGCGCGCTGCGTGGCTGCGCGCCCTGTGTCTGGAGCTCGAGCGCCTCGCCAACCACCTCGGGGATCTCGGCGCGCTCGGCAACGACGCGGGCTTTGCCTTCGGGTTGACGCAGTTCTCGCGCCTCAAGGAGCTGCTGCTGCGCGCTACGCACGACTCGCTCGGTGCCCGCTACCTCATGGACGCCATCGTCCCCGGCGGCACGAGCTGTGACCTCGATGCGATCGGCGCAGATCGGCTCAGCGAGTGCGTGCGCGCTACGGCGCGCGAGACAGCAACCCTGCGCGTGATCTATGACGAGCACAATGGGCTGCGCGACCGCTTTAGCGGAGCCGGCACCGTAACGCCTAACCTCGCCGGACAGCTCGGTCTCACCGGCCTTGCCGGGCGCGCGAGCGGTCAGCCGTTCGATCTGCGCACCGATATGCCCTGCGCGCCGTACACCGAACTCGCCCCAGTGAAGTGCAGTCGCCGCGAGGGGGATGTCGCCGCGCGCGTCGCGGTGCGCTTCGATGAGGTGCAGGAGTCCTGCCGCCTCATCGAGGAGATCCTGGCGCGACTGCCGTCCGGCCCGCGCCTCGCACCCGTCGACCTGCCGCCGGTCGGTATCGTCGGCGCAGGACTGATCGAGAGTTGGCGCGGCCCCGTCTTCATCGCGCTCCAGGCGGGTGAGACCGGCACGATCCGCCGCTGCCACCCGCACGATCCTTCGTGGCAGAACTGGCCGGTAATCGAGCACGCGATGATCGACAACATCGTTCCGGACTTCCCACTCATCAACAAGTCCTTCAACCTCTCCTACAGCGGCCATGATCTTTAAGGAAACACGCCGGGCGCAGTCATGCTGAAGACCCTGCGACAGATTGCGATCGTCGGGATCGCCACCGAGCCGCCGCCGAAGCCGGACGACAGCCTGAGCGTGCGCGAGGCGCTGCAAGAGCGCATCCGCACCGTGCTCCGCCGGGCGCTCTGCATCCGGCACGTCGACGCCGGCTCCTGCAACGGCTGCGAGCTCGAAATCCACGCGCTCAGCAATCCGCTCTACAACCTAGAAGGCCTCGGTATCCGCTTCGTCGCGAGTCCGCGGCACGCGGACCTGCTGCTGGTAACGGGTCCAGTCTCCAAGCACATGGAGGCGGCGCTGCTGCGTACCTACGAGGCCACGCCGGAGCCGAAGCTGGTCGTCGCGCTGGGTGATTGCGGTTGCACGGGCGGGGTGTTTGGGGAGAACTACGCGAGCCGCGGGCGGGTATCGAATGTCATTCCCGTAGACGTCGCGGTACCGGGCTGTCCACCGACTCCAACGCGCATCCTCCAGGGCATCCTCACTGCCCTGTCGTCTCGTCGTGCTGTTCACGGGTAACGTAAGCAGTGGCGTCCGGTATCAGTGATAGTCGATGGTTGACTACCCAACGACGCTCATTGTAGATGCCGATAGCGCGGCGGCGACCCAGCTCGCTGACCAACTCCGTCACGCTGGCTTCGTGACTGAGATCGCCAGCAGCTGTTGGCCGCCGACGCCGCCATTCTCGGCCGATTCTAGGGATCACTCGTTTGCATCGTAGACCCCGACAAGCCGAGTGACCTGGAGTGCGTCTCCACACTCCGCCGCAGATCACCCCGCACCTGGATCATCCTGGTGACTCCCCGCGCAGACATAGATCCATACAGACTCAGAGCACGTTGCGGGGCGGACGCGTTCTTGACCCCGCCATTTTCTATGGAGGAGCTTCTGCATCGACTGGCGGCCTTCTCGCAGCGCCTGCGACCGACGGACATGTGCTGAGCGCAAGCTCTCCCGGGAATCGAATCCGCGACCAATGGGATTACACGCCGAGGGTCGCAATGCGCGGAATCACACGGAGTCTGCTCCGACCAAATGTAAGAAAACCGCGAAAGTCCGTCGGTCGCTCAGTGCAAATTCAGTGCAGTGATTACTCCGCGCGACACTCCTGCACACACCTCTGAGGCGCCTCACCTGCACCATGTAAGCAATTGATTTATATTGCGCGTGTCGGGATCGGACCAACGACCTGCGGATGATTGCGTCTGCTACTGGTAAGCACTGGGGCCTGGTTCCTCCTGGCTTCGTTGGCCGGGACATCACCAGTCCTGGCGCGCTAGCAGAAGCCGTCGCGCTGACAATGCACAAATTTAAGGTCCGAACCGAGCAAGATGAGTATGGGGTCGACGATTGAGGGACCATTCGTGCTGTTCGTCAAAATCACCGTTCCGGACTTTTGCGTCACGTTGATATACGCATACGTCGCAACCCCGTCATCAGACCCATCGTGCGTTAGAAAGGTCTCGCCCGCGAGTTTGATCACTTCCCAGCCTAGCCCAAACCCGGACTCTTCAGGGCACCCGTCCACTCTTACCGGCGAGCACCTCGGGGTTCCCTCATGCACCTGGATCCGCGCGCGCTCCGCCGCGAGCTCCGGCGTAAGGCCGTCTCCCTTCATCACGGCGATCATGAATCGCGCATAGTCGTTGGCGGTCGTATAGACGAGATCGGCGGCATTCCACTGATCCGTGAGCTCTGGCGTCACGGCACGCCCATCTGTATCGGTCGGAACGGCGATCCGCTTCTCAAACCACGGTCGCTGTGTATAGGCCGTGTCCGACATGTGTGTCGGAGTCAATAGGAGTTCTTGCGCAAGTGAGTCGAATTGGCTGCCCACCTTGGCCTGCACGAAGCGCGCGAGATACATGAAGCCTTCGCCAGAATACCCATAGGCCTCTCCAGGATTCCGCTTGAACGTCAGGACGTGGTTGGTCTGGCGACGCCAGTTGGGGAAGCCCGTCTGGTGGCTAAGAGCTATTCGGGGCGTCAGAAGCTTGCGCCGCTCGTCATTCGCAATGTCCGGGTCGGT
Organism: Steroidobacteraceae bacterium; assembly: GCA_035568235.1. Taxonomy (GTDB): domain Bacteria; phylum Pseudomonadota; class Gammaproteobacteria; order Steroidobacterales; family Steroidobacteraceae; genus 13-2-20CM-66-19. Next base: position 28,626 of record DATMOK010000048.1, on the reverse strand, counting down.
CCAGTAACGATACATCGGTTCGTCAAGGCTTACGCGGCCCTGGGATACGAGCCGCAATACGACCTCGGCGGAAAGTGGCTTCGTCAGGGAGGCGATGTTGTACAAGGTGCGCGGCGTCGCCGGTACCCCTCGGCTCTGCTCGCCATAGGCGCCAGTAAATACGACAACGCCTCGTTCGATATGTGCGATCGAGACACTTGGAACCTTGTGCTCCGCAAGAATCCCAGGAACACCGCGATCCATGCGCATCTTGAGAGAGTCATCGCCAGCAGCCGTGTTGGGCGCAGGATCGGCGTCCGCCGCGGGGTTTGCGTTGGCAAGGCTTAGGCACATCCAGACCATTACGCATCCGGTGGCGATTGCTACCCGAGATGCATACATACAACGTCGCCGTGTGCTCATCATTCGCTCCTGCGCGGTTGCGCGAGATCGGCGTGCACATCCTGCTTGACGAGCTCAGCCCACGCTGCCAGTACAAAAGCGCGTGCCTGCACGCGCATCGGTCGAGGGTAACCGGCGACCGATGGAAACAGATCGTGCGCGGAAACGACTTCAGAACTGTCCGTCCGCGTCGTGATTGCGCCGTTGATTACACCCCCTTCTCTCACCTTCAGTTTGAACCCGAGCATATGGGGCCGGCGAACCTCATCCTCGAATCCAATATCGCCGATCGTCACGCCCTGCAGCACGCCCTCCTTCGAGAGCCGGGTACGGTTGAGAAGTGTCTCAAGCCGATCGCCGATCTGGACCCGCACTAGACCATCGGCGTGCACATGCAAGACGATCGAGGTACGGGAATTGTCGGCCACCATGTGCCCGACCCATGCGCCGACAAGTTCGGCGGGAGGGACAAACTCACGATGCGGGGGTGCTGTGGCATTCTCTATGGCTTTCCATTTCGGAAGAAACACACTCATGATTTCGTCAGCGACTATCGGCGCGATTCGATCCTCGGCGTTAGCCAGGACGACAACAACCAGGCGTTCGGAGGGGATGAGGCGGAATTCTGTGCGCACACCCGGCATGTCGCCGTCGTGCGAGATAACCGCGTATCCGCCTGTCTCCTGTGTCTCGAATCCGACGCCGTAACCTCTACCCTCTCCTACACTCATGGTCGGCGTATGCATCGCGTCGATCATAGAATCCGGCAGGATGGCAATCTGGTCGGCCAGATGTTCCTTGAGGTGGAACATCCCGAATCGAACGAGATCGTGTGCACTCGTATACACCTCAGATGCCCCCGGGTGATCGGTCTCGTACGGTGGAATGGGAAGCCCGTCCTTGCCATAACGAATGGCCACAAAGTCGGCCAGCGAAGGCTCCAGTCCGATGGAGCTCCGGATCATCCCGAGCGGTAGGAACACGTGCTTGCGAACGTAGTCGCCGAACGGCTCGCCAGAGCGCAAGCTGATCACGTAGCTGAGGATTCCGTAGCCGAGATTGGAGTATTGATATTGCTCCCCCGGCGCTGTCATCAGCACGCCATACCGTGCAATGGTCTCCTCCGGCGCCGGTCTCCGCCAAGGCTCGTTGGCGTAAAAGAACTGATAGTGCTCAGGAAGGCCGGACGAGTGGTTAGCGACTCGCCGAACCGTAGCGGCCGCCGCGTCGCCGACCGCGGCGCGGATTGGTACATTCCCAAGATATTCATTGATCGGATGGTCGAGGTCCACAGCTCCAGTGCCGACCAGGGTCATGAGCGCCGTTGCGGTTACCGGCTTCGAAATCGACGCCAGGGAATACATCGTGTTGGCCGTCGCCGGAATACGCCGCTCGCGGTCCGCCCACCCGAATCCTTCTTCCCATAGAATCTTCCCGTCCTTCGCCACCGCGATTGCGACAGAGGGTACCTGCCGCTCGATCACCTGGGATTCAGCAAATCGACGCAAACGTTCAACTCGGTCGACTGCGTGAGTCATACCAAAGACAAGTAGCATGAGTGCAGCGCAAGCCGACAACCGCCAGTTGATCGATCGACGACTCATGCCCTTACGCTCTTGCCCCAACTACCCGCAACCGACGGTCACGGTATTGGGAGCAGCGATCGGTCGCCGGTTACGCACCATTTCAAAGGCTTTGCGTGTGCTGCACCGCTGCACTCTAGCAAGCGCGTTACGCTCGCACGTAGCAGAGAAAATAGAGCGCGGCGTTGCCAATCAGGCAACGGATTCACGATCGACCGATTTGAGCCGTCGGCTGTGCGTATGCATCAAACCGCGTTGATAGTGCACCCACCAAGTCCTGAGCTGCTTGCGGCACGGAACGCGCGCGGTGCACGCAGAGACCGACGGTCGAGGTCGACAGAGGCGGATTCGAGACGAGCGCGGCCTTTAGGATGCCCGTAGCGAGCTCCCGCCGAACGGCATACAACGGCATGAACGTCACGCCGAGCCCATTCCGAGCGTAGGCCTTCGCCGCCTCGATGGTATTGATCGTCACAGCCGTCTGCAGCCGCAGGCCCTCCGACGCCAGGGCCCGATCGACCAGATCGCGAACGGCAAAGGATTCATCAAGCATTCCGACGGGAGAGCCCACGAGTTGCCCGAGTTCAATATGCGCCTGCTTCGCAAGCACGTGACCGGGATGCAACACAACGCAAGTGGGATGCGCAGCCGATCGGATGACTTCGACGTCAGGGTGGGGACGCGGACTAAAAGCGACGGCAATGTCGCACTGTTCGCGCGCGACGGCTTCCAATGCTTTGCGACTGCCCATGACAATCACGTCGTAGGCAACTGCGGGGGGACGCTGGGTGAGGTCTGCCAGTGTGGCAAACAGCAGATCCGCGACTGCGCCTTCGGAACAGGCAATTCTAATCGCGCCTCGGTGCTGCTCCTGTAGATTGTCGATATCACTTTTCACTTGCTCAAGGTCTTTCAGCGTGGCCCGCGCCTGTCGTTCAAGTATTTCGCCTGCGGGTGTGAGGCGGACACCGAGTGGGTGACGCGTCAGCAAGGAACCTCCGAATTCCCGCTCGAGAATAGCGATCTGCCGACTGATCGCAGATGCCGCGACGTGCAGGCGTTCGGCCGCTTTGCGAATAGAGCCCTGTGCTGCAACCTCCAGAAAGTACCTCAATGCTGACGTTTGCATCTTGTATGGCCTCAGGCACTAGTCGGTCAGTCGATCGCCTTCATTGAGGCGCTCGAACCATCTGGCGCGGTGTTGACGCTTGGGCCCACCGTTGAATGGATGTTTTTCCGAAGGCAGAACGAGCCGAAGTCGCACCGCACCTGCTATTTAGACGCGAGACTCGCGTAGGAGGTTTACCATGCTTTTGGCGTGTAAATCGGCGCGCGGTTTGGACGCCGACCGGCACCGCAAGTCGTAGTATCTGCAGACACCGAGTCCCGAATCTCTGGTCACTATTCGACGCCGGTTTACGATTTTGCCCCCGGGTCGCTGGCGAAGTGCCCATCCCTATCCCGCTAGAATAGGATTGCACTTGGACTGCAAAGAAATGGGGCGTGACGGAATCGAACCGTCGACCAGCGGATTAAAAGTCCGATGCTCTACCGACTGAGCTAACGCCCCAGCGAGGAGAAATCCGCGTCCGGGGCAAGGCCGGCTCCCGGGGCACGCGGGGGCGGCATGATACTACAGCGCCTTGTAGCGGGTCGGATCGACGACTCCCGCAGCGGTGAACCCGGCGCTGCGCTGCCGGCAGGCGTCGCACCGCCCGCAGGCACGCCCGTCCGCATCCGCCTGGTAGCAGGAGACGGTCGCTGAATAGTCGACCCCGAGACGCGTCCCCTCGCTGATGATCTGCGCCTTGGTGAGCGCGATGAGCGGCGCCTCGATGCGCAGCGGTTGGCCCTCGACTCCCGCCTTGGTGGCGAGTGCGGCAAGCTGCTCGAAGGCGCCCACGAACTCCGGTCGACAGTCCGGATAGCCGCTCGAATCGAGGACGTTGACACCTATAAAGATGTGACGCGCGCCGAGCACCTCGGCCCACCCGAGTGCGAGCGCCAGCATCAGGGTGTTGCGAGCCGGCACGTAGGTCACCGGGATGCCGCTCGAGGGCTCCTCGGGAACCGCGATCGAGGGATCGGTGAGCGCCGAGCCGCCGATTCCTGCCAGGTCGACCCGCATGATGCGGTGCTCGCTCGCACCGCCCGCACGCGCGACGCGCCGCGCCGCCTCGAGCTCGGCCACGTGCCGCTGTCCGTAGTCGACCGAGAGCGCGTGGCACTTAAAGCCGCGCGCGCGTGCGATCGCCAGGGCCGTCGCGGAGTCGAGTCCGCCGGAGAGCAGCACGACGGCACGCTGGTCCGACGAAACTGCGGTTGGTGCGCTCACGGCTACTTTCCCGGCACGTTGCCCCAGAGGTATTTGTGCAGCTGAATCTGGAAGCGCACGGTCAAGCGATCCTTGAGGATCCAGTCGGCCAGCTCGCGCGCCGGCAGCTGCTCGTGGCTCGGGGAGAACAGCACCGTGCAGCCAGCGGGGAGCGCCAGCTCACGCAGCCTCGCCCGGCTCCACTCGTAGTCGTGCCGATTGCAGATGACGAACTTGACCAGGTCCTGCGACCTTAGGCCCGCGAGTTCGCCGTAGCGGTTGCGGCCCTCCTCGCCCGAGCCCGGAGTCTTCACGTCCACCACGCGTACGACGCGCGGATCGACTCCCTCGAGCGACATCGCGCCACTCGTCTCGAGCGACACACGCAGTCCCGCATCGCACAGCTGCGTGAGGAGTCCGAGGCAGGCCTTCTGCGCCAGCGGCTCGCCACCCGTGACGCACACGTACGGGATGGCGAATTCCCGCACGCGCGCCACGACCTGCTCGGTCTCCCACCACTCGCCCCCGTGGAATGCATACGCGGTGTCACAGTACTGGCAGCGCAGCGGACAGCCGGTCAGGCGCACGAACACGGTCGGAAAGCCGACGGTGTCGGCCTCACCCTGGAGCGAGTGGAAGATCTCGGTGATCTTGAGGCGCGAGGAGCTCATCGCGAGGTGTGGCCGCTCCGGGGCGCCCACCGATGCTCACTGCGCGGGAATGCGCCGCAGCTTGTCGCTGGCGAGCTTCGCGGCATCGCTCGCCGGAAACTTCTGCGTCACCGCCGTGAGCGTCGTACGCGCCGCGGCCCATTGTTTCTGCTCGAACTGGGTGAAACCGAGCTTCAGCAGCGCATCGGGCGCCTTGCGCGAATCGGGCCACTTCCTCACCACCGTGCGGAACGCCTCGCCCGCGGAGTCGTAGTCATGGTTCACGTAGTAGGTCTCGCCGAGCCAGTACTGCGCATTCTCCGCGAGCGGGCTCTGCGGATAGTTGGTGAGAAAATCCTTGAAGCCGGTGATCGCAGTCGAATAGCTGCCGGCCTTGAGCGCATCGAACGCCTGGCTGTAGACCTTCTGCTCGACCGATGAGGGCTCAGCGCCTGCATCGGCACGTCCGGCGTCGCCGGTCGCAGCAGGCGCGGGGGCATTCGCGTCACCCCCGCTCGCGCCGCCCCCGCTCCCGCCCGCGCCCGCCGACAGCGCCTTGACGCGCTGGTCGAGGTCTGCGTACAGGTCGTGCTGCTGCTTGTGGAGCGCCGCGTTGTCGTGCGTCAGCTGATCCACCTGGCCGCGCAGGTCGCGCAGCTCCGCCTGCTGCGCCTCCTGGTGCTGCGCCAGCTCCACCAGACTCTGGTTGGCGACGATGCGCTCGAGCTTGGCGAGGCGGTTGTCGAGATCGGCGAGCTTGAGCTGTACCGGATCCTGCTCCGGCCCGCTCGCGCAGCCGCAGAGCGCCGCCACGCCCGCCATCGCGAGAAGAGGTGTGAGTCGATGCATGGGCACTCCCGCGCTTGGCTTCAGGGCTTCGCCGGCACGGCCGGCTGCCCCGCCGGTGTCAGATACACGATCTCAACCCGGCGGTTTTTGGCCCAGGCCGCCTCGTCGTGCCCCGGATTGGCAGGCCGCTCCTCGCCATAGCTCACGGTCGTGATCTGCCCCTCCGAGACGCCCTGCAACAGCAGCGCACGCCGCACCGACTGCGCGCGCCGGTCACCGAGCCCGATGTTGTATTCGCGCGAGCCGCGCTCGTCGGTGTTGCCCTCGAGGCGCACGCGAGCCGTCGGGTTGGCGGCCAGGTACTTGGCGTGCGCAGCCACCACGTCCACCCCCTGGCCCTGAATGACGGCACTGTCGAAGTCGAAATACACGATGCGATTCGCCAGCAATCCCGCCTGCGGACCCGCCGTCTCCTGCTGACTGCCCGCGCCGCCGGCATTGTCGGCGTTGGCTCCCTCGCTGAGCGCGCCCATGTTGGCATCCTTGTTGGCCGCCCCCTCATCGGGCTTTATCGGCGGCTTATGTCCGCAGGCCGACATTGCCAGCGTCAGCGCCACCAGGGTGACCGCCAGGATCCGATTGATGCAGCGTTGTTCTGCCATTCCGCTTCTCCGCACTAGTGTCTCATGTACCGAACGGCCCCCATGCGGGGTCACCGACCGTGCCCTGCTGCGCCTTGAGACGCAGTCCCGTAAGTCCGTCCACCGATACCGTCGCCAGCGCTCCGCGGCCACCCTCGCGCTGCGAGTAGATGACGCTCGCGCCGTTTGGCGCGAAGCTCGGCGACTCATCGAGATGGCCGTGCGACAGCACCCGCACGGCGCCGCTCGCGAGGTCCTGCACCGCGATGCGGTAGTTGCCGTTATCGAGCGTCACCATCGCGAGCTGGGTCCCGTCGGCCGATACCCGCGGCCGTGCATTGTAGTTGCCCTCGAAGGTGATGCGCCGCGGGCGCCCGCCACCGCCCGAGCTGATCTGATAGATCTGCGGTGAGCCGGCCCGGTCGGAGGTGAAGTACAGCGAGCGACCGTCGGGTGACCACTCGGGCTCGGTGTCGATGGCCGGATCGTCCGTGATGCGCGTCAGGCCCTGGCTCGCCAGATCGAGCACATAGATGTCGGGGTTGCCGTTGCTGCCGCCGAGTGTGAGCGCGAGCTTCCTGCCGTCCGGCGACCAGGCCGGCGCACCGTTGATTCCCGCGCGCGCCGACACCAGCCGGCGCTCTCCGCTGCGCACCAGCTGCACATAGACTCCAGAGAGCTTGCTCTCGAAGGACACATAGGCAAGCCACTGTCCATCCGGCGACCAGGCGGGCGACATGATCGGAAAGCGCGAGTCGAGAATCAGGTGCGCGTTCTCGCCGTCCGCATCCGCCACGATCAGCTGGTAGTGCTGCGCGGGTGCGGTGCCGTCGACGGCCACGTAGGCGATGCGGGTCGCGAACGCGCCGCGCACCCCGAGGATCTTCTGGTAGATGGCATCGCTTACCCGATGGGCGGCGTTGCGCAGCGCGCTCGCCGGGCCGGTGAAGCGCTGCGTCGCGAGGCGCGTACCGGTGAGCGTGTTGATGAGGTCGAAATCCACAGCCAGCGTGCCGTTGTCGCTCGAGACCCGGCCGACCACCACGTAATCGCTCCCCGCGCCTTTCCAGTCGCCGGTCGCGACAGCCTCGGCGCGGGTCGGCTGCGCCGGCATGCGCTCGCGCGGCAGCGCCTTGAACCGGCCGCTGCCTTCGAGATCGTGCTGCACGACGCCGGCCACGTCCAGACCACCGTCGGCGGGAGCGGCCGGCGCAAACGGCACGATCGCGATCGGGATCGGATCGCGCACTCCGGAGGTGATCTCGATCTGCAACGAGCCATGGGCTGGGCCGGGCACGGCGGCCGCCAGCACCAGCAGCGCCGGTACCAGCAGTGCGCTCAAGGTTCGACGGATCTTCATCGTTGACAATCCCCGCTCAATCCGCATCCGGCTTGAACCGGATCTGCAGACTGCGATCGAACATCGAGGGGTCCGGTGGCGGGGGGAGCGGCGAGGCGCGATACACCGCCGCCTCGATCGAATCGCGCACCGCCTGATCCCCGTTACATGCACCGATACTCACCTGAGTCACCTCGCCTCCCGGCACCTGGGTCACGTTCAACATACAGTCTATCCCGGCGTGCGCCGTCGGCGGGCGCAACCAGGCGTGGGTGATCTTTGCCTTGATCATCGACACCCAGGTCGCCTGCGCAGCACCGTTGCGCGCCACGTCCGCGTGCGCTTCGGCGGCGAGGCTGCGCTGCAGATCCGCCTCGCGCTCGCGCCGGTCCTGCTCATCCGCCGCCCGCTGCGCCGCGGCCGCCTTGTCCGCGGCGGCCTTGGCAGCCGCCGTCTTCGCCGCCGCGGCCTTCTCTGCGGCGGCCTTCTCCGCCGCCGCCCGCTCCGCCGTGGCACGTTCCTCGGCGGCCTTCTGTTCCTGCGCCTGCCGTTGCTGCGCCTCCTCGTGCTCGCGCTCGGCGCGCTGCTCGGGTGTCGGCGGTGGCGGCCCGACATCCTCCGGCGGCGGAGCGGGTGCCGGCTGCGGTGCCGCGGCGGGCGCCGGCGCCTTGGGTTCCGAGCCGGCGAGCGTGCGCGCATCGACCACGGTCGCCTGGATCGCCGGCGTCGGCGCCGGGTGCCGCGGCTCGCGGAACATCAACCACCCGTACACCAGTGCCGCCAGCAGTGCGCCGTGCAGCAGCACCGACAGCGCGATCGAAACCCAATTATCACTCGCACGCTGCACCATTGCCGCGCGGGACGCTCAGCCGCTGCGCCGCCCGGGCGCCGGCAACGGCTCCGTGACCAGGCCAACCTGATGCGCACCCGCCTGCTGCAGGATAACCATAGCCTCGACGACGCGTCCGTAGGCGATGGCCGCATCAGCCTTCACGAGCACCGCGCGGGACGGATTGCTGCGCAGCGCCGCGGTAGCGCGCGCCGCCAGCGTCCCCCGGTCGAGCGCGGCCCGCGGGTCGCCACCAACATTCAGGTACAGCCGCCCCTGCCGGTCGATCGACAACACTAACGGTTTGAGCTGCTGGGCCTGCAGAGGTTCCGCTCCGGCACGCGGCAACTCGACTTTCACCCCCTGGGTGAGGAGCGGCGCGGTGATCATGAAGATGATGAGCAGCACCAGCATGACATCGATGTAGGGGACGACGTTGATCTCGCCCATCAGCCGCCGCCCGCGTGAGGTCTGTGCCATGGTCAGCGCTCCTGGGCGGTCTTGCCGGCCGGGTTGCCCGGCGGGCTGGTCGGCAGGTGCGCGCGCGCTGCGTGCCGCTGCAGGATGGTCGAGAACTCCTCGACGAAGGCGTCGAAGCGGGTCTCGATGCGCGTCACCTGGTCGGCGAAGCGGTTATAGGCGACCACGGCGGGGATCGCCGCAAACAACCCGAACGCGGTCGCCACCAGCGCCTCGGAGATGCCGGGCGCCACCTGCGCGAGCGTCGCCTGTTGGATATTACCGAGCGAGGAGAAGGCGCTCATGATGCCCCACACGGTGCCGAACAGGCCGACGTAGGGACTGGTGCTGCCGACGGTCGCGAGTGTCGCCAGGCTCTGCTCGAGGCGATCGACTTCCTTCAGCTGCGCGACCCGCATCGCGCGGCGCGCGCCCTCGAGCATCTGCTCCTCGCCGGCGGCCGCCTGGCGCAGCCGCGCGAACTCGCGGAACCCGAACTCGAATATGCCGGCCATGCCGGTCGCACCGCCGTGCGACTCGATCGCGCGGTACAGCTGCGCGAGGTCATCGCCCGACCAGAAGCGGCTCTCGAAGCGGTCGGCCTCGCGGCGCGCCCGGCCGATGATGCGCCGCTTGCGGAAGATGATCGCCCAGGAGCTGAGCGAGGCGAGCAGCAGGATGCCGATCACGATCTGCACCGGCACGCTCGCCTGGATGATCAGCCGCAGGAACGAGAGGGGCTCATTCATGGCGCCGGGGCCTCCGTAGCGGGTGCTGGCAACAGCTCGGCCGGCAGGCGACGCGGGCGCATGCTGCGCGCATCGAGACACGCGACGCGCACGCGCGCCTCCACCAGCAGCTCGCGGCCGCCGCGCCCGGCACGCCGATAGATGGATTGCGAGAAGCGCAGCGACGCCGGCCCCTGCGGCTGCGGCTCGCAGGTCACCTCCAGCTCATCGTCGAGGCGCGCCGGCGAGCGGTACTCGATCTCCAGGCTCACCACCGTGAACAGCACGGCCTGCTCGTTCACCAGGCGCTGCTGCGAGAACCCGAGGTGCCGCAGCCACTCGGTGCGTGCCCGCTCGAGGAAGCGCAGGTAGTTGGCGTAGTAGACGATGCCACCACCGTCGGTGTCCTCCCAGTAGACGCGCGCCGGCCAGGAGAAGCCGCTCACCGCGGGTCCTCGAACAGCGGCAACGTGGGCGCGCTGCGCTCCGGGGGTTTGAGGCCGAAGTGCAGGTACGAGGCGCGGGTCACCATGCGGCCGCGTGCGGTGCGCACCAGGAACCCCTGCTGGATGAGAAACGGCTCGATCACATCCTCGAGCGTACCGCGCTCCTCGCCGACCGCCGCCGAGAGACTCTCGATGCCGACCGGCCCGCCGTCGAAGCGCTCGATGATCGCGGTGAGGAGCTTGCGGTCGAGGGTATCGAAGCCCTGGATGTCGACCTCGAGCAGATCGAGGGCGGCATCCGCGAGCCGCTCATCGATCCGACCGTCGGCGCGCACCTGCGCGTAGTCACGCACCCGCCGCAGCAGCCGATTGGTGATGCGCGGCGTACCGCGCGAGCGCTGCGCGATGCGCCGCGCCCCACCCGCGTCGATCTCCACCTCGAGGATCGCGGCCGAGCGCTTCACGATGCGCTCGAGATCCTCGACGCCGTAGAACTCGAGCCGTTGCACGATACCGAAGCGGTCGCGCAGCGGTGAGGTAAGGAGCCCGGCGCGCGTCGTCGCGCCGATGAGCGTGAAGGGCGGCAGGGAGAGCTTGATCGAGCGCGCCGCCGGTCCCTCGCCGATCATGATGTCGAGCTGGTAGTCCTCCATCGCCGGATAGAGCACCTCCTCGACCACCGGCGAGAGGCGGTGGATCTCATCCACGAACAGCACGTCGCGCGGCTGCAGGTTGGTGAGGATCGCTGCCAGATCCCCGGGACGCTCGAGCACGGGACCCGAGGTCTGCCGGAGGTTCACCTCGAGCTCGGCGGCGATGATGTGCGCGAGCGTCGTCTTGCCGAGGCCGGGGGGACCGAAGATGAGCACGTGATCGAGCGCCTCGCCGCGCTGCCGGGCGGCGCGGATGAAGATCTCGAGCTGCGTTTTGACCGGCGCCTGCCCGACGTACTCCTCGAGGCGGCGCGGGCGGATGGCCCGCTCGGCGGCCTCCTCCTCGGTGCCGGGGACGCCACTGATGATTCGCTCGGCAGTCACTGCTGTCGTTCTACTCCCGCGCCGCACTCTGCAGCGCGCGTCGGATCAATTCTTCGGTCGAATGGGCGCCGGGCTCCACGGCCTTCAGCAGCCGCGTGGCCTCCGCCGGGCGGTAGCCGAGCGCCACCAGCGCACCGTACGCCTCGCCCTCCGGGCTCTCCCCCGCTGGCAGCGCGGTCGCCCCCGCCGGCGGCGGCGCCGGCGAGAGGCGGTCGCGCATCTCGACGATAAGGCGCTCGGCGGTCTTGCGGCCGACCCCCGGCACGCGCGTCAGCGCGGCCACATCCTCACTCTGCACACAGCGCGCGAAGGCCGCAACGCTCATCCCCGAGAGCAGGGCGAGTGCGATCTTCGGCCCCACGCCCGACACCCGGATGAGACTGCGAAACAGCCGCCGCTCCTCCTCGGTGGCAAATCCGTACAGCACGTGCGCGTCCTCGCGCACCACCAGGTGGGTGAGCAGGCTCACCTCCGCACCCACCGGCGGCAAATGAAAGAACGTCGACATGGGCGCTTCCAGCTCGTACCCGAGGCCCCCGACGTCGACGGTGAGCTGCGGGGGAGACTTCGAGGCGATCCTGCCGCGCACTGCCCCGATCATCGCACCGCCTGCCGTTGCGCGCGGCCGCTGCCCTGCTGCGCGATGAGCGCGCCGAGGCGCCGCGCGTGCGCGTGACACACAGCAACCGCGAGGGCGTCCGCGGCATCCGCCGACAGCGCGCCCGCGACGCCGAGCAGCACCCGGATCATGTGCGCCACCTGGAACTTCTCGGCGGCGCCGCTCCCGACCAGCGCCAGCTTGATGGCGCGCGGCGCGTACTCGAACACCGGCACACCGCGCGGTACCGCGCACAGCGCCGCGCCGCGGGCCTGCCCGAGCTTGAGCGCGCTGTCGACATTGCGGCTGACGAACACGCGCTCGATCGCGATCTCGCCCGGGCAGTGCTCGCTCACGAGGGCTGCGAGGCCTTCAAAAATCATCCGCAGCCGGGCAGCACTGCCGGCTTGGCTGACGTCGAGGCAGCCGTGCGCGATCAGTAAAAGCTCGGCTCCGCGGCATTCCAGAATGCCAAATCCAGTGCGGCGCGAGCCGGGGTCGAGGCCGAGAATGCGGACGTTGGAGACGGGCGCGGCCGCCGCGGGCGCCAGGGGCGCGGCAGCCGCCGGATCAAACGCGCGCCACGACCTCGTCCGATATCTCGACATTGTAACAAGCCTAGCTGAAAACAAAGGCTTACGCATTCCCGCGGAGAAACTGTGAGCCGCGCCTCGCTCGCCGCCCTGCAGCGCGAGCTCTAAATGCCGATACCCGATGGCCACCGCGCTTGCTTCCCGAACCGAGCTCGCGGTGCTTTTAAGCCCCACCGGCGGTCCCCCTGCCGGTGGGGACTTTTTTTGCTCGGCTCACAGCCGCTCGAGCACCTCGTCGGCGATTTCTGCGTTCGAGTACACCGCGCGCACTTCATCCAGTGCCTGGAGCGTCTCGAGCAGCTGCACCATGCGCTCCGCGGCCTCACCCGAGAGCGGCAGCGCTGCGGCCGCCCGCTGCGTCACCTCCGCGGTGGCGGGCGCAAAGCCCCGCTGCGTGAGCACGGTGCGTACGGACTCGAGCTCCGGCGGATCGGCCAATACTTCGAGCGTGCCGTTCTCCGCCGCGACCACATCCTCCGCGCCCGCCTCGAGCGCCACCCGAGTGAGCTGCGCGGCGTCGGTCCCCGGCGGATAGGTGAGAAGCCCGACGATGTAGAAAAGGTAACTCACGGAGCCCGCGGCGCCGAGGTTGCCGCCGTGTTCGCGGAACAGGCCGCGCAGCTGCGCGCCGAGGCGCTGGCGGTCCTCGGTCAGGCACTCGATGAGGACCGCGGCGCCCCCGGGCCCGTAGCCCTCGTAGTGCACGAGGTCCTGGCCTTGGCGCGAGGCCTCGAGCTGGCCGCGGGCGCGCCGCGCCAACGCAGGGTTGCGACGCACGATGCTCGCCCAGCTGCTGTGAGGTGCCATGAGCCTCGAGGAAGTGCGGCGCGCCGCGTCCAGGATCGCGCGGCGCATCAGGGAAACAGCGCGGTATCATAGACTTAAAGCCCATGGAAACGAATCAGACCTGCCCGCCGGCGTTGCGCCAGGCACTCGTCGGCGCCCGCGCCGCGCTCGAGCGGGCGAGCATGCGGGCGGGCGCCGATCTGCGCTTCGCAACCGAGGCAGCCGAGATCATGGGCGGTCTCACCGAGAGCACCGAGCTCGCGAGCGCGCTGCTCGCACGGCCGGCGATCTCCCGCGGCCTCACCCCCGAGCAGAGCGCGGGCATCGTCGGCCAGGGAGCAACCGAGATCGCCGTGGCGCTGCAACGCCTCGGTACGCTCGGCTTGCCGCAGGACTGGTCACCCGCCCGGGGCCTGGACACGCGTCAGGCGGAAACGCTGCGCAAGATGCTGCTCGCCGTGGTGAGCGATCCGCGCCTCGTGCTGGCGCGGCTCGCGGAGGAGCTGGTCGGCCTGCGGCATGCTCGCGAGGTTGCGGGAGCCGAGCGCGAGCGCCGGGCGGTCGAGGCGCGCGTGATCTACGCGCCACTCGCCAGCCGGCTCGGCGTCTGGCAGCTGAAGTGGGAGCTCGAGGACCTCGCGTTCCGCTACCTCGAGCCCGAGGAGTACCGGCAAGTCGCCGCGGCGCTCAAAGAGCGTCGTGCCGACCGCGAGCGCTACATCGGCTCGTTGTGCGCGGAGCTTACCGGCGCGCTGCGCGCCGCCGGCATCGGCGCGGAGGTCTACGGCCGGCCGAAGCACATCTACAGCATCTACCGCAAGATGCAGCGCAAGCAGCTCGCCTTCGAGCAGCTGTTCGACGTGCGAGCGGTGCGCGTGGTGGTAGCTACGGTACCTGAGTGCTACGCGGCGCTTGGCATCGTGCACCAGCAGTGGCCGTACATACCCGGCGAGTTTGACGATTACATTGCCACCCCGAAGGGCAACGGCTACCGCTCGATTCATACCGCGGTGATCGGGCCGCAGGCGAAGAGCGTCGAGGTCCAGATCCGCAGCCGCGAGATGCACGAGCACGCCGAGCTCGGCGTGGCGGCGCACTGGACCTACAAGGAAGGCGGCCCTCCCGATGCGCAGTACCAGCGCAAGATCGAGTGGGTGCGCCGGCTGCTCGAGCCGCAGGACAGCGCCGCGGGCGAGGATGCCGAGCGGGATTTCGTCGAGGGCATGCGTGCCGAGCTCTTCGAGGATCGCGTCTACGTGCTGACGCCAAAGGGCGAGGTCATCGATCTGCCGCGCGGCGCCACACCACTCGACTTCGCCTACCAGGTGCACACCTCGCTCGGCCACCGCTGCCGCGGCGCGAAGGTCAACGGGCGCATCGTGCCGCTCACACGCACGCTCGGCAACGGCGAAATCGTCGAGATCATCACGGCCAAGAACGAAGCGCCGAGCCGTGACTGGCTCTCGAGCGAGCAGGGCTACCTCATCTCGCCGCGCAGTCGCAGCAAGGTGCGTGCCTGGTTCCGCCGCCAGGACGTCGGCGACAACCGCAGCGCCGGCCGGGCGATCGCCGAGCGCGAGCTCGCGCGCCTCGGCGTACCGTCGCAGCAGCTCGCGGGCCTGGCGCGCGAGCTCAACGCCCGCGACCTCGAGCATTTCTACCAGCTGCTCGGCGAGGGCGAGATCAGCGTCACGCAGCTCGTGCGGGCCGCCGGACGGCTGATCGCCCCGACGGTGAAGCGCGCGCTGCGGCGCCCCGCGCGCCCCACACCGCGACGGCGCGCCTCGCCGGTCGCGATCGAGGGCGTGGGCGATCTGCCGATCACGCTGGCGCGCTGCTGTGCGCCGCTGCGGCCGCAGCCGGTCACCGGCTACGTGACGCTCGGTCGTGGGGTCACCGTCCATCGCAGCGATTGCGCAAGTCTCGTGCGCATGAGCGCGCGCAAGCCCGACCGGGTGCTGAAGGTCGAGTGGGCGGCCGGCGATACCGGCACACTGGAAGTGGAGCTCGCGGTGAGCGCCTACGACCGGCGCGGTCTGCTGCGCGATATCACCGACGTCGTCGCCGCCGAGCACCTGAGCATCGATGCGGCCAGCACGCGCACCGACCACGAAGCGGGCATGGCGCATTTCGTGCTGCGCATTCCGGTCGCCGACCTCGAGCAGCTGGCGCGCCTGCTGCGACGGCTGGCCGGGGTGCCGAACGTGATCGAGGCACGGCGGCGCATTTGACCCAGCTGACCGGGCCTGCGGCCCTTTCAAGGCCCGCCGGCTCCCGGAGCGCCTGCTTCAGCGGTTGATGGAATCGATCGCGCGCTTGTCGGCGTTGAGCGCCGCCTCGTGCACGGCTTCCGCGAGCGTCGGGTGCGCGTGGATGGTGCGTTGCAGATCCTCGGTGCTCGCCGAGTACTCCATGGCGAGTACCGCCTCGGCGATCAGCTCGCCGGCCATGGGGCCGACGATGTGGACGCCGAGGATCTCGTCGTCGTCGCGCGCCGCTATGATCTTCGCAAAGCCCATGGCCTGCTCCATGGCGCGCGCACGGCCGCTGGCGAGAAATGGAAACATGCCGACCTTGTACGCCCGGCCGCTCGACTTCACCTGCTCCTCCGTGAGCCCGACCCAGGCGATCTCGGGCGCGGTGTAGATGACCGCCGGGATTACCTTGTAATTGACCTCGCCGTAGCGGCCGGCGATGAGGTCGGCGACCATCACGCCCTCCTCCTTGCCCTTGTGCGCCAGCATCGGGCCGCGCACGCAGTCGCCCACGGCCCACACCCCCTCGACGCCCGTGCGGCAGGAGTGATCCACCTTGATGAAGCCTCTCTCATCGAGCTCGACACCGGTGTCGGCGGCCAACAGCTCGCGCGTGTACGGCCGGCGCCCGACCGCGACCACCAGCCGGTCGACGCTGAGGCGCTGCTCGCCCTTGGCGTCGCTGTAGGTGACTTCGACCGACGCGCCGGCCACGGTGGCAGCCGTGACTTTCGCGCCGAGGCGGATGTCGAGTCCCAGCTTCTTAAGATGGCGCAGCGCCTCCTTGGCCAGCTGCTGGTCCGCGAACGCCAGGAAATCCGGCAGCGCCTCGAGCACGGTCACCTCGGAGCCGAGCCGCCGCCAGACGCTCCCGAGCTCAAGCCCGATGACGCCCGCACCGATGACACCGAGACGCTTTGGCACCGAGTCGAACTCAAGCGCACCCCAGGAATCCACGATGTGCGGCGGCTGGAACGGTGCCGAGCGCAGCTCGACGGGTACGGACCCCGAGGCCAGCACCACGTGCTTCGCGGTGAGCTCGCGGCGCGACCCATCGTTGGCGGTGAATTGCACGCGCCGACCGGCGAGCAGCTTGCCGTGTCCCTGCAGCGGGATGACGCCCGCGGACTTGAAGAGCGCGAGGATGCCGCCGGTCATGGCCTTGACCACCCCGGCCTTGCGCTTCTGCATCTGCGCGAGGTCGAGCGTCACGCCGGTGACGCCGATGCCGTGCGTGGCGAACTCCTCGCGCGCGCGATGATAGAGCTCGGTCGACTCGAGCAGCGCTTTGGAGGGAATGCATCCGGCATTCAGACAGGTGCCACCGAAGGTGGCGCTGCCGTCGCGGTTCTTCCACTCATCGATGCAGGCCACGCGCAGCTGGTTCTGCGCAGCGCGGATCGCCGCCGGGTATCCGGCCGGCCCGCCGCCGATCACGATGACGTCGAAGGAATCCGCTGCGCCTGGGGTCTGGGGGTCGCTGTTCGGCATGGAAGTGATTGTAATGATTAAGGTTAACGCTGCAGCCGGCCGGGGAAGTTAACACAAACGCGAGGCCGGCGGCGCCCCTGGAGCCATCCCCGCTGTCCTGCCACCGTCATGAAAGCGAAATATACGTGCCATAGGGTCTCCTGCTTTGTCGCACCGCGAGAGAGCACCCCATGAGCAGCACCGCCGAGACACTTCCCGCGCCTTCGACCGTGGCAGTCGGTCCGAGCCTGGATCGCAAATCCGGCCCGGGGACGCGGCTCCTGTTTCTCGTCCTGGTGGTGCTTGGTGTGGGCTATACCGGAATGAGCCTGGTGAGCGATATCAGCGGAACGCGGGCGCACGCCGTAACGTTTCTGCCGTACTTCCTCCTCGGGGTGGCGCTCCTCATCGCGCTCGGCTTCGAGTTCGTCAACGGCTTTCACGACACGGCCAACGCCGTCGCCACCGTCATCTATACCCACTCGCTCCCGCCGCACGTCGCGGTCGTCTACTCCGGCACGCTCAACTTCATCGGCGTGCTGCTCTCCTCCGGCGCAGTCGCTTTCGGCGTCATCTCGCTCCTGCCGGTGGAGTTGATCCTGCAGGTCGGCTCGGGTGCCGGCTTCGCCATGGTGTTCGCGCTGCTGATTGCCGCCATCATCTGGAATCTCGGCACCTGGTGGCTCGGGCTCCCCGCCTCCTCCTCTCATACGATGATCGGCTCGATCATCGGCGTCGGCGTCGCCAATGCGCTGATGCACGGCCGCGACGGCACGAGCGGCGTCGACTGGGCGCAAGCCGCCAAGGTCGGCTACTCGCTGCTGCTGTCCCCGCTGGTGGGCTTCGCGTGTGCGGCGCTCTTGCTGCTGGTGCTCAAGGCGCTGGTGAAGAACCGCGATCTCTACCAGGAGCCGCGCGGCGATGCCTCGCCCCCCTGGTGGATCCGCGGCATCCTGATCCTGACCTGCGGCGGCGTGTCCCTCGCGCACGGCTCGAACGACGGCCAGAAGGGCATGGGACTCATCATGCTCATCCTCATCGGCACCGTGCCGCTCACCTACGCGCTCAATCGCGCCATGCCGACGAGCGAGGTCGTCCCCTTCATTGCCATGGCGAGCACCACCGAGCAGGCCCTGCACCAGGACGCCCCGGGCGCCGTGTCCGCTGACCCGCGCGCCACCCTCTCCGCCTACGTACGCACCCACCAGTGGAGCAACGATGTGCTGCCCGCGGTCGCCGCGATCACCGGCAGCATCGGCGCGCAGGTGAAGGCGACCGGCGGGAGCCTCGCGCAGGTGCCCGGCAACAGCGTCACCAACGTGCGCAACGACATGTACCTGACGTCCGAAGCCGTGCGGCTGCTCGGCAAGGACCCGCACGCCGCGAGTCTCAGCCCCGACACGCGCAAGGATCTGGACGCCTTCAAGAAGCAGATCGACAGCGCCACCAAGTTCATTCCGCTGTGGGTCAAGGTGGCCGTGGCGATCGCACTCGGGCTCGGCACCATGGTGGGCTGGAAGCGCATCGTCGTCACGATCGGCGAGAAGATCGGCAAGACCCACCTCACCTATGCACAGGGCGCCTGCGCCGAGCTCGTCGCCATGGCGACGATCGGCGCCGCCGACATGTATGGATTACCGGTCTCGACCACCCACGTGCTGTCCTCGGGTGTCGCCGGCACCATGGCCGCCAATCGCTCGGGGCTGCAGCTGACGACGCTGCGCAATCTGCTGATGGCCTGGGTGCTGACGCTGCCGGCGGCGATTCTGCTGTCGGCGACTCTCTACTGGATGTTCCGCCAGATCTTCTGAGCCGGGCAACTGCGCGGCAGCGCCGCCGGCGGGCACTGCCGCTTCAGATCCCGAGCAGCATGCGGCCCGGATCCTCGAGCGCTTCCTTCACCGCGACCAGGAACTGCACCGCGTCCCGCCCATCGATGATGCGGTGATCGTAGGTCACCGCGAGATACATCATCGGCCGCACGGCGATCTGGCCGTCTACGACCATGGGGCGCTCCTGTATTTTGTGCATCCCGAGGATGGCGCTCTGCGGCGCGTTCACGATCGGCGTCGACATGAGCGAGCCGAACACCCCGCCGTTGGTGATGGTGAAGGTGCCGCCGGTCAGATCGCCGATGGCGATCGTACCGTCGCGAGCCTTGCGGGCGTAGTCGGCCACCTCTTTCTCGATCTGCGCAAAGCTCTTGGTGTCGGCGTCGCGCACGATCGGTACGACCAGTCCGCGGTCGGTGGAGACCGCGACGCCGATGTCGTAGTACTCATGGTAGATGATGTCGCTGCCGTCCACCGAGGCGTTGACCACCGGAAATTTCTTCAGCGCCTCGATGCAGGCCTTCACGAAGAACGACATGAAGCCAAGCTTCACGCCGTTCTGCTTCTCGAAGCGGTCCTTATAGCGCGCGCGCAGCGCCTGCACTTCGGTGAGGTCCACCTCGTTGAATGAGGTGAGCAGAGCCTGCGTCGACTGCGCCTCGAGCAGACGCTGAGCGATGCGCGCCCGCAGCCGCGTCATCGGCACGCGCTGCTCGCTGCGTCCGGAGGCCGTCCGCGCCGCGGCCGGCGCCGCCGGCCGAGCGGCCGGGGCAGGCGCGGGGGCTGCCGCCGCCGCGGCGGCGGGCGCTGCCGGGGAGGCAGGCGGCGGCGCAGTCGCGGGCGCGGGCGCCACGACGCTCGCCGGTCGCTTGTCGAGGAAGCCGACGACGTCTGACTTGGTAAGCCGCCCGTCGCGGCCCGAAGCCGGGATAGCAGCCGGGTCCAGGCGGTTCTCCTCGACGAGCCGTCGTACCGAGGGGCTGAGCTTGCCGGCTTCGCGCGCGGCCTCGTTGTCCGCGCCCGGCGCGCCGGCCTTTGCCGGGGCGGCCGCCCTCGCGGGGGCTTCGAGCGCTGGTTCGCCCGCCGCTTGTGCCGCCGCGGCCTGCGACGCCGCCCGTGCTGCGGCGACTACCGCCGGGGAGATCTTGACCGGCATGGTCGCCGTCACGTCGCCCTCATCGATCACCGCCAGCAGCTGCCCGCTCGTGACCACGGTGCCGCTCTTGACCCGGATCTCCCGCACCACGCCGTTGGCCGGGGCCGGCACCTCCAGCACCACCTTGTCGGTCTCGAGATCGGCGAGATTCTCGTCGCGCCGGATGCTCTCTCCCGGCTGCTTGTGCCAGGCGACCAGCGTTGCGTCGGCGACCGACTCGGGAAGCTGGGGAACGCGAATTTCGGTGCTCATGAGCTCTTTCTCATCGGGGCCGCCGCGGGCGGCACGGACTGGCCGGCCGGCGAAGCCGGCGGCGCCTCGGGGCCCGGCACGGCCGCCGTCAGCCGTGTGGTCTCGCGTGCCGATTCCTCAGTCGTGGTTGAATGCAGCGCCGCGCTGACGAGTGCCTGCTGCTCGAGCTCGTGAATGCGCGCGATTCCGGTCGCGGGCGCCGCAGCCGGCGCGCGGCCGGCGTACAGCACCGGGCGGCGCCCGAGCACCAGCTCCTGCAGGCGGTGGCGGATCTGGTACCAGGCGCCCTGGTTCTGCGGCTCTTCCTGGCACCACACGACCTCGCGCGCGTTGGGGAAGCGGCCAAGCATCGCCTGGTACTCCTCGCTCGGGAACGGGTAGAGCTGCTCGATGCGCACCAGCGCCACGTCGCGCAGGCCCTCCTTGCGACGCGCGCGCAGCAGATCGAAGTACACCTTGCCGCTGCAGAACACTAACCGGCGCACTTCGCTGGGGGTGAGCTCGTCGATCTCGCCGATGACCCGCGCGAAGCCGCCGCGCGTCAGGTCCTCGAGCGGTGACACCGAAAGGTCGTTGCGCAGCAGGCTCTTCGGTGACATGACGATGAGCGGCTTGCGAAACGGCTGGCGCATCTGCCGCCGCAGCATGTGGAACATCTGGGCCGGGGTCGAGGGCACGCACACCTGCATGTTGTTCTCGGCGCACAGCTGCAGGAATCGCTCCAGGCGCGCCGAGGAGTGCTCTGGTCCCGCCCCCTCGTAACCGTGCGGCAAGAGCAGCACCAGCCCGCAGAAACGCTCCCATTTCGCCTCGCCCGAGCTGATGAACTGATCGATGATCACCTGGGCGCCGTTGGCAAAGTCGCCGTACTGCGCTTCCCAGACCGTAAGGGATCCGGGCTGGGTCGTCGCGTAGCCGTACTCGAATCCGAGCACCGCCTCCTCGGACAGCACCGAGTCGATCACCTGTACGCGCGGCTGACCGGCGCTCAGGTGCTGCAGCGGAATCCAGGTCGCACCCGTGTTCTGATCGTGCAGCACCGCGTGGCGGTGGAAGAACGTACCGCGTCCGCTGTCCTGGCCGCAGAGCCGTATCGGGAAGCCCTCGGTGATCAGGCTCGCGTAAGCGAGCGTCTCGGCGCAGCCCCAGTCGAGCGGCTGCTCGCCAGCGAGCATCCTGCGCCGGTTGGTGATGAGCTGCGCCACGCGCGGCTGCAGGGCGAAGCCCTCCGGTGCGGCAGTGATGCGCTCACCGAGCGTGCGCAGCCGCGCGAGCTCGACCCCGGTCGTAACGCGCTCGGTCCAGTCAGCCTTGGAGTACGTGCTCCAGTCGACCGTGTACTTGTTGCCGATCATTCCGAGCGAGGCGCGCGCCTGAGGGCGGCCGGCATCGAGCCCCTCGCGGTAGCGCTCCAGCATCGCGTCCGCCTCGGCCGCCGACACGACCCCGGCAGCGGCCAGCTGCTCGGCGTACAGCCGCCGCGCAGTCGGGTGCTGACGGATCACACGGTACATCATGGGCTGCGTCGCCGCCGGCTCGTCCGCCTCGTTGTGCCCATGCCGGCGATAGCACACCAGATCGATCACCACGTCCTTGCGGAAGCGCATGCGGTACTCGAGCGCCAGGCGGCCGACGAACACCACCGCCTCCGGGTCATCCGCGTTGACGTGGAAGATCGGCACCTCAAGCATCTTCGCGACGTCCGAACAGTAGCGGGTCGAGCGTGCATCGCGCGGCTCGGAAGTCGTGAAGCCGACCTGATTGTTGATGATGAGGTGGAAGGTGCCGCCGGTGAAGAAGCCGCGCGCCTGGCTGAGCTGCAGCGTCTCCATCACCACGCCCTGCCCGGCGAAGGCAGCGTCGCCGTGGATCAGCAGCGGCAGCACCCGCCCACCGCGCTCATCGCCGCAGCGTTCCTGGCGCGCGCGCACCGAGCCCTCGACCACGGGATTGACGACCTCGAGGTGCGAGGGATTGAAGGCGAGCACAGTATGAATGTTGCCGGCCGCCGTCTTGAGGTCCGCGGAGAAGCCCTTGTGGTACTTCACGTCCCCCGAGCCCTTGACCTTGAGCGGGTCGTAGACGCCCTCGAATTCCGTGAACAGCTCCGCGGGGGACTTGCCGAGCAGATTGACCAGGACGTTGAGGCGCCCGCGGTGCGCCATCCCGATCACGACCTCCTCGACCCCGGCCGCACCGCATCCCTGGATGACGTCATCGAGGAGCGGGATGAGCGCATCGCCCCCCTCGAGCGAGAAGCGTTTCTGGCCGACGTACCGGGTATGCAGGTAGCGCTCGAGGCCTTCGGCGGCCGTGAGCTGCCAGAGGATGTCGCGGCGCCCTTCGGCGCTGAAACGCTTCGTGAGCCGGCCCTGCTGGAACTCGTTGTTGAGCCAGGCGCGCTCCACCGAGTCCGATACGTGCGCGAACTCCGCGCCGATCGGCCCGGCGTAGATCTGCCGCAGCTGCGCGAGGATGTCGCGCAGCTTCATGCGCTTCGGCACAGCCGCGGTGTGACTGTTGGTGAAGAACTCGCGCTCGAGATCGGCCGCGGTGAGCCCGTAGTGCGCCGGATCCAGCGCCGGCGGCAACGCGGGCGGTGCGAGGGCCAGCGGGTCGATGTTGGCGATGAGATGAGCGCGATTGATCCAGATCTGAATCAGGCGCGTCACCGCCGCCTGCCGGGCATCGGCGCCCGTCCCGTCCGCGCTGGCAGGCGCGGCGCCCCGCCCCCGCTGTGCGCGCTCGACGATCGCGGCCACGACCGGCGCGTGCGCCCGCTCGGATGCCACCGCAGGCGCAAGCTGCGTGAAATAGGTGCGCCAGCGCTCGTCTACGCTCGCCGGATCGCGCAGAAACTGCTCGTAGAGAGCGTCGAGGAAATCGGCGTTTTCGCCGTAGAGGGGTGTCGGTTCGAGCATGCGGGGGACTAAAAGGAAGCCCCGCTAAGTTTAACGGAAAGGCCGCGGCGGCGGGGGAAGGCCCCTGCGGATACCCCCCTTGCCGCCCTCTACAGCACCCGATCGAGCAGGGCGACCTCGTAGACGAGCAGCGCGCCGTAGGCCGCCAGCAGCGCATACAAAAGGAGCCCGGCCCGCAGGCGGCCAAAGGTGCGCATCCCGGCGAGCAGCGTGAGCAGGATCACCCCGCCGGCGGTCACGCCGACCTTGACGAGGACGAACGCCAGCCCCGAGGCGATGAGCGGTCGCATCAGCGGGTTCATCTCGTAAGCGCCCTCGTGCTGCAGCAGTGTCACGGTGAGCAGCGCATCGGCGCTCGAGAACAGCACGATCAGAATCGCGATGGCCAGCCACTGCGGCTTGTGCCAGTCGACGGCGGCCAGCGCCTGCTCGCTGTCACGACGCGGACGGCGCCGGCGCGCATAGAAGCTGCCGACCAGCAGGGCGTGCAGCACCTGGCGCCGACGCTCGGCTTGGCGGCGATCGCCGCGCGCCGGCTGCCGCTGCCTGGGTGCGCCGATGTCGTTGAGACGGATGGACATGGGTGTTCTTGTTCTTGCTGGCTGCAAAGCGGCTGGCCCCGATCATTGTAGCCGCATGCCCGCCCGGTTGAACGACCGAGGCGAGCGATACCAGCTTATGACACCTCGGGCACGGTCGCTCAGTATCATGCGGGCGATGTCGAGCCCGACCGCCCAACCCCATGGCGCGAGCGCTCCGGATGGACTGCCGGTGCCGCGGCGTTACTGGGCGATTGCCGCCATCGTGCTCTCGATCTGCATGTCGGTGCTCGACAGCACGATCACGAACGTGGCTCTGCCCACCATCGCGCGCGACCTCAACGCGAGCTCCGCGGCCTCGATCTGGGTGGTCAACGCCTACCAGCTCGCGATCCTCGCCGTGCTGCTGCCGCTCGCCGCGTTCGGCGAGGTCCTCGGCTATCGGCGCATCTCCCAGGCGGGGCTGTGCGTGTTCACCCTCGCCTCGCTCGCCTGCGCGCTCGCCCCATCACTCCTCACGCTGAGCATCGCGCGCGGCATCCAGGGGCTGGGGGCTGCGGGCATCGTCAGCGTCAACGCCGCGCTGGTGCGCTTCACCTATCCGCATCGGTATCTCGGGCGCGCGATCGGCATCAACGCGTTCGTGGTGGCGACCTCGGCGGCGCTCGGCCCCACGATCGCCTCCGCCGTGCTCGCCGTGGCGCAGTGGCGCTGGCTGTTCGGTATCAACGTGCCGCTCGGCATCCTCACCCTCGCCATCGCGCGCTACTCGCTGCCGTACGTGGAGCGCAGCCACCGCCCCCTCAAGCCGGCAGGCGCGGTGCTGTACGCCGGCACGTTCGCGCTGCTGCTCTCGGGACTCCAGTCACTCGCCCATCACTCGGCCACGTGGTTCGCGCTGGTGCAGCTCGCCGGCGGCGCGGCGCTCACCTGGGTGCTGGTCCATCACGAGCTGCGGGCTAGGGCCCCGCTCATCCCCTTCGATCTGCTGCGGGTGCGCCTCTTCACACTGTCGCTCGCCGCCTCGCTGTGCGCCTTCATCGCCCAGATGAGCGCGCTCGTCGCCCTGCCATGGGAGATCCAGCGCCTCGGACATACTGCAGTCGAGACCGGCCTCTATATGACTCCCTGGCCGCTGGCTCTCGCCGTCACCGCCCCGCTCGCCGGGCGGCTCGCCGACCGCTATCCGGCAGGACTCCTCGGCGGCCTGGGACTTCTCATCATGTCGGCGGGGCTCGCGCTGCTCGCGTTCTTTCCTGGCGGCGGCGCCGTCGGATTCATCTGGCGGATGGCGGTTTGCGGCGCCGGCTTCGGGCTGTTCCAGTCTCCCAACAACCACGCGATCCTCTCCTCCGCGCCGCGGGCGCGCAGCGGCGCCGCCGGAGGTATGCTGAGCACGGCGCGGCTCGTCGGGCAGACGCTCGGGGCCGCGGGCGTGGCAATTCTGTTTCGCGCCTACCCGGCGACCGGCTCCAACCTCGCGTTGTGTGCGGCCGCGGGGCTGGCGCTCATGGCGGCCGTCGTCAGCGTCATCCGCCTGACGGGACCGGAGGGAGCGCGCTGATGAGCGATTCGAAACCGGCCGGGGCGCCTCAACCCATCAGGCCGCCCTTCACCCTCGCCACCGCCACCGCCAAGGTGCGTGGCGCCGAGGATGCCTGGAACAGCCGCGATCCCGAGCGCGTGGCGCTCGCCTACTCGGAGGCTTCGCGCTGGCGCAACCGCGCCGAATTCCTCACCGGACGCGAGGCGATCCGCGAGTTCCTGCGGCGCAAGTGGGCACGCGAACTCGACTACCGGCTGATCAAGGAGATCTGGGCGTTCGGCGACAACCGCATCGCGGTGCGCTTCGCCTACGAGTGGCGCGACGACTCGGGCCACTGGTTCCGCTCGTGCGGAAACGAGAACTGGGAATTCGACGAGGCCGGGCTGATGCGCCGCCGCCATGCCTCGATCAACGATGTGCCGATCACCGAGGGCGAGCGCAAGTATCACTGGCCGGCGCCCGCGGCGCGCCCCAAGGATCACCCCGGTTTGAGCGACCTCGGGCTGTAGCCCGTCTGGAGTAGCGTATGAAAGCCCTTATCCTCGGCTGCGCCACCCTGCTCGTCGGCTGCACGCTCGGTCCGCCGGCGCAGGACAGTCCGACATCCTCTCCCCGTTCCGAGCAGCGCGGCGAAGCGCGAGCCCTCGAACAGGCGGAGGCGGACTGTGCCGCGCAGGGCAAGCACGCGGTAGCCGAGCGCTCCGAAGGTGAGACGCTCTATCACTGCGCCGACTGACGGCACGCGCGAGGACCGGCAGCCGCGAGCGGGCAGGCTCGCCCGCTGCGGTCTCGCAATCGGCCTGCTCGCGGCGAGCGTAATCGCGCGCGCCGAAGACGGCTACGACCTGTGGCTGCGATACCCGCCGGTGAGCGGCGCGCGGCTCGCAGAGTACCGGGCAGAGGCGACCGAGCTGGTGGCGGCTGCGGGGGGATCGCCGACGCTCGAGGCTGCCCGCGCGGAACTCATCCGTGGCCTGCGCGGCCTCCTCGGCCGCGAGCCGCACAGCAGCACGCGTGTGACGCAGGACGGCGCGCTCGTCATCGGCACCGAAGCCTCGCTCGCACCGCTCGCAACGCTCCCCCTCCCGCTCGCGCGCGCGGGCAGTGAGGGATACGTGATCCTGAGCCGCAGGATCGACGGTCATCGTGCCATCGTCGTCGCTGCGAACACGGATCGCGGCGTGCTGTACGGCGTGTTTGGACTGCTGCGGCTCCTGCAGACCGACCGCGCGCTCGCCTCACTCGAGGTGACCGCGGTGCCGCGCATCGAGCACCGCGTGCTCGATCACTGGGACAATCCCGATGGCAGCATCGAGCGCGGCTATGCCGGCGCCTCGCTCTGGGACTGGCAGCGGCTTCCGGGCTACGCCGACCCGCGCTACACGGACTATGCCCGTGCCTGCGCCTCGCTCGGCATCAACGGCAGCGTGCTCAACAACGTCAATGCCAGCGCGCTGATGCTGACGCCGCTTTATCTCGCCAAGGTAGCGGCGCTTGCCGGCGTGCTGCGCCCCTACGGCGTGCGCGTATACCTCGCCGTACCGTTCAGCGCACCCATGACACTCGGCGGCCTCGCGAGCGCCGATCCGCAGGACGCAGCGGTCCGCACCTGGTGGCACGCGAAGGCCGATGAGATCTACGCGCGGATTCCGGACTTCGGCGGCTTCCTGGTGAAGGCCAACTCCGAGGGGCAAACGGGACCGCAGGACTACGGCCGCTCGCATGCCGAGGGGGCCAACCTGCTGGCAGATGCGCTCGCGCCACATGGCGGCATCGTGATGTGGCGCGCCTTCGTCTATTCATCCCGCGGCGGCGAGGATCGGGCCATGCAGGCGTACCAGGAGTTCAAGCCGCTCGACGGCCGCTTCCACGCCAACGTGCTGCTGCAGGTGAAGAACGGCCCCATCGACTTTCAGCCGCGCGAGCCGTTTCACCCGCTGTTCGGCGCGATGCCCGGCACGCCGCTCATGCTGGAGGTGCAGATCACCAAGGAGTACCTCGGCTTTGCCACGCACCTTGCGTACCTCGGGCCGCTGTTCGCCGAGGTACTCGACTCCGATACCTACGCCCGCGGTCGCGGCTCAACCGTCGCACGCGTCGTCGATGGCTCGCTGTTCGGCGCGCAGATCAGCGGCATGGCGGGCGTGGCCAATGTCGGTGCGGCACGCAACTGGAGCGGCTCGCAGTTTGATCAGGCCAACTGGTACGCCTTCGGCCGCCTGGCGTGGGATCCGGGCGCAGACCCACGCGCTATCGCCGAGGATTGGGTGCGCATGACGTTCGCGAATGACCTGGGGGTCGTGACGACAGTCGTCGACATGATGCTGGGCTCGCGCGAGGCGGTGGTGAACTACATGACCCCGCTCGGACTTGCGCACATCATGGCGAGCGGCCATCACTACGGCCCCGCCCCGTGGCTTGGTGACGGCTCGCACGCGCAGTGGACCTCGGCCTACTACCACCGCGCGGATGCCTCCGGAATTGGCTTCGATCGCACCGCCGCCGGGAGCAACGCGGTCGCCCAGTACGCCGACCCCGTCGCCGCGACGTTCGCAGATCCCGCACGCACCCCGGAGCAGCTGCTCCTCTGGTTCCATCACCTCTCGTGGGACCATCGGCTGCCGTCCCGGCGCACGCTATGGGAGGAACTGGTCTCGCACTACGACCAGGGCGTCGCGGCCGTCGCGGCCATGCGCGTGCGGTGGGCATCACTCGCCGGACGCATCGACGCCGGGCGGTACGCCGAGGTCAGCGCGTTCCTCGCCATCCAGGAGCGCGAGGCGCGCTGGTGGCGCGATGCCTGCATCGCCTACTTCCAGAGTGTCTCGGGCCGCGCGCTGCCCGCCGGGGTCGCGCCGCCCGCGCACCCGTTGAGCTACTACCGGAGGCTGTGCTTCCCCTTCGCGCCCGGCGATCCGGCCGGCGCGCCTCACCAATGCGGCCCGACAACCCCGCGCGAGTTGCCCGCACCCGATGAGTAAGGGTGGCGCCGAGACTATCTCTACTTCACATTATATTTTGTTCACAAGCTGTTATTCTTTAAAGATGTTACACGAGGAGTAACGATGGGAAGCGGCGTGCTTCTCGATCTGGTTGGCGGCGTCGCACTGCTGTTGTGGGGCCTGCATATGGTCCACAGCGGGATCGTGCGGGCGTTTGGCTCCAATCTTCGCCGCCTGCTCGGCAGTGCACTGCGCAACCGAGTGCTCGCGTTTCTGGCCGGCATGCTCGTCACTGCCCTGCTCCAGAGCAGCACCGCGACCGGACTCATGACCGCCTCGTTCGTCGCCAGCGGCAGCGTCGATCTGGCGCCGGCGCTCGCCATCATGCTGGGCGCGAATGTCGGGACGACACTCATCGTCCAGGTGCTGTCCTTCAATGTCTCCGTGGTCGCTCCGATCCTGCTGGTCGTCGGTGTAACGGCATTCAAGCGAGCCGGCCAGACGCGCACGCGTGATCTCGGGCGCGTGGCGATCGGCGTT
>DATMOK010000047.1:0-63672 GCA_035568235.1 Steroidobacteraceae bacterium | reverse complement strand
CTCACCGCTCGGCACCCCGTGACGCAGACAGAACTCCGCGAGCATCGCCTCCGCCTGCGAGTACAGCACGCCGCCGCCGCAGATGACGAGCGGCCGCTGCGCCTGCCGCATCACGGCGAGCGCCGCTGCGAGCTCGTCAGTGGCCGGCGGCGGGCGGCGCAACGTCCACAGGCGCTCCTCGAACAGGCCGTGCGGCCAGGCGAGCGCCTCCGCCTGCACGTCCTGGCACAGCGCCAGGGTCACCGGCCCGCAGTCTGCCGGGTCGGTGAGTACCTGCATCGCCCGGTGGAAGGCCGCGGGAAGCTGCTCGGCCCGCGTGATGCGGTCGAAGTAGCGCGACAGCGGGCGCAGGCAGTCGTTGGCGGTCACGAGCCCGTCGCCGAAGTCCTCGAGCTGCTGCAGCACCGGGTCGGGGGCACGGGTGGCGAATACGTCCCCGGGCAGCAACAGCACGGGCAGCCGGTTCACGTGCGCCACCGCCGCCGCGGTCGCGAGATTGGTGGCGCCGGGTCCGATCGAGGTCGTACAGGCCATCATTCGGCGCCGGCGCGAAGCCTTGGCAAAGGCCACCGCCGCATGACCCATCGCCTGCTCGTTGTGGGCCCGGAGCGTCGGCAGCACATCGCGCGCCGCGTACAGCGCCTCACCGAGCGCGGCCACGTTGCCGTGACCGAAGATCGCCCACACGCCGGCAAACACGCGGTGGCGCTCGCCGCCGGCCTCGGTCCACTGCGCGGCCATCGCCCGCACCAGCGCCTGCGCCATCGTGAGCCGAGTTGCGGTCAATGCCTGCGCCTCCCGAGGACCTTGCGAGTCACGCGTCGCGAGCCTGGAGCCAGGCGGCGATCTGCGCCTGAAAGAGATCGGCGATCTCCCGGATCAACGACTCATCCGACGCCCGTCCCGCAAGCCATGCGGTGACGACACCGGTGAATATGCTACCGCCGGCGATGAAGCCGCGCACGACCGGACTTGCCGCCGCAGCGCTCGAGGTGAGCACACCGTGGCAGTACTCGTCCTGCACACTGACTACCTGCGCGCTTGCCTCGAGCGCACCGCCCTCATCCGCCGCCCCGAGCGCCCACCAGTCCGGTCGGATGCCGATCTCATAGAGCCGCAACACCGTCGCCGGGCTGGCCGCGCCGGCGATCTCCAGCAGCAGCTCGCGCCCCTGCGCGCGGCAGGCGGCGGCGAGCCGCCTGAGGTTACGCTCCTGCGCTGCGTGCATCGGCGGCTCATCCTCCGCGCGCACCTCGAAGCGACAGCTCACCGTGATGCCGCTCGGCCACTCGATGAGCCGCGCGGCGAAGCTCGGTCCGGGTACGAACTCGAGCGGCCGCTCGCCGGCAACCTCCACCGCCTGCGCAATCCACAGCTGCTCGCGCTGTGCGGTGCGCAGGGCCGAGATGTCCGTAGTGCTGCCGAGGCGCACGCCCACCCCCCCACGTGTGGCCGCGACCTGCGCCGCCGCCTCGACCATCAGCCGTCCGAGCTCGGCGGAGACTGCGGCGGCATCGAGGATGAAGAGTGTCCCCGGTGCGGCCCTGCGGGTCGTGGCCCAGTGCAGGTGGGCAAGCTGCGGATCGCGGCGCAGGGCGTGATGGCGACTGCCGCGCGCCAGATAGTGAGTCAGCTCGGCGAGCGTCGCAAACTCGACCGAGCACATGAGGCGCGACACCGCAATGGCGCCGCACGCGTTGGCGAGACGCAAGCTCACCGCATGCGGTGCGTCCCTGAGATAGCCGAGCAGGAAGCCGGCGAGGAACGCATCTCCGGCGCCCAGCACGTTGTAGACCTCGACGTCGAGCCCCGGCGCGACCAGGGCGTCCTCGAGCCGCGCCGGGATGCGCTCCGCGAACAGCACGCAGCCTCGCGCGCCGCGCTTCAGCACGATGACGGCGCCCGAGACCGCGCGGATGCGGCGCATGGCCTCGAGCGTGTCCTCGTGGCCGGCGGCGATGTGGATCTCCTCCTCGGTGCCGACGATCAGGTCGCAGGACGGAAGTACACTAGCGAGCGCGGCGGTCACGGCCGCGGAGCGCTCGTAGCGCGTGTCGCCGGCGTCGTGACCACCGAGGCCCCAGAGGTTGGGGCGATAGTCGATGTCGAGCACCACCTTGCGCCCGAGCGAGCGCGCGACTTCGATGGCCTTGCGCTGCGCCCTGGCACCGGCGGGGAGCGAGAAGTGCGTGCCGGTCACGAGCGTCGCGCGCGCCGCGCCGATCAGCTCGGCATCGATATCGCCCTCATCGAGCGCGCTGTCGGCGCAGTTCTCACGGTAGAAGATCAGCGGGAAGGTCTCGGCATCGCGCACGCTGAGCAGCACGAGCGAGGTGAGGCGCTCAGGATCGGTGTGCACAGCGCGCGTCCCGACGCCCTCGCGCTCGAGCTGCTCGCGCACGAAGCGCCCCATGGGCTCATCCCCGACCCGCGTGATGAGCGCGGCCTTAAGGCCGAGCCGCGCCGCGCCGATCGCCACGTTCGCCGGGCTTCCGCCAATCGCCTTGGAGAAGCTGGCGATGTCCTCCAGGCGGCTGCCGACCTGCTGTCCGTACAGGTCGACACTGACGCGCCCGATCGCTACCAGGTCGAGTGTGGTGCTCATGCCCTCGGGCAGGATGATACCTAACCGCTGGCGGCTCAAGCGCTTATGAAGGGCCGGGCAAGTGGCTTACGGCACTGCTAACCTTGGGTCCGGCAGAGCCGCTGCCGCAGTGCCGCGTAGGCCGTAAGCTCGATGACCTCCCGCGATCAGACCCCGCACCGCCATCCCCACAGTCATGGCGGCCATGCTCAGCACGATCACCATCACGAGCACGATCAGGCTCACGGCACGCATCATCACCACGCTGCCGGGAGCGATGCCGGCGAGCGGCGTCTGATCGCCGCGCTCGCGATCCTCGGCGTCTTCACGCTGATCGAGGGCCTGGGCGGTTACTTTGCCAATTCGATCGCGCTGCTTGCCGAGGCCGCGCACATGCTGGCCGACTCCGCCTCCCTGGTGCTCGCCATCATCGCGGTCCGCGTCGGCCGGCGCCCGGCGAGCGCGCGGCGCACCTACGGACATCGCCGCTATCAGCCGCTGGCGGCCTTCGTCAACGGCCAGTTGCTGCTCGTGCTCACCGCGTGGGTGGTCTACGAGGCGCTCGAGCGACTCATGAGCCGCCCGCTGGTGAACGGCCGGCTGATGCTCGGCATCGCGATCATCGGCGGACTGGCCAACCTCGCGGCGCTGCTCGCGCTCTCGGGAGCCCGCTCGCTGAATGAGCGCGGCGCGCGCGCCCACGTGCTGAGCGACCTGCTCGGCTCGGCGGCGGCGAGCATCGCGGCGCTCGTGATCCTCACCGCCGGCTGGACGCTGGCCGACCCGCTGCTCTCGCTGCTCGTCTCGGCGCTCATATTCCGTTCGGCCTGGGCGCTGACCCGCGAGTCGGCGCACGTGTTGCTCGAGGGCGCCCCCGCCGGGTGCGATGAGCGGACCATCGAGGCCGAGCTCATCGGGCACGTGCCGGGACTCGTCGGCGTGCACCACGTGCACGTCTGGTCGATCACCGGCGAGCGTCCGACCGTCACGCTGCATGCGAATCTCGCCGCGGGCAGCGGGCACGGCGAGGTGATTGCGGCGATCCACGCGCGCCTGTCGCAGCGGCTGCGGGTTGAGCACACCACCGTGCAGATCGAGGAAGGCGACTGCGATACGCCGGACTGCGGGCCAGCTGTCTCGCAGGGCAGTCGCGGCTAGGAGTTGCATGCCATGACGGTAAGCAGGTGGGTTAAGCTCTCGGGCACCGCTCTATTGGCAGGCGTTGCACTCTCGCAGCCGGCGCGCAGCGCACCACCGGTGCCGGGCGTCGTTCGCGATGCCGACATCGCGATCGGCTTTGAGCCCAAGAAAGAGTGTCCGGATCTCACGCACGCAGATGCCGCCGACCGGACTGCAGCGCTGGTGCTGCTGCTCGTCGGCCCGACCGGCGTGCCCACGCGGGTGTCCGTCAAGTCGTCTTCCGGTTCGCAGACCCTTGACGCCGCCGCCGTCAGCTGCGTGCAGCGGCTGCGCTTCCTGCCCGCGGTGCACGCCGGGGATGGCAACGCCATCGACTCCTGGCAGGAAATCGCCTGGAAGTGGGGACGGTCCCATTCAGAGACGGCCACGGCAGGCGCGGCGCGGGCGGTCGTTGTCACGAGCGCGACCATGGCGGTCGGCGCGGCGCCGGGCACGGCGGCGGCCAGCGCGCAAGGATCAGCAGAGGCCCGGGTCTGCCTCGATGCGAGCGGCGCTCTGGCGCAGCAGCCCGCGATCACCCGCTCCTCGGGCGATGCGGATCTCGATGGCGCGGCGCTCAGGGCGGCGCGCTCCGCCGCATCGGGGGCCGCCGGCCGCGGCGGCTGTCTGCGCGTGACCGTCACTGCGGAGGGCGCGAGCCACGAAGGCGCCCGGTGACCGCGCCCGGCGCCGCGGGGAGATCCTCGATGCGCTCGAGGCCTTCTACGGCGAGCAGTCCGAGCGCTCGCCCGCTGACCCGTATCAATTCCTCGTCTGGTGGCACTGCGGCTACCCGCCGAGTGAGGAGCGCTGCAACCTGGGATGGGAGTCGCTCAAGTCCGTGGTCGGCGTAAGCCCGGATGCGCTGATTGCCGTCAGAAGCGCGCCTCTCGAGCGGGCGCTCAAGGCCGGCGGCATCGTGCCCGCAGTTCGCGCCACGCGCCTGAAGAGCATCGCCCGCACCGTGCGCGATGAGTTCGGCGGGGACTTGCGAGGAGCGCTGGCGCGTCTGCCGGTCACCGACGCGCACCGTCTGCTGCGACGCTTCCCCGGGATCGGTGCGCCGGGGGCCGACCGCATCCTGCTGTTCGCCGCTCTCGCGCCCGTGGCGGCGGTACCCTCCGCCTGCCCGCACGTCCTGACGCGCATCGAGTCAGGCGGCGAGCCCGCGCGCTACAGCACCGCCTACCGCGAGGCGCAGCGCGCGCTCGAGGCGCTCGCCCCTACTGTCGAGGCACGCCGCCGCGCCTACCTGCTGCTCAAGCGCCATGGCCAGGAGCTCTGCAAGCGCAGCAACCCGCGTTGCACCGACTGTCCGATCGCGGCACGCTGCGCGTACGCACGCCAGCGCCTACGGCGGCGCGCCTCCCGGCGTGCGGTGATGGATTAGACTCGCGCCGACAGTGCGAGGAGCGAACCGATGGACGCCTTTCCCGAAGACATCTACACCGAGCAAACCGCCGCGCCCGACACCCTCGAGCATCTCGGGCCGCTGCGCCGCCTGGCCGGTATCTGGGAGAGTGCGCTCGGCATCGACATCAATCCGAAGGCCGACGGCCCGCAGCGCCGCGAGTACAGCGAGCGGATCGAGTTGCAGCCGATCGATGCGCAGTCGAACGGGCCGCAGCTCCTTTACGGGCTGCGCTATCACACCCGCATCCTCGCTCCCGAGGAGGAGGCGACGTTTCACGATCAGACGGGCTACTGGCTGTGGGAGCCGGCCACCGGGCTCGTCATCCAGACGCTCAGCATCCCGCGCGGCCAGGTGGCGATCGCCTCAGGTCACGCGAGCCCCGATGCCACCGAGCTCGTGCTGACGGCCGAGCGCGGGCGCACCGATTACGGCATCTGCTCGACGTCGTTCCTCGAATACGCCTTCCGCACCGATTCCTACCGCATCGAGGTGGTCTTCAACCCCGACGGCACCTGGAGCTACGTGCTCGATACGGTGCTCATGGTACATGGGCGCGATCAGCCCTTCCTGCACCGCGACTGCAACACGCTGCGTAAGGTGGCTGAGCCGACGCCCAATCCGCTCGCGCTGCTGCGCGCGCGGCGTGGCTGACCGATTCAGCCCGTCGGCGGGCTCGCGCCGGAGAAGCGGATCGCGGTCGCGCCGCTGATGGCACCCGTGCTCGCCTGGTCGCTCACGTAGAGCTGCACCTCGCGCTCGAAACGCAGCTCGCCGTGCACCACCGCGCCCGGTCCGATGACGACCCGCGGTGTGTGGGTGTGGAAGCTGAACAGGCCGCCGCCGCCGCGCTTGACGATGATCCCGCCCTCGACCCGCGAGGCACCGAGCACGTCGATGTCGCCGTCGACGGTGCGCAGGCCGCCGCCGACGTGCGCTGCGTGCAGCGCGATGCGCCCGTTGACGTTGGCGAGCACGCCGCCCACGTCAGCTCCGGTGTCGAGCGTCAGCCCGCCGTTCACGGTGCTCACCTCGCGCGCCACATGGGCGCCGTCGCCGAGCGTGATGCCGCCGTTGACCGTGGCGAGCGATGCAGCGGTCGAGTGCGCACCGAGGCTCACCGAGCCGTTGACGGTGCCAGCGCTGCCGACGGTGGAATTCTCGTCGATGTGGATCGAGCCGTTGACGGTCGCGAGCTCGCCGCTCTTGGTGCCGGCGGGCACGTGGATCGAGCCGTTGACGGTGTTGGCGCCGCTTGAGTCCGCGGTCACATCGCCCCCGGGCATGTTGAAGCAACCTGCGAGCAGCAGCAGCACTGCGAGGGGGATATAGCGCACCATGTCGAATCGCTCCCGTGGCCTGTCGAGGGGAGCTTACGCCGTCGCCATCCGGTGTCCACCCGGGCCGGTGGCGCCCGGCGCGAGGAGCGCACCGGTTGGCGCAGCGCGCGCGGCGGCGCTATCGCTCAGGCAGCCCCGGCGGTGCGGCCGGGGACGGACTTGAGCGCGCGGAAACGGCCCGTGGGGGAGAGCTCTTCGCTGCGGGTCTGGGAGCTCCAGAGCGCGTTGCGGCGGGCGACGAACGAACTCTTCGAGAGTTGCTCGAGCGAGCACGCCTTGGCGAACAGGAACCCCTGTCCGGCGACGCAGCCAAGCGCCAGCAGTGCGGCCACCTGCGGCTCGAGCTCGATGCCCTCCGCCACGGTCTCGAGTCCGAGGGTCTCGCCGAGCGTCACCACGGCGCGCGCCAGCTCCGGGCCGTTGTCGGTGTTGGTCAGGCTGCTGATGAACGAGCGGTCGATCTTCAGGATGTCAATCGGGAAGCGGTGCAGGTAGGAGAGCGAGGAGTAGCCGGTGCCGAAGTCATCGATCGCGAGGCGTACACCGAGCGCCTTAAGGCTGTGGAAACGCTCGAGGTTGGCATCGGTGTTGGACATGATCGTGCTCTCGGTGAGCTCGATCACGAGGTTCCCGGCCTCCAGTCCCGACTCGGCGAGCGCCTGCGCGACATCGCGCGCCAGCTCGCCGTGCTGCAGGTGACGGCCGGAGATGTTCACCGCCAGACGCAGCCCCGCGCCGCCGGCGATCGAGCGCCGCCAGGTGCACATGTCACGGCACGCCTGGCGCAGCACCCAGCGCCCGAGGCGCGCGACGTGGCCGCACTCCTCGACCACCTGGATGAAGCGGCCGGGCATCAGCACGCCCGCCTCCGGGTGCCGCCAGCGCACCAGCGCTTCGACGCCCAGCAGGCTGCGGGTGCCCAGGTCCACTATCGGCTGGTACTCGAGGAAGAATTCCTGGTTGGCGAGCGCCCGCGAGATGTCCGCCTCGAGGCGCAACCGCTCGTGCAGCATCGCCTGCATCTGCGGCTGGAAGGTGACGTGGCGGTTCTTGCCCGCGGTTTTGGCGTGATACATGGCGATATCGGCGTTGCTGAGCAGCGCCTCCGCGCCGGCCTCCGCGGCCGACACCGCGACACCGACGCTGGCGCCGACGCGCACCTCCCGGCCGTCGAGCTGGAAAGGCATGTTGAGCGACTCGACCAGCGAATCCGCCACCCGGCCGACCTCGCTCAGGCGCTCGATGCCCTCCATCAGGATCGCGAACTCATCGCCCCCGAGGCGCGCCACGGTGTCAGAGGAGCGCGTGGTCTTCACGATGCGTTGCGCCACCGCCTGCAGCAGGCGATCGCCGGCATCGTGGCCGAGCGAATCGTTGATGTTCTTGAAGTTGTCGAGATCGAGGAACATGACCGCGACGCAATCCGTGCCCTGCTGCGCGAGGGTGAGGGCGTGCTGCACGCGGTCGCGGAACAGGTTGCGGTTGGCGAGCAGCGTCAGGGGGTCGTGGAAGGCGAGCTGGCGCAGCTGCTCCTCGAGCGCCTTGCGCTCGCTGATGTCGCGGAAGTTGAGCGCCAGTCCGGCGACCGCCGGATCGTCGCTCAGGTTGCTGCCGACGGTCTCGACCACGTAGCTCTTGGAGCCGCGCTCGACGCGCAGCTCCACCGGGCCTACGGTGCCCGCCGGGCTTGCCGCGGCCACTTCGACCAGGAACGCCCGCAGCTTCTCCGCATCCTCGCCCGCCCAGAGCTCCGGGAGGTTGCGGCCGTTGATCTCCGCGGGCTTAAGTCCCAGCGTGCGCTCGGAGGCCGGCGAGGCGAAGCGCAGCGTGCCATCGGCCCCGACGATCATGATGACGTCCGAGGCGTTGGCGATGAGCGAGGCGTAGCGGTCCTCGACCCGGCGCGCCGCGAGGCGCTCGCGCACCAGCGCATCGGCTCTCGCCACCACGCTCTGGCGCACCATGAGCAGCAGCGTCAGCGAGAACACCAGCATGGTCATGATGTTGGCCGGGCCATTGACACTGCCGCGGCTCAAGTACACCAGCACCAGGAACGCTGCCAGCATCGCCGCATACGGCAGCGTGCGGGCGAGCGCGTCCGAGGTGCTGGAGCTCACGCGCGCGGGTGCGGCCATGGAGCGCAGCTGCTCGCGTCCGGCGGCAAGCATCGGCAGGTAGCACGACATGTACAGCACGTCCTGGAAGTCGCCCGGCAGGTAGTAGCCGCGCACCTTGGCGAGCGACCAGGCGATGTCGCCGACGAACATGGTGGCAAACCCGGTGAGCAGCAGCAGCGGCACCCGCCACCCGCCGGTGTGCCCCGAGCCGGTGAGCAGTCCCGCCCCGAGCATGAGCAGCAGAATGCAGTCGAGCGTCATGTACGCCTGGTTCAGCACCTCCTTGAGGAGGTCCATCTCGGGGCTCGAAGCCGAGGGCTGGATCACCAGGAACCAGAAGAAGGCGCCGAACCCGACCACGAAGATGGTCGCGTCCATGGACAGCTGGATCCACGGCACGCGCACTGCGGCGGCGCGGATGAAGTAGACGGACGCAACCGCGAGTGCGACGTAGAAGCAGGGGTAGAAGAAGTCCGCGGGTCCCGGAAAGGGATCGCCGTGCCCGAAGAGCCAGGAAGCTGCGCCGATGCACTCCCCTATGGCGTACAGCGCGATAGCGGTCGCGAGCCACGTCCACGCCCGCCGCGCGGCGGAGCCGGCATCGGAGCGCCGGGCTGTGACCACGCATGCGATGATGGCGCTCAGGTTGGCCGGGAACCACCACATGAGCCCGACGTAGTGAGTTGTCTCTTTCCCGCCGAACCCGCCCAGCATCCAGGTCGCGCCGGCGGCGGTGTACACCACCATGAAAGCGAACAGCCACCCGACCCAGCGCGCCGAATTCGCGGCGCGGGTCGAACCGAGGGCGGATGCTGCTTGAGTGTCCACGAGCTCTTGGTATGACTAAATTCGCCGCACGCGGTCGCACCGGCTCCTGCGAAGGAGTCGACCACCGCAGCGTAAATTTGAGGCTAAATCGCTGCGCCGGCTAGGAAAAAATCCCGCGGCGTGACGCAGTTCTCTTAGCGGCCAGGAGAACTGGGCAGTCGGTCCGTTTTGTGCCTCGGCGATCCCGGATCCGGGGCGCGGAGCACGAGCGCGGCGATGAGACCGCAGAGCGCGGCGAAGCTCAGCCACAGCCCCGGAACCGCCCGATTATGCGTCTGCTGAATGAGCCAGGTGCAGATCGCCGGCGTGAAGCCGCCGAAGAGACTGGTGGCGAGGCTGTAGGCGAGCGCAAAGCCCGTGGTGCGCAGCTCGCCCGGCATGATCTCGATAAGACACACCACCATCGCGCCGTTGTAGCTCGCATACAGGAACGACAGCCACAGCTCGGTCGCGAGCAGCCTCGGGAGTGAGGGGCTCCCCACCAGCCACAGCAGCACGGGATACGCGCTGAGCAGCATCAGCACCGTGCACGCGAGGAGCAGCGGGCGCCGCCCGATGCGGTCCGACAGCGCGCCCATGGTGGGAAGCCAGAGGAGATTGGAGGCGCCGACGGCGAGCGTCGCGAGGAAGCTGTCGAGGCTCCCGAGGTGCAGCACCGCGGTGCCAAACGTCGGTGTGTAGGCGGTGATCATGTAGAAGGAGACGGTGGTCATGGTGACCATGAGCACCCCGAGCGCGACGACCCGCGCGCTCTGCGCCAGCGAGCGCAGCAGCTGCGCAAGTGTCGGCCGATGCGTCCGGGCGCTGAACTCGGCGGTCTCCTCGAGCGAGCGCCGCAGCCACAGCACCACCGGGATGATGAGACAGCCGAGCAAGAGCGGTACACGCCAGCCCCAGTCGGCGAGCTGCGCGGCCGTCAGCTCTCGGCTCAGGATGAGTCCGACGGCGGCCGCGAACATGACCGCGACCTGCTGGCTCGCTGATTGCCAGCTCACATAGAAGCCCTTCGCTCCCGGCGGGGCGATCTCGGCGAGATACACCGACACGCCGCCGAGCTCCATGCCGGCCGACAGGCCCTGCAGCAGCCGCCCGCCGAGCACCAGCAGCGGTGCAGCGACGCCGAGCCTCGCGTAGCCGGGCGTCACCGCGGTGAGCAGGATGCCGACCGACATGAGGGAGAGCGTCAGCAGCAGCCCGGCGCGCCGTCCGTGGCGGTCCGCGTAGGCACCGAGCACGATCGCTCCAAGCGGCCGCATGAGAAAGCCCGCACCGAAGGTGGCGAGTGCGAGCAGCAGCGACAGGGAGGCGCTGGCGGCCGGAAAGAACGCAGCGCCGATCGCCGCCGCGTAGTAGCCGAACACCATGAAATCGTACATCTCGAGGAAGTTGCCGCTCGCCACGCGGACGATGCGGCCGAGCCGCGCGCGTGCTCCCGAGTCCACTTAAGTGCGCCCGGGGATGACCGGCAGCAGCACGTGCGAGGGGTGCTCGGCATCCATGTGGACGGTGTTGCGGGCGCGCCGGCGCGTCAGGCCCGTGCCCTCGGGCGCACCGGTGTTGGGATTCACGTCGAAGTGCGGGAAGTTGCTGGACGAGATATCGAGGCGCAGCGAGTGGCCGCGCACGAAGCGGTTCGAAGTGGGAAAGGCCGCGATCGTGATGCGGTAGATCTCGCCCGGCCTCATGAGCTTAGGCGTCGCGAAGGAGTCGCGGTAGCGGCAGCGCAGGATCCCGTCGGTGAGATTGAGCGCGAAGCCCTCCGGGTAGTCCTCGCTCGGCGGATAGACGTCGATGAGCTTGAACGTGAAATCGGTGTCGACGGCATCCGAGCTCACCCACAGGTGTGCCTCGATGACACCTGTTACCTCCAGATCCGCCGTCAGCAGCCCGGTCTCGAACACCAGCACATCGGGCCGTGCCGCGAGCGGCAGATAGGGTGCCCGCGATCCGTAGTAAGCGCGAGCCTCGCGCTGGTCGTAGCCGCCGCCGCGCATCAGCGG
The DNA here is from genome assembly GCA_035568235.1 of Steroidobacteraceae bacterium. Taxonomy (GTDB): domain Bacteria; phylum Pseudomonadota; class Gammaproteobacteria; order Steroidobacterales; family Steroidobacteraceae; genus 13-2-20CM-66-19. The sequence goes on along the minus strand of DATMOK010000047.1, from coordinate 52,213 downwards.
CTCCCCGGAGGTGACGGTCCCGCCGATCGTGGGCACCGGATGCTCGGGATCAAAGTCGTAGCTCACCGAGGCCGCGCGCGAGGCGGGCGTGCTGTGCGACAGCCGGCCGTCGGTACTCAGAAAGTAAGGCGTCGGCTGCTGATCGGGGATGGGCCAGTCGCGTTCGCTGCGCCAGCGGCCGCCGTGATCGAGCCGACCCTCGGCGGTTTTACGACCGCTGCCACCACCCATCACGAAGATTCTCACCGGCGGCTCATCCTCCGGGTACCGCACCGCCTTCAAATAGCGGTCGAACCACTCGAGCCGCCGGGCAAACAGATCGCCGCCGTCGGCATCGAGGGTCGCGGCGGCTCCGAAGTCGACATCGCCGGCATGCGGCGTCGAGCGCGCGCCGTGGGTCCAGGGCCCCATGATGAGCCTCACCGGACCGCGCCTGGTGCGCGCGAGGCCCTGATAGTTCTCGGTGGCGGTGCGCGCATAAGCGTCGTACCAGCCCGAGAGGTGCACCATCGCCGCATCGCTGAACTGCTGGTAGTAGCCGGCCGCGTAGAGTCCGAGCTGCTTCCAGTAGGCATCGAAGCTGCCGTGCTGCCACTGCTCGTAGACGTAGCTCTCGTATTCCGGAATCAGGCTGAGCGGCGTGTGGCCGCGCTTCCAGGGCATGCTGGCGAACCAGGCCTTCAGATCGATGGCCTTGAGCGCCGCGAGCCGCCGTGGGTCGCGCTGCACCTGCGGACTCTCGAGGCCGAGGTTGTAGGCCCACGTGACCTGCTTGAGCTCGAACGCACCGCCCTGGCGAATACCGCCCTGATACGCATTGGAGAAGCCGCCGCAGTCGACGTACATCGCCTTGAGCCCCGGCGGGTTGAGGCAGGCGAGCGCCACCTGGGTGTGCGCCGCGTACGAAAGACCCATCGTGCCGATGCGGCCATCGCACCACGGCTGCGCCACGATCCAGCGACAGGTGTCAAAGCCGTCGACCCCCTCGTTCAGATACTTGATGAACTCGCCGTCCGAGTCGTGACGCCCGCGGCAGTCCTGGAAGATCACCACATAGCCGTGGCGCACGTAGTAGGCGGCGACCTCGGCACGCGTGCGTGGCCGCGCGTCCGCGGCGGTGAAGTCGCGGAAGTAGGTGACGTTACGCCCGTAGGGGGTGCGCTCGAGGATGACGGGAAAGCGTCCGGTCACCGCGACGGTGGCGCGCGCCGGGCGGTAGACATCGGTGGCGAGCCGCACGCCATCGCGCATCGCGACGCGCACGTTGCTCTCGAGCCTCACGTCGAAGCGCCCGCCCTCTTCCACCTGCGGCGCGGCCGCGAGCAGCGTGCGCCGCAACCCGCTCAGACCGAAGGCGGCAGCCAGCGCGGAGAAACGCCGCCGGCTCACCATGCCGCGGACATCCGTGCCATGATCCGCGCACCATCGCTGCGGAGGAAGCGCGCATGAGGAAGCGACAGGACTCGGGCATCACGCGGCGCGGTTTCCTCAGCGCCGGGGTCGCCGGCGGCCTCGGCGCGCTGTTTGCCGGCACATTGCGGGCCGGAGATCCTCCGGCCACTTCGCCCCCCGGACCCAGCTCCGCACCGACCGTCTCCGCACCCACCTCCGAGGCACGTCTGATCAAGAAGGCGATCCCGGTGAGCGGCCAGTGGCTGCCGGCGATCGGCCTCGGCACCGATGCCTTCAAGACTGAGTTGAGCGACGACATCCGCGCCGAGATTGCCCGCATGGCCGACCTCGGCGGCGCGGTCATCGACACCGCGGCCGCCTACGGCGACAGCGAGGCGGTCATCGGGGAAGCGCTCGAGAGACTCGGCATCCGCGACAAGATGTTCCTCGCCACCAAGCTCGTCGGCAGCTCGACTGCAGGTCCTGCGGGCGCGGAGAGCTTCGCCCGCTCGCTCGAGCGGCTGCGCACGCGACGCATCGATCTGCTGCAGGTGCATAACCTGAACGGCGTCGCGGAGGTCCTCCCCGAGCTCGAGAAATTGAAGAAAGAGGGCCGCATTCACTACTTCGGCGTCACCACCTCGCGCGGCAGCCAGCACGCGGATCTCGCCGAGGCGATGCGCAAGTACCGGCTGGATTTCATCCAGGTGGATTACTCGATTGCCAACCGCGGGGCAGCCGACACCATCCTGCCGCTGGCGCTCGAGCGCAAGATCGCGGTGCTGGTGAATCTGCCCTTCGGGCGCGCCTCGCTCTTCAAGCAGGCGCAGGGACGCCCACTCCCGAGCTGGGCGCCCGACATCGACGTGAGCAGCTGGGCGCAGTTCTTCCTCAAGTACGTCATCTCGCACGTGGCCGTGACGTGCGCCATTCCGGGCTCGACCAGCGTGAAGCACCTCGAGGACAACCAGGGCGCCGCTCGCGGCCGGGTTCCGGACGCTGCGCAGCGCCTCAAGATGGAGCAGTACTGGGACGGCAAGAGCTGACGGCGGCCGGTGATCGCCCGCACCCCGCTGCATCGCGCCAGCCGCCGGGATCCGCCGCAGCGCGCCGCCCTTACGGATACTTGTGCTCGACCACGCCGCGCACCGGCTGCGTGTCGTACACCAATACGATCGACTCGATGTGCCCGGAGGCGCGATCGAAGTTAAAGACGTCGGCGCACTCGAAAGCGACGTGCGAGCCGTCGTTAAGTGTCCAGTCGTAGAGGTAGTAGGCAACCGCGCGTAAGTGTCCCTCGGCGCTCACCAGCACGTCGTGCACGGTGAGCTTCGAGCCGCGCGATGCGCCCGCCACCTTCGCGACGTAGTCGCGCACCGGCAGCTTGCCGAGGAACGGTGAGCGCACCCACCCGTCGGGAACGAACAGCGCGGCAGCCTTGTCGGAATTGCCCGCCTCGAGCGCCGCGAGATACTTGCGTACGGCCTGCTGCATAGATCCTCCCGTGTCACTTGATGGTGGCGACACCCACCTTGCACGCGACCTCATCCTGCGAGCCGGTACCGCCCGAGCAGCCGATGGCGCCGATCAGCTTGCCGTCCGCCACGAGCGGAATGCCGCCGCGTGAGCCGATCATCCCATCGAGCGTCATGACGTACAGGTTGCCGCTTTGCTGGATGCCCTTCTCGAACACCTTGGTCTCGCGACGGAACTGCACCGAGGCCCGCGCCTTGTGCTCGGCGACCTGGATCGAGCCGAGCTGGGCGCCGTCCATGCGCTCAAACGCCACCAGGTTGCCGCCCGAGTCAACGACCGCCACGTTGAGTTTCCAGTCGTGCTTTTTCGCCTCGGCGACGGTGGCCTCGATGGCGGCCACGGCGCGCGCCAGCGAGATCGGCGCCCCGTAGGGGAGGTCGAACGGCATCTTGTCGGGCACCTCATCGAGCGCGTACGGCGCGGCGGCCGCCGGCGCCTGCTGGGCCTGGCTGGCGGCGGCCCCGAGTAAGGCGGCGGCGACGAGCGTAGTCAACACGAGCTTGATCGACATGTCGGTGCTCCTGGTCCTGCGTTGCGGCCGCGGCTGAAGGCGCGCCACGGAGCGCTATCTTAGCGCCGCCCGTGGCGTGGGCGCCTCAACCCGGACGTTGCGCGCCGACGATGACGAACTCACCCGGGAGGGCGACCCCCTCACCCTGCCTCCAGGGTGCAATCGCCGCGAGGTAGCGTTGGCAAACCCTGGCGCGAGCCTCCGCGCTGAAGCGCGACCAGGCGAGCGCCACGGGGCCGCCGACGAAGGCGGCGCGGCAGGCCTCCTCAGCATGCGCATAGCGCAGGGTAGTCGAGATGCGGGTGGCTTCGATCGCCCGGAAGCCGGTGTCGCGGCACAGTTGCGCCAGCACATCCGCCTGGCCGAGGCGAAAAAAGAGCGGACACACCTCGCTCGACACCTCGGCGGCGACGATGGGAAAGACCTCCGACCAGCCGCAGCGCGCCCGCTCGCCCCATACCGCAAGTCCCAGGCGCCCACCCGGCCGCAGCACCCGCCACAGCTCGCGCAACGCCTGCTCGGGCGAGGGCACGTACATCAGACCCAGGGCGCAGACTGCCACCTCGAAGCTCGCATCGGGCAGCTCGAGGGCCTCGGCATCCATGCGCGCAAACCTCACGTTGGCAAGCCCGAGCGCCTCGGCCCGCGAAGATGCGGCTGCGACCATCTCGCCCGAAATGTCCGTACCGAGCACCGCGCCCCGGGGGCCGATGGCGCGCGCCGCGGCGAAGGCCACGAGTCCCGTCCCGCAGGCGACATCGAGCACGTGCTCGCCGCTCGCCGGCACAGTGGCCGCGAGCGCCGCCTGCTGCGCGTCGCGCAGCTGCGCCTGCCAGAGAGTCTCGTACTCCGAGGCTGCCAGATCCCAGCCATAGCGCTGAACTCGCCGCTGCAGTCTCGATTCCATCGAGGCGCACTCCGCCGGGAAGGTTGCGCCAGTCTCCCGTGGCCGGCGCACTGCGGTCCTGTCCGCCCGTCGGCATTCCCTGTCCGGGCGTCCGGCGCCTGCTGAGGCCGCACCGATGGCTGCCCGAGCGTCCGGGATTGCTAGCCGCCCATCCGCACGCACCGCGGGCGGTGCGCGAGCCCCTAGGCGGCGGTGAGGGATGCGCCGAGAATCCCCACCCAATGACCCCGGGGGAGAGCGACATGTCGGCACAGGCACGGGAGATTGCCGCGGCGATCGAGCGCGTGGAGCGGGTGCTCACCCGCAGCCCAAAGAGCGGACTGCACGATGATGCACCCGCAACCTCGCGCTGGGACGGTGGCCTGCGCTTCACGGCATGCCACGCCAACGGCACGCAGGTGCCGAGCGACATGCCGCGCGAGCTCGGCGGCAGCGGCGATTGCATCACGCCCGGCTGGCTGTTCCGCGCCGGACTCGCCTCCTGCATCGGCACCTGCATCGCGCTGAACGCTGCCGCACGCGGCATTGACCTCACGGCGCTGGAGCTTAAGGCCACTAGCCGCTCCGACACCCGCGGCGTGCTCGGCCTCACCGAGCCTGACGGCGCGCAGGTGAGCGCGGGGCCGTGCGAGGTGCGCCTGCAGGTACGCATCGCCGCCCGCGGCGTCACTGCCGAGGCGCTGCGCGCGCTGGTCGAGGAGAGCAACCGCCGCTCGCCGATCTCCTGCGTCGTGAGCGAGCCGCTGCCGCTCAGCCTCGAAGTCGAGGTGCAGCCGAGCTGATGGATGCGTTGTCCGAGACGCTGCGCGTCGTGCAGATGGTGGGCGCGATCTTCATCAACGCCCGCTTCACGGCTCCCTGGTGCTATCAGTCGCCGCGCGCCGCGAGCGCCGCGACGCTGCTCGAGCCCGGCGCCGAGCGCGTGGTGATCTTTCACCTCGTGACCGCGGGCGAATGCTACGTCGAGATGCCCGCCAGCGCCCCGCTGCATCTGGTGGCCGGCGATGCGGTGTTGTTCCCCGAGGGCGATGCGCATCGCATGACCTCAGAGCCGGGGCTCGCCCCGGCGCGCGGCGCACGCCTCGCGGACGTGCTGGCGCGCCGCCCGCGCCAGCTGGCCTACGGCGGGGGCGGAGCGGCCACGCGACTGATCTGCGGCTACCTCGCCTGCGATGCGCGCTTCGCGCGGCTGCTGCTCGCGGGACTGCCGCCGCTGGTGCGGGTCAACGTGCGCGGCTCGAGTGCCGGCACGTGGCTCGAGACCTCGGTGCGCTACGCGCTCGCCGAGGCGCGCTCGCCGCGCGCCGGTGGCGCGGGCGTGCTCGCCAAGCTCGCCGAGGTGCTGTTCATCGAGGTGCTGCGGCTCTACATGGCCGAGCACGGCGAAGGTCGCACCGGCTGGCTCGCGGCGCTCAATGACCGGATCGTCGGCGCAGCGCTCAATGCGCTGCATCGCAACCCGGCGCGTCCCTAGACGCTGGCGACGCTGGCGCGCGCCGCGGGGGCCTCGCGCTCAGTGCTCGCCGAGCGCTTCCAACATCTCATCGGAAGCTCGCCGATCCACTACCTGACGCAGTGGCGGATGCTGCTGGCCTGCAATCTCCTCGCGCGCAGCAACGCCCCGCTGGCGCGCATCGCGCACGACATCGGCTACCGCACCGACACCGCCTTCAGCCGGGCCTTCCGGCGCGAATTCGGCGCGCCGCCGGCCGCCTGGCGCCGCAGCCGTCTCGCGCACGCCGCGCCACGCTGAGGGTTGACATCCGGCGCGCATGTGAGACCGTGCGCGGCCATGACAAACCTCCGAATCGGTTTCATCGGCTTGGGCAACGTCGGCAGCCAGCTCGCCGGCAACCTGCTGCGCCACGGGGCGGACCTGACGGTGCGTGACCTCAACCCGGAGCGCACCGCGCCCCTGGTGCGCGGCGGGGCGCAGGCCGCCGCCTCGGCCCGGGAGCTCGCCGAGCGGGTCGATCTCGTCATCACCTGCCTCCCCTCGCCGGCGATCTGCGCCACCGTCATGGAAGCCCCCGACGGCGTACTCGCGGGACTTTCCGCCGGCAAGATCTGGCTGGAGATGAGCACCACGGATGCCGCCGAGGTGCGCCGCCTCGCGGTGCGGGTCGAGGCGCTCGGTGCCCTGGCACTCGACTGCCCGGTGTCCGGGGGCTGCCATCGCGCCGCGACCGGCAACATCTCGATCTTTGCCGGCGGGTCGCGCCCAGCTTTCGAGCGGGTGCTGCCGGTGCTCGCCATTCTCGGGCGGCGCATCCTCCATACCGGCCCGCTCGGCTCGGCCTCGGTCCTCAAGGTGATCACCAACTACCTGTGCACCGTGCACCTGGCAGCGCTCGCCGAGGCGCTCACGGTGGCCAAGGTCTCGGGCCTCGACCTCAACATGACCTACGAGGGCATCCGTATCTCCTCGGGAAACTCCTTCGTTCACGAGACCGAATCGCAGGTGATCCTGAACGGCAGCCGCGACATCAACTTCACCATGGATCTGGTGGTGAAGGACGTGGGCCTGTTCGATGCGCTGGCGCGCGAGCGGGGCGTGCCGCTTCAGCTGTCGCCGCTGGTGCTTAGGCTGTTCGAGGAAGGCGCGCGGCGCTACGGGCCGCGCGAGCATTCGCCGAACATCATCCGCCGACTGGAAGAGGCCTGCGGCGTGCGGGTGCTGGGTGCGGGTTTCCCGGCGCACATCGTGGACGAGGAGCCCAAAGTTGCCGGCGCCGAGGTCGTGCCGCGCGCCCGCGCCGCACCGCCGCCCTGAGGCGGCGCTGTTATTATGTGGGGGTCATGATATAAACGCCGTGCGCCGCGGCGGCAGGGCATGGCGAAACGACCAATCCTCGAGAAACGCTCCATCGACTACGTGCCGCTCGCCGAGCGGCACGGCAAGGTGTGGCATCTGTGGCCGGTATGGTTCTCGGGCGATGCACACCTCGCAACGCTCGCCGTGGGTGTCATCGGCATCAACCTCGGCGGGAATCTCCTGTGGACCTCGGTGGCGGTGCTGCTCGGGTGCGCGCTCGGCACCTTTTTCATGGCGTTCCACTCCACCCAGGGGCCGCAGCTGGGACTGCCGCAGATGATCCAGTCGCGGCCGCAGTTCGGCTACACCGGGGCGCTGCTGGTGTGGCTGGTCGCGCTGGTGGCCTACATCGGCTTCAACGGCTTCAATCAGGTGCTCGCCGTGCAGGCGATCCACCAGATCGCCCCCGGCATCGCCGCGACCTCACCCACCGCCATCGTGTTGTTTGCGCTGCTCGCCGTGAGCCTGGCCGCGGTCGGCTACGACCAGATTCACCGCGCGCAGCGCTACCTCGCCTACCTGATGATCGCGCTGCTCACCGTGTTCAGCCTCGGCGCCTGCCTGGCGCTGCACTTCCCGAGCGCGCAATGGGCGCTGAGCGAGTTCCGGCCAGTGCCGTTCCTGGCGCAGCTGTTCGCCGCCGCCTCCTATCAGCTCAGCTGGTCGATCTACGTGTCGGACTATTCGCGCTACCTGCCGCGCGACGTCGGCGTGCGCGAGTCCTTCTGGTGGACGTATCTCGGCGCCTTCGTCGGCGGCGCCTGGATGATGGTGGTCGGTACGCTGGCGGCCGCCGCGGCGCCGCAGCTGGACGTCGCCGCCGCCATGCAGCGCGCCGCCGACACGGTGATCCCCGGCCTCGGCAGGCTGCTGCTGGCCGCCGCGCTCCTGGGCCTGGTCACCATCTCGTCGCTCAACTTCTACGGCGCCTCACTCACGCTGCTGTCCGTCGCCGATACTGTCCGGCCCCTCAAGTGCACGGTCGGCAAGCGGCTCGCGAGCCTCGCGGTGGCGTTCCTCGCCAGCACGCTGCTCGCCCTCAACTCGTCCGGCAATTTCGTCAGCCGCTGGCAGGACCTGCTGTCGCTGCTGCTGTATCTGTTCACGCCCTGGACCGCCATCAACCTGGTGGATTTCTACGTGGTGCGCAAAGGCCACTACTCGATCCGCGAGATCTTCAACGCCTCCGGGATGTACGGCCGCTGGAACTGGCGCGGACTCCTCGCCTACCTGATCGGCTTCGTGGTCATGATCCCGTTTTTCAGCACCGACCCTTACAAGGGCCCGGTGGCGCGGGCACTCGGCGGCGCCGATATCGCCATGCTGATCGGACTGCCGGTCGCCGCCGGGGTCTACCTGCTGCTGTGTCGCTCGGTCGACCTCGAGCACGACCGGCGGCGGGCGGCGGCGGCGGATGTGGGGCTCGATCCCGACGATCGCCTGCAGGCGCCGGCGCATTGAGGGTCGCCCATGCCAAAGATCGTTGATCACGCGCAGCGGCGCGACGAGATTGCACTGGTTGCCTGCCGGGTGGTCGCCGCGTACGGCTTCGAGCAGGCGAGCATGGTGCGCATCGCGCGCGAGGCCGGCTACACCACCGGCATGCTGGCGCACTACTTCGACAGCAAGCAGGAGATCATCATCGCGGCGCTGCGCCTCATCCTCAAGCGCATCGAGGAGCGGTTGCTGCGGCCGGCGGGCGCGGCCGGCCCGCCCGACCTGCTCACGCTCCTCACCGAAGCGCTGCCGGTGGATGCGCACCGGCGCATCGAGTGCGCCTTCTGGACGACTTTCTGGGGACAGGTGTCGGCGGATAAGCGCCTGAAGCGCATCAACGCCTGGGTGCATCGGGAGTACCTGCGCCTCTTCGAGCGCTGCCTGGCGCAGTCGTGGCCGGAGTGGGCGCACTGGCCGAGCGCGACCCGCGAGTCTGTGCTGCGCTCGCTGGTCACTTTCATCAACGGACTCACCGCGAGCGCGGTCGCGAACTTAAGCGACTGGCCGCCGCCAGCGCAGATCGGGCAACTGCGGCTGCAGCTTGAGCTGCTGCGCGCCTGGGCGCAGGGCGCAGCCGGGGCGCCGCGGGCGCGGTACAAGGCGGCGCGCGACTGAAGCGCCGCCCGCCGGCGGCCTGTCAGAAGCTCTTGCTGAGCTGCAGTGTCACGGTGAGCGGCAACATGGTCGCCACCTGCGGAATCACGACGCTCGCCGCGTTCAGCTGCGCATAGCCGATGTAGCCGATATCGCCCAGGTTCGGCTTGGCGTTGAAGAGGTTATGCACGTTGAGGGAGGCCTCGATGTCGCCGCGATCGATGCCGAAGCGCAGGTTGACGAGTGAGAACCCGGCACGCGTCGGCTCGACGCCCCCGCCGCCCACCAGCAGCGAGATCGCATTGCCCTGGTAGCTGTAGTCGGCCGACACGAAGCCCTGGGTGTCGGCGCCGAGCGCATGCGTGTAGACGAGGCCCGCGGAGCCGGTGAAGTCCGGCACCCCCGCGATCCGCGTGCCGGGCAGCACACCGAACAGCGCGAGGTTGCCGGGCTCGGTCACGTCCGTGTCTTCGTAGCCGAGGCCGAGACGGAACTGCAGCCCCGGGAGACCGGCGCGGCCGCTCGCCTCGAGCTCGGCGCCGCGGACGCGCGCGTGGTCGCCGTTCACCTGTGCATAGAAGCCGCAGGCGAGTGCCACCTGCTGCTGCACGTTGCTCCACTCGATGTCGTAGGCCGCCGCGGAGATCAGCATGCCGGGCAGCTGCTCCTTGGCGCCGAGCTCGTACGTCCACAGCGTGTCCGAGCGGATGTGGGTGATCGCATCCACCGACAGGCTCGGCAGCGAGCAGCCGGGGAAATTGGCCTGCGCGCCGCCGGCGCGGAAGCCCTTCGAGGCCGAGGCGTAGGTCATGGTGCTGTCGGTCATCTGCCAGGCCAGCGCCACCTTCGGGTTGAAGCCCGATTCGCTGTTGGACTGCGGGTCACTCGGCGTCGGGCCACCGTTGAGGAAGCCGTCGGCCGAATAGTCGGTGGTCTGCGTCAACCAGTACTGGCGGCCGCCGAGGGTCAGCGTCCACTGCGGCGCGAACTTCCAGTACACCTCGCCGAAGATCGACTTGTCCTCTTCGGTGCCCGGATTGGTCTGCGTCCAGATCTCGGGGCTCGACCAGGCGGGCGACAGGTAGGTAGGTGATGCCGGCGTGCAGGGCAGCGGCGTCGTGCCGAACTCGCACGCGGAGGTCCCCGGGGCGTTGAGACCGATGGCGTCCGTCTCCGGGATGGTGAAACGCGTGTGCGTGTTGGAATAGAACACGCCGGCGGTACCGCTCCAGTTGTTGATCGGATCGAAGGAGACGCGCGCCTCGCTCGAGTACTGATCATGGTGGCGGTCGCCGATCCACAGATACGGCTGCGGCGGGACCCCGCTCAACTGGTAGGTCGGGCTGCTGAGAATCTGCTGCGTGCCGTAGCTCGAATCCTCGACATCATAGGTGTGACGGTAGAAGTAGCTGTTGGCCCACACGAAGCTCCAGCCGCTGCCCGAATACTTGATGTCGAGCGACGGCAGGGTCCAGGTATCGGTGGCGTAGGGCTGCACGTCGAAGGCGCGGGCCAGGGTGTATTGCGGCGCCGTGAAGCTCGTCTCGTCGGCATTCAGCGCCGCGAAGGTTGCCGGGAAACCGTGGTCCTTGGAGTCCTGGTAGAGGAGCCGCACCTTGATATCGAGCGCATCGCTCGGCTTGACGAGCAGCGCGAGTGAGCCGCCGCCGGTCGACACCGCGCCCTGGTCCCCGGAGCTGCCGCGCGGCACCGACTCGAACGGGTCGCCGCCGGCCGGATTATTGGCCGGCGCATAGGGGTCGAGCGGGTAGGTGCGGGTCAGATAGCCGGCGTCATGGTTGAGGAACAGCACCACGCGCAGCGCGGCGCTGCCTGGCACCAGCACCAGGTTGGTGATCAGGTTGCCGCCGCCGTCGGGGCTGCCGCCGCCGGAGGTGATGCCAGCATCCACCATGTAGCCGAAGCCGGTGTTGGTGAGGTCAGGCTGGCGCGTGATGAGGCGCACGTTGCCGCCGAGGGAGCTCTCGCCGTACAGCGTGCCCTGCGGGCCCTTCAGCACCTCGATGCTGGCCAGATCGACCACGCGCGGATCGAGCGAGCCCGGTACCGGCGTGTCGTCGATGTAGAAGCCGGTGGCGCCGGCCGTGCCGAACAGGTTCTGTCCGGTGATGCCGCGAATCGCGACGGTGCGCGAGTCCGCGAACCCGGTCGGCCCCCCGCCGTAGGTGAAGGACAGATCGGGGGTCTTGGTGGCGTAGTCGGTGAAGGACTGGACGTTGTAGTCCTTCAGCGTCGTGGCGGTGAACGCCGTGATGCTGGTCGGCACCTCGGCGATCGACTCCTCGCGCTTGCGCGCGCTGACGATGATGGTCTCCACATCGCCACTGCTCGCGGACGCCTGATCCTGCTTCTGCTCCTGCGCCAGGCTGACCGCCGGCTGCGCGAGCGCGAGCAGCAGCACCGCCGGGACAGCTGCCGCGGGCAGGTAGCCGCTTGCCGCCCCTGGATGCGAACGCTTTGAACTCATGTCAGTTCCCCCCGATTGAATGACCGAACCCGCCCTCAGTGCGGATCCGCATGCAGGGCGGCCGTCGACGGCGCCGCCAGAAACGCGTTGATGACCGCCGCGCACTGTGCCGGCTGCTCCCAGAACGGGTTGTGACCCAGCCCCGCAAAGACCTTGACCTCGGCATGTGGCAGCGCCTCGCGCAGCGTGGTGCGCACCTCTTCCTGCATGATCGGATCGTCGCTCCCCCAGATGAGGAGCGCCGGGGCCTTGAGGCGCGGCAGCGTACGCTGCAGGTCAGAGTCGACGAGACCCTGATCGAGCACCGCCAGCCACACCCGCAGCGGAATCGCCGCGGCATCGCGCCGCTGGCGGCGCAGGAAATCCTCCGGCACCGGCGTCGGCGATGACCACCACTCGACCATGAACTTCGAGTCGGGATCGATCGGCTCCTTGAGCTGGCGGATCGCCGCGCCGTAGTCGAACTTGGGCGGCCGCGGAGCGGCGCCGGGTCGCGGACCGCCGCTGGAGGAGATCAGCACCACGCGCTGCGTGCGCTCCGGCCAGAACTCGGCGAAGGTCTGCGCGACGATGCTGCCCATGGAGTGCCCGACGATGGCGGCGCGCTCGATGCCAAGCGCATCGAGCAGCAGCTTCACGTCGTAGGCGAAGTCGAGCCGCGTGTAGCAGCAGTCGGGCTTGCCCGAGCGGCCATGACCGCGCAGGTCGACCACGATCAGCCTGAAGTCCTTGGCGAGATACGGGATGAGCGGCACCCAGTCGCGCGCGTTGTCGGTGTAGCCGTGGATGAGCACCACCGGCGCGCCGGCGGGGTTGCCCATGGGGACGTAGGCGAGCGTCTCGCCGTCCGGCAGCCTGACGCTGCGTTTCAGCGCATCGAAGCTGTCGAGGTTGATCGGTGCCGGAGTATCAGCCGTCGCGGCAGGCGCCAGTGCCGGCAGCAAGGCGCACAGCACAGGCAGCAGCACGGCGCGACAGCGCACCGCCAGTCGGCGGAAAGCCGGGGTGAAGGTCGCGTCGCGGTTCAAGTTGACACGCGTCGGAAGAGCGGCCTGTGGTTAATATTATGGTCTCGATAATATATAGCAGGCCGACGGACGGCCTGCAATAGCGAGCACCGCCGTTAACTGCCAGCCTCAGGAGGGCGCTTGAGGGCGCCGGCCGCGGCGCTCCGCTCGCGCACTACGCCCACGGGCAGCGTATCGGCCGCCTGCATCTGCGCATCGCCGAAGGCGCCGGGGTTCTTAAGGTAGTCGAGCGCCATGGCGAAGGCGTCCTGGCCCCAGAACGCCTCCGTGCCGATGACGAGTGTCGGCACGCCGAATACCCCGCGCGCGAGCGCCCAGTCGGTGTTGTGCCGCAGCCGCTCTTTCACCTGCGGGTCGCTGAGCGCGCGCTGCGGGTCAGCGACGCCGAGCGAGCCTGCCAGCTCGGCGATCACCTTCGGATCCGACACGTCGCGGCCATCGCGAAATACCGCATCGAGCACCAGCTCGGTGGCGCGTGCATCGCTTCCGGCTGCGATCACCAGACGCAGCGCCGCGAGCGGGTTGAAGGGATGGGCGGGCGGAAAGCGCAGCCGGATCCCCGCCTGGCGCGCGCGCCACACGACGAAGCGGTAGGTGAAACGCCGCTTGGGGGGTATCTCCGCGGGCCCCATCTGCCCGTAGTGCGACAGCATGGCCGCGAGCAGTACCGGCACGAACTCGATCTCGACGCCGGCCGGTAAGCGCTTCAGGTCATGAAAGCCGAGGTACGCGAACGGCGAGATGATGTCGAACACCCAGGAGACCTTGATGGGCTGCGTCACAGTCGTTGACTCCTTACGACACGCGCACCACGAGCTTGCCGAAATTCTCGCCCGTGAGGAGTCCCATGAGCCCGCGCGGCGCATTCTCGAGTCCCTCGATCAGCTCCTCGCGATAGCGGACGCTGCCGGCGCGCAGCCACGCGCTCATGTCGCGTTGAAAGGCCGGGAAGCGCCCGTAGTGATCGAAGATGATGAATCCCTGGATACGGATGCGCCGGCGCAGCACGGTGGCCAGCAGCGCCGGCGTGCGATCGACGCCCGCGGGGAGCTTCTCGAGGTTGTACCAGGCGATGAGTCCGCACAGCGGCACGCGCGCGCCGACGTTGAGGAGCGGTGCGACGGCGTACAGCACCGCGCCGCCGACGCTCTCGAAGTACACATCGACCCCCTTGGGGCAGGCGGCGGCAAGCTGTTCAGCGAGGCCCGCGCTGCGGTGATCGATGCAGGCATCGAGCCCGAGCGTCTCCACCGCGTAGCGGCACTTGTCCGCGCCGCCGGCCACCCCCACCACGCGACAGCCCCTGAGCTTCGCGATCTGCCCGACCACCGAGCCCACGGCGCCGGTCGCGGCCGCCACCACCACGGTGTTGCCGGGTTGCGGCTCGCCGATGTCGAGGAGTCCCACGTAGGCGGTGAGTCCCGGCATGCCGAGCACACCGAGTGACCAGGAGGGCTCTGCGAGCGCCGCATCGATGCGCAGCAGATCGCGCCCATCGGAGACGCCGTAGTCCTGCCAGCCGACATTCGCCACCACCAGCTGCCCGACCGCGAAGGCCGGGTTGTTGGAGGCCTCGACGATGCTCACGGTCTGCGCGGTCATCGGTGCCCCGAGCGCCACCGGCGGCGCGTAGGACGGCGCATCGTTCATGCGCCCGCGCATATAAGGGTCGAGCGACAGGTAGCGCGTGCGCAGCAGCACCTCACCCGCCGCGGGCACCGGCACCGCGACTTCCTCCAGCCGGAAGTCCCCGGCCAGCGGCGCGCCCTGCGGCCGCCGCGCGAGCACGATGCGGCGGTTGTTCGCGCTGCTCACTGAAGGTACTCGAGCACGACGCCGGGCGGTGCGGGGCTGTCGGGCCCGATGAACAGGTCGCCGAGCAGCGTCGCTCCCGGCTCGACGCTGTAGGGCGCGAAGTCGCGCACCCCGGCCTCGTAGAGCACGCTGTCGTCGATGAGGAACTGCCCGGTGCACTCGCGCGCCGCACGGCTGAGGATCGCGTGCGCCGCATCGGCGACGATCTGCGGCTTGCGCGAACGGCGCATCATCGCCTCACCGCCGAGCGCGAACTCGACGGCCGCGGTCGCGATCGTGGTACGCGGCCAGAGTGCGTTGCAGGCGATGCCCGCGGCACGGTATTCCTCGGCCATCCCCAGCATGCATAGCGACATGCCGTACTTCGACAGCGAGTAGGCGAGATGTCCCGCGAACCACTGCGGCCGCAAATTAAGCGGCGGCGACAGCGTCAGCACGTGCGCATTGGGCGCACGCTTGAGAAACGGCAGGCAGGCGCGCGTGGTGACGAACGTGCCGCGCGTGTTGATCTGCTGTATGAGGTCGTAGCGGCGCATGTCGATCTGCTCGGTGGCGCCGAGGTTGATCGCCGAGGCATTGTTGACGCAGATATCGATACCGCCGAAGCGCTCGGCGCATTGCCGCGCCGCGCTCTGAACGCTCGCCTCCTCGCGCACGTCGACGATGAGGGGCAGCGCCGCACCGCCCGCCTGCTCGATCTCGGCGGCGGCCGTGTAGATGGTGCCCGGGAGCTTCGGGTGCGGCTCGGCGGTCTTGGCGGCGATGGCGATGTTCGCGCCGTCGCGCGCCGCGCGCAGCGCGATCGCCAGCCCGATGCCGCGGCTCGCGCCGGTAATAAAGAGTGTCTTGCCCGCGAGACTCACCGCCCTCCCCCTGCGGTTTGCGCAGCCGACGCGCTCTTGAGCTCGATGCGGTTGCCTTCCGGATCCTCGAGATAGATCGATGGGCCCTCGCCCTGCGCGCCATAGCGCGCCGCGCTCTCGCCTGCGGCGACGCCCCGGGAGGCGAGGTACGCGCGCAGCGCGCGCTCCTCGAAGGGCGCAATGCCGAGACAGAAGTGCTCAAGGTTGGGGCCGGCGGCGCCAGCTGGCGCCGCGCGGCCCCCGAGTGGTCCGTCGGCGGTCACGAGATCAATGAGACTGTCCCCGGCGCGCAGCTGCGTCAGGCCGAGGGCCGGCTGCTCGCGCTCCAGCGTGCAGCCGAGCGTCCCGCAGTAGAACTCAAGCGCCCGGGGAAGGTCCCGCACCCGCAGCACGATGTGATCGATGCCGACGATCCTGAACCCGGGCGCCGTCATCGCCCGATCACGAGCACGGCTTGCCGTGATCCGGCCGCGCGCCCTGCGCCTTCGCCTGTGCCTCCGTCATATAGGAGCCCTCCTTGGTCTTGCCGTACCAGCGATCGCCCTGGCAGTGGTAGACCTTGCTCGGCGTGTTCACCCAGACCATCCCGGGACCGCCGCCGGGTGCCGCCTGCGCGGCGGGTGCGGGTGAGGCCGCCTTGGCAGGGGCCGCAGCTGCCGCCGGCGCTGCCGGAGCCGCTGGCGCTGCGGCCGCTGCCGGGGCTGCCGGTGCGGGCGTCGCCGGCGCGCTCGCGCTCGAGGCCGCCTTGTTGATGCCGCCGTGACCGCTGCAGGCACCGCGTCCGCCGTGCGGCGAGGTCGTGCCGTCCTTGCAGGTCACCGGTCCACTGCTCGAACTCGCACCGGCGGCGGCCGTGCTGCTCGCCGGGGCGGCAGCGCTCGTGCTCGCAGCGCTCGTGCTCGCAGTCGTCGTCGTGGAAGCGGTGGCGGATGTGCTGGCGCTCGTTGCCGACTTGTCAATGCCGCCGTGACCGCTGCAGGCACCCCGGCCGCCGTGCGGCGAAGTGGTGCCGTCCTTGCAGGTCACCGGAGCGCTCGTGGCGGCAGTGGTGCTCGACTGCCCCACGCTGAGCGCGGGTGCGGCGCCGAGCGCGATCGCGCACAGCGCACCGAGGATGAGTCTGTTCGGAGTTATGTGTTTCATGGGTCGCTCCCCCTGAAAATAAGGGCTCGCGATGCGAGCCGCGGGGGAGAATACCGCAATCCCCGCTGAGCCGCGCGCGACCGCACTTACCGCGCAGCGCAGCAACTCGGGTACGCTAGCGGCAGCCTACGCGATAAGGAACCACCGTCGATGACGCCGCGGCCTGCCCGACTTTTCGCACTTGCGCTCCTGCCGCTCGCGCTCGCGCTGCCGGCACGGGCCGAATGGCTGGATCGCACCGAAGCGATCATGGGCACGCGCATCTATGTCGAGGTGTGGGCGGACGATGCGGCGCAGGGCAACGCCGCGATCGAGGCGGTGATGGAGGAGATGCGCCGCATCGATGCACTCATGAGTCACTACAAGCCCGACAGCGAGCTGTCGCTCATCAATGAGCGCGCCGCCCAGGAGCCCGTGCAGGTCGACCCGGAGCTCTTCGATCTGATCAAGCTGTCGACGCACTTCTCGCAGCTCACCGACGGCGCCTTCGACATCACCTATGCGAGCGTCGGCTACCTTTATAACTACCCGCTGCACGTCCATCCGACCGAGGAGCAGATCAAGGCGGCGCTGCCCGCGGTCAACTGGCGCTACCTGGTGTTCGACGCGGACCACCATACGATCCGCTTCGCCCGTCCCGGGATGCGCATCGACCTCGGCGGTATCGCCAAGGGCTACGCAGTCGACCGCGGCGTCGCCATCCTCAAGGCGCACGGCATCGCCCATGCCATCGTCACTGCCGGTGGCGACAGCCGGCTGCTCGGGGATCACCGCGGCCGGCCGTGGCTGGTGTCGATCGCCCATCCGGACGAGCCGCACAATCCCGACAAGGTCGTGACGCGCATTCCGCTCGTCGACTGTGCGGTCTCGACCTCGGGAGACTACGAGCGCTATTTCGACGAGGCCGGCGTGCGCTATCACCACATCATCGATCCGCACACCGGCCACTCCGCTACCCGGGTGCGCAGCGCCACCATCATCGGTCCTACGGCAACCCAGACCGACGGCCTGTCGAAGACCGCGTTCGTGCTCGGACCCGAGAAGGCGCTCGAGATCATCGAGCGCCTGCCCGACTTCGATGCGGTGTTCGTCACCCCCGAGGGGAAGCTGCTCTACTCGAAGGGCCTGCGCCCGCCGGCACCCCGGCCATCGGGCGCCCCGCCCGCGCCGACGATGCCCCACTGAGCGAGGGCTTGTGTCGGCTTGATTGGCGGAAGCTGCGGCGCTCTTACGCCGCGCCGCCCGAACGGTGTCGGAGAAGCGCGTCTACCTCCTGCTCGGCCGCCAGCCAGTCAGCGACCTCCTCGCCCGGCGCGAAGCCGCGCCGCTCGGCGCGGAGAAATGCGCTCTCGGCGATCAGTGCGCGGCGGTCTTCGGGCGAGATGGTGGTGGAACGCGCACTCTTGGCGCGCACTGGCGGCGTGCGCGGTGATGTCGCGCTGCGCTCGGGCTCGGCAGGCCCGGAAATACCGGAACGACGTGTGGCCATGACTCCTCCTTTTGCATCGGCCCCCCAGTCCGACTTTGCGGCCAGCGCACACGCCCGCGCAAGCCCCATAAGGACCAGCGCGACTCGACTGATATTTCTTCAGTTTGCTTTGCGCAGCGCCGTGGCGGCGCGTGCCGAGCGCTTGCCGCGCACCGTGCGGCCACTGGGGCGGACGCGGGCCCCGCCGTTGCCGGCGCGCGCAGCGGGGCGCTCCGCCGGCCGCGCTGCCGTCTTGGCTTGCTCGCCGAGATCGAGCGATGCCAGGTACTTGCGGAATCGCCCGCCGAGCGCCTGATGTCCGAGGGCGTACTCGACGGTGGCCTGCAGATAGCCGAGCTTGCTGCCGCAGTCGTAGCGCTTGCCGGTGAAGCGGTGGGCGTACACCGCCTCCTCGCGCATCAGCGCCGCGATGCCGTCGGTGAGCTGGATCTCCCCGCCCGAGCCGCGCCCGAGTCGCTCGAGGTGCTCGAAAATCGCCGGCGCCAGCACGTAGCGGCCGACGACCGCGAGATTCGAGGGCGCATCCGCGGGCTTGGGCTTCTCGACAATGCTGCGAACGCGGCTGGTCTGGGCCTTGTCGGCCTCGACCGCGACGATGCCGTACTTCTCGGTGTCGCGGCGCGCCACCACCTCGACCCCGAGCACGCTGGCGCGCTTCGCCTCGTAGACGCGCGCCATCTGGGCCAGACACGCCACTTCGCTGCGAATCAGGTCGTCGGCCAGGTGCACGAAGAACGGCTCGGACCCGACCGCGGGCTGGGCGCACAGCACGGCGTGCCCGAGCCCGAGCGGGGCGGGCTGGCGGATATAGATGCAGTGGGCATAGGAGGGCAGCACGCTGCGAATCATCTTCAAGAGGTCGCTCTTGCCCTGCGCCATGAGCAGATGTTCGAGCTCCTGGTCGGAATCGAAATGATCCTCGATGGCGCGCTTGGAGGCGCCGGTGATGAACACCAGGCGCCGTGCGCCGGCGGCGAGCGCCTCCTCGACGGCGTATTGGATGAGTGGCTTGTCGACGACCGGCAGCATCTCCTTGGGGCTCGCCTTGGTCGCCGGTAGAAACCGCGTGCCGCGCCCGGCTACCGGAAACACTGCCGTGCGGATCGCGGGCCTCGATACGGTCATGGATCGTTCTCTCCTCATAGGGTGCGCACGCTCTGGTCGGTGCGTTCCGCCCACTTGAATACGGCGGGCTGCAGGCTGTCCCAGGAGCGGCACTTCGGGCAATGCCAGTACCAACCGATGCTGTTCAGGCCGCAGTCCTCGCACTGATAGCGGCCGCCGGCATCGCCGATGCGCGTCAGCAGCGTGCTGAGCGATGCCGCATCCGCCACCGACTGCACGCCCGGTCCGAGCTCGGCGGCAATGCCGGGCAGGCGCGCCACCTCGCTCGCCGGGGCTGCGGTCGCGAGCAGCCAGGCAAGCTGGCGCGGCGTGACGCGCCCGCTGTGCCGCAGCCGCCGCCCGAGCTCCTGCAGTACGTCCGCGCCGCCGCTCGCGCCGGCGATCGAGAGCACCGGCGGGATGATCTCGAGCGCGAGTCCCGGCGCCATCTCGAGCGCCTGCAGGTACAGCAGCAGCGCTCCGGCGCTGTCGCCGGCCGTCTCGGCGATGCGGGCCGTGAGAATGTCGGCGCGCGGCAGCTCCGCCTGGTGGGTGCGTGCCTGGCGCAGCAGGGTGCGCGCCCGCTCGCTGTCGCCCTGCAGCAGCGCGTGCTCGGCGAGCTCGCAGAGGTAATGCGCGGCCACCCGTCGGCGCTCGAGCTGCACGCTGGCGGGCAGCGCGTGGAAGATCTTCAGCGCCTTGGCCCAGTCGCCCTGCGACTCGTAGATGCGCACCAGGTGATCGAGCGCGGCGTTGCGGTACTCGCGCGAGGCGCTCAGCTCCTCCAGCACCTGCTCGGCACGATCCATGAGGCCGGCGCTTAAGTAGTCGAGCGCGAGCGCGAACGCCGCCTTGTCGCGCGAGCTGCCGCTGCCCTGATCACGCAGCCGCGAATGGATGGCGATGGCCCGCTCGACCTCGCCGCGCCGCCGAAACAGGCTGCCGAGCGCGAACTGAATCTCCGCCGCATCACCATCGGCCGCCGCCATGCGCGCCAGGATCTCGGTGGCGTGATCGAAGCGATCGTTGATCAGGTGATCGAGGCCGACGTAGTAGTCGCGCGGCAGACGCACCGTGCGCGCGGCGCCGTTGCGACGGCCGAGAAAATACGCGGCCAGGAATACCAGCACGAAGGCCAGGGCGAGCAGCAGTGGAGGCAGCTCAAACACAGCGCAGACGATATCAGGTCCACGCGGCGAGGCATAACCGAAGCCCGCGCCCGGCTGGAGTTAAGATCAGTCGCGAATCGGCCGGCCGGCGCCGTCGTTGACGCGTTCGCGCAGGTCCTTGCCCGGCTTGAAGTGCGGCACGTGCTTGCCCGACAGCGCCACCGCCTCGCCGGTCTTGGGGTTGCGCCCCTGACGCGGCGGGCGGAAGTGCAGCGAGAAGCTGCCGAAGCCGCGGATCTCGATGCGCTCTCCCTGCGAGAGCGCATCGCTCATGATCTCCAGGATCTGCTTCAGCGCCAGCTCGACGTCCTTCGCCGGCAGGTGCTTCTGCTTCGCGGTGATCATCTCGATGAGCTCGGACTTCGTCATCGCGCTTCAGCCGTCGCGCTCGCCGCCCGCGCCGATGTGCTCCTTGAGCAGGTCGCCGAGGCTGGTGCCGCTCGGCGCCGCCTCCGAGCGGTAGCTCTGCACCGCCTCGGCCTCATCGTGGGCTTCCTTCGCCTTGATCGACAGCGAGATGGTGCGCGACTTGCGGTCGACCCCGGTGAACTTCGCCTCGACCTCTTCGCCCACCTTGAGCACGGCGCGCGCATCCTCGACGCGGTCGCGGCCGAGCTCGGAGGCGCGCAGCTGTCCTTCGATGCCGTTGCCTAAGTCGATGATCGCGCCGCGCGCGTCGACTTCCTTCACCGTGCCCTTGACGATCGTGCCCTTGGGATTGTCGGCGATGTAGGCGGAGAACGGGTCCTTCGCCAGCTGCTTGATGCCGAGCGAGATACGCTCGCGCTCCGGATCGATCGACAGCACCATGGCCTCGAGCTGCTGGGCCTTCTGGTAGTTGCGCACCGCCTCCTCGCCCGGCTGGTCCCAGGAGATGTCGGAGAGGTGCACCAGCCCGTCGATGTTGCCGGGCAGCCCGATGAAGATGCCGAAGTCGGTGATCGACTTGATCTGGCCGCTGACCTTGTCGCCGCGGTTGTAGTTCTCGGCAAACTCCTTCCACGGATTAGCCTGGCACTGCTTCAGACCCAGGGAGATGCGGCGGCGCTCCTCGTCGACGTCGAGCACCATGACCTCGACTTCCTGGCCGGTGTGCACCACCTTCGCCGGGTTGACGTTCTTGTTGGTCCAGTCCATCTCCGAGACGTGCACCAGGCCCTCGACGCCGTCCTCGATCTCGACGAACGCGCCATAGTCGGCGATGTTGGTGACCTTGCCGAACACGCGGCTGGCCGGCGGATAGCGCCGGGCGATGTTCTCCCACGGATCGGCGCCGAGCTGCTTCAGTCCGAGACTGACGCGCGAGCGCTCGCGGTCGAACTTGAGGATGCGCACCTCGACCTCATCGCCGACCTTGACGACCTCGGAAGGATGCTTGACGCGCTTCCACGCCATATCGGTGATGTGCAGCAGGCCGTCGATCCCGCCGAGATCGACGAAGGCGCCGTAATCGGTGAGGTTCTTCACCGCACCGCGCACGACCGCGCCCTCCTGCAGGTTCTCGAGGAGCGCCGAGCGCTCGGCGGAGAACTCCTGCTCCACCACGGCGCGGCGCGACACCACGACGTTATTGCGCTTCTGGTCGAGCTTGATCACCTTGAACTCGAGCGGCTTGCCCTCGAGGTAGGAAGTGTCACGCACGGGGCGCACGTCGACCAGCGAGCCCGGCAGAAAGGCGCGCACGTTCTCGATCTCGACCGTGAACCCGCCCTTGACCCGACCGGTGATGACGCCGGTCACGATCTCGGACTTGTTGAAGGCCTCCTCGAGGCGCGTCCAGGTGCGCGCGCGCTTCGCCTTCTCGCGCGACAGGCGGGTCTCGCCGGTGCCGTCCTCGACCGAGTCGAGAGCAACCTCGACGTTGTCGCCGGCCTTGACCTCCACCTCACCCCGCTCGTTCTTGAACTGCTCGAGCGGAATGACGGCCTCTGACTTGAGGCCCACGTTGACGATGACGACGTCCGGCGTGACGTCTATTACCAGCCCGGTCAGGATCATGCCGGGGCGGATGCGCTGATTGGCTAGACTTTGCTCGAAGAGCTGGGCAAAACTTTCTGACATACCTTCACTTTGCACGCCATGCGTGCCGACTCTGGGCCCGCGTCCTGCGGCCCAGGAAAAATTACCAGGCGCCCGCCTCTTCGCTGGCGCCAACCCTCACATCAATCTCCGGCCTTTCCGTGCGCGCGGGCGGCCCCCTAAGGCCACAGCGCCCGAGCGGCGAGCAACTCCAGCACCCGGGCGACGACCGCATCGACCGACAGGCTCGTCGAGTCGATCTGCTGTGCATCGGGCGCCGGATGCAACGGCGCGACCTTGCGGGTCTGATCCCGCCGGTCCCGCTCGGCTATCTCGCGCGAAAGGGCGGGAAGGCTAACATCGGAACCCTTGTCTTTCAACTGCTTATAGCGGCGCAACGCCCTTTCTTCGGGGGTCGCCGTCAGGAATATCTTGAGGGCCGCCTCGGGGAAGACCACCGTGCCCATATCCCGGCCGTCGGCCACCAGCCCAGGGGGTCGGGCGAAGGCGCGCTGACGGCTGAGGAGGGCTGTGCGCACCTCGGGCCAGGCCGCCACCCGGGAGGCTCCGGCCCCGGCGGCCTCCGAGCGCAGCTCGCCGCTCACGTCGCGACCGTCGAGGCGCACCTGCTCCTCCCCGTCGGGCCGGGAGCCGAACTCGACCTGCATGGAGCGCGCGAGACCGGCATGCCGTGCCATGTCATCGGGCGCGAGTCCCGCAGCGCTCCCGGCGAGGGCGACGAGACGGTAGAGGGCGCCGCTGTCGAGCAGATGCCAGCCCGTACGGCGCGCGACCGTGCGGCTCACGGTGCCCTTGCCCGAGCCGCTCGGGCCATCGACGGTGAGGATCGGACAGGGGGAGCGGCCGGGCACGGTGCAAGCCTCGCTCAGAGCAGCTTAAGTGCCAAGCCGGCCGCGCGTGCGGTCTCGACGAACCCCGGAAAGGAGGTCGCCACGTTGGCAACATTCAGGATCTCGATCGGCTCGGCGGCCCGCAGCGCCGCGATCGCGAACGCCATCGCGATGCGGTGGTCGCCGCGGCTGTCGATCGTGCCGCCGGTGAAGCCGCGTCCGCCACGCAGCCACAGCCCGTCGGGCAGCAGCTGATGCTCGATGCCGAGGATGCCGAGGCCTTCTGCCATGGCGGCGAGGCGATCGCTCTCCTTGACGCGCAGCTCGAGTGCCCCGCGCACCAGGGTCTCGCCGCTCGCGCAGGCGGCGGCGATGAAGAACGCCGGAAACTCATCGATGGCGAGCGGCACCTCGGCCTCATGCACCGTGATGCCGCGCAGCTGCGCCGCGCGAATCGTAAGATCGGCCACCGGCTCGGCTCCCGGAGCCTCGCTCCCCGGGCGCGGCTCAACGGCGATGTCGGCCCCCATGCGGCGCAGCAGCGCGATGAGTCCCGTGCGGGTCGGGTTGATGCCGACGTTGGTCAGCCTGAGGCCCGGGCTCCCGGCCAGGCAGGCGGCCACGATGAAGAATGCCGCCGAGGAGAAGTCCGCGGGCACCGCAACCTCGGTCCCCTGAAGCGTCTGACCGCCCTCGAGGGAGACGCTGCGCCCCTCGTGCTCGAGGGTCGCACCGAAGCTCGCCAGCATGCGCTCGGTGTGATCGCGCGACGGCGCGGGCTCTGTGACCCGGGTGCGGCCGGTGGCGGCGAGCCCCGCGAGCAGCACCGCGGATTTCACCTGCGCGCTCGCGACCGGCAGGCTGTAGTGGATCGCGCGCAGCTGCGGCGTGCCGCGAATCTCGATGGGCGGGCGCC
This sequence comes from Steroidobacteraceae bacterium, assembly GCA_035568235.1. Taxonomy (GTDB): domain Bacteria; phylum Pseudomonadota; class Gammaproteobacteria; order Steroidobacterales; family Steroidobacteraceae; genus 13-2-20CM-66-19. The sequence goes on along the minus strand of DATMOK010000047.1, from coordinate 28,076 downwards.
CGTCATGCGTGCGGATCTGGGCGCCCATCATCGCGAGCGGCACCACCACGCGCTGCATCGGCCGGCGCATCAGCGACCCATCGCCGATGAGCGTCGAGTTGAACCGCTGCGGCGCGAGCAGCCCGGTAAAGAGTCGCATCGCAGTTCCCGCATTGCCCATGTCGAGCGGCTGCGCGGCAGGCTCCAGTCCGCGCATGCCGACGCCCTCGACCGTGACCTCGGTGGCGCCGCGGCGCTCGATCGGGACCGAAAGGTCGGTGAGCGCCCGCAGCGTCGACAGACAGTCCTCACCGGCGAGGAAGCCGCTGATGCGGGTGCTGCCGTGCGCGATCGCGCCGAGCATCAGTGCCCGGTGCGAGATCGACTTGTCCCCCGGCACGGTGAGCGTGCCGGCGACCGCTCCGCCGGGCAGCACCCGGTAGCGCGGCGCGCCGCTTGCGGCCTCACTCACAATACCGCCCGCGGGTAGGAGCCCAGCACGCGAAACAGCGAGGCGCGCTTCTTCAGCGCCGCGAGCGCCTGCTTCACGTGCTTCTCCTCCGCGTGGCCCTCGCAGTCGATGAAGAACACGTAGTCCCACTTGCGCCGGTGGGAGGGCCGCGATTCGATGCGCGTCAGGCTCACCTTGTGGCGCGCCAGGGGCTCGAGCAGCCGATAGAGCGCCCCGGGGGCGTCCGTGTGGCCGACCGACACGAGCAGCGTCGTCCGATCCGCGCCGCTCGGCGTGAACAGCTTCCTGCCCAGCACCAGGAAGCGGGTGGTGTTGTCGGCGCGGTCCTCGATCTCGGCCGCCAGAACGTTGAGGCCGTAGATTTCCGCCGCCGTCTCGCCGGCGATCGCCGCACTCCCCTTCTCATCGCGCGCCCGGCGCGCTCCTTCGGCGTTGCTCGCGACCGGCACCTGCTCGATGCCGGGCAGATGCTCATCCAGCCAGCCGCGGCACTGGCCGAGCGACTGCGGGTGCGAGCAGACGCGCTCGATGCCGGCGAGATCGCTCATCCTGCCCATCAGGTGATGGCGGATGCGCAGCTCCACCTCGCCGCAGATCTTGAGCGGCGAGGTGAGGAAACGGTCGAGCGTGTGATTGAGAGTGCCTTCGGTCGAGTTCTCGATCGGCACGACACCGAAGTCCGCATTCGCCGCCTCGACCTCGTGGAACACCTCATCGATCGAGGCGACCGCGAGCGCCCGTACCGAATGACCGAAGTGCGTGAATACCGCACTCTGCGTGAAGGTACCCTCGGGACCGAGGAATGCCACCTTGAGCGGCTCCTGCTGCGCCAGGCACGCCGACATGATCTCGCGAAACAGCCGCAGCACCTCCTCATCGCGCAACGGGCCGGAGTTGCGCTGGCGCGCGGCGCGCAGCACCTGCGCCTCGCGCTCCGGGCGGTAGAAGTCCACGGTGCGCCCGGTGGCGGCGTTCTTGGAGATCCCGACCAGCTGCGCGAGCTTGGCGCGCTCGCTGATCAGGCGCTGGATCTCGACATCCACCGCATCGATCCGGCCGCGCACCTCCTCAAGTCCAGCACGGGCTGCACCTGGGGTTGCCGCCGGGCGCCCTGCCCGGCTGCCCGCCGGCGGCGGCGTGCGCGCGCGCCTCATACGATGCGCGCCGAGAGCACGCCCTCGATGGCGCGGATCTCGGTGAGCAGCCGCTCATCCACCGGCCCGTCGGCATCGATGAGCGTGTAGGCGAACTCGCCGCGTGACTTGTTGAGCAGGTCGGCGATGTTGATGCGGTGCACCGCGAGGCAGGTGGAGATCTGGCCGACCATGTTGGGCACGTTGCTGTTGGCAATCGCGAGCCGCGTGGTACCCGGCACCCGCGGCAGTACCGCCTCCGGGTAGTTGACGCTGTTCCTCACGTTGCCGTTCTCGAGGAAATCGCGCAACTGCTCGGCCACCATGATCGCGCAGTTCTCCTCCGCCTCCCCGGTCGAGGCGCCGAGGTGCGGCAGGGTGACCACCCTGGGGTGGTCCTTGAGGGTGTTGTTCGGAAAGTCGCAGACGTAGCCGTGCAGCTGTCCGGCATCGAGTGCGCCGACCACGGCGGCATCGTCCACGATCGCGGCACGCGCGAAGTTGAGCAGCGTCCCGCCGGGCTTCATGAGCGCGAGCCGCGCCGCGCTCACCAGGTGGGTGGTGGCCGCATTCAGCGGCACGTGCACCGTGATCGCATCGGCGCGCGTGAACAGATCCTCGAGCGAGCGCGCCTGTTCGACGCTCGAGGCGAGCTGCCAGGCGCGCTGCACGGTGATCTGCGGATCGTAGCCGAGCACCTGCATGCCGAGGGCGAGGGCCGAGTTCGCCACCTCCACGCCGATCGCGCCGAGCCCCACCACGCCGAGCGTGCGGCCGGGGAGCTCGAAGCCCGTGAACTGCTTCTTGCCGCGCTCCACCGCGGCATCGATTGCCGCGTCGTCGCCGCTCAATGCACGCGCGAACAGCCACGCGGGAGCTAGGTTGCGCGCCGCGAGCAGCAGGCCGGCGAGCACCAGCTCCTTGACGGCGTTGGCATTGGCGCCCGGTGAATTGAACACCGGCACGCCGCGCGCGCTCATGGCCGCCACCGGCACGTTGTTGACGCCCGCTCCGGCGCGGCCGATGGCGCGCACGCTCGGGGCGATCGCCTGCACCTGAAGCGGCGTCGAGCGCAGCAGGATCGCATCCGGCTGCCTGACCTCCGGTCCCACCTGGTAACGCTCCGGCGGCAGCCGTTCGAGCCCGCGCGGGCTGATGTTGTTGAGCGTGAGGATGCGGTAGAGCATTGCCGGGACTTCAGCCATTGCGGCGCGCGAAGTCCTGCATGAAGGCGATCAGCGCCGCCACGCCCTCGGGCGGCATGGCGTTATAGATGCTGGCGCGCAGGCCGCCCACCGAGCGGTGGCCCTCGAGGTTCACCAGTCCCGCGGCGCGCGCCTCGGCGAGGAACGGCCCCTCGAGCCTGGCATCGGGCAGCGTGAATGGCACGTTCATCCACGAGCGGCACTCGGGCGCCACCGGGTTGCGGTAGAACCCGGAGCCGTCGATGGCCGCGTACAGCCGCTGCGCTTTGCTGCGGTTGCGCTCGCCCATGGCGCCGAGGCCCCCTTGCGCCTTGAGCCACTTGAAGACGAGCCCCGCGAGGTACCACGAGAAGGTCGGCGGGGTGTTGAACATCGAGTGCTCGTCCGCCACTTGCCGGTAGCTCCACACCGCCGGGATGTCGTTGCGGGCGCGATCAAGCAGGTCCTCGCGCACGATCACCACGACGAGACCCGAGGGGCCGATGTTCTTCTGCGCGCCGGCGTAGATCAGGCCGAATCTGCCCACCTCGAGCGGGCGCGACAGGATCGTGGATGACATGTCGGCGATGAGCGGCACGGCGCCGGTGTCGGGCAGGTACGGAAACTCGACGCCGCCGATGGTCTCGTTCGGACAGTAGTGCACGTAGGCGGCGTTCGCGCTCAGGCGCAGCGCCTTAGGCGGCGGTACGGTCGTGTAGTTGGATGCAGCTTCATTGGCCGCCGTGTTCACGTGCGCGACCAGGCGCTGCGCCTCGGTGATCGCCCGTTTCGACCAGTGCCCCGTAACCAGGTAGTCGACGGTGGCATCGGCGCGGGCCAGGTTGAGCGGCACCACGGAGAACTGCGCGGCGCCACCGCCCTGCATGAAGAGCACCCGGTAGTTGGCCGGCACCGCGAGGAGCTCGCGCAGATCGCTCTCCGCCTCGCGCGCCATGGCGAGAAACGGCTTGCCGCGATGGCTGATCTCCATCACGGAGGTGCCCAGGCCCTGCCAGTCGGTCAGCTCCTCGCGGGCCTGCTCGAGGACCTCGACGGGCAGCGTGGCCGGCCCCGCAGCGAAGTTGAATGCGCGCACGAGCCCCCTCTCCGGGTCGTTGTTACACCACAAGGGAAGCGAGGATCTTACCAACGGCTCGGCGGCGGACCTAGGCCTCCGGCGCCGGACTTGCGGGATCGGCGGCGGCCTCGCCCGCGGCCTCATCCTCGGTGGCGTCCAGGCTCTCGATGCGCTCGATGCCGACCAGGCGCTCACCCTCCTCGAGGCGGATGAGCCGCACCCCCTGGGTGTTGCGCCCCTGTACCGAGATCTCATCCACCGTGGTACGCACCAGCGTGCCGGTGGAGCTGATCAGCATGATCTCCTGTCCGGGCAGCACCTGCAGCGCCGCGACCGTGTCGCCGTTGCGGCCCCCGGTCTGCAGCGCGATCACCCCCTGGCCGCCGCGACCGTGCGCCGGGAAGTCCTCGAGCGGGGTGCGTTTGCCGTAGCCTGCGGCGGAGGCCGTGAGCACTTCGCCCGCCCCGACCACGATGAGGGCGATGACCTCCTGGGCGGCGCCGAGGCGGATGCCGCGCACGCCGGCGGCCTCACGCCCCATGTAGCGCACTTCGCTCTCGTGGAAGCGGATCGCCTTGCCGCCGCTCGATACCAGGATGATCTCGCGCTCGCCGTCGGTGATCGCAACCCCGACCAGCTGGTCGTTGTCGGCGAGATCGACGGCGATGATGCCGGTCGAGCGCGGCCGCGAGAAGGCCGACAGTGGCGTCTTCTTCACCGTGCCGGCGCGGGTCGCCATGAAGATGAAGTGCAGCTCGTCGTACTGCTTGACCGGCAGCAACGCGTTGATCTTCTCGCCTTCGCCGAGCGGTAGCAGGTTCACCATCGGCTTGCCGCGCGCGCCGCGTCCGGCCTGCGGCAGCTCGTAGACCTTCAGCCAGTACACCTTGCCGCGGTTGGAGAAGCACAGCACCGTGTCGTGCGTGTGGGCGACGAACAGCTTCTCGACGAAGTCCTCGTCCTTCACCGCGGTCGCGGTCTTGCCGCGTCCGCCGCGGCGCTGCGTCTGGTACTCGGTGAGCGGTTGCGACTTGGCGTAGCCGGCATGGCTCAGGGTCACCACCACGTCCTGCGGCTCGATCAGGTCCTCGGTGGTGAGATTCAGGTGATCGCGATTGATCTCGGTGCGGCGCGCATCGCCGTAGGCATCGCGCACCTCGATGAGCTCGCCGCGCACCACCTGGGTGAGGCGCTCGGGGCGCGCCAGGATGTCGCTTAAGTCGCGGATGCTGTCGAGGAGCTCGCGGTACTCGACGATGATCTTGTCGCGCTCGAGCCCCGTGAGGCGGTGCAGGCGCATGTCGAGGATCGCCTGCGCCTGCGTCTCAGACAGCCGGTAGCCGCCGCTCTGCTGGCCGAACTCGGCCGCAAGTCCCGCGGGCCGGGTCGAGATCGCACCGGCGCGCTCCAGGAGCTCCGTGACGAGGCCCGGCGGCCAGAGGCGCGACAGCAGCGCGGCGCGCGCCTCGGCGGGCGCCGGCGCAGCCTTGATGAGCGCGATCACCGCGTCAATGTTGGCGAGCGCCACCGCCAGGCCCTCGAGGATGTGCGCCCGCTCGCGCGCCTTGCCGAGGTCGTAGATGGTGCGCCGGGTCACCACCTCGCGGCGGTGGCGGATGAAGGCCTCCAGCATCTCCTTCAGCGACATCAGCTTCGGCTGCCCGTCCTGCAGCGCCACCATGTTGATGCCGAACACCGTCTCCATCGGCGTCTGCGCGTACAGGTTGTTGAGCACGATCTCGGTCACTTCGCCGCGCTTGAGCTCGATGACGATGCGCATGCCGTCCTTGTCGGACTCATCGCGCAGGCCGTCGGAGGCGATGCCGTCGAGCTGCTTCTCGCGCACCAGCTCGGCGATGCGCTCGATGAGGCGCGCCTTGTTGACCTGGTAGGGGAGCTCGGTAACGACGATCGCCTGGCGATCGCCCCGACCGACTTCCTCGATCGTGACGCGCGCCCGCACCGACAGCCGGCCGCGGCCGGTGCGATACGCCGTGGCGATCTCCTGCGCACCGTTGATGATGCCGCCGGTCGGGAAGTCGGGGCCCGGCATGTGCTGCATCAGAGTCGCGAGCGGTACCGCCGGATCATCGAGGAGTGCGAGACACGCGTTCACCGTCTCGATGAGATTGTGCGGCGGGATGTTGGTCGCCATGCCGACCGCGATGCCGGTCTGGCCGTTCACCAGCAGGTTCGGGACCCGCGTCGGCAGTACCGAGGGCTCGGACTCGCTCTCGTCGTAGTTGGGCGTGAAACCGACCGTTTCCTTGTCGATGTCGGCGAGCAGCTCGTGCGCGATGCGCGTCATGCGCACCTCGGTGTAGCGCATGGCCGCCGGCATATCGCCGTCCACCGAGCCGAAGTTGCCCTGCCCGTCGACCAGCAGATAGCGCATGGAGAACGGCTGCGCCATGCGCACGATGGTGTCGTACACCGCGGTGTCGCCGTGCGGGTGGTACTTGCCGATCACATCCCCGACCACGCGCGCCGACTTCTTGTAGGCCTTGTTCCACTCGTTGCCGAGCTCGCGCATGGCGTACAGCACGCGCCGGTGCACGGGCTTTAAGCCATCGCGCACGTCGGGCAGGGCACGCCCGACGATCACGCTCATGGCATAGTCGAGATAGGACTGCCGCATCTCGTCTTCGAGACTGACGGGCAGAATTTCGCGGGCGATTTCAGCCATTCAGGGGTCGGATAGAGGGGCCGTCCGGGCCGTGAAATAAAGCAGAAATTCTACCACGAAGCGCTGCTCTGACCCTTACTCTGCGAGCCGCGGAAAGCGCATTCCGCGGGGCCAAAGTCAAGCGTTGGTATACTGGCGCACGTGCTGAATTCCGACGCCACCCGCACCGCCAACGCCGACCCAGGCGAGCTCGGCAAGTTCGACGCACTGGCCGCGAGCTTCTGGGATCCTCACGGGGAGTTCCGCCCGCTGCACCTGCTGAACCCGGTGCGGGCGCGCTACATCGCCACGCACGCGCCGCTTCAGGGCGCGCGGGTGCTCGATGTCGGCTGTGGCGGCGGGCTGCTTGCCGAGGCCCTCACCCGCGACGGCGCGCGCGTCACCGGCATCGACCTGGCGCCCGCCATGATCGAGGTCGCGCGGCTGCACGCCGCTGAGTCTGGACTCGCCATCGACTACCGCACGCAGGACGCCGATGCGCTGCGCTCAAGCGGCGCCACCTTCGAGGTCGTCACCTGCATGGAGATGCTCGAGCACGTGCCCGAGCCGGGTGCGATGGTGGCGAGCCTCGCGGCCCTCACACGGCCGGGCGGCACGCTCGTGGTGTCCACCCTGAACCGCAATCTGCGCTCCTTTCTACTGGCGATCGTCGCCGGCGAGTACCTGCTGCGGCTGCTGCCGCGCGGCACCCACGAGTACGAGCGCCTGATCCGTCCGGCGGAGCTGGCGCGCTGGGCGCGTGCCGCAGGGCTCGCGTTGCAAGACCTGTCGGGCATCGAGCTCAATCCCCTCACCGGACACGCCTCGCTCAGCCGCGATGTGTCCGTCAACTACCTGGCGTGCTTGCGCCGCTAGAGGTGCCCCCCCGGTGAGCACCCCGCTGCTGCTACTCATCGCCACCGCCGCCGGTGTGCTCGCGGGCATCGTGCTCGGCACGCTCATCGGGCAGCTGCGCGCGGCGCAGCGTATCGAGGCGCTGCACATCGAGCTCACCGCCGCCCGGGTGCGCCTCGAGTCGAGCGCCTTGCAGGAAGCCGACCGCCTGAAGCTTCTCGAGCATTCCGAGACGCGGCTGCGCGCCTCCTTCGACTCGCTCGCCACGGAGGCGCTCAAGGCCAACAGCCAGCTGTTCCTGCAGCTCGCGCGCGAGACCCTGGGGCGTGACCAGGCGCTCGCGCAGGGCGCGCTGAAGGAACGCGAGACGGCGGTGGCGCAGCTCGTCGAGCCGCTGCGCGCCGCGCTCAGCCGTACCGAGGCGCAGGTGGAGCGGCTCGAGCACGAGCGGCGCGAGGCCTTCGCCAGCCTGCGCACGCAGATCGAGCACTTAAGCGGCGGGCAGGCGCAGCTGTCGCGCGAGACGCGCAATCTCGTCACCGCGCTGCGCCGGCCGGAGGTGCGCGGGCGCTGGGGCGAGCTGACGCTGCGCCGCCTGGTCGAGCTCGCCGGCCTCACCGAGCACTGCGATTTCAGCGAGCAGCTGCGTGTCGAGGGCGAGGAAGGCGTGCTGCGCCCGGACCTGGTGGTTCACATGCCCGACGCGCGCGACCTGGTGATCGACGCCAAGACGCCGTTCGATGCCTACCTCGCAGCTCTCGAGGCGCCGAGCGAGGAGGAGCGCGCCCAGGCCCTCAAGCGCCACGCGAGCCAGGTCGAGGCCCGGGTGCGCGAGCTCGCCGCCAAGAGCTACTGGAGCCAGTTCGAGCGCAGTCCCGAGTTCGCGGTGCTGTTCCTGCCCGGGGACCAGTTCCTGTCCGCCGCGCTCGCCGAGCGGCCCGAGCTCCTCGAGAACGCGCTCGCGCAGAGCGTCATCATCACGACCCCCTCGACCCTCATCGCGCTCCTGAAGACGGTCGCCTACGGCTGGCGCCAGTCGCAGGTCGCGCACAACGCCGCGATCATCCGCGACCTGGGTCAGGAGCTGTATCGACGCCTCTCGACCTTCGACTCGCACTTGGGGCGCATGGGGCAGCGGCTGGGCGCCGCGGTCGAGGCCTACAACGCCGCGGTGGGTTCGCTCGAGCGCCAGGTATTGCCGCAGGCGCGGCGCTTCACCGAGCTCGGCGTGACCGCGGATGCGCCGCTCCCCTCGCTCGAGCCGGTGACCGAACTCACGCGCAACAGCGCCACGCCGCCGACGCTCGCCGACCCGCCGGCCTCGACCGAATGACCGCGCCGGCAAGGCCGGCGGCCTCTGCAACCCGTGCCCTGGCCGCGCTCTACGCGCCGCCCCCTCAGCAGCCGCTGTGCGCCGCCCTCTCAGCCCTCGAGGAGGAGATCGGCGCGAGCCTCAGGCCCGGCATCGACCACCAGGTGGCCCATGCCCGCCTCGCCTGGTGGCGCGAGGAATGTGCGCGCTGCGCCGCCTCAAAACCCGCGCATCCGTTGACCCGGGACATCGCGGCGGCCTTCGCCGGCCGCGACCCGAGCATCCTCGAAGGACTCACGGGGCTCGTGGACGTCGCCCAATGGGACCTCGCCGCGGCGACCTTCGCTACGCGCGGCGAGCTCACCGGCTACTGCGAGCGCTGGGCCGGCGCGATGGTCGTGCCACTCGCGCAGCTCGGCGCGCCAGAAGTCGATGCCGCCATCCCGCGTGCCCTCGGGGCGAAGCTGCGCGAGAGCGAGCTGCTTGCGAGCCTCGCGCTTGAAGCGCGCGCCGGACGCTTAAGGCTGCCGCTCGATGAGCTCGGTGCGGCGGGCGTGGATGCGGCGAGCTTTCCGCCGCCGCCGTGGCCGCCGGCGCTCGCCGCGCTCCTCGCCGCGCGCCACCGCCAGCTGCGCGCCGAGCTCAGCGCCGGCGTCGGCGCGCTTCCCGCGTCTGCGCAGCCGGCGCTGCGGGCGCTGCTCGTATGGACGGTGCTCGCCCATCTCGGGTCGCGACGAGCCGAGCGGCGCTTGCCGGCCGCGCTCCCCGCGGGCGACCATCACGCGCCGCTCGACGGCTGGCGCGCCTGGCGCGCCGCGCGGCATGCGGACTCCGGAAGACTCGCCCTATGACGACCCTGACCGATGGCTTCGACCCGCGCGCGCATCGCGCCCGACCCGACGAGCTCGCCGGGCGGGTGATCGCCATCACCGGCGCCTCCGGCGGTCTCGGGCGAGCGGTGGCGCTCGCGTGCGCACAGCATGGTGCCCAGGTGGTACTCATCGGCCGCAGCGAGAAGACACTCGAGGCGGTGCACGCGCAGATCGCCGCGAGCGGTGCTCCCGAGGCCAGTATCGGCGTGCTCGATCCGGAGCGCGCACTGGCCGCCGACTACGACGCCCTGGCGCAGGCCCTCACCGAGCGCTACGGGCGGCTCGACGGGCTGCTGCACAACGCCGGTGTGCTCGGAGTGCTCTCGCCCATCGAGCACTACGACGTGCCGACCTGGTGTCGCGTGCTGCACGTCAATCTGACCGCCGCCTTCGCCCTCACCCAGGTGCTGCTGCCCGCGCTGAAGCAGTCCCACGATGCCTCGGTGCTCTTCACCTCGAGCAGCGTCGGGCGGCGCGGCCGCGCCTACTGGGGGGCGTACGCGGTATCGAAGTTCGCCCTCGAGGGCCTCTCGCAGGTGCTGGCGGACGAGCTCGAGCGGGTGAGCGCCGTGCGCGTCAACACCCTGAATCCGGGTCGCGCGCGCACTGCGATGCGCCGCCAGGCCTATCCGGCGGAGGACTTCGACACCGTACCTGCCCCGGAGACACTCACCGGTCCCTACCTCGCGCTGCTCGGACCTGCGAGCCGCGGGGTCACGGGGCGCGCCTTCGACGCTCAGCCGAGCAGCTGACGCAGCTCGTTTTCCTCGAGCTCGCGCAGCCGGCCGCGACTTAAGTCGCGCGGCAGCGCCACGGACCCAAGCTGCGTGCGCAGCACCCGGCTCACCAGCGCTCCCTGCCGCTCGAACAGCTGCCGCACCTGCTTGCCGCTCGCGCCGCGCACCCGCAGCGTGTACCAGCGGTTGGCGCCTTCACCGCCGGCCGCATCGCACCCCTCGACGGCGAGCCGCGCGCCGCTGTCGAGCGTACCCCCGAGTACCCCGGCACTCTGTGTGGCCGACAGCTCGCCGCGCAACCGCACCCCGAACTCGCTCGTCAGCGTGTGCACCCGGCGCTGCAGCTTGAGCGCCAGCGCGCCGTCGGCAGTCACGAGCTCGAGCCCGCCATCCTGGTGCGGCATCGGACTCACGCTGATGAAGCGCCGGCCGGTGCGTCGCGGCAGCCGCGCGAGCGTCGCCTCAAGGGCCTCGCCCGGCGAGCGGTGCAGGAGGAAGACGCGCTGCGCCTCGGGCGCTGCGGCGGCCCGAATGCGCCGCCCGTCGAGCTGCAGCTCATCGCCCGGTTGTGCGCGACTGCCGAGGGTGGCCACCTCGCCGTTGACGGTGAGTCGCCCGGCACGGATCCACGTCTCGACCTCGCGGCGCGAGGCGAAACCGGCGCGCGACAGGAGTTTCTGCAACCGCTCGGCAGCACCGGCGGGGGGCCGCGCGCCCTGCGGGCGCCGCGCGGCGCGCGCCGGCCGGCGCATCAGCCGTCCAGATCGCGCGGACCGGCGACCAGCTCGCGCGAGCCGTCGGTGCCGGCGGACAGCTCATCGTCGTCGCTCACATCGTCCGGCTCGCCCGCTTCGATGCAGGTCGCGCCGGCGGCCGTCTCGTCGGCGGCGGGCGCGCCGTCCTCGCCCGCGAGCGCGAGCTGGAGGTTGAGATCACCGACCGCCTTGAGCTCGGCAAGCGGCGGCAGCTCATCGAGGCTGCGCAGCCCGAAGTAGTCGAGGAACTCGCGCGTCGTGGCGAGCAGCTCCGGGTGTCCGGGCACGTCGCGGTGACCGACGACGCGCACCCAGTTGCGCTCGATCATGGTGCGCACGATGTTGGGGTTGACGGCAACGCCGCGCACCGCCTCGATCTCGGCGCGCGTGATCGGCTGACGGTAGGCGATCAGCGCCAGCGTCTCGAGCAGCGCCCGCGAATAGCGCACCGTGCGCTCCGGCCACAGCCGCGAGATCTCCGCCGCCAGCTCGCGCCGCACCTGGATCGAGAAGCCGCCGGCGGTGTGCTTGAGCTCGATGCCGCGGCCCTGGTACTCCGCGGCCAGGGCCTCAAGCGCCGCCTGCAGCTCGAGCGTGCTCGGGCGATTGCCCTCTTCGAACAGCCGCGCGAGCTCGGCCACCGGCAGCGGCTGGCCGGCCGCAAGGAGGGCGGCCTCGACGATGTTCTTCACGTACGACTGGTTCATGCAGGATCCTCGTCCGGGTCGGGCGTGTTGTCAGCGACTATCCGCAGGGTGCGCTGCGTGGATGTCGCGCGCACGTGCAGCGGCGCATAGGCCTCCGCCTGCACGATGTCGATCAGGCCCTCGCGCATCAGCTCGAGTATCGCGACGAAGGTGACGGTCACGCCCATGCGGCCCTCCTCGGGCTGGAACAGCTGCGCGAACTCGACGAAGCCCGTCACGCCGAGCGCCGCCAGGATGTCGCTCATGCGTTCGCCGACCGACAATCGCTCGCGCTGGATGTGATGGTGGGCGAACATCTCGGCGCGCGCCACCACGTCCTTGAAGGCCACCAGCATCTCCTGCAGCGTGACCTGCGGGAGCGTGCGCACCACCTGCCGCTCCTTGAGCTCGGCGGAGGTTGGCCACACGTCGCGCTCGAGGCGCGCGAGTCCATCGATCTCCTGCGCGGCGCGCTTGAAGCGCTCGTACTCCTGCAGCCGCCGCACCAGCTCGGCACGCGGGTCCTCGCCCTCGTCCTCGCCCCCCGGCGGCCGCGGCAGCAGCATGCGCGACTTGATCTCGGCGAGCGTCGCGGCCATCACCAGGTATTCGCCGGCGAGCTCGAGCTGCAGGTCGTGCATCAGCTCGATGTACTGCATGTACTGGCGGGTGATCTCAGCCAGCGGGATGTCGAGGATGTCGAGGTTCTGCCGCCGGATCAGGTACAGCAGCAGGTCGAGCGGTCCCTCGAAAGCCTCGAGGAATACCTCGAGCGCCTGCGGCGGGATATACAGGTCGCGCGGCAGCTCCGAGAACGGCTCGCCGTTCACCACCGCAAACGGCATCTCCACCTGCTCGGGCGCACCCGCTGGCGGCACGGGGGCGGCGGGTGAGTTGGAGACCACGATCGTCAGGGTGGGCTTCACAGCTTTCAGTCCGAGCGCAGGTGCATGCGGCGGCGTACCTCATCGAGCGTGTCGCGCGCCGCCGCGCGCGCCTTCTCCGCACCCTCGTTGACGATGTTGCGCACCGTCTCGGGATTGTCCTCGAACTCCTGCGCGCGCCGGCGCATGCCGTTGATCTCCTCCACGATGCGCTCGATCACCGGCTGCTTGCACTCGAGGCAGCCGATGCCGGCGCTGCGGCAACCCTCGCTCGCCCACTTGCGCGTCGCCTCGTCGGAATAGATCTGATGCAGATCCCACACCGGGCACTTTTCCGGGTCGCCGGGGTCGGTACGCCGGACGCGCGCCGGGTCGGTCTTCATGGCCTTGAGCTTCTGTACCACCGTATCGGGATCCTCGCGCAGCCCGATGGTGTTGCCGTAGGACTTGGACATCTTGCGGCCGTCGAGCCCGGGCACCTTAGGGGTGGTGGTGAGCAGCACCTGCGGCTCGGGCAGGATCGTGACGCCGCTCCCCTCGAGGAAGCCGAGCAGCCGCTCGCGGTCGGCGACCGTGATGCGGTTGTTCCCCTGCACCAGCGCCCGGGCGCGCTCGAGGGCTTCCTTGTCGCCGCCCTCCTGGAACTTGCGGCGCAGCTGGCGGTAGGTGGCGGCGTTACGTGAGCCGAGATTCTTCACGGCGCGCTCCGCGTTGGCCTCGAAGTCCGGCTCACGGCCGTAGAGGTGGTTGAAGCGGCGCGCGGTCTCGCGCGTCAGCTCGACGTGTGCCACCTGGTCCTCACCCACCGGCACGTAGGCCGCGCGATACACCAGGATGTCGGCGCTCTGCAGCAGCGGGTAGCCGAGGAAACCGTAGGTGGCGAGGTCCTTCTCCTTGAGCTGCTCCTGCTGGTCCTTGTAGCTCGGCACGCGCTCGAGCCATGCGAGCGGGGTGATCATCGACAGCAGCAGGTGCAGCTCGGCGTGCTCCGGCACGTGCGACTGGATAAAGAGCGTCGCCACGCCCGGATTGAGGCCGGCCGCCAGCCAGTCGATCAGCACCTCACGCACGTGCTCCTGCAGTTGCGTCGTGTCGTCGTAGCCGGTGGTCAGCATGTGCCAGTCGGCGACGAAGAAGAAGCAGTCGTACTGGTATTGCAGCTCCACCCAGTTGCGCAGCGCGCCGTGATAGTTGCCGAGGTGCAGCCGGCCCGTAGGCCGCATTCCGGACAGGACGCGCCGCGCCGGCGCGGGGGAGCTCAAGTGCCTGCCCGCAGCCGCACTGCGGGTGTCGTAACGATGGGGCCATGGCTCACGGGCCGCAATTATAGCGCACGCCCGGTAAGCGGGCCGAGCGCGCCCTTGCCGGTACGCACGATCGCCGGCGGCGTCACCGACAGGTCGACGACCGTGGTCGGCTCGGTGCCGCAGTCACCGCCGTCGAGGATGGCGTCGAGCTCGTGATCGAGACGCGCGCGGATCTCGCGCGCCGAGGTGAGCGGCTGCGGATCAGGCGCCAGCAGCAGCGTCGAGCTCATGAGCGGTTCGCCGAGGTCCCGCAGCAGCATGCGCGGCACCACATGGTCGGGGATACGCACGCCGATGGTGCGCCGCCGCTCATGCTGCGCGCGGCGCGGCGTGGCGCGCGTGGCGCGCAGCAGAAAGGTATAGGGTCCGGGCAGACAGGCCTTGAGGATGCGGAACTGCCAGGTCTCGATGAGCGCAAAGCGCCCCACCTCGGCGAGATCGGCACACACCATGGTGAAATGATGATGACGGTCAGCCTGGCGGATGCGCCGCACGCGCTCGAGCGCCGCCTTGTCGCTCATGTTCCAGCCGAGCGCATAGCAGGAGTCGGTCGGGTAGGCGATCAGCCCCCCGGCACGCACCACCTCGGCCGCGCGGTGGATGAGGCGCGGTTGCGGATCGACGGGGTGCAGTTCGAGGAACTCGGCCATCGCGGGCGTGTCACAGGCGGTCGGACGGGAGCCGCGCGTCCGTGGAACTCGGGCGCGGGGCGTGACAATATACGCGGCCCTTTGCCCCGTATACCCCTTGAAGCCCCGCCCCGCACCGCTCACCCATGCAGGCACTCACCGAGTTCGCGCCGCTCGTGGCCTTCGTCGCCGCCTACTTCATGGGCGGGCTGTACGTCGCCACCGTGGTGCTGATGGTGGCGATGCTGGCGCTGCTGGCCGTCGACTGGCTGCGCCTGAAGCGCATTCCGCCGCTGCACGCGCTGTCGGCGGTGCTGGTGCTGGTGTTCGGCGGCGCGACGCTCGCGCTGCACGATCGGCTGTTCATTCAGTGGAAGCCGACGGTGTTCTTCTGGCTGGCGAGTCTCGCCTTCCTCGGGAGTCTGTGGATCGGCGAGCGCACGCTCACCGAGCGGCTGCTCGGCGGTACCCTGCGGGAGGCCTTCGGCGAGCGTCTGCGGGTGAGCGCGGGGCTGTGGCGGCGCCTGACGCTCCTGTGGGCGCTGTTCTATTTCCTGCTCGGCGCGCTGAATGTGGTCGTGCTGCTGTACCTGAGCGAGCGGGCCTGGTTTGCGCTCAAACTGGTGGACGTCGTCCTGATGCTGGTGTTTATCCTCGCGCAGGTGCTATGGCTCGCGACGCGTGCGGTCGACCCCGCGCCCGAGGCGCTGCCCGACGGCGATGGCAGCGGCAAGTGACACCGTGATGGCGCAGATGCGCGCGGCGCTCGAGCGCGCCATGACGCCTAGCGCGCTCGAGATCAGCGACGATGGTGCGCGCCACGCAGGCCATGCGGCCGCCGGCCGCGGGCACTATCGGGTGCGCCTCGTGTCGGAAGTGTTTCGCGGACGCTCGGCTCTCGAGCGTCATCGCATGGTATACGCGGCGCTCGCGCCGCTGCTGACGGACTCGGTGCATGCGCTCAACATCACGGCACGCACCGCCGATGAGAACGACTGAACTTCAACCCATGGGATGTTTCGTATGACCCTGAAGCCCTTGCGCCTGCTCCTCCTCGCCGCCACCCTGGGTACGCTCGCCGCGTGCCCCGGGCCCAAGAACAGCGCGCCGACCGACAACTCGCCCCCGGTGGCGACCGTGAACGGCGTGCCCATCAGCCGTGACCTGTACGAGTTCTACGTCAAGAGCGCCACCGGCAAGAGCTCCGCGGAGCTCGCCCCGGACGTGCGCGACAAGCTGCTCGACAATCTCGTCAAAGCAGAGCTCGTGTCGCAGGAAGCGGTACGCCAGGGGATCGACAAGAGCGGCGATGCCCAGTACATCCTCGAGCTGTCGCGGCTCAACGTGCTGGAGCAGGCGCTGTCCGACCGTTATCTCAAGGACAAGAAGCCGACCGACGCCGAGCTGCGTGCCGAATACGAATCCGACATGGCGCAGGCGCCGAAGATGGAATACCACGCGCGCCACATCCTGGTGGCCACCGAGCCGTTCGCCGAGAAGGTCATCCAGCGGCTCGACCGCGGTGAGAAGTTCGAGGACCTGGCCAAGGTCGAGTCCATGGATCCGTCCAAGAACAACGGCGGCGACATCGGCTGGCTGCGCGCCGGCATGCCGCCGGCGATGATCGCGGCGCTCGGCACCCTGAAGCCCGGCGAGTACACCAAGACGCCGGTGCAGACCTCCTACGGCTGGCACATCCTGCAGCTGGTCGAATCGCGCCCGGTGTCGGCACCGCCTTACGAGCAGGCGAAGGCCCGCGTCGAGCAGATCGTCGAGGCGAAGAAATTCCGTGCCTACATGGACGATCTGATGCGCACCGCCAAAGTGACCAAGTCGCTCGAGCCGGCCAGCGCCTCCGCTGCGGCCCCGGCTCCGGCCCCGGAGGCGGCGGCGCCCGTGACGCCGGCTGCCCCGGCTCCGGCACCCGCGGGCGCGGCGGCGGCCAAACCCTAGCGCGGCGCGCGCCAACTCACGGCGGGTTCTCGGCGAGGAGCCGCTCGAGCTGCTCCTCGTCGAGCACCTCGATGCCGAGTTCCTGCGCGCGCTTGAGCTTCGAGCCGGCATCCGCCCCCGCCACCAGGAAGCGCGTCTTCTTCGAAACGCTCCCCGCGACCTTCGCGCCGCGGGCGGTGAGCGCCTCCTGCGCCTGCTCGCGCGTCATGCGGCTCAAGGTTCCGGTGAGGACGAAAGTCTGCCCGGCGAGCGATGCACCCTCAGGCGGCGCGCTCTCGAGGTCGGGCCAGCTCACACCTTTATTACGTAGCGCCTGAATGACCTTGCGGTGATCCTCGGAGGCGAAGAACGCCGCGACCTCGGCTGCGACCACCGGCCCCACGTCTTCGACCTGTTGAATCTGCGCCTCGCTCGCCGCCAGCAGCGCCTCCAGCGAGCCGAAGTGGCGTGCGAGTGACAGCGCGGTGGCCTCGCCGACGTCGGGAATGCCGAGGCCGTAGAGCAGCCGCGGCAAGCTCGTCTGGCGGCTGGCGGCGATCGCCGCGACGAGATTGGCGGCGGATTTCTCGCCCAGCCGCTCGAGCCCGGCGAGCTGCTCCGCGGTGAGGGCGTACAGGTCCGCGGGCGAGCGCACCAGGTCGCGCTCGATGAGCTGCTCGATCACCTTGTCACCCAGACCCTCGATGTCGAGCGCCCGGCGGCTGGCGAAGTGTCGCAGCGCCTCCTGGCGCTGCGCGCGGCAGGTGAAGGCACCGGTGCAGCGCGCCACGGCCTCCCCCTCGATACGCACGACCCGCGAGCCGCACACCGGGCAGGTGGGGGGCAACTCGACCTGCGGGAACTGCGGCTCGGTCGGGCGCGTGAGGCTCATCGGCCGTTTGTCCGGTACCACGCTGACCAGCTCCGGGATCACATCGCCGGCGCGGCGCACGACCACCGTATCGCCGACCCGCACGTCCTTGCGGTGTACCTCGTCGATGTTGTGCAGCGTCACGTTGCTCACCGTCACGCCACCGACGAACACCGGCTCGAGGCGGGCGATCGGCGTGAGCGCGCCAGTGCGGCCGACGTTGAACTCGATGTCCTTGACGACCGTGAACGCCTCCTCGGCGGGAAACTTGTGGGCGATCGCCCAGCGCGGGGCGCGCGACACGAATCCCATGCGCTCCTGGTCGGCGCGCGCGTCGAGCTTGTAGACGACGCCATCGATCTGATACGGCAGCGCGCTGCGCCGAGCCCCCAGGTCGCGGAAGTACTCGAGGCACCCCTCGACGCCGCGTACCGGCCGCGCCTCCCTCGACACCGGGAGTCCGAGCTCGCGCAGCAGCGCGAGCAGCTGATGCTGGCCGGCCGGGGGAGCGATGCCCTCGAGGACCCCGAGCCCGTAGAACAAGGCATCGAGCGGGCGGGCCGCGCTGATCGAGGGATCGAGCTGCCGCAGGCTCCCGGCGGCGGCGTTGCGTGGATTGACGAACACCTTGTCACCGCGCTCGCGCGCCCGGGCGTTCATGCGCTCGAAGCCCTTGAGCGGCATGAACACCTCGCCGCGCACCTCGATGAGTGGCGGCGCGCGGCCGCGCAGCCGATGCGGCACCGCGCGGATGGTGCGTACGTTGGCGGTAACGTCCTCGCCGCGCACCCCGTCGCCGCGCGTCGCGGCCTGAGCGAGCTGTCCCGCGCGGTAAATCACCGCGATTGCCAGGCCGTCGAGCTTTGGCTCCGCGACGTAGTCGAGCTCGCCGTGGCGCTCGAGGCGCTCGTGGATCCGCCGGTCGAAGGCGCGCACGTCATCGTCGGCGAAGGCGTTATCGAGCGACAGCATCGGCAGCTGGTGAATGACCTCACCGAAGGCGCCGCTCGGGGCGCCGGCGACGCGCTGGGTGGGCGAGTCCGGCGTGATGAGCTCGGGGTGTGCGGCTTCGAGCGCACGCAGCTCCTGCATCAGCCGGTCGTACTCGGCGTCCGGGATCGACGGCTCGTCGAGCACGTAGTAGCGGTGGTCGTGCTGTCGCAGCTCAGCGCGCAACTCGGCGGCGCGCGCCGCCGGGTCGGCTGTCACGAGGGGACCCCGCTCGAGAGCCGTTCGCGCAGCGTCGCGATGCGCGACGGCGTGAGCGGCACGCCGGCCTCATCCTGCAGCACGCCGCACAGCCGGTCGTTGAGGCTGCGGGCGGTGCTCACCAGCTCCTCGAACGCCTGTGGCGGGCTCATGGGCCCGGGCAGCACCGCAAACAGCGACAGGCCGCCGAAATGCTGCGAGTCCATGGTGTCGGAATCGAAGGTTCCCGGCCGGTTGAGGCTGGCGGCGGACAGGATTGCGCGCCGCTCGTCGTCGGCCTTGTGGAAGATGTCGAAGCGCCCGAGCACGAAGCCCTCGGCGGCCAGCGCCTGGCGCAGCGAGCGGCCCGCGAAGCGCTCCGGCTGGGTGGCGACGAGGCGCAGCGCCACCACCTGCCGCTCGGCATCCGGCGGCCACTCAACGCGCGGCGCGGGCGCGGCCGGCAACTCCGGCAGCCCCGAGAGGGCAGCCGGCGGGGCGACCGAGGCCGGCGCATCGGCGGCGGGCTGCACGAAATCCGCCGCGGTGTCTGCCGTTGCGATCTCGACGGCGACTTCGGCGGCCGCATCCGGCAGCGCAGCAGCTGCGCCCTCGCCCGCCGCCTCGACGTCCGCGAGCTGCGGCTCATCGGCCTCTTGCGCCGTCTCGTAGTCCGGCGGGGAATCCTCCGCGGCCGCGACAGTCCCGGGCGCGGGAGTGAGCACCGGCAGGTCGAGCGAATCCTCCGCCAGATCCTCTCGATCCTCGGGCAGCTCGACGATCGGCAGGCCGCGCGCGGCGAGTGGCTCGTGCGCGTGCATCTCGGGAAGCTCGAAGTCCCGCTCCGCCGCGAGCGCTTCCTGGGCGAGCGGCTCGTGCGGCGGTGGCCCGGGCGCGAGCGGCAGCTGCGCGCCTGACTCGCTGCCGCGAGCCTGCCGCGGGCGGCGCAGCTCCCACACTGCGAGTGCGGCGAAGAACACCACTCCCAGAATCAGCAGCGCCCAGCGCAGCTCAGACAACCCGTCCCTCCTCCGTCACACCGCGGCGAGGCGCACGGCCTCATCCACATCGACCGTCACCAGGCGCGACACGCCCGGCTCAACCATGGTGACGCCGATCAGCTGCGAGGCGAGCTCCATGGTGGACTTGTTGTGCGTGATGAACACGAACTGAATTCGACTCGACATGTCGCGCACGATGTCGCAGAAGCGCCCCACGTTGTGCTCATCGAGCGGTGCATCCACCTCATCGAGCAGACAGAAGGGCGCGGGGTTCAGATCGAAGATCGAGAATACCAGTGCCACGGCCGTCAGCGCCTTCTCGCCGCCCGACAGCTGATGGATGGTGCTGTTCTTCTTGCCGGGCGGCCGCGCCATCACCGCTACGCCCGCGCTCAGCTTGTCCTCGCCCACCAGCTCGAGGTAGGCGTGACCGCCGCCGAACAGCCGCGGGAATTTATCGCGCAGCCCCGCATTGATGCGCTCGAAGGTGTCGTCGAAGCGCGAGCGTGTCTCGCGGTCGATGCGGCGCATCGCCTCATCGAGCGTCTCGAGCGCGGCGGTCAGGTCGGCGAACTGCCGGTCGAGGTACTCCTTGCGCTGCGTCTGGTCCCTGAGCTCATCGATCGCCGCCAGATTCACCTGGCCGAGCCGCTCGATGTCGGCGCGCGTGTCGGCGAGCGACTGCTCCCAGCCAGCAACGCTCGCCTCCACGCTGAGGCCCGCCAGCACCGCGGCGAGATCGCTGCAGGTCTCGGCGAACTGCTCGGCGAGCGCCGCACGGCGCACGTGCGTCTCCTGGGCGGCGAGGCGCGCGGCGTCCATCGCCTCGCGGGCCGCGCTCACCCGCTGCTCGGCGGCGAGGCGCTGCTCATCGAGGCCCCGCAGCGCGAGCTCGGTCTCCTCGACCGCGGTGCGCGCCACCGCCAGCTCCGATTCCACCCTGAGGCGCAGCTCGAGTGCCTCACCGAGCCGCGCCTGCACGCGGATGATCGGCTCATCTCCCGAGGCGAGCTCGGCTTCGAGCGCCGCACGCCGGCTGGCGAGCTGCTCGCGCTGCTCCAGCATGCGCGTCACGGCCACCGCCACCGAGGCCTCGGTGGAGCGGCGCGTCTCGACCTGCACGTGCAGGTCGCGCGCGCCGAGCTGGGCGCTCTGCAGGGCGCTGCGCGCCTCGGCGAGGCGCGCCCGCTGCCCCTCGCGCTCCCCCTCGAGCGTGGCGCGCTGCGCCGCGAGGCGTGCGCCGGCCGCATCCGCCGCTGCGAGCTCCTGCTGCGCCCGTGCCAGGGCGGCTGCCGCCGCCGACTGCTCGCGCTCCAGCTCGGCCGCCTCGTGCTCGAGCCGCGCGCTCCGCAGGGTAGATTCCTCGATGCGCAGCCGGCCGGCCTCGAGTGCCGCGCGCTGGTTGGCGTGTTCGGCGTGTGCCTGCCGGATCGCCTCCTGCGCGAGATCACCGGCCGCTTCTGCCGCACTCAGCGCGGTGCGCGCGGCACTGAGCGTGGCTTCCGCCGTCTGGGCGCGCTCCTCGGTCGCGGTCGCGGTAGAGCGCAGCTGCGTGAGCTGCGCCTCGCGCGCGATCACGCCCTCGCGGGGATCGGAGCGGCGGCTCACCCGCAGCCAGTCGCGCCCGACCCACTCTCCCGCGCGCGTCATCAGCGACTGACCCTCCGCGAGGCTGCTGCGCGCTGTGAGCGCTGCGCTGAGTGATTCGGCGGTGAGCACCCCGGTGAGGCGCGCGAGAGCGGCGGGGGGGCCGCTCACGTGGGCGGCAAGGGTGCGCGCGCGGCCGCGCTGCGCGGCGCCCTGCTCGATCAGGGTCACGCGCCCTGACTCCAGGGTGCCGATCGAGCCTGCCAGCGCATCGAGCTGCGGCACGCACACCGCTTCGAGGTAATCGCCGAGCGCGGTCTCGACGGCCCGCTCCCAGCCGGCCTCGACCTCGAGTGCGGCCGCGAGCCGCGCCTTGCCGGAAAGGCCTGCACCTTCGAGCCACGCACCGGCAACCCCGGCACGTCCCTCGAGCGCGGCGCTCTGCAGCGCCTCGAGCGAGGTGAGCTCGGCCCGGGCGGCAGCGCGCGCGGCGCGCGCCTCCTCGAGCGCCGCCTCGGCGGCCTGCTGCCCACTGCGCGCGCCCTGCAGGCGCTCCTGGGCGCTCGCGAGCGCCGCGCTGCGCGCCTCGCTCGCAGCGCGCGAGCGCGCTTCGGCATCCGTGAGCTGGCTGAGCCCGGCATCGCCCGCCGCCGCGGCGAGCACCTGGCGTTCGGCGCTGAGGCGCTGTGTCTGGGTGTCGAGGCGCGCGAGCTGGATGGTCAGCTGCTCGATGCGCGTGCGCTCGACCTGCCCCGTCTGGGCGGCAGCCGCGGAGTCGGCGGTATGGGTCTCCCAGCGCTGCTGTGCTGCCTGCAGCGCGCGCTCCGCGGCCTCGAGCGCCGCGCCGCTGTGCTGCTCGGCCTCCTCGGCCGCCGCCAGCTCGGGTGCGAGCTGCGCGAGCTCGGCGTGCAGCGACTGAAGCTGCTGCTCGTCGCGGGTGAGGTGGGCGGCGAGCTCGGCCAGCGTGGCGGTGGCCTGCGTCAGGTCGTCGCGCTGGCGCTCACGCAGCTCGCGCGTGTGCTCGAGCGACTGCTCGAGCCGGGAGATGTCGGCGCCGGCCTCGTAGTAGCGCGCCTGCACCGCCGACAGCGCGTCGCTCCGCTCGGTCTGCGCGGCGCGCTGCTTCTCGAGCGCAGCTTCCGCGGCGCGCTGCGCGCTCAGCTCCGCCTGCATGGCGAGCTCGCGGCCGCGCAGCTGCGCGTCGTGAACCTCGGCGCCGCTGTCGAGATCGCGCAGTTTGAGCGCGATGAGCTCCGCGGTCAGGCGGCGCTCGGTGTCCTTGAGGGCCTGGTAACGCCGCGCGCCGGCCGCCTGGCGCTGCAGGTGGCGGATCTGCTTGTCCACCTCATCGCGCAGATCCTGCAGCCGCTCGAGATTCTCACGCGTCTCGGCGACCCGGGCCTCGGTCTCCTTGCGCCGCTCCTTGTAGCGCGAGATGCCGGCCGCTTCTTCGACGAAGGCGCGCATGTCCTCGGTGCGCGCGTCGATCACGCGCGTGATCATGCCCTGCTCGATGATCGCGTAGCTGCGCGCCCCGAGTCCGGTGCCGAGGAACAGATTGGTGATGTCCTTGCGCCGGCAGCGCACCCCGTTGATGTAGTAGGCGGACTGGCCGTCGCGCGACACGGCGCGCTTCAGCGCGATTTCGCCGTAGCTCGCGTACGGGCCACCGATCTTGCCGTCGGAATTGTCGAATACCAGCTCGACGGTCGCGGTGCCGACCGGCTTGCGCGCGGTCGAGCCGTTGAACACCACGTCCGCCATGTTGTCGCCGCGCAGATGTTTCGCGGACAGCTCGCCCATCACCCAGCGTACGGCGTCGATGACGTTCGACTTGCCGCAGCCGTTGGGGCCGACGACACCAGTGAGATTACTGGGGAGAGAGATGTTGGTGGGATCGACGAAGGATTTGAAGCCAGCGAGCTTGATCCTGGTCAGCCGCATCTCTTGTCTTCTGCCCCCCGCGGTCCCCGCCATCCGGGGATGGTGTAGTGTAGTGGAATATGCCCTCGACGCCCACCACCGAGCTGGAAACTTTCGCCAATCCGCAAACCGCGCGCGACTACACCATCCGCATCCAGGTTCCGGAGTTCACCTGCCTGTGTCCGCGCACCGGACAACCGGACTTCGCCACGCTCGATCTTGAGTACGTGCCGGACCAGCGCTGCGTGGAGCTCAAGTCGCTCAAGCTCTATATCTGGTCGTTCCGCGATCGCGGCGCCTTTCATGAGGCGGTGATCAACGAGATCGCCGATCATCTCAACGCTGCGCTCGCGGCACGGTTCCTGCGTCTCAGCGGGCACTTCAATGTGCGCGGCGGGATTTATACGACGGTTGTCGCCGAGCGCCGACAGCCTGCCTGGCAGCCGGCGCCGCCGGTGACGCTGCCCTGAGGTTCCCCGGGGCACCGCACAGTGCGCCCGTGCTCCCGAGCCATCCTTGACCCCGAAACGCGCTCCGGGCCGGGCGCCGGAACGGCTTGACGGCCCCGCCGGGGCGGTCCGGCAGGGGCGCAAAGCGGTAACGTTTCGCATCTGTACACGCCAAAGTCGGCCGGTATAATCGCGCGTTCTTCGCGACCCAGACCATTGTTCGAGGAGCGTTCGATGCCGGCCAAGAGAGCTGCGCCGAAGTCCGCCAAGGGCCGGAAGGCTGCCGCCCCGCGCCCAGCTGTTCGCAAGCTCGCCGCCGCCCGCAAGAGCGAAGCGCCGCGCGGCCGCTCGGCTACCCACGCCCGCAAGAGCGCGACGCCGCCCCCTAAGAAGGTGCCGCACGCAGCGCCCGCCGTGGCCGAGCCACCTGCGGAGAAGCCGAAGGCGGCGCGTCCCATGACGCCGCCGCCGCGCGAGCTCCCCCGCCCGGCGGCCACCACGCCGACCCCCGCGCGCCCTGCCGCCGTGCCGGCGGACGGTGATGACGTCGAGGCCGCCGAGCCAGGCAGCCTGCTCGCCGGCCCGCGCAACGTGCAGCCCTATATCGTCAAGCGCGGCGAGCTGTACATGAGCAAGGAGCAGCTCGACCACTTCCGCAACATCCTCAACAGCTGGAAGCGCGACCTGATGGTCGAGGTCGATCGCACCGTCTCGCACATGAAGGACGAGGCTGCGAACTTCCCCGATCCGAACGACCGCGCCACGCAGGAAGAGGAGTTCAGCCTCGAGCTGCGCACGCGCGATCGAGAGCGCAAACTCATCCGCAAGATCGATGAGGCGCTGAAGCGCATCGAGGACGGCTCCTACGGCTACTGCCTCGAGACCGGTGAAGAGATCGGCATCAAGCGCCTCGAAGCGCGCCCCGTCGCGACCCTCAGCATCGAGGCGCAGGAACGGCGCGAGCGGCGCGAGCGCCAGTACGGCGATCGCGACGACCGCTATCGCTGAGCCCGGCGCCGGGGTCACAGCGTACGCCGGGCGCTTCGCGCCCTCACCTACGGGTCCGCTCCATCTCGGCTCGCTGCTTGCCGCGCTCGGCAGCTTCCTCGACGCACGCCAGCACGGCGGGCGCTGGCGGCTGCGCATCGAGGATCTCGACCGCGAGCGGGTGGTTCCGGGCTGCGCCGATGCCATGCTGCGCACTCTCGAGGCACACGCTCTCGAGTGGGACGGCGCCATCGAGTATCAGAGCGCGCACACCGAGCGCTATGCACAGGCGCTTCGCACCTTGAGATCCCAGGGCCGCACCTTCGAATGCAGCTGCACGCGCTCTGAGCTCACCGACGGCGGCTATCGCGGCACCTGCCGCGACGCACCCGCCAGGGACGGCCCCACGGCCACGCGCTTCCGCGTCGATGACGGCGAGACCGCGTTCGAGGATCGTGCCCAGGGTCGCTGCGCCTTCAGCCTGCGCGAGCGCGGCGACTTCGTCATCCGGCGGCGCGACGGCGTCATCGCCTATCAGCTCGCCGTGGTGATCGACGATGCACAGGCCGGGATCACGGATGTGGTACGGGGCGCCGACCTCCTCGACAACACCCCCTGGCAGCTGGCGCTGCAACGGGCCCTGTCGCTGCCGACACCCCGCTACCTGCACCTGCCGCTGGTCATGGAGGGCGTGCGCGGCAAGCTCAGCAAGTCCCGTCAGGCGCTGGCGCTCGATCCGCGGATGGCCGGACCTCAATTATATCAATCGCTTACGCTCCTTATGCAGGCCCCGCCACTCTCGCTCAAGCTCGAGTCTCCGCGCGCCATTCTGGATTGGGCGCGCCAGCATTGGAGTCTGGACCGATTCCAGGGAAGGCGTGAGGTGCTGCGGCCGGAGTGAGCCGGCAGCGAAGTTGGATGTTGGGAGTTGGGTTCGCGTTGCGGTTGTACTAAGGTAGCGCCAGACGCCCGGCACTAAGGAAGGTGCATTACCGAGAGTGAGGGACGTGCGATGAGCGAACCGCGCACCATAAAAAAGTATCCCAACAGGCGGTTGTATGACACGGTCGAGAGCCGTTACATCACGCTGGCGGACATCCGCCGGCTGGTGATCGAGCGCATCGACTTCGTGGTCATCGACAAGAAGACCCAGGGGGACATCACCCGCTCGATCCTGCTGCAGGTCATCGCGGAGCAGGAGCACGGCAATGAGCCGCTCATGAGCCGTGACTTCCTGTCACAGGTGATCCGTTCCTACGGGGTCGCCGGCCGCGGGATGGTCGGTAGCTGTCTCGAGCAGAGTCTGCGGCAATTCGCCAGTCAGGCTGCCGGGCGCCCGCCGCCGCAAGGCTCCGCCTAGCCTAGCGGTCCGCCGCTACCGGCGTGCGAACGCGCGGCGCGCGTTTGCGCATTCATTGGAACCGGCGGGTGGCTTGGCGGGCGAAAGTCACACCTTTCGCCCCAGGTTCAAGTCGGCTGTTCGGCTGGCCCGCGGACCGCGCCCATCAGTGCGGCGCGTCGACGTCCCGCATCGACAGGCGGATGCGCCCCTGGCGATCGACCTCGAGCACCTTGACCCGAATCACGTCGCCCTCGCGCAGCTTGTCGCTGACGCGCTCGACCCGCTCGTTCGAGATCTGTGAGATGTGCACCAGACCATCGCGCCCCGGCAGGATCGTGACGAACGCCCCGAAGTCCATGAGGCGCGCGACCTTGCCCTCGTAGATGCGTCCCACCTCGACGTCGGCGGTGATGAGCTCGACGCGCCGCTGCGCTTCGCGCCCTGCCGCCCCCGAGACCGAGGCGATCTTCACGGTGCCATCGCTCTCGATGTCGATGGTGGTGCCGGTCTCCTCGGTGATCTGGCGGATGACCGCGCCACCCTTGCCGATGACGTCGCGGATCTTCTCCGGATCGATCTTCAAGGTGATGATCGACGGCGCCCACTCGGACATCTTCTCGCGCGACTGCTGGATCACGCGGTTCATCTCGCCGAGGATGTGCAGGCGGCCTTCCCGCGCCTGCTCGAGCGCGACCTTCATGATCTCAGGCGTCACGCCCTCGACCTTGATGTCCATCTGCAGCGCGGTCACTCCGTCTTTGGTGCCGGCGACCTTGAAATCCATGTCGCCGAGATGATCCTCGTCACCGAGAATGTCGGTGAGCACCTTGTAGCGATTGCCCTCGAGCACCAGCCCCATGGCAACCCCTGCCACCGGGGCCTTGATCGGCACTCCGGCGTCCATGAGCGACAGCGAGGTACCGCACACGCTCGCCATGGAGCTCGAGCCGTTCGACTCGAGGATCTCAGATACCACGCGGATCACGTACGGGAACGTCGTCATGTCGGGCATCACGGCCTTGACGCCGCGGCGCGCCAGGTTGCCGTGGCCGATCTCGCGCCGTTTCGGCGAGCCCATCATCCCGGTCTCGCCGACCGAGAACGGCGGGAAGTTGTAGTGCAGCATGAACGGCTCGCGGCGCTCGCCCTCGAGGCCGTCGATGATCTGCGCGTCGCGGGTCGTGCCGAGGGTGGTGACCACCAGCGCCTGCGTCTCGCCGCGGGTGAAGAGCGCCGAGCCGTGGGTACGGGGCAGCACCCCGACCTTGACGCTGATCGGACGCACGGTGCGTGTGTCGCGACCGTCGATGCGCGGCTCACCGTTGAGGATGCGCTGGCGCACGATGGTGCTCTCGAGCTTGAACAGCACGTTCTCGACGGCGTCCTTGCTCCACTTGGGTGCGTCGCCGCCGGTGAGGGCGGTGAGCGTCGTCGCCTTGATCTCGTTGAGGCGCGCGTGGCGCTGCTGTTTCTCGGTAATGCTGTAGGCCGCGGCGAGCGCCGCGTTCGCCTGCAGCGTCACATCCGCCGTCAGCGCGGCATCGTCCGCCGCCGGCGCCCAGCTCCAGCGCGCCTTGCCGGCCTCGGCGGCCAGTGCCTTGATGGCGCTGATCGCGACCTGCATCTGCTCGTGGCCGAACACCACCGAGCCGAGCATGACCTCCTCGGAGAGGCCCTTGGCCTCGGACTCGACCATGAGCACCGCGTGCTCGGTGCCGGCGACCACCAGGTGCAGCTGTGACTGCGTGAGATCAGCCGCCGTGGGGTTGAGCAGGTACTTGCCGTCGCGGTAGCCGACGCGCGCCGCGCCGATCGGGCCGTTGAAAGGAATGCCCGACAGCGCCAGCGCAGCCGAGGCGCCGAGCAGTGCCGGAATGTCGGCGTCGATGTCCGGATCCATCGACACCACGGTCGCGACCACCTGCACGTCGTTGTAGAAGCCGTCCGGGAACAGCGGACGGATCGGGCGGTCGATGAGGCGCGAGGTGAGGGTCTCCTTTTCGGATGGGCGCCCCTCGCGCTTGAAGAACCCGCCGGGGATCTTGCCCGCCGCGTAGGTCTTCTCGATGTAGTTGACCGTAAGGGGGAAGAAATCGCGGCCCGGCACCGGCGTCTGCTTGGCAACGCAGGTCACCAGGACCACCGTGTCCCCCATGGATACCTTGACCGATGCATCGGCCTGCCGGGCGAGTTCGCCGGTCTCGATCGTTACGGTCTGGCTGCCGTACGCAAAAGACTTTGCAAAAGC
>DATMOK010000046.1:0-97625 GCA_035568235.1 Steroidobacteraceae bacterium | reverse complement strand
GCTCTCGCTGCACGGGCGCGGCGTGTTCGTGTGCATCAGCCCCTGGAACTTCCCGCTCGCCATCTTTACCGGGCAGATCACCGCGGCGCTCGCCGCCGGCAACAGCGTGGTCGCCAAACCCGCGCCGGCCACGCCCCTGGTCGCGCACGCCATGACGCGTCTGCTGCACGCGGCGGGCGTGCCCGCGGCGGCCCTGCAGCTGACACCCGCCGACGGTCCGCCCTTCGGCGAGGTCGCCCTCACGCACCCGGCGCTCGCCGGCGTCGCCTTCACCGGCTCCACTGCCACGGCGACCGCCATCAACCGCACCCTCGCCCAGCGCGACGGGGCGATCGTGCCGCTGATCGCCGAAACCGGTGGCGTGAACGCGATGGTGGTCGATGCCACCGCACTGCCCGAGCAGGTGGTGGACGATGTGATCACCTCGGCGTTCACGAGCGCCGGGCAGCGCTGCTCGGCGCTGCGCGTGCTGTACCTGCAGGAGGAAATCGCCGAGCGCACCATCGAGATGCTGATCGGCGCGATGCGCTGTCTTGTGATCGGCGATCCGGCGCACGTCGCGACCGACGTAGGTCCGGTCATCTCGGCCGCGGCACGCGCGCGCCTCGAGCGGCACGCCGCGCGCATGCGCGCCGAGGCGCAGCTCCTGTACGCCTGCGAGTTGCCACCCGGGCTCGAGCACGGCTACTTCTTTGCACCGCAGCTGTTTGAACTCTCCCGCCTCGATCAGCTCGGGAGCGAGGAGTTCGGGCCGATCCTGCACGTGGCGCGCTACCCAAGCGGGGAGCTGCCGGCGGTGCTCGATGCCATCCGCCGCACGGGTTTCGGGCTCACACTCGGCGTGCACAGCCGTCTTGAGAGCGTGGCGCAACACGTGTTCCGTTCGGTCGCGGTCGGCAACACCTACGTGAACCGCAACATGATCGGCGCGGTGGTCGGCGTGCAGCCCTTCGGCGGCGAGGGCCTGTCCGGCACCGGCCCGAAGGCGGGTGGCCCGCACTACCTGCTGCGCTTCGCGACCGAGCGTACGCTCACGATCAACACCGCCGCCATCGGCGGCAACGTCGAGCTGCTGAGTTAGCCAAAGCGCGGCCGCGCAGCGGCGCGCCATTGACTGCCGGCGGTGGCGCGCGGACTATCAGTCGACAGTGAAGGGGGTGTGCGATGGCTGAGTACAAGTGCAAGTGCTTCTGCGGAGCGGTCGAGTTCACGGCGAGCGGCGAGCCGGTGGCGATGGGCTACTGTCATTGCGAGTCGTGCCGGCACTGGTCTGCCGGCCCGGTGAACGCCTTCACGCTGTGGCAGCCGAATGCCGTCCGCGTGACCAAGGGCGCGGACAACATCGGCACCTACAACAAGACTCCGGTGAGCTATCGCAAGTGGTGCAAGACCTGTGGCGGGCATCTGTTCACCGAGCATCCGCCGCTGAAGCTCACCGACGTGTTCGCGGCGATGCTGCCGACGCTTAAGTTTTCCCCGGGCGTGCACGTCAACTACCAGGAGACGGTGCTGCGGATCCACGACGGCCTGCCGAAGCTCAAGGACTTCCCGAAGGAGTTCGGCGGCTCGGGTGAGACGTTGCCGGAGTAGTTCCGCGCCGATCCCGTTACGTCGCCGGGGTGTCTACGCCTGGAATGACGAAGCGGATGAACGATGAGACGACGTACTTGTCCGCCGACCGCGGCACCTCGCCGCAGTGCAGGTGAGTCCAGAACGGCGGGAAGAACAGCGCGCTCCCTGCCACGGGCTTTATCTTCAGGTTCTGCCGGTAGAAGCACGTCTCGCCGCCGTCCTCGACGGAGTTCAGGTAAATGATCATGGCGAGCTGGCGGTCGCGCCCGCCGGGGCCGAACGCGTCGAAGTGCCATTTGAACCGCCCCTCGTTCTTCTTGTAGTGCTGGATCTTGTAGCCGGTGCCCTGCAGCGGCGCGATCGACAGGCCGGGAAACTGCGCCGTGAGATTCTGCACGACCGTGGTGACAGCCGCGTGCAGCTCGACGAACGCATCCTTCCAGATGCCCTCCGGCTCGATGCCGAGGTCCGTGCTGACCTTCACGTCGGCCTCCACCTGCCTGTCCCCGGCAGGGCTCGCCGTGTAACCGGCGTGCTTGGCCGGGTCCTGCTCGTAGAGCTCGATGCAGCGGCGGCACAGGTCCTGCGAGATCAGGTCCTGCACGAGGAAGATGCTCTCGTTGCGGGCTAGGATTTCCATGGGCGCGCTTGAGTGTCGGCCGAATCAGACCCCGAATGCGGCGTCGTAGGTCACATCTCCGCTCGGCCAGCCGCGCCCGAACGCCCTCGCCTGGAAATACTCCACGGGCACTCCGGGTAAGCGCAGATCCGCTCGCCGGCAGAAGCCGAACCTCCGGTAGTAGTCCGGCTCTCCGAGCACCACACAGCCTGCGGCCCGATCCTGCTCCAGGGCGTGCAGTACGGCGCGCACGAGCTCGGCGCCGAAGCCCCGGCGCTGGTACCCGGGCGCTACCGAGACCGGTCCCAGACCGTACCAGGGCGCAGTCCCATCGGAAATGGCTACCGGAGAGGCCGCGGCGTGACCCACGACCATTCCCTCGAGATCCGCGACCATCGATACCGCGAGTCGGCGAGAGCGGCGTAGGGCGGCGATGATCAGCTGCTCGCGGTGATTGCTGTACGCCGCTGTTGCGAACGCAGCGAGCGTGACAGCTTCAATCTGGCTGATATCGCTCACTGTCTCGGGTCGGATCTGCATCTATGTCAGGCCTGGCAACGGCTCCAATGCAAACGGGGTATTGCCGGCTGGCGCGCGCACAATCGATCCACGGCCTGTGGACAGCCTGGGGTGTGGCCATGCGGCGTCCAACTTTCCTCCTGTCGGCTGTGTCACTGTGGCTTGCGGCCGGTGTCAGCTCGGGCTGCCCCGCGGAAGCTTATCGGCTCGATAGCCGTGAGGCGCAAGTCGCAGATGCGCTTGCCAGGCAGGCGGACGCGGATTCACTCGCTGCGGCGGGGCTGTTGAGTGCGGCGCATCCCGAGACGGAGTCACAGCTGCTGACGCGCGCGATGACTGCAGTGCCGGCGCGGGCGGATCTCGTATGGTTGCAGATCCAGGCCTGTCAGAAGCAACCGGCGTGTGATTCGCAGGCCCTGGAACGGCACCTCCAGACCCTGGATCCCGATAATGGCGCGCCATGGCTCGGTGCGCTTGCGCGCGCGGACGCCGCGCACGATGAGCCTGCGAAGCATGCAGCGCTGGCGGCCATCAGCCGCTCGACACGCGTCGATATCTACTGGACCACGCTCATTGCCCGGCTGAGCCACGCAGCCGCACGCACCGGGAAGATGCCGCTGCCGGACACCATGGTGTTGATCATCGGACTGCTCAGCGCGCAGGCCGTCCCGGCGCTGCATGTCGTATCCGAGTCGTGCAAGGGTGAACGGCTGGAGCGCGCCGCAGACGTGGACGTCTGCCGAGGTATCGCCAGGGCGTTCGAAGGTGGTGATACCTACCTCGCGGAGATGTTTGGGGCGGCGATCGCGCAGCGCGTCTGGCCCGAGCAGTCGCCGCAATGGGTGGCAGCGACCGACGCCCGGCGCAGCTACGAATACAGGACCACGCTGCAGCAGAAGATCGATCGCAGGCCCCTGGACGATAAGGGGCGGCCGGCTATCTGGCGCTGTGCGAGCAGAATCGCCGCGAGCAGGACGTGTCACGAGCCCAACTCCTGGCCGCCGGCGAGGATCCCGACCCGCCGCGAAATTGAGGCCGGCCGCTCGCTGCCACGAGCCGGCAGGAGCGTACAATCGCCAAAAAAGGAACCTTGGGGGTTTCCCATGAGGCGACTGCACCGCAGCGGGTGCGGGGGCGCGCTGCTCGGCTCACTGGCGATTCTCGCGTCCGCGGCTGCGCCCGCTGCGCCCGCGCCCGGGACTCGCTACGCGCAGATCGACGATCAGGCGCTGCAGATGCCGGCGGGGCTGCTGCAGGTACCCACCGGCTGGAAGGCGGTGGGAATCGTCGCCCGCCCACAGGGCTGCCACGCGCAGGGCCCGTTCATGAAGTACACGGCGCAGGCCCCCGACGGGGTCACGGCAGTCGAGCTCCTGCCCGGGTGGGGTTGGTGGTGGCAGAGCAACTTCAATCCCTATCAACCTCGGCCACCCGGCTTCTGCATGCCGGTCACCGCAGACTCAGCCGAGTCGTTTCTGCGGGACGTCGTGTTGCCTCAGCTGCGGCCCAATGCGCAGCTCATCGCGGTCGAGGACCCTCCGCCGCAGCAGGTGGAGGCGCTGCGCAACCAACTCGAGCGGATGCAGGAGCAGAACGCTGCCCAGGCGCGCTCGCTCGGATTGGCGCCGCATCATCTGGTCCACGAGGGCAAGCGGGTTCGCATCCGCTACCAGCGCAACGGTCAGTCGGTCGAGGAGCTGATCAGCGCCGTTGTCGACTGTTCCACGGCGCGCATGCCCGGCAACATGGTGGCGCCGCCGTACTTTCAGCGCTTCTGCGGCTCGAACGGCACGGTGATCCAGCGCGCACCGGCCGGGCAGTTCGACCCGCAGCTCCTGGGCTCCGTCCGGCTGACCCCCAACCCGGCCTGGCTGCAGCAGATCGCGGCTCGCCAGCAGGCACAAACCAACGCGATGATCGGTGCCTCATGGCAGGCGTTCCACAGCATGCAGGCCGCGTCGGATGCGGCGGCGGCGGCGCGCACCGCGGAATGGGCGGCGGCCGAGCAGCAGCGCGCGCAGTCCGTGCAGGAGTCGCTCAATGAGGCGCGGGCGAGCCAGGCTGCGCAGGATCACGCCGCGCACGAGTTCGAGAACGCCATCCTCGGCAAGAGCACGTACAGCAATCCGCAGACCGGTCAGCGCATCGTCACCGGCAACCAATACAGCCACCTCTATCAGTCGGCCGACGGCAGCACGCTCTACAAGACGAACGGGCCGGAGGATCCGAACCGCGATCCGGCCTTCACGCAGGTTTTTACCGAGTTGGACTTGCAGCACTGATGCGCTGCGGCCAGAGTTCCTATCGGCGGGCGGTCCCAGGGTTCCGGCGCGCGCTTGGCGGCAGAACCGAGGGCCGCTGCGACCTCAGCTCGCCGGCCACGCGCCGCCCGGATAGAGGTGGCGGATGAGCTCCTGAATCGACTCCACCGGCGCCGAGCAGGTACTGCCACGGCAGATGTAAGCCACGGCCTCGCCTCGTGGTGCCTTGTCAGTGAGTGCCGGCGGCAGCTCGGCGGCGTCAGCCGGTATCGCCAGCACGAGGCGCCACGGCGCATAGGTTCGCGCCAGCTCGCGCCGCCACGCCTCGATCGCACCTGGCTCGCCGCGCAGGATCACGATCTCGGGCGGCTCGAGCAGCTCATCGAGCGCGGTGATGAGCGTAACGTGGCCGATCGGGTGCCGGCCGAGCGCCTGCCACGCCGCGCGCAGCGTGTCCTCCGCGGCCGCCAGATAGCGCGGCTCGCCGAGCAGGTGCCCGTAGCGCTGCAGGGTAAACGCGGCGATGCCGTTGCCCGAGGGTGTCGCATCGTCGCTGAAGGTCTTGGAGCGAATGATCAGCGTCTCGTGATCGTCAGCGGTGAAGAAGAAACCGCCGGCCGCGCTGTCCGCGAAATGGCCGAGCACGACCTCCAGCAGCTGCCGGCCGAACTCGAGCTCGTCCGCGCGGAAGCGCACCTGCTGCAGCTCGAGCACGGCGTCGGCGAGATACACGTAGTCGTCGAGATAGGCGTTGAGATGCGCGCGCCCGTCCTTGTAGGTGGCGAGCAGCCGGCCATCGCGCCACAGAGTACGGCGCACGAACTCGAGCGCGCGGCCCGCAGCAGCAGCGAGGTCCTCCGAGGTCAGGGCACGCGCGGCGACCGCAAGGCCGCGAATCATCAGTGCATTCCACGACGTGAGGAGCTTCTCATCGCGCGCCGGGCGCACGCGCTGCGCGCGTAGCGTCAACAGCCGCACGCGGGCTGCATTCGCCAGAGCTATCACTTCGGCGCGCGGCTGCTGCTGCTGCTGCGCGACCTGCTCGGGCGATGCGGCGACGTACAGGTGCCACCGACCCTCGAAGTTCGGCGGCTGATCGAGGCCGTAGAGCGGCGCAAACACCGCGAACTCCTCGGCGCTCAAGGCGCTGCGCACCTGCTCGCGATCCCAGACGTAGAAGCTGCCCTCGTGACCCTCCGAGTCGGCATCCAGGCTCGAGTAGAAGCCGCCTTCGGGTGACTGCATCTCGCGCAGCGCCCAGCCGGCGACATCGAGGGCGACCTGCGCATAGAAGGCGTCCGCGGTCGCGAGCGCCGGATTCGCGTACACCGCGAGCAGCTCGCCGTTGTCGTACAGCATCTTCTCGAAATGCGGGATCATCCAGCGCGCATCGACCGAGTAGCGGCAGAAGCCGCCGCCCAGCTGATCGAAGATGCCGCCGTCGCCCATGCAGCGCAGCGTGTGGCCCGCCATGCGCAGCGCCTCCATGTCCGGCTCGCTGCCCGCGCGGCCACGCCAGGTGCGCAGCAGCCGCTCGATGGCGCGCGGATGCGGGAATTTGGGCGCCCCGCCGAAGCCGCCGCAGCGCGCATCGAAGCTGCCGGCGAGCGCGGCGCGGCACGCCTTGAGCGGCGTGTCATCGAGCACCGTGCCAACGGGCGCGGGCGGAAAGTTGAGGTCGGCGAGCGCGGTGACCAGCGCTGCATTCTGCGCGCGCATCTCCGCCTCGTGGCTGCTGTAGAACTCCGCAACTCGCGTCAGTACGTCCTTGAAGGCTGGCAGGCCGTAGCGTGCCTCCTTCGGAAAGTACGTCCCGCCGAAGAATGGACGCTGGTCGTCGTGCGCCAGGAACATCGTGAGCGGCCAGCCGCCGCCACGCTGCGTGAGCATCTGCTGCGCGATCTGGTAGATGCGGTCGATGTCAGGACGTTCTTCGCGATCGACTTTGATGTTGATGAAATTCTCGTTGAGGAGTCGTGCGGTCGCCTCGTCCTCGAAACTCTCTCTCTCGAGGACTCCACACCAGTGGCAGGAGGAGTAGCCGATGCTGAGGTGAATCGGCTTGCGCTCGCTGCGTGCCTGCTCGAATGCCTCGGTTCCCCAGGGATACCACTGGACTGGATTGTGCGCGTGCTTCTGCAAGTAGGGACTCGTCTCGGAGACGAGGCGGTTCGTGTACCTCGGCGTGCCATCGCTATTCAAATGCTCGGTCTGCGTCATGGCTTCTGCGCTCCTCAGGGCGCGATGGCGGCCGTACCGGCGGACTTGAGCGCCGCGTTGAGGCTCGGCAGGGTGCCGATGCCGAACTCCGTCCAGCTGGCCAGCGCCTGATCGAGCAGCGCCCGGTCCTGCACATAGCCGCGCTGCGCATCCGCACTCGGCGGGCCATCGGCGCCGTCGACCGCTCGCGAGAGCTCGCGGAAGGCGCCTTCGAGATAGCGCAGGCCCCGGGTGGTGACGGGCGGGCGCCCCAGGGAGTCGGGCGTGCGCTTCTCGGGCGCGAGGTCACTCACCGCGAGCAACCGCGCGTCGGCGCTGTCGAGGGCCGCGGCGGCGTCGGCGCCGGCACTCTTGCGTCGCTCCGCGATGGCAGCGTGAATCCGCTTCGCTTGACTCAGCGCCGTGGCGATCGCCACGCGCGCCCGTTCGATCTCGCGGGCGAGAGCGAGCTGGCGTGCGTAGGCGGCGGCGGGCAGCTTGATACGCGGATCGGGGGCGATGACGAGCGGCTGCCGGTAGCTCCGCCCGCCGACCCGCAGCTCGACCCGGTAGTCGCCGGGCGGCACCCACACGCCGCTCTCGTGCTCCTCCGCATCCTCGCCC
Source organism: Steroidobacteraceae bacterium (assembly GCA_035568235.1). Taxonomy (GTDB): domain Bacteria; phylum Pseudomonadota; class Gammaproteobacteria; order Steroidobacterales; family Steroidobacteraceae; genus 13-2-20CM-66-19. The sequence continues at coordinate 89,831 of DATMOK010000046.1, read as the reverse complement.
ATAAGCGCGGGCACTACGGCGTAGTGCAGGTCCCACACGAAGCGATGCGCACCGGCGCCGGTCGCAAGCGGCGTGGGCGGCACGATCCATTCGGGCGCGGTTACGCTCTTGCCGAGGTCGGCTTGCGGCAGCTTGTCATCGCTGCTGAAGACCCGCACCGTGGCGCCGAGCGCATCGGTGATGCTCAGCTGTACCTCGCCGGCCGTATCCGCCGCCAGCACGTAGTCGATGTAGGCGCCGGCGGCCGGGTTGGCTCCCATCGGCTCGTCCTTCGGCATCGGCGAGCCGGTGAAACCTGTCGGACGCACGCGGATCGCCGCCACCGGTGGCAGCAGCCGTGTGCCGCCACCGGCATCGTCGGCGAACGCGCGCAGCGGCGCGATGTCATCCATGATCCACAGCCCGCGGCCGTGGGTCGCGAGCACGAGGTCGGCGCCGTGCACCTGCAGATCGCGCACCGAAGTGCGCGGCAGGTTCTGCTGCAGCGGTTGCCAGCGGCCACCGTCGTCGAGCGACACGTAGACACCGTGCTCGGTGCCGCAATAGAGCAGACCGCGATGCACGGGATCCTCGCGCACCACGTTCACCGAGTTGTGTGCGCCGTCGGCGATGCCGTCGACGATGAGCGTCCAGCTCGCGCCGCCGTCGTGGGTGCGGTAGATGTACGGCTGCGGATCATCAAGCCGATGGCGGTCGACCGCGATGTAGGCCGTCTTCGAGTCGAAATGCGACGGCTCGACCACTCCCACCTTGGACCAGGCGGAGAGCGCCGCGGGTGTCACGTCCTGCCAATGGCCGCCGCCGTCGCTGGTGCGCCACACCAGCCCGTCGTCGGTGCCCGCCCAGATGAGCGCGTGATCACGCGGCGAGGGACCGATCGAGTAGACCACCCCGCGGCGGGCACCGTCTGCTTCGTGATCCTCGACCGTCGGCACATCGAGTGTTGCCGCCGTGGCCGGGCTCTCGCGACTCAGGTCCGGACTGATCGGCTGCCAGTGAGCGCCGCGGTCGACGGTGCGGAAGATGCGCTGGTTGCCAAAATACAGCGCATGGTCGCCCGCCGTGCCGAACACCAGCGGCAGCGTCCAGGTGCCGCGATAGAGACCGGGATAGGCGAGGGTCGGGGGAATGCTGTGCGCCTGTCCGGTGCGCAGGTCGAGCCGCTCCACGCGGCCGCCAAAGATGATCTGCGGATCGTCAGGATCGGGTGCGATGTTATCGCTCTCGCCACCGGCGGCCGTTTCGCGAAACTCGGTGAGATTGATGCCGTCGATGTTGTCGGTGCGGCTCGGGATGCCGGCGGCGCCTGAGTCCTGCTGTGCGCCGTACAGCCAGTAGGGGAAGCGGGCATCTGTGATGACGTGATAGAACTGGCCCGTCGGCTGATTGAACCAGGAGCTCCACGTGCCCCCGCCGTCGAGGGTGATCACGGCGCCCTGGTCGACCCCGAGGATGCGCCGCTCCGGAGCGCGCGGGTCGATCCACAGCTGGTGGTAGTCGTCGCCCCCGGGAGCACCCTTTACGGGCAGGAAGGTGCGGCCCGCGTCGGTCGAGCGATACACCCCGGTGTTGCAGATGTAGACGTCGTCGGCGTTGAGCGGATCGACGGTGACCCCGCCGAAGTACCAGCCGCGCTTCCAGATGCGGGCATCATCGCTCGAGCGCGTCCAGCTGGCGCCGCCATCCTCGGAGCGGTACAGGCCCCCGGCTGCCGCGTCGATGAGCGCGTACAGGCGCTGCGGCTGCGCCGGTGATACGGCGATGCCGATGCGCCCCGGGTGATCCGGGAGTCCCGAGGTAAGCGCCGTCCAGCTCTGTCCGCCATCGAGCGACTTGTACAGTCCCCCGCCCGGGCCGCTCGAGGGCGGATATACGTTCCACGGCGGCCGGCGCGTCTGCCAGAGCGCGGCGTACACCACGGCGGCCTTACCCGGCTCGAAGGTGAGATCGATGGCGCCGGTGTCGGCGTCCCGGTAGAGCGTGCGCTGCCAGGTCTTGCCACCATCGGTGGAGCGGAACACGCCGCGCGTCTCGTTGGGGCCGTAGGGGTGCCCGAGTGCGGCGACCAGCACGACGTCGGGATTGGCGGGGTCGATGAGGATGCGGCCGATCTGCTGCGAATCACCGAGCCCGAGCAGCCGCCAGCTCTTGCCGCCATCGTCGGAGCGGTACACACCCGCCCCCTGGGCGATGTCCGAGCGCATGTCCGGCTCGCCGGTGCCGACGTAGATGACGCGCGGGTTGGAAGGCGCGACGGCGAGCGCGCCGATGGATGCGACCGGAGCTGAGTCGAAGATCGGCGTCCAGGTGCGCCCGGCGTTGCGGGTCTCCCACACGCCGCCGTTCACGGCGCCGAAGTAGAAGTGATCGGGCTCGCCCGGGACACCCGTGACCGCGAGCACCCGTCCGCCGCGGAACGGCCCGACCGAGCGCCAGGCGAGCGGCCGCAGCAGCGACTGCAGCGGCTCGGGCTGAGCGAGCGCCGGTGCCGCCAGGATGAGGAGACACAAGGCCACCACGCCACGAATTGACGACACGTGCCACCTGCCGGAATGAGCTGTGGGGCGATTGTATACTTGCGCGCTTGACCGCATCTCCCGACAGCGCCGCGAGCGTGCTCACCCTGAGGCGCGGCGAGGAGCGACGCCTCCTCGCCGGTCATCCCTGGGTGTTCAGCAACGAGATCGACACCGAACGCACCCCGCTCAGCGCCTTTGCGCCCGGCGCGCTTGCGCAGCTGCGTACCCACCGTGACGGCTTCGTCGGCTACGGCTACGTCAACCCGCATGCGCTCATCTGCGCGCGCCTGCTGTCACGCGATGCCGCGCACCGCATCGATCGTGCGCTGATCGCGCGCCGCCTGGCCGCGGCGCTGGCGTTGCGCGAGCGGCTGAGCGAGGCGCCGTACTACCGCTGGGTGTTCGGCGAGTCCGACGGCCTGCCGGGACTGGTGCTCGACCGCTACGGCGAGGTCGTGGTCGGCCAGATCGCCACCGCCGGCATGGAGGCGCTGCGCACCGAGGTCGAGGCCGCGGTGCGTGAGGTACTGAACCCCGCGGGGCTCTTCTGGAAGAACGATACCGCCGCGCGCGACCTCGAGCAGCTGCCACAGGAGACGCGGCTCGCCTTCGGCACGCTGCCGGAGCAGCTCACGGTGGTCGAATCGGGGCTTGAGTTCGCGGCGCCCCTGGTGAACGGTCAGAAGACCGGCTGGTTCTACGACCAGACGGCCAACCGCGCGCGGCTCGCGCGCTTCCTGCCACCGGGCGCCCGGGTGCTCGACGTCTGCTCGTACGTCGGCGCCTGGGCAGTGACGGCGCTACGCGCGGGCGCAGCTGCGGCCTGTTGCATCGATTCCTCGGAGGGCGCGCTCGAGTTCGCGCGCGGCAACGCGGCGCGCAACGGCGTGCGCGTGGACTTGCAGCGCGGCGATGCCTTCGAGGCGCTCAAGGAGCTCGCCGCAAGCCAGGCGCGCTTCGAGGTGGTGATTCTCGATCCGCCGGCGTTCATCAAGCGCAAGAAGGACATTCCGCAAGGGCAGGCGGCTTACCGCAAGCTCAACCAGCTGGCCTTAGGCTTGCTTGCGGACGAAGGGCTGCTGGTGTCCTGCTCCTGTTCCTATCACCTGGCGCCGGAGGAGCTGTCGGACGCCATCCAGAGCGCGGCGCGCCACAGCGCCCGCTTCGTACAGATCCTCGAAACGGGCGGCCAGTCCCCCGATCACCCGGTACACCCCGCGATTCCCGAGACGCGCTACCTGAAGGCGTTCTTCTGCCGCGTGACTCGCGAGGTCGGCTAAACTACGGCGCTCCATGCTGAAGTTCCCTGGATTCAACAAGGTAGCGTTCTCGGTCGGCCCGCTGCAGGTCCACTGGTACGGGATCATGTACCTGCTGGGGTTCGCCGGCGCCTGGTGGCTGGCGCGCAGGCGCGCCAAAGCCCCCGGCTCCACCTGGAAAGCGGTCGATGTCGACGATCTCATCTTCTTCGCCATGCTGGGGGTCATCTTCGGCGGGCGCATCGGCTACGTGCTGTTCTACGGACTGAAGTTCTGGGCGGACGATGCGTGGTATCCGCTGCGGATCTGGGAAGGCGGGATGTCCTTCCACGGCGGAATGCTCGGGGTCATCATCGCGCTGACGCTGTTTGCACGGCGCCGCGGCCGCAATGTGGCCGACGTCTACGACTTCACCGCGCCCTTGCCGGCGCTCGGGTTGTTCTTCGGGCGCATCGGCAACTTCATCAACGGTGAGCTGTGGGGCAAGGTGACGACCGTGCCCTGGGGCTTCGAGGTGGACGGCCAGGTGCGGCACCCCTCGCAGCTCTACGAGGCGGGTCTCGAGGGGCTGGCGCTGTTCGCGCTCATGTGGTGGTTCACCTCGCGGCCCCGGCCGCGGCTCGCGCCCTCGGGTCTGTTCCTGCTGTTCTACGGGCTGGCGCGCTCACTGGTCGAGTTCGTGCGCGTGCCGGATGAGCACATCGGCTACCTCGCCGGCGGCTGGCTCACCGAGGGACAGGTGCTGTCGCTGCCGATGATCCTGGGCGGTGCGGCGCTGCTCATCTGGGCGTACCGCGCCCGCGTGCCGTCGGGAAACTTCGCGGTCGCGACGTGAGGCAATACCTCGAAGCCATGCGCCGCATCCGCACCGAGGGGGTGCCCAAGAACGACCGCACCGGAACCGGGACGCTGTCACTGTTCGGGCAGCAGCTGCGCTTCGACCTTGCGCACGGCTTCCCGCTGGTGACCACCAAGAAGATCCACCTGCCGGCGGTGATCTACGAGCTGCTGTGGTTTCTGCGCGGCGACACCAACGTCGCCTGGCTGCACGAGCACGGCGTCACCATCTGGGACGAGTGGGCAGACGCGCGCGGCGAGCTCGGTCCGGTATATGGGCATCAGTGGCGCTCGTGGCGCAGCGCCGACGGCCGCGCCATCGACCAGATCGCGCAGGCGGTGGAGCGCCTCAAACGCGACCCCGACTCGCGCCGCAACCTGGTGAGCGCGTGGAACGTCGGCGAGCTCGCGCAGATGGCGCTCGAGCCGTGTCATCTGCTGTTTCAGCTGTATGTCGCGGCCGGGCGGCTGTCGCTGCAGGTCTACCAGCGCAGCTGCGATTTCTTTCTTGGCGTGCCGTTCAACATCGCAAGCTATGCGTTGCTCACCCATATGCTCGCCCAGCAGTGCGATCTCGAGCCCGCCGAGCTGGTATGGGTGGGCGGCGACTGCCATCTGTACCGCAATCATCTCGAGCAGGCTGATCTGCAGCTCGCGCGCACGCCGTTCGCGCCGCCGCGGCTGATGCTGCGCCGCCGGCCGGACAGCATCTTCGACTACCGCTACGAGGACTTCGAGTTTCTCGACTATCGGCATCACGCGCCGATCCGCGCGCCGGTGGCGGTGTGAGCGAGCCGCGGGCCGATGCGGATCCGCTCATCGAGGTGCGCGCCTCACGGCTGCACGGGCTCGGCGTGTTCGCGCTGCGTCCGATCCCGTCGGGCACGCGCGTGATCGAATACCTCGGCGAGCGCATCTCCCACGAGGAGGCGGACCGGCGCTACGAGCACAAGGACGCCGCCGACAGCCACACGTTCCTGTTCATCGCCGACGCCGAAACCGTCATCGATGCGGGCGTTGATGGCAACGAGGCGCGCTTCGTGAACCACGCCTGCGAGCCCAACTGCGAGTCGGTGATCGAGAACTCGCGGGTGTTCATCGATGCGATCCGCGGCATCGTTTCCGGCGAGGAGCTCACCTACGACTATCAGATCCAGCGCGAGCGGGATGATCCGCCGGACATCGACGCCATCTTCGCCTGCCGCTGCGGCACGCGCGGCTGCCGCGGCACCATGATGTGGCCGCCGCGGCGCGCGCAGCGCCGGCGCCGCAGATGAACGGCCACCGCATCCTGAGGCCCGCGACGGTCGTGGCAGCGACCGGCATCGTGTACGGCGACATCGGCACCAGCCCGCTGTACACCATGCAGGCGGCGCTCGATGCCTCCGGTACCTTCAACGCCGAGGCGGTGCTCGGCGTGCTGTCGCTGATCTTCTGGGCGCTCGCCATCTCCGTCAGCCTCAAGTACCTGGTGGTGATCATGCGGGCCGACAACCAGGGCGAGGGCGGGATACTGGCGCTGTTTGCGCTGGCGCAGCGGCGCCTCATCGCCGGCAGCACCTGGGCGAAGGTGGCGGTCGGACTGGCGCTCGCCGGTACCGCGTTCTTCTTCTGCGATGCGCTCATCACGCCGGCCATCTCGGTGCTGAGCGCCGTCGAGGGCATCGAGGTGCTCAAGCCCGACTTCAAGAGCTATGTGATACCGGTGACGATCGCGGTGATCACGGTGCTGTTCGCCTACCAGCACCGCGGCACCGCGACCGTGGCGGCGCTGTTCGGCCCCATCATGGTGGTATGGTTCGTCGTCATCGCGGTCATCGGCGCGATCCCGATCGCACGCAATCCGCAGGTTTTGGTCGCGCTCAACCCGGGCTACGGACTTGCGCTGCTGTTTCACCGGCCGCAGGTGGCGCTGGCGATCATCGGTGCCGTATTCCTCGCCATCACCGGCGGGGAGGCGCTGTATGCCGACATGGGCCACTTCGGCAAGCAGCCGGTGCGCATCGCCTGGTTTGCGTTGGTCGGGCCGGCGCTGGTCATCAACTACTTCGGCCAGGGTGCGCTGCTGCTCGCGCTCGGCAAGCCGGTCGACCACCCGCTCTATCACATGGTGCCGGAGACCGTGCTGCCCTGGCTCGTGATACTGGCGACCATGGCGACCGTGATCGCCTCGCAGGCGACGATCTCCGGGGCGTTCTCCATGGCGAGCCAGGCCGTGCACCTCGACCTGCTGCCGCGCCTCAAGGTGCTGCAGACTTCGGCGCTCGAGCAGGGTCAGATCTACGTACCGATCGTCAACTGGCTGGTGTTTCCCGCGGTGATCCTGTTCGTCGTCGGCTTCGGCTCCTCCGATGCGCTCGGTGGCGCCTACGGCGCGGCGGTGGTCGGCACCATGGTGGTCACGAGCGTGCTCGGCGCCTTCGTCGCCACCACGCAGTGGAGCTGGCCGCGGTGGCGTGTGGCCGCGGTCTTCGGCCCGATTTTGGTGGTCGACCTGGCGTTCGTCGCCGGCAACATGACCAAGGTGCCGCAGGGTGGCTGGATACCGCTCACCCTGGGAGCGATTCTGTGCTTCATCTTCACGACCTGGCGCAGCGGTCGGCTCGAGCTGCGTCACGCGCTCGCCAAGCTCGCCGTGCCGCGCAGCGAGCTGCCGAAGCTGGTCGCCGGCGTGCAGCGCGTGCCGGGAACCGGCGTGTTCCTCGCCAGCAATTCCTCCCTGGTACCGTCCGCCCTGATCCGCAACATCGAGCACAACGGCGTGGTCCACCAGCGCGTCATCATCCTCAACGTCGAGATCATCGACTCGCCGCGCCAGGATCCCGCCGGCCGGCTGAACCTCGAGGAACCGGTGCCCGGGATGTACTACATCACCGCTCGCTTCGGCTTCATGGAGACTCCGGACGTAGCCGAAGCACTCAAGGCGTGCCGCACGCGCGGCCTGCGCGTGTTCACCGAGGACAGCTCATTCTTCGTCGGGCGCCACGTGGTGCGTGCACGGCCGCTGCCCGGCATACGCGGCCTGCAGCGGCGCTTGTTTGCGCGCATGCAGCAGTACAGCACGCAGGCGGCGGAATTCTTCCGCATGCCGTTCCGCGACCTGGTGATACTCAACACGGCGGTGGAGATCTGACTCCCAGCTTTGTAATAATCCGCTCAGGATGAGCGATACACCGCAGCTGCCGGTGATCTCCCTGATCGTCGCCATGGCGCAGAACGGCGTCATCGGCCGCGGCAACGCCCTGCCGTGGCGCTTGCCCGCGGACCTGAAGCGCTTCCGGGAATTCACCCTCGGCAAGCCGATCCTCATGGGCCGCAAGACCTACGAGTCCATCGGCCATCCGCTGCCGGGCCGGGCCAACCTGGTGTTGACGCGCGATCGCCTCTGGCAGGCGAGCGGCGTGATTGCCGTGCACTCGGTGGAGGAGGCGCTGCTGCAGACGCGCACCTGCGATGAGCTGGTGGCGATCGGCGGCGCGGAGATCTACCGTCTGCTGCTGCCGCTCGCGCGCCGCATCTACCTCACCCACGTGCACGCCGACGTGCCCGGCGACACTTACTTCCCGGCGTTCGATCCGGGGCAGTGGGACGACCTCGACTACCGCACGCTGCCGGCTGACGACCGGCATGCCTATCCGGTCACCTTCGTCACGCTCGAGCGGCGCACCGCGCCTGCGGCCCCGCGGCCGCACTGATTCAGGTGTGCCGGGTGTTGGCGGCGGACGGGTAGCCGGGCCCGCCGAAATAGCACTCGATTGCCACCAGCTTCTTGTCCCGCAAGTGCAGGTACTCGACGTTGCGGAACGCGCTGCCCTTGGTCGTGCGGCACAGGTATTTCACCAACGCCTCATCGCCGCTGCCGCAGACGAGCTCCAGGTCATGTCCCGCGATGAGCGCGTTCTGTGTGTCCCAGCATTGCTTCTTGAAGGCGGTCTTACTGATGTGATCATCGGGCGCCGCGCTCGTGAAGGTGAAGTTGTCGGCCAGCAGCGCATCCAGCACCCCCCAGTCCTTGCTTTGCCATCCCGCGTAGTACCTGCGGATGATGGACTCGTTGCTGACGCTCAGGCCGGTACCCGCGTTCGCGGCCGCCGCGACCGACAGGGGCACCGCGGCCAGAGCGCAGATTCCGGTTCCGAGCAGGCTGCGGCGCGAGAGGGTGGATAGGGTCATGGCTCATTCTCCTTCTAGGGTCGCCGGGATCGGGTCTGCAGACTACTCAGAAAGTTTCCATAGTAGCGAAGTATAAACGGCGCAACGCCCCCTGTCATTTGCTGGGTTGACATGCGGGGGTGGGCTGCACGACACTCTTCACCATATGGTGAAGTCTAAAGAAATGCGGCTCAGCCGCACGTTCGGCGCGCTCGTCGATCAGACCAGGCGGACGATTCTCGCGCGGCTGGAGCGCGAGGAAGAGGCGTCCATAACCGAGCTCGCAAAGCCGTTTACAATCAAGCTGCCGGCGGTGATGAAGCACCTCGACGTTCTGGAGGATGCCGGACTGATCACCCGCTCGAAGCAGGGGCGGACCGTCACCGTACGGCTGAGACCCGACCCCATAAAAGAGGCGCTCACCTGGCTGTACCGCTATGAGCGCTTCTGGGCCGGCAGACTCGATCGCCTGACCGCCTATGCGGAGCAGCAGGAGGCCAAAGAACGTCGGAGAGCTCGATGACGAGCGTCACCATCGTGCGCCGCATCAGGGCCAAACCGTCGGTCGTATACGCGGCATTGATCAATCCCGAGGCCATAGCCAACTGGTGGGGGCCTCCTGATACGGAGCAGGTGGTAAGTGCCGAGAGTGACAGCCGCGTCGGCGGCCGATTTCGCGTGCGGTTCAGGAAGGTCGACGGCACCGAGCATGAGAGTGCCGGCGAATTCCTCGAGCTCATCGATTCGAAACGCGTGGTCATGAGCTGGCAGTGGGCGTTCGGCGGCGAGCCCGAGGAGCGTGGCCAGGTGTCGCGCGTCGTGATCGACCTGCGGCCGATCGACGTCGGCACCGAGCTCACCTTCACCCACGCGCGGCTGCAGACACCGGTATCGCGTGACAACCACGGCTGGGGCTGGGCGGGCGCGCTCGACAGGCTTGCGCACCGGCTGTCATCCGAGGCCGTCCCGGCACTCACCGGTTGAGCTAAGCCGGCGGCTTACCTGACCGCTGTCTGGCAGAAGGCCGGAGAAGTCATCGCGGCAAAGAGAGTGCCGAAAGCCGCGGATTCCTCGTCGCAGAACGCGTTGGCGATCGTTCGCAGCAGCGGCTTCTGCTGCTCGAGATCCCGGTCGGCCCAGGACAGCTTCCGAAATGCGTCCCAGACCAGGGTTGCCGTCTTGCCCTCCGGCTGAATGTCCGACTGGTGCGCCACGGCGGACAGCGAGGTGATGAACGGGAAAAAGCCGCACGCGACCAGCTGCTTTTTATAGACCAGATCGCGCAGGTAGAGATCATAGGGAACATCGAGGCGCGCCGCGGCTGCCAGCAGACCCGCAACGCGGGCCTTTGACCGCCCGTTCACGACGTAGGCCGTCGACCCCGCAAAGGGCAGGGCGCTGAGATCCAGCAATTTGATCTGTCCCGCAAGCCGCTGGCGGAGCTTGAAAAGTCCGGCCATCCACGCGAGATCCGGGACGATGAAGTCCGTAAACGCGAGATCCCAGGGGGGAGCGTCGGAGCCGCGCACCAGTTGTTCGATCTGCTGCGCGGTGTGCGAGCCGAGAATCGCGTCGTCCTCCAGGACCAGGAGTGACTCACTGCTGGCGAGACTCGCTTCGATGACGCGCCGGTGGCTGAGGAAGCAGGCCTTGGCGGCATCCCCCAGGTTTCCCGGAATCGACTTGCGCCGCACGTAGTCCGCGTCCAGCGCCTGGAAGCGGTACAGCGTCCAGCGACTGCCGATACAGCTTTCGAAGCTGCTCTCCAGTGCCCGGCGGCGCGCGACCGCCCGCTCAAGATTGATGTAGACGCAATCCACGCTTCGGCTCATCAGGCCCCTCGAGCCACTTTACCTGACAGTTTCCTGCCAAGCAAAGTGTTGCGGGAAGCCGCTTGCCGCCGGCAACCGCGTGTGCGGCCCGCCGCGCTGTGGCCGTCTGGCAACAGCTGCCTGCTCCAGCGGGCCGACACTTATCTCATGAGTGAACTGTCGGAGCGCCCGCCAGGCGCCGCGCCAGCCCGGCCTGTAGTGCATGCGACACAGCGGCCTCTTGACAGCCGGATGTGCGTTGCTCAATAGTTCACCGAGTCGTGAAGTTCACCATATGGTGAAGTTCACTAATAAGTGAAGTTAAGAGCAGGAACTGCCATCTTGCGACTCCTGGATTCGGTTGCGCAGAGCACCGCGCCGCTTCTCATTCGACAGAAGGACGGGGCGATGTGGCGGCTGACGTCGGCCGCCGACTTCTCTGTTCAGGTCTGTCGCTGTCCGCTGCGCTACGTGCTGGATGATGAGCTGGTTCGCACCTGCGTGGAGTTCGCGTACTCGGAAGGCGACGAGCTGTCGGGATGCCTCGATCTGCTGCACTTTCCCGCCGAGCACTTGTGGATCGAGTGGCGCGACGCGGCGCAACGCGAGGCGCTGGCGAGCGTGTTGCCCGAGTGCGTAAGAGACCCGGCGCGAACTGCGGAGCGCTCGGGCGCGCTTATTTCGACATCGCGGCGCGGTCGCGCCGGCAGCGTGCGCAGCTTCTGGCGCACCGGCTACGAACCCCACGAGGCGCAGGTGAGCGCAGTGGAGACACTGCTCGACCTCGACTTCGCGCACGCCACGGCCGGGCCGCACGGGCTGCTCGAGGACGGCGGTGCCGCAGTGTTCGACCCGAAGAACGCCTGCCTGAGCGAGCTGCTGCGCTGCGCCCGCTTCCGGGTCGACTCCGCATGGCGGCGCTATTACCGGGCGGTGCTCACCGACCCGGTGGCGGCGCGCGCGATCCCGCTGCTGGTCTCGGGCGTGGCGTTCGACGTACCGATGCTGCTCGGCCTGTTTCTGCTGATGGCGGTGCGGGCCGATCTGTTGCAGCGCGCGGTGAATCCGCAACGGCTCAATCACAAGCGCGCCAGACTCGGCAAGCGCCCCCTTCTCGAGCACATCGAAGTGTCGGCGCCGCTGTTCGCTCAGGCGGACTGCCACAGCAGCGATTCCGTGGGCGGATTCCGCAGCAGCCCGCGGCTGCATCACGTGCGCGGACACATCGTACGGCGGCGCAATACGGTCTATTGGCGCGGTCCGCATTGGCGCGGGCATTTGCGGCTCGGACAGGTGCGCAGTCGCACCGTCGAGCTGCGCCTGCATGGGTAATCAGCAAGACCAGGCGATCCACAAACCAGGGGAGATGACATGAAGAGCAGTCGTAGCTTGCAGAAGGCGGTACGTTTGGCGCTCGCGACAGTCACGACCGCCACCGGCGTAACCGCGCTCCCTGCGCAGGAGGCTCCGCCTGCCCAGGCTGAGGCCACACCGGCGCCGCTGGCCGAGGTAGTGGTTACCGGGTCGCGCCTGTCGACGCCCAATGAAACTTCCATCAGCCCGATCACCACGGTCTCGGCGGCAGATGTGCAGGCGACCGGCCTGACGCGCGTCGAAGACATCCTGAACAACCTGCCGATGGTGTTCTCGGGCATGAACTCGACCACCTCGAACGGCGCTGACGGCACGGCGTCGGTCGACCTGCGCGGACTCGGCAACAACCGCACCCTGACGCTTGTGAACGGCCTGCGCCTCGGGCCGGGGACGGCCACCGGCGGCCGCAGCTACTCCGACATCAATGAGATTCCGGCGACGCTGATCGAGCGCGTGGACATCCTCACGGGCGGCGCCTCGTCGGTTTATGGGGCGGATGCGGTCGCGGGCGTCGTGAACTTCATCCTCAACACGCACTTTGAAGGGCTCAAGATCGACGCGGGCTACCACTTCAACGAGCACAGCAACGACAACCCGAACGGCGTGCAGGGCGCGGTAACCGCCGCAGGCGATGTCAACCCGCCGGGCTCGGTCAACACCGGCTTCGGTAAGAATGCCTCGATCGTGGTGGGCTCGAACTTTGCCGACAACAAGGGCAATGCGACCGCTTACATCACCTACGACAATCAAGGCGCGACCCTGCAGAAGAGTTTCGACTACAGCGCCTGCTCGCTCACCGTCAAGGCAGGCAGCATCGCCTGCGGCGGCTCGGAAACCTCGGCGAAGAATGGTGCCGGTGGCGCCTTCTTCGGCACCGGATCGAACGGCGTGCCCTTCCTTGGCAATGCGACCTACCCCTTCAACACGGTCGACGGCACGAACAACACCTTCCGCCCCTACCAGGAGCCGGGGGACCTGTTCAACTACGGTCCGTACAACTACTACCAGACGCCGAACGAGCGCTGGACCGGAGGCGCGTTCCTCAACTATGAGGTGAGCTCGCACGCCACGGTGTACGCGAACGTCATGTACATGCGCAACTCGATGTCTGCGCAGATTGCCCCAAGCGGCGACTTCGCGGCCTCGTCGTTCATTCCATGCGCCGATCCGCTGCTGAATGCCTCGGAGAAGGCCGCGATATGCAATCCGGCGTTCCAGGCGGCACAGGGCAATCCGTTCGAGACCTTCAACGGTGCCAATTATCCCGGCTTGAACCTCTACATCGCCCGGCGCAACGTGGAAGGCGGGCCGCGTATCGAGAGCTTCATCACGGACAACGCTCGGCAGGTCATGGGCGTCAAGGGCGACATCAACGATGCGTGGACCTACAACGTGTCCGCGCAGCACAGCGCCGTAGACGACGGTGCGCAGAATCTGAACTTTCTGTCGAACAGCAACATCGAGCAGGCGCTGAACGTACTGCCGGGGCCGGGCGGCAGCATGGTGTGCGGCGGGCCCACCAATTCGCAGGGCAACGGGCCGCTCGTCACCCCCGGCACGGCCTTCTCGGCGAATTCAGCCTGCGTGCCGTGGAACGTCTGGGCGGCGCACGGCGTGACGCCGGCAGCCCTGGCCTTCATGTCGATCCCGGAGTCAGTACACGGCTCGGTGACCGAGTACGTCACCAACGGCTCAATCACCGGTGACCTGAGCAAGTACGGCGCCAAGTTGCCCTGGGCCGACGACGGCCTGCAGCTCAATCTCGGCAGCGAGTGGCGCGAGGATGAATCGGCCTACACCCCGGACTTCGTGTCGCAGCAGGGGTTGGCCGCTGGTGGCGGCGGAACCACGCCGCCGATCTCCGGCGCCTTCAGCGTATGGGAAGCGTTCACGGAACTGCGACTGCCGATCGCCCAGCATCAGCCGTGGGCGGACGACCTGTCGCTCGAGGGCGGCTACCGCTACTCCTCATACAGCGAAGGCTTCACCACGAACACCTACAAGCTCGGACTCGAGTGGGCACCGGTGAAGGATCTTCGCCTGCGCGCCAGCTACCAGCGCGCCGTGCGCGCCCCCAATATCGGCGAGCTGTACGCGCCAACCACAGTGGGCCTCGACGGGTCGGAGGATCCGTGCACCGGTGCGACCCCGGCCGGCTCGCCGAGCGAGTGCGCACGCAGCGGTGTTTCAGCCACGGAGTACGGACACCTGGCCGCGAACGCCGCCCACCAGTACAACGGCATGAGCGGCGGCAATCCCACCCTGAAACCCGAGCTCGCCGATACCTACACGGTGGGCGTCGTGCTGCAGCCGCGCGCCGTACCGAATCTGTCGATCTCGGTCGACTACTTCGACATCAAGATCAAGAATGTGATCGAGAATCTCGGCGGCAATACCATCATCAATGCCTGCGTCTTCCAGGATCAGTTCTGCAACCTGGTGCACCGCGACCCGGCGAACGGCTCGCTGTGGCTGTCGACGCTCGGCTATGTGATCGACACGGAGATCAACGAGGGGCTGCTCGCCACCCGCGGCATCGACGTCAAGGCAACCTACCGGGTGCCGCTGCCGGCCTATGGCTCACTCAACTTCGGGTTCGAGGGCTCGGTGCTCAACTCACTGGCGACGACGCCGCTTCCCGGCCAGGGCTCCTACGACTGTGCCGGGTACTTCGGCGCGGTCTGCGGTGGCAGCGACCCGAAGTGGAGGTCGGTGCTCAACATCACCTGGTCGACGCCCTGGGACGCGCTCGATGTCACCCTGCGATGGCGCTACTTCGGCTCGCAGACCAGCGAGCAGCTCAGCCCCAGCAAGTATCTGGCGGGAACCTCCTTCTACCCGCCGCTGGCGCACATCCCCGCCTACAACTGGTTCGACCTGGCGACCACGTTCACTCTCTACAAGAACGTGCGGCTGCAGCTCGGCGTCAACAACATCTTCGACAAGGACCCGCCGTTGATCACTCTGGCCGACTGCGCCACCACCAGTGGCGGGAACAACTCGGGTGCCAACTGCAACGGCAACACCTTCCCGGGTATCTACGATGCGATGGGGCGCTATGTGTTTGCCCACATCACGGCACAGTTCTGAGCTTGTAATGCAGTGCCAGAGACGGCGGGCTACGGAGCCCGCCGTCAGCCTCGCAGCCGGACTCCCAGGAGAAGCTGATGCGCGTTTCTGACGGGTGGGCTGCGTTGTATGCGATGGCCGTGTTTGCTGTGCCCGCCGGGGCGAGCGCTCAGGATTCATCGCCTCCGGGCAACAAGCTCGGCGCCTGGGTCGGACATTGGAAGGTACGCATCGAGACGAAGGAAACCCAGTTTGGACATGCGAGCACCGAAGACTACGACGCGCAATGCTCTTCGCTTCTCCACGGCGCGTTTGTCGCCTGCGAATACCTCGGCCTGCAGCCCGATCCCGATTCAGGCCGCATCATCAAGGACGTCGCGCTGCTCTATTACAGCGACCTCGACAAGACCTTCAAATATACGAACGTAGCCCCGGAAGGTGGGCCGCGCGAAGACGTCATGGTTGTCGAGGGGAATGTCTGGACCAGACCGTTTGAGATTAAAAGACGCAGCGGCGGGGTGGCCAACGCCCGCGAAATCTACCAATTCGTTTCCCCGGACAAGCAGCTGGCGCGGCTCGAGATCTCGACCGACAAGGGTGCGCATTGGACGTTGGTGAATGAAGCAGTCGGCGCGAAACAGAGATGACTAGCGCAGCACAATTCCTGGATACCAGGCGCTCCTGGCCAGAAACGCCTTGGGGTCGGTGACCTCGATGATCTCGCGCAGCGCCCGCCGTTTGTCGGCGGCGTGCTGGTAGTAGGACTTGACGATCCGATATCCAACCCAGTAGCCCAGGTCACCCGGTTTTTCGAAGGTCGAGTTGTCGAGCCACTTGGAAAGATCGCTGCTGTCCTCATCGGCGACGAAGGCGCTCTCAATTTCCTTTTCATGTCCCTGCGTCGTTGCCCTGAACGGGGGGCTGTCGACCTCAGCGGGGTGGCCGGCAATCAACTCAGCGCCGAATTCCGCGCCACCCTCCATGACCGACCTCTCGAGCAGGGTGGGGTGCTCGTCATCATCGAGAGCCGGGAACTGCTGGACGTGGATATATTCGTGGGCGATCACCCGCACGAACCGCTCCTCGGCATCCAGATTGTCAAATTTATTTGCGCACAGCGCCTCGAGGCCGATCTGCAGTCCGGTGGCGGCGCTTCCGATACCGACGGGCTTGCCACGACCCACGACGATCGTCACCGGCGGAAAGATCGCTTGCGGATAGAGACGGCCTAATTTTCTCAGCGCGACCTCCACCCGCTGACGCACCCGCGGCAGAGCCGCCATGCATCGCCTGGCATCCGCATAGACCTCGGGGTGCCTGGCTATGTTGTCGGCGATTCTCGCCCCGGTCACATTGCGCACCTTGGCGAGGTTGTGCAGCCCGTCCGTACCAGGATCGAGATAGTCGTGCTGCAGCTGATCGGCCGTCGGATGTCCGCCCGAGGCGTCGTAGAGCTTGTAGAAGCGGTAGACGTCCTCGGTCTGGATTTTCGGACCGGCGGGCGCTGCGGTTGTGCTCGCCACGGCGCTCGTCGTGTGCCCCAAGGGTACGAGGAGCATCAGGGCCGCTGTCACCGTCGGGATACTGGCGGGTTTCATGTTCTCTCCACGCACAGGCAAGGGAGGCCAGGGGGCTGCAAGTTGGCATCCTCGATGAATGTACGCAACACTGTTCACCGTGTCCGGCCGCTTGCCTTGGGTTTGAGGTGTCTATGAAGTTTGCAGTCCGACTTCTCACGATCGGGTTCATCGCCGCATCGTCTGCGCTGTCGGCGGCTGCGCTCGATGAGCAGCGCGTCGCGCAGATCGTCGGCACGGAGCTTTCGAAACTCGAGGTACCGAGCGCCTCGGTCGCCATCGTCCTGGATGGCCGGATCGCCTATGCCAAGGCCTTCGGCAAGGCACAGCTCGATCCGGACCGGGCGGCGACTGACGGCGCCCGCTACGAGATCGGCTCCATAAGCAAGCAGTTCCTGGCAACGGCGGTTCTCATGTTGCAGGAAGAAGGCAAGCTCAGTCTGGAGGACCGTGCCGGGAAGTACCTCCCGGAGCTGGGTCCCGCGGCCAACGTGACGCTGCGGCAGCTGCTGTCGCACACCGCCGGGATTCGCGACTACTGGCCTCAGGACTACGTCTTCACGCGCATGCTGACGCCCATCTCGCATGAGGAGCTGCTGCGGCGCTGGGCAGCCCAGCCGCTGGATTTCCCGCCGGGCGAGCAGTGGCAATACAGCAATACCGGCTACACCGTCGCAGGCATGATGGCCGAGAGAGCCGCGGACGAGTCGTTGTTCGCCTTCCTGCAGCGTCGGATCTTTGGCCCCCTGCACATGTCCAGCGTCGTGAACGCTGACGAGGAACCCTTAGGCCCCGCGGATGCCGTGGGCTACACGCGAGCGGCGCTCGGACCTCTGCACCGGGCGCCTCACGAAGGGAAGGGCTGGCTGTTTGCCGCCGGCGAGCTGGCGATGACGGCGGCGGACCTTGCGCGCTGGGATGTCTCCGTCATCGATGCGAGTCTCATGCACCCCGCCTCTTATCGGCAGCTCGAGACCGAGACACTGCTCAACGACGGCGTCGGCACCCAGTACGCGCTCGGTATCGGAGTACGCATGACCTCGGAGCGGCGCACTCTCATCCACAGCGGCGGGACCTCGGGTTTCATCACCCGCAACGTCATCTATCCCGATCAGCGCGCGGCCATAGTCGTGCTGACGAACTCCGACGCCGCGGATGCCGCCGCGGTCATCACCGACAAGCTGCAGCGGGTCGTATTCGAGAGCGTCAGCCCCGTGGATACGGCGCGGCGCGATGAGGCGCGGCGCATCTTCGACGGACTGCGGCAGGGCGGGCTGGATCGCAGTCTCCTGAGCGCGAATGCGAACGCTTATTTCACTGCCGAGACGGTGCAGGAGATTGCGCGCAGCATCGCCCCACTCGGTGCGGTCAAGTCGTTCGAGCTCGTCAAGAGCGGCACCCGCGGCGGCATGGACTTCCGTGTCTACGCGATCACGCTGGAAAAGCGCGAGCTCTTTCTCGTCGCCCGCAGTCTTCCCGACGGCAAGCTCGAGCAGTACCTGATCGGCGCCAACTAGGGGCTACGGTGGTGCCCGCCTACGGGGGCTAACCGCTCGCGTATCAGCCGCTCGGCGAGCGCCGGATCCAATGCGGGCCCATGCGAGTCAAGCTCGGCAAGCAGCTCGGCCTGCACCTTGCCGCGGCGCAGTGCCTCGGCGTACGGAATCTCCGGGTGGAACATCACCATCGAGTAGCGCGGGATGAAGCGATCGGGAAAGCGCCGCTCGAGTCCCATGGCGAGCTGCTTGCGGCGCACGAAGCCCGCATCGAGCACCGCATCGCGCATCTCGAGGTAATTCTCGAGCGCCATCTGCGCGATCGCCTCGGTGTTCGGGCGGCGCGCGCGCTCGAATGCCGTGAACAGCGCCGGCCAATCCTGGTGGGCATCCATGAGGCCATCGAGAACCAGGCAATCCTCGAACGCGGCATTCATTCCCTGGCCATGGAACGGCACGATGGCATGCGCGGCATCGCCGAGCAGCAGCGCGCGGCCGGCGGCGTGCCACGGAGTCGCATGCACGGTACCGAGCTGCCCCTGCGGATTGCGGGCGAACTCGTCCAGCAACCCGGGGATGAGCGGCTCGGCATCGGCAAATTCGCGCGCGAAGAACGCCGCGACCGCGGCCGGCGTCGCGAGCGACGCGAACCCGGCGGTGCCGGCGCGCGACAGAAACAGGGTGGCCGTGAAGCTGCCGTCGGTGTTGGGAAGGGCGATCAGCATGAAGCCGCCGCGCGGCCAGATGTGCAGCGCGTGCCGCTCGAGGGTGGCGGCCGCGGCCGGCGGGATGCTGAGCTCCTTGTAGTCGTGATCGAGCCACTCCTCGCGCACCGTGACGAGGCCGGCGGCGGCCAGGCTGGCGCGCATCGCGGAGCCGGCGCCGTCGGTGGCAATGGCGGGCGCGAGCGGCAGCTCGCGCTCGGCACCGCTGGTCAGGTCGCGGAGCCGCAACCGGTCGCGCTGCGGATCGGCGCCGAGGATCTGCTGGTTGAACTGCACCGTCACGCGCGGGTGGCGCAGCGCCTCCTCGATCAGCACGCGGTTGAGGTCCGCGCGCCCGACGGAATAGATCACCTCGTGGGCGCGCTGCCCATACGGCTGCAGCGCCGCGTGGCCGGAGCGCTCGTGCACCATGCGGCCGCGCATCTCGATGGTCAGATCGCGCACGCGCGCCATCACACCGGCCCGCTCGAGCGCGGCGATGCCGCGCGCGGCGAGTGCCAGGTTGATCGAGCGCCCGCGCTCGGGGGCGGACTGGCGCGGGTCGGCGCGGCGCTCGTAGAGCGTCACGGCGTGGCCGCGCCGCGCGAGCAGCACGGCGAGCAGCGCGCCGGCGAGACCGGCGCCGACGATGTTGACGGCAGTCCCCGCGCCGCCCTTCACCCCGCCTCCACGAGAAGGCCGGTCAGGCGCAGCGCAAAGTGCGCGACGTCCTCGAAGCCGTTGTAGAGCGGCACCGGCGCGACACGGATGATGTCGGGGGTGCGCCAGTCGCACACCACGCCCGCGGCGCGCAGCCCCTCGAACACCCGCCGCCCCGGACCCGCGCCGCCGGCGATGCGCATCGAGAGCTGGCAGCCGCGGGCGCCAGCGTCGCGCGGCGTGATGATGTGCAGGTGCGGCTCGAGCGGCGCGAGCAGCTCCTCCATGAAGCCGGTGAGCGCAAGCGACTTCTCGCGCAGCCGCTCCATGCCCGCCTCGGCGAAGATCGCGAGCGAGGCGAGCAGCGGCGCCGCCGCCAGGATCGGCGGGTTGCTCACCTGCCAGGAATCGGCGCCGGCGGCGGCGTGAAACTGCGCCTCCATGAGGAACCGGGTGTCCGCCTCGTGGCCCCACCAGCCCGCGAGGCGCGCGCCGGGTAGCGCGCCGCGATGCGCGCTGCGCGGCAGGGAGCCCGTGTGCCGCTCGTGCACGAAGCACCCGCCGATCGCCCCCGGGCCGCCGTTGAGATACTTGTAGCTGCACCACACCGCGAAATCCGCCGCGCTTTCGTGCAGCGCGAGCGGCGTGTTGCCGACCGAGTGCGCGAGGTCGAAACCGGCGAGGCAGCCGTGCGCGTGGGCGGCGCGCGCGATGCGCGCGATGTCGAAGGACTGGCCGGTGCGAAACTGCACCCCCGGCCACCACACCAGCGCGATCTCCCCGCCATGTGCGGTGAGGCACGCCTCGATGGCGCGCTCATCCACCAGATCGGCGCCCGGCTCGGGCGCGAGCTCGATGAGACAGTCCTGCGGATCGAGGCCGTGCCAGGCGATTTGAGATGCGACCGCGTGGCGGTCGGAGGAGAACGCGCCCGCCTCGATGAGGATGCGGCGGCGGCGGCCGGCGGGGTGATAGAAGCTCGCGAACAGCAGGTGCAGGTTCACGGTCAGCGAGTTCATCGCCACGACCTCGGCGCTGGCGGCGCCGGTGAGGCGCGCCAGGCCGTCGCGGAGGTTCTCGTGATACGGCACCCACGGACGGCGCGCGTGCTCATGCCCTTCGACCGCGCGCTGCGCCCACTCGTCGAGCTCCTCGATCACCCGTTCGCGTGCCGCAAGCGGTTGCAGGCCGAGCGAATGGCCGCACAGGTAGATGAGCGGCGCGCCGCGCTCATCGAGCGGGTGCGCAAAGCGCGCGCGGAACGCGCGCAACGGATCGGCGGCATCGCGCTCGCGGGCCCGCTCGAGAAGGAGTGAGTCGCTCATGAGCCGAGCCGTGCCTCGGGACCTGCGCGCGACAGCAGCGCATACAGCAGCGGGCGGCTCGGCACCGCATCCCCGGTGAGCGCCGGCAGCTGCAGCTCGAGCAGATACGGGCCGTCGCGCAGCCCCTCGGGAATCGCTGCCAGCTCGGTAACGGTGGAGTTGGCGCGCGTCGCGCGGGCCAGCTCGCTCGAGCCGGGCGGCAGCCCGAAAAAGATGCGATGCGCCGTCAGCCGGCCCTCATCGTGCGCACGGTCGATGGACGGCACCTCGACGACCAGATGGCGGATGCCGCGCTCGACCAGCAGTTTGGCGGCCTCCTGCGACAGGTACGGCGGTGTCTCCCGATCGCCGTCGAGGCGCGTGCGGATGATCAGCGCGCGTGCCTCGAACGGGAGCGCCACCGGCCAGGCGAGCTCGAGAGCGCGCCGCGTGATCAGCAGGTCGCCGGCTTCGGGTGCGGGCGAGCTGCTCTCACCAGCGGCCGCCGCCGGCTGCGGTGTAAGCGACACGAGCAATGCCGGCACGAAGCCGTAGGGAGCAATACGGCTCACGTCGAGCCGCTCGCGCGTCAGGTGGCCGACGCACTCGGTGTGGGTGCCGTTGCAATGCGGGATCAGGGTCAGCACCTCGCAGTTGCAACTCGCGCCGCGCGCCACCGAGCCCTTGAAGCCGCCCACCTCGAACGGCCGTGCACTCGCCGGCGGCGCGCCGAAATGCCGCGGCTGCGCACCGGCGAAGTCCAGCTCCAGCGCCAGGCTCACCGGATTGGCGGCATCGATGCCAAGCTCGTGGCCGTCGAGCTCCACGCGCACCGGGAGCGTCGCGAGTGTCATGAGCGCTCCAGCACCGCTCCGCAGCGCTTGCAGGTGCGCCGTTCGAGGTCCGAGAAGAAGCGCTCGAACACCGGCGGAAACTGCTTCTCGATGTCCGTGAGCTGGAAGAATTCCTCGTACAGCCGGTTACCGCAGCGCTCGCAGTACCACTGGAAGCCGTCGAGCTCACCGCTGCGTCGCGCGCGCTCGATGACCAGCCCCACGGTGTTGGCGGGCCGCTGTGGCGAATGCGGCATCAGGGGTGGGATCAGCAGGATCTCCCCGGCACGGATCGGCACATCGACCGGTTGCCCCGCCTGCATTGTCTTCAGCACCATGTCGCCTTCGAGCTGATAGAAAAATTCCTGGCCCGGATCGACGTGGTAATCCTTACGGGCATTCGGTCCGCCCACCACCATGATGATGAAGTCACCGTCGCGGAACACGCGCTTGTTGCCCACCGGCGGCACCAGCTGCGCGCGGTTGGCGTCGATCCACTGCCGGAAGTTGAAGGCTTGCAGCGATTCCATGTCTCCTCCGTGCGTTTCGCGTATGGTACGCGCTATGGAGGCGAGACTGGCACAGCGCGCTGCGGCGTGCGCCCTGGGGCTGAGCGGTTTGCTGGCGTTGAGCGGCTGCAGTCATCTGCACTGGCCCTGGCACCATCAGCCGCCGCCGCCCCCGGTGGCGGTGCACGAGCTCGACATCACCGGCAGCGCCACGCCCGCGCAATACTGGAAACGCAACACGCTGGTCATCGATCTGTCGGCGCTGAGTGGCGCGGGTCAGATCGTGCTCAAGCCGGCGGCCGGCACCACCTGGCCGGCGCGGCTCGCTTTCCGGGTGATACCCGGCTCCTTCGGAGTGCTCGATGTGCAGGCCGCGCAGCGCGCCGTGCTGCCGATCCATCCGGCGGGGGGAGCGGCAGTGGACCTCGAGCTCGCCCCCGGCCTGTATCGCCCCGACACGCCGCAGATCACGGCGGCGTGGGGCCCCGGGACCTCGCCCTAAGCCTCGATCTCCTGATAGCCGCGACACGCGACGCTGAGCGGCGCTGCGACCGCATCGAGATTGATCGCGGTGAGGGCGCCGCCCCACACGCACCCGGTGTCGAGACCGATCACGCCGTGGCTTCGCACCAGGCCGAGCGCGGACCAGTGGCCGAAGACGATGCGCGTGCCGCGGCTCGCCCGCTCCTCGAACACGAACCACGGCCGCATTGGCGAGAGCGGCGGCGGCGGCGGACCCTTGAGGTCGACATCGATCTGCCCGTCGGCGCTGCACACCCGCAGCCGGGTGAGCACGTTGATCGCGAAGCGCAGCCGCTCCATGCCGGTGAGCTGCGGGCTCCAGCGGTCGGGCTCGTTGCCGTACATGCGCTCGAGGATGCGGCGCGGGTCGCGGCGCAACGCCGTCTCCACCTCACGCGCGAGCTCGAGGGTCTGCGTCACCGTCCACGCCGGCACGACCCCGGCATGCACCATGAGATCGCCCGCCTCGTGGTGCGCCAGCGGACGGCTCAGCAGCCAGTCGGCGAGCGCGCGCCGGTCGGAAGCGGCGAGCACCTCATCGAGCGTGTCGGAGCGACGCTTCGGCCGCGCGCCGTGCAGCACGGCCAGCAGGTGCAGGTCGTGGTTGCCGAGCACGACGACGGCGTTGTCGCCGAGTGCGCGCACCAGGCGCAGCGTCTCGAGGGATTGCGGGCCACGATTGACGAGATCGCCGACGAACCAGACCCGGTCGCGATCCGGAGAGAACCTGAGGCGCGCTAGTAGGTCGCGCAGCTCCTCGTAACATCCCTGGACGTCGCCGATCGCATAGCGGGTCACTGCAAGATGCCGGGCATGGCGAGTCGGAACGGCTCGATCGGTGCATCGAATTGCGCGCCGTCGTCGCCCAGCATCTGGTAGGTGCCCTGCATCGCGCCGACCGGCGTCTCGAGCACGGCGCCGCTCGAATAGCGGAATCCCTGGCCGGGCTTCAGATACGGCTGCTCGCCGACCACGCCGTCGCCGCGCACTTCCTCCACCTTGCCGTTGGCATCCGTGATCACCCAGTGCCGCGTCAGCAGTCGTGCCGGCACCTGGCCCTCGTTGCGGATGGTGATGGTGTAGGAGAAGACGAAGCGGTGCTCGCGCGGGTCTGACTGCTCGTCGAGATAGCTGGTCTCGACGTCGACGCTGATCTTGTGCTCCTGATGCGTCATGGAGAGCGATTCTATCAAGTCTTCAGCCCCGCCCGACGCGCATCGCGAGTACGTCGCAAGGCGCGGCGTGCAGCACGGTGTCCTCGGTGAAGTTCACCAGGATCGACAGGCCGTGGCGCTCACGGCTGCCCAACATAATGAGATCCACGTGGCGCTCGCGCGCTACGCGCACGATCTCGGATTTGACATTGCCGGTCTCGACCCGGCAGGCGGAGCCGGCGAGGCCGAGGTCGGTGGCGAGCGCGGCGAGGCGCTGCCGGGCACGCTCGAGCAGTTCCTCCTCAATCTGCACCGAGGGCATGAGCGCTTCGCCCATGGGCTCGACCGGGACGAACTCGACGACGTGCAGCAGCTCGATCTCCGCCCCGAGGGCGGCGGCGAGCGCCTGTGCCCGGCGGCCGAGGACCGGACTGTCCTCGGTGAGATCCACCACCAGCAGGATTCGACGGTAGGCCATGAGGAGCAAGCCTAACGTCAGATGCGCGCGCGGTCGAGCGTCAGCGCCAGGGTGTTGAACTGCTCCGGTGTCAGGGTCTCGGGGCGCGCGCCGGGATCGAGCCCGCAGGAGAGGATCGTGTCGCGCCCGAGCAGGCCCGCGAGCGCGTTGCGCAGCGTCTTGCGGCGGTGCGAGAAGGCGGTGCGCACCACGGCGGCGTAATGCGGGCTGACGGCGAACAGCGGCGCTGGCCGCACCGTGAGACGCGCCACCGCCGACCACACCCGTGGCGGTGGCTGGAAGGCCCCCGGCCCGAGATCGAACAGCCGCTCGCTGCTCATCCAGGGCGAGAGCATCACGCTCAAGCGGCCGTAGTCGCCGCTCCCCGGTGGTGCCGCGAGCCGCAGCACCACCTCCCGCTGCAACATAACGTGCGCATCGACGAGCGCCGCTGCATGAGCGAGCAGCCGGAAGAGCAGCGGGGTCGAGATGTTGTACGGCAGGTTGCCGACGATGCGCAGCCGACCGCCGCGCTCGGCCGCGAGGCGTGTGAAGTCGAACTCGAGCGCATCGCCGACGTGCAGCGCGTGGCGCGGCGAGTCGCCGAAGCTGCCCGCGAGGCTGGCGGCGAGGTCGCGGTCGACCTCGATCGCATCCAGTGTGCAGTCGGTGAGCCCGAGCAGCCGGGCGGTGAGAGCGCCGCGCCCCGGGCCGATCTCGACCAGATGATCGCCGCGCTGTGGGGCGAGCGCGGCGAAGATGCGCTCGATCGCGCCCCGCTCGTGCAGGAAATGCTGGCCGAAGCGCTTGCGGCGCGGCGGCTGGCTGCTGCGGGCGCTACGCCCCATGCGCGCCTAGCGCGGCGCGAGCTCGAGGGCGAGCTGCACGGCGGCGGCCAGACTGCCGGATTCGGCGCGACCCGTGCCGGCAAGATCGAGCGCCGTGCCGTGATCCACCGAGGTGCGCACGAACGGCAGTCCCAGCGTGACGTTCACCGCGCGCTCGAAACCCACGTGCTTGACCACCGGCAGCCCCTGGTCGTGATACATGGCGAGCACCGCATCGAAGCCATTGAGCAGGTGCGGCACGAACACGGTATCCGCCGGCAGTGGGCCCTCGACGTCCAGGCCCTGGCGCTTGAGCTTGTCGATCGCCGGACCGATCACCCGCTGCTCCTCGTCGCCCAGATAGCCGCCCTCGCCGGCGTGCGGATTCAGTCCGCAGACCGCGATGCGCGGCGCGCGGATCCGGAAGCGTTGCTGCAGATCGCGCGAGAGGATCGTGAGCGTCTCGCATAGCGAGTCGACCGTGATGGCAGCGCTCACGGCCTTGAGCGGCAGGTGGGTGGTCGCCAGCGCTACCCGGAGCTTGCCGGCGGTGAGCATCATCACCGGTCGCGCGACGTGGGCACGCTGCGCGAAGTATTCGGTATGGCCGAGAAAGGCGACGCCGGCGTCGTTGATGATCCCCTTGTGCACGGGCGCCGTGACGATGGCATCGAACTCGCCGGCGAGCGCGCCGTCGATGGCGCGGTCGAGGAGTCCCAGCACGTACGGCGCATTGCGAGCATCGAGCCGCCCGGGCTCACTCGGCGAGCGCAGCGGGCTATGCTCGATGAGCAGCGTGCCGGGCACGTGCCGCTGGCGGGCTTGGGCGCCCTGAGCGTGCGCCGCATAGCGGCGCAGCGCCGCGCTACTGCCGGTGAGTCGCGCGCGCTCGGCGAGCAGCGTCGTGTCCCCGAGGCATACCAGCTCGCAATCGAGCTCGCGTGCCGCGAGCGTCAGACACAGCTCCGGGCCGATTCCCGCCGGCTCACCCGAGGTTACGGCGATGCGCGGGATCACGGGCAAGCCGCGCGCGCGGCCAGCCTATGATTTGAATTCCACATACGCCTCATCGCGCAGTCGCCGCAGCCACAGCTCCGTCTCCTCGTCGGCCTTGCTATTGCGGATCGCCTCCATGGCCTTACGGCGCTTCACCTCGTCGGTGTTGTCGAACTCGCGGTGGCCGAGCATCTGCACGATGTGCCAGCCGAAGGCGGTCTTGAACGGCTCGCTGATCTCGCCTTCCTTGAGGAGTCCCAGCTGGCGCTCGAACTCGGGCGCGAAGGCGCCGGGTCCGTTCCAGCCGAGATCGCCCCCCTGGGAGGCCGAGCCCGGATCCTCCGAGTTGGTCTGCGCGAGGCCGGCGAAGTCCTCGCCGCGCAGGATCCGGTCGCGCAGCGCGTTGAGCTTCTGCTTCACGGTGGCGTCGTCGGCGAGCTCGGTGGTCTTCATGAGAATGTGGCGCGCGTGCACCTGACTCTCGATGCTCTTGGACTCCGAGCTGCGTACGTCGTTGAGTCGCACGATGTGGTAGCCGGTCGGGGTGCGTAGCGGCTCGCCCACCTGCCCCGGTTTGAGCTTCTCGATCACTTCGGCGAGGAAGGTCGGGAGCTCGGTCTCCTTGCGCCAGCCGAGCGAGCCGCCATCGAGGGCGGTCTGGCTGTTGGAGTAGGCGACCGCCAGACGCCCGAAGTCCTCACCGCTGCTTGCCTTCTGGTAGACCTCCGCGGCGCGCCGCGCGGCGTCGTCGGCCTGCGCCGGGGTGGCCTCCTGCGGCACCGCGATCAGGATATGCGACACGTTGTACTCGTTGCCCTGCGAGGGCTTCTTGGCCTGCTTCTCCAGGTACTGGTCGATTTCCCGGGAGGTGACGCTGATGCGGTCCAGCACGTCGCGCTGGCGCAGCATCGACAGGGTGATCTCCTTGCGCATGTCCTCGCGGTAACCGGCGTAGTCGACCCCCTGCTGGGAGAGCGCTTCCGGCAGCTGCGACAGGCTGAGATTGTTGCGCTTGGCGATGTCCTGCAAGGCGTTGTTCAGGATCTCGTCCGACACCTTGACGCCGTCATGGGTGGCGCGCTGCAGCTGGATCTCCTGCACCACCAGCCGCTCGAGCACCTGCTGGCGCAGCACGTTCTGCGGCGGCAGCTCGAGCTTCTGCGCGCGCAGCCGCTCGCTCACCACCTCGATCTGCGTGTCCAGCTCGCTGTTGAGCACCACGCCGTCGTTGACAATGGCGGCGATGCGGTCGAGCAGCA
Organism: Steroidobacteraceae bacterium; assembly: GCA_035568235.1. Taxonomy (GTDB): domain Bacteria; phylum Pseudomonadota; class Gammaproteobacteria; order Steroidobacterales; family Steroidobacteraceae; genus 13-2-20CM-66-19. The sequence continues at coordinate 62,512 of DATMOK010000046.1, read as the reverse complement.
CCCCCTTGGTCTCGAGCTCGCGGGTCTGTGCGCGCACCGAGCCGTACACGAGCGCCGCTGCCACGCCGACGACGAGCCCGCACAGGGCTCTGCTTGCTATCCGCATCGCTTGGGTTCCTACCTAGTTTTCTGTAAGTTCTCTTCTGCGGCAGTGTAGCCGCGGATCTCCTCGGTGAGCGAGGTATCCGACGCCGATCCGACACCGGCGAGGCCCGCAAGTTCCAGCTGCAGCCAGATTCCCGTATCGCGGGACCCGGTGAAGCTGCTTACGTAACGCCGGGCGCCGAGTCGCAGCCGCCAGCAGCACGCACGGTACTCGAAGCCGCCGAATCGCTCCAGCTCCTCGTGGTTGCGCAGGTCGTAGACTTCGCGCGCGAACACGCTCCAGGACTGGCGGATGGGCCAGGCCGTCGAGGCATCCACCTGGTCGAACCCCTGACTGTCGCAGCCGGTGGCGATGCCGCTCGCCACGAGCGAGGGGGTGCAGGGCAGCTCCACCCCCTGCACGAACTCCGGCAGCTGCACGAAGCGCTCGTAGCGGTAGCCGAGGTTGATCACGGAATCGCCGGCCGGCTTGTACTGCAGGTTGACCTGGGTGCGCTCGCTGCGCTCGTTCTGCGGGTCCCACTGCACCCCGGCGTCCGCGCTCCAGTCCTGGAAGGCGGTGAGCGCGAGCTGCGCCACGAGGTCGGAGTGCCGGGCAGTGATCGGCGTCTCCCCGGGCAGCGTCACGCGCGGCGTCTCGAAGTAGTAGCTCTGGCCGAAGGTGGCCGCGAGGAACTGCCGCCCGCTCGAGGCATCGAGCAGCCGGCTGGTCACCCCGACGCTCAGCTGGTCCGCATCGCTCACGCGGTCGGCACCCACGTAGCGATTGGGTCGGAACAGCTCCACGGGATTGAGATCGGGGAGCCCGGTATCGAACACCGGCAGCGCGTCCTGGTCGCGGTACGGCACGTCGAGGTACTGAACGCGCGGCTCGAGGGTCAGGACGCGCTGATCGCGCGAGCCAGTCTCGCGCTCGAACACCAGCCCACTGTCGACACTGCTGATCGGCAGACTGCGCGACGGGTCGCGCGGGGCGGTGGGCAGGGTGTCATCCAGCTGGTAGTAGGTCGCCCGCCAGGCGAAGGCGGGGCGGAAGAAATAGCCGGGACCCGTTACATCGAGCGACAGCTCGGGCATCAGATCCTCGCGCCAGCCGGTGGGAAGCGGGGGCAGGAGCGCGGCGCTCGGCGCGTGCTGGAAGTTCACGATCTCCGACTCGAAGCCGTAGTGCAGGATGCCAAACAGCGTGTAGTCGTCGCTCACCGCGAGGCGCGGCACGCGCTCATAGGGACGCTCGTCGACCAGCAGCGTGGTGTCGATCGTCTGGTACTGCTGTGCCTGGGCGTCAACGTTCCAGTGCTCGTCGCGGTAGGAGAGGGTGGCGCTGCGATCGAGGAACGAGGTACTGGTGCCGGCCGGCGTCTGGGAGAAATCCTGGAAATAGAGGTCGTCGCTGACGTTCTGCGCATCGAGCGTCAGGCGAAACGCCGCCGGCAGCTCCACCACGTCATTCAGCTGCACGCGGCTGCGGCTGCCGTGATACACCATGTCGTCGGGCAGGTAGTTCCACTGCAGCTCGCCGTGCTGGTCGGCGGTGAGGAAGCGCACATCCCCACCGAGATCCGGCCCGCGCTTGGTGTACTCGACCGGCTGGAAGGTGAAATCGGCATTGGGAGCGATGTTCCAGTAGTAGGGAATCGCGAGCTGCACGCCGCTGGTGGAGGTGTTGCCGATGCTCGGAAACAGGAACCCGCTCTTGCGCTCGCTGCTCAGCGGGAAGGACGCCCACGGCAGGTAGAGGAGCGGCACGCCGAAGAAGTCGACGCGCGTGTCGCGCCCGGTGCCGATCTGGTTGCGGGTGTCGAGCGTCAGGCTGTCGGCGCGCAGCTCCCATGCCTGATGTCCCGCCGGACAGGTGGTGAAGGCGACGCCCTTGAGACTCAACACACCGTTGGGGGCGAGCTGCATGCTGTCGGCCGAGCCGCGCGCGGCGCGCTGCTTGAGGTCGAACTGCGCGGACTGGAACTCAGCGCCCTGGGTCGCCGAGTAGCTGCCGCCGGCGCCCGTGATGTGCACCGTCGGGTCGGTATACTCGATCCGTCCGTTGCTCTTCACGTACTGGTCGGGTTTATCGATCTGCATCTCGTTGGCGCGCAGCTCGGCGTCCCCCTGACGCACCACCACGTTCCCCTGCACCGAGCCCTTGCCGTCGACACCCACGTTGACGGCATCACTCTCGATTTCGAAGGGGCCGACGCCGCGCTGCGGGTGCGGTGGCGCGTTGCCGGGCGCGCCCTTCGCGGGGTGTGCGGTCTTTGCGGGCGCGGCGGCCGGCGCCGTCTGCTGCGACGGGCAGGGCGGCTCATCCGCCCGTGCCGCAGACAGCAGGCCGCCGAGCGCGACGAGGAAGTAACAGAATGGGCGCGGACGCGGCATCAGGGGCGGCATTATAATGTTGCGCCGCCACCGCGCGGGGAGAGCCGACGCCCTACATGCCGCAGACCGACGCGCGACTCGCGCTGATCCACGACTGGTTGTCGCGCGAGCTGCACCTCACGCCGCAGCGCCTCGAGCCCGCCTCGAGTGATGCGAGCTTCCGGCGCTACTTCCGGGCATTCCGCGACGGCGGTACCTACATCGTCATGGACGCCCCGCCGCCGCGCGAGGACGTGCGCCCGTACCTCAAGGTTTCGCGGCTGCTCGAGTCCCTCGGCACGCACGTGCCGCACGTCCACGAGGCGGACGTTGACAAGGGGTTGCTGCTGCTCGAAGACCTCGGCAGCACGCTGTACCTCGACCGGCTGAACGCCGGCGACGACCCGCAGCCGCTATATCACGAGGCGCTCACGGCTTTGGCCGCGATCCAGGTCCGCGGCCGCGAGGCGAGCCAGGAGCTCGCGCCCTACGACCACGCCCCGCTGGCCGCCGAGCTGTCGCTGCTGCCGGACTGGTTCCTCGGCCGGCACCTTGAGATCACGCCGACCGCAGTGGAGGCCGCGGCCATCGCCGACAGCTTCGAGTTCCTCATCCGCGCCGCGCTCGAGCAGCCGCAGGTGTTCGTGCATCGCGACTACCATTCGCGCAACCTCATGGTGCTCGGCAACGGCGGTCCCGGAGTCATCGACTTCCAGGACGCACTGCGCGGGCCGGTGGGCTACGACCTGGTGTCGCTCCTCAAGGACTGTTACATCAGTTGGCCGCGCTCGCGCACGGTTGCCTGGGTGAGCACCTACCGGGCACAGCTGCTCAGGCAGGGGGGCGCGGCCGCAAGCAGCGATGCCGAGTTCCTGCGCTGGTTCGATCTCGCCGGCGTGCAGCGGCACATCAAGGTACTCGGCATCTTCTGCCGGCTGTGGTACCGCGACGGCAAACGCGGCTACCTCGCGGATCTGCCGCGCGTACTCGCCTACGTACGCGAGAGCTGCGCGCAGTACGCGGAGCTTAGTTCCCTCGGAACCTTTCTCGAGGAGCGCGTGGCCGGTGCGCTGCCGCACGCCAACGCGCGCGAGGCCGCTGCACCTGCGCCCGGCGCGGGGCACGCATGAAGGCGATGCTGCTCGCGGCCGGCCGCGGCGAGCGGTTGCGGCCGATCACCGACTCGGTGCCGAAGCCGCTGGTACCGGTGGGCGGCCGGCCGCTCATTGCCTGGCACCTCGCCGCGCTCGCGCACGCCGGTATCCGCGAGATTGTCATCAACCTCTCGTGGCTCGCCGACCAGCTGCGTGCTGCGCTCGGCGATGGCAGCGGCTACGGGGTGTCGATCACCTGGAGCGATGAGGGTCCGGTGCCGCTCGAGACCGGCGGCGGCATCTTCCGCGCGGTGCCGCTGCTCGGTCCAGGGCCGTTCCTGGTGGTGAACGCGGACATCTGGACCGACATCGACTTCGCGACATTGTCGCTCGCCGCCACATCGCTCGCGCATCTGGTGCTGGTCCCTAACCCGCCGCACAACGCGCGCGGTGACTTCGGGCTCGACGGCGATCGGGTGGTGAGCCGCGACACCGACCGCTCGACGTACTCGGGTGTCGGCCTCTATCGGCCTGAGTTCTTCGCCGGCTGCACGGCGGAGCGCTTCCCGCTGCTGCCGCTCCTGAATCGCGCCATCGCCGCCCGCCGCGTGACCGGCGAGCTACACCGCGGCGCCTGGAGCGATGTCGGCACCGCCGAGCGGCTCGCGCAACTTGAGGCGCGGCTTGCTGCGTTACAATGAGACGATGCCCGAGCTCAAGGGAATCCCGGTCGTGACCACGGGCGCCGCGCCGCCTCGAAGCGGCGAGAAATACGTTACTCCTCAAGGCTTTACCGCCATCCGTGATGGCCTGAAGACGCGCCCCGCGGCACCCCCCGCGAGCCCTTCCAGGAAGCCGCCGTGGCTCAAGGCGCGCGCGCCTTCCGGCGCGGGCTTCAGCGCCGTACAGGCGCTGGTGCGCGAGCACCGGCTCGCCACGGTGTGCGAGGAGGCGAAGTGCCCCAACATCGGCGAGTGCTGGAACGCCGGCACAGCCACGCTGATGCTGATGGGCGCGGTCTGCACGCGCGCCTGCCGCTTCTGCTCGGTGGACACCGGTAATCCTCACGGCTGGCTGGATGCCGAGGAGCCCGAGAACGCAGCGCGGACCGTCGAGCTCATGAAGCTGCGCTACGTGGTGCTCACCTCGGTTGATCGCGACGACCTCGCCGACGGCGGCGCTGCGCACTATGCCGCCTGCGTGCGCGCGATCCGGGCCCGCAATCCCGCCACCGCGGTCGAGGCGCTCACCCCCGACTTCTGCGGCGTGCTCGCCGACGTCGAGACGGTGGTCGACTCCGGCATCGCCGTCTTTGCGCAGAACATCGAGACCGTGCGCCGCCTCACTCACCCGGTGCGTGACCCGCGCGCCGGCTACGAGCAGACGCTTGCCGTGCTGGCACACGCCAAGCGGCACCGGCCTCAAGTTCTCACCAAGAGCAGCCTGATGCTGGGCCTCGGCGAGACCGACGAGGAGATCGTCGCGACCCTCGATGACCTGCGCGCCGCGGCCGTCGACATCGTGACGCTCGGGCAGTACCTGCGGCCGACGCTGCAGCATCTGCCGGTCGAGCGTTACGTCACCCCGGCCGAGTTCGACCGCTATCGCAGCGCCGCGCTCGAGCGCGGCTTCCTCGAGTGCGTGTCCGGTCCGCTGGTGCGCTCGAGTTACCGGGCGGAGCGCGCGCTCGAGCGCAACAACGCCGGTCTCGACAACCGGAGTCTCGCCGGATGAGCACCGCCCAGGCGCTCGCCACGGCCGGCTGCGCGCCGCCTGCGGCCGCTGCGGCGGAGGTGCCGCCGGCCGTCGTGCGGCGTCTCGGGCTCCTCGAGTACGAGCCCGCCTGGCGCGCCATGCAGCGCTTCACCGAGGCGCGCAGCGCGGACACGCCGGATGAGATCTGGTTCCTCGAGCACCCGCCGGTGTTCACCCTCGGTGTGAACGCGAGCCGTGCGCATCTCATCGCGCCCGGGGACATCCCGGTCATACAGATCGATCGCGGTGGCCAGGTGACCTATCACGGTCCGGGGCAGCTGGTGGTGTATCCGCTCGTCGATCTCAGACGCCTGCGGCTCGGTATCCGCGATTTCGTCACCGCGCTCGAGCGCGCGGTGATCGATCTGGCCGCCGGCTACGGCATCGTGGCCGAGTGCCGCCGTAACGCTCCCGGCGTCTATGTCGCCGCTCAGAAGCTCGCCAGCGTCGGGGTGCGGGTGCGGCGCTGCGGCAGCTACCACGGCCTGGCACTCAACGTGGCGCTTGACCTCGAGCCCTTCTCCCGCATCAATCCCTGCGGGTACGAGGGTCTTACAATGACGCAGCTCGCAACACTCGGCGGTCCGCGCTCGGTCGGGGAATGCGCCGCCGCGCTCGAGCCGCACCTCAAGCGCACGCTCGGCCTTAAGTGAACCCCGCGCCCGCCTCGCGGCGCGCGCGCGGGCTGCGCGGCGCAATGCTCATCGCGCTGGCGCTGCTCGCGGCACTCGCCGCCTGCGACAGCGGCCAGGGCGTCAGCGGCTCGCGCGTCACGCTCCTCAACGTCTCGTACGATCCGACGCGCGAGCTGTACGCGGAGTTCAACACGGCGTTCGCCCACTACTGGCTGCAGAAGACCGGCCAGCGGGTGCGCATCGAGCAGTCGCACGGCGGCTCGGGCACACAGGCCCGCTCGGTGCTCGATGGGCTGGCGGCGGACGTGGTGACGCTCGCCCTGGCAGCCGACATCGACTCGATCGCCAGGCAGAGCGGGCTGCTGCCGCTTAACTGGCAGAGCCGCCTGCCGGATAACAGTTCGCCCTACACCTCGACGATCGTGTTCCTGGTACGCAAGGGCAATCCGCACGGCATCCACGACTGGGGCGACCTGGTGCGCCCCGGACTTGCGGTGATCACGCCCAACCCCAAGACCTCAGGCGGCGCGCGCTGGAACTATCTGGCGGCGTGGGCCTGGGCGCTCGAGCAGCCCGGCGGGAGCGAGGCGAGCGCGCGCGAGTTCGTGCGCCGTCTTTACCGCAACGTCCCGGTGCTCGACACCGGCGCGCGTGGCTCGGCCACGACGTTCGCGCAACGCGGCCTCGGGGACGTGCTGATCGCCTGGGAGAACGAGGCGCAGCTCGCCGCGCGCGCGTTCGCCGCCGATGAGCTCGAGATCATCGTGCCCTCGGTGAGCATGCTCGCCGAGCCGCCCGTCGCGGTGGTCGACAAGGTGGCCGAGCGCCACGGTACGCGCGCGGTGGCGCAGGCTTACCTTGAGTACCTCTACAGCAGCGAGGGGCAGGAGATCGTCGCGCGGCACTTCTACCGGCCGCGCGACCCGGAGGTGGCGCGCCGCTACGCGGCGCGTTTCCCGGCGCTCAAGCTGGTGAGCATTGCGGACTTCGGCGGCTGGGATGTCGCGCAGCGCACCCACTTTGCCGACCACGGCGTGTTCGACCAGATCTACGCGCCGTGAGCCGCGCGGGCACGCTCGACCAGCGTCTTCACGACCAGCGTGAGGCCCGCCAGCATGGTGAGGAGCGAGGCGACCGCGAAGGCGCCCACGAAGTTGTATTCGTTGTAGAGGATCTCGATGTGCAGCGGCATGGTGTTGGTCAGGCCGCGGATGTGCCCCGAGACCACCGACACCGCGCCGAACTCGCCCATGGCGCGCGCGTTGCACAGGATCACACCGTACAGCAGACCCCAGCGGATCTTGGGCAACGTCACCTTGAAGAACGTTATCCAGCCGCCGGCGCCGAGGGTGATCGCCGCCTCCTCCTCGTCGTTGCCGAGCTGCTGCATCAGCGGGATCAGCTCGCGTGCCACGTACGGGAAGGTGACGAACATGGTGGCGAGCAGGATGCCGGGCAGCGCGAACACAACGCTGATGTCGTGCCGCTGCAGCCACACCCCGAACCAGCCGTGCAGGCCGAACAGCAGCACGAACACCATGCCGGAGATCACCGGCGAGATCGCGAGCGGCAGGTCGATGAGCGTGATCAGCACGCTCTTGCCGTTGAACTCGAACTTGGCGATCGCCCAGGCAGCCGCCAGGCCGAACACGGTGTTGATCGGCACCACCACCGCCGCGGTGATGAGCGTCAGGCGGATGGCGGAGCGGGTGTCGGGATCGGCGAAGCTGACGAGGTACGCCTCGAGGCCGTGGGAGAGCGCCGTGGCGAACACCGTCGCGAGCGGCGCGATCAGCAGCGCCGCGAGGAAGGTGAGCGATACGGTGATGAAGAGGCCGCGCACGATGGCGGCACCCCAGGTGTTCTGGCCGGGACGCGTGGCCGCATCGCCCTGCAGCGTCGCGAGTGCGGGAGGGCGCGGCAGGCGGGCGGCCATCAGTGCGCCGCCCGCACGTGGCGCTGCCGGTTCCACGCCTGCAGCAGGTTGATGGTGAACAGCACCACGAACGACATGAGCAGCATGACGACCCCGAGCGCCGCCGCGCCGCGATAGTCAAACTGCTCGAGGTGGATGACGATGAGCAGCGGGGTGATCTCGGTCTTCATCGGCAGGTTGCCGGCGATGAAGATCACCGAGCCGTACTCGCCCACCGCGCGCGCGAACGACAGGGTGAAGCCGGTGAGCAGCGCCGGCAGCACGGTCGGCAGGATGATGCGGCGGAACGCGTAGAAGCGCCCGGCGCCGAGCGTCTCGGCGGCGTCCTCGAGATCGCGCTGCACCTCGAGCAGTGCCGGCTGCATCGAGCGCACCGCGAACGGCATGCTGATGAGCGTCAGCGCGAGGGTGATGCCGAGGGTGGTGTAGGCCACATGGATGCCGAGCGGCTCGAGATAGCGGCCGATCCAGCCGTGGCGGGCGAACACCGTGGTGAGGGCGATGCCGGACACCGCCGTCGGCAGCGCGAACGGCATGTCGATGAGCGCATCGATCAGCTTGCGGCCGGGGAACTCGTAGCGCACCAGCGTCCAGGCGATGATGAAGCCGAACACCAGGTTGATCGTGGCGGCGAGCGCCGAGGCGCCGAAACTCAGCCGATAGGAGGCGAGCGCACGCGGACTAGTCACCACGGCGATGAGCTCGCTCCAGGGCATCGAGGCGGCGGCCAGCACCAGCGCGGCGAGCGGCAGCAGTACGATGGCGCTGAGAAAGAAGGTCGTGAAGCCGAAGGTCAGTCCGAAGCCCGGCAACACGCTCGGCTTGCGGAAGCTCATGGCGGAGCGCTCACTCAGCGGCCCCGCGGCGCACGAGCAGCACCGGCCAGCGGCCACCATCGAGCAGTGGGCCGAAGCGCGCGGCGAAGTCGACGAGACTCGTGACGCCGACGATCAGCATCGGCGCGGGAGCCTCCGCCGGCCGGTGCGCGAGCTCATACGTGAGGTTGCCGAAGCGCGGCTCGGTGCGCATCTCTGCGGGCACGTGCCGCAGCACGCTCGCCGCGACGGCGAGCGTCGCGGGGCGCACCGCATCGTCCGTCCAGTGGACCATCACCTGCTGCGGGGCCTGAGCCTGCGCGGGCAGCACCAGCACCTCACCCGCCCCATGGCCGAGCAGCCACGCGGCACGCTGCGCGGGGTGTGACTCGCAGCTGATTACCGTGGCGCCGACGAACGGCGCGGCGTCGCTGGGCGCGGCCTGCGCCACGCCGAGCTGCGGCTCCGGACGCAGTCTGATGCGGGTGTTCATGCGCGCGGCCAGAGCGTTGAGCAGCGGCTGGCGGGCCAGCGCCTCGGCATCGGGCGCGCTCGCCGCACACGCCGTGAAGCTCGACAGCGGCGTTGGCAGGACGTGCACGCGGCGCACACCGATGGCGACGCTCTGTCCCGGGTGCAGCTCGAAGGCGCGGCGCTCATGCTGGGTGCGCGTCACCTCGAGGTACGGGATCGCGGCCGGGTCCGCGCTGGCGAGCAATGCTGGGCCGGCGCCGTTCTCGAGCCGCAGGTGCAGCTGCTCGAGCGCGCCGTTGAACACCAGTTCATCGACCACGCCACGGGCGACGAATCCGGGCCCGAGCTCGGTGGGATTGGCCGCCACTGCGATCTCTTCGGGGCGCACCACGACGACCACCTCGTGGCCGCGTGGCTGCGGCGCCTGCTCGGCAGTGGCGACGGTGGCCGCGCCCACCTGGATGCCGCCGGCAACCTGGCGCGCCAGGAACAGGTTGGCGGCGCCGAGAAAGGTGGCGACGAAACGGGTCGCGGGGCGCGAGTACAGATCGTGCGGCGCACCGATCTCGAGCAGCCGCCCGAGATTCATGATGCCGATGCGGTCCGCCATGGCGAACGCTTCCCCCTGGTCGTGGGTCACCAGCACGGTCGTGATGCCGAGCTCGCGCTGCACCTCGCGGATCGTGCGGCGCAGCTCTTCGCGGATCTTGGCATCGAGCGCGCCAAAGGGCTCATCGAGCAGCAGCACCTCGGGCTTGTGGGCGAGCGCGCGCGCCACCGCGACACGCTGCTGCTGGCCGCCGGAGAGCTGCGCCGGCAGCCGGTCATCCATGCCCTCGAGCGCCACCAGGCGCAGCAGCTCCCGGCGGCGTTCGCGGCGCGCTCGTCGGCGCATGTGCCGCACGCGCAGCGCGAACTCGATGTTGTCGGCCACGGTCATGTGGCGGAACAGCGCGTAGTTCTGGAATACGAGGCCGACGCCGCGCTTGCGCGCCGCGACTTTCGTGACGTCGCGGCCGTGCAGTGCGATGCGGCCGTGATCGACGCCGGTCAGCCCGGCGACGGCGCGCAGCAGCGTGCTCTTGCCGCTGCCGCTCGGCCCGAGCAGCACGAAGAACTCACCATCGCCGATCTCCAGCGACACGTCGTTGACGACCGGGACGCCGCCGTAGTGCTTGGTGACCTGCTCGAGGGAGATGGACATCGGGACGATGCGGCTCAGTCGTCTTTCGACACCGGCGGCATGCCGACGCGCTTGAGAAGCGCCGGGTAGCGCGGATCGCTCTCCAGACGCGCAAGCAGCGGATCGCGCCGCACCCAGAGGATTCCCGGGTCATGCTGGGCCACCGAGCGCTCGAGCCACTCGAATGCCTTGTCTGAGTTGCCGAAGAAGCCGTAGGTCTCCGCCACCTGAAACTCCGAGCCCTGCGCATGGCCGAGCTGCACCTGCAGCGCGGCCTGGGCTTCCGCCACGCGGTGGTTGGCGAAGTAAGCGAGCGGCAGACCGAACGTGCGCCAGTCGTTGTTGGGCTCGGCCTCGAAGGCCGCCAGCGCACCTGGCGCATCGCCCTTGACGAGGAGGGTGCGTCCGAGCTCGTAGTGCAGCCCCGGGAACTGCCCGTTCTCCGCGATCGCCGCACGCAGCAACGTCTCGGCGTCACTGGTGCGCCGCGCATAGTGCAGCGCCCTGCCGAGGTACTTGCGGCTGATGAGGTTGAGCGGATCGAGATCGACGGCGTTGCGAAAATGCACCAGCGCATCGCTCATGCGGCCGACGCCGATGGCGAGGTGCCCGCGGATCTGCTCGGCCAGGGCGTTGTTCGGATCGAGCGTCGCGACTTTGGCGAGCGCCTCGGCGCCTCCCTGCCAGTCGAGGTTGTACTGCATTTTCGCTACCGCGAGCGTCAGGTAGCCGTCGCCGAGCTGCGGATCTAGCTCGATGGCGCGCTTCGCCGCGGCGGTCGCGGCGCGGTCCCCGGCGCCGTCGGTGTCGAGCCCGTTGGCGACGCGCCGGGTATGGCACATGGCGAGCCCCGCCCACGCCGCGGCGTAGTTGGGATCGAGCCTGAGTGCCTCCTGGTAGAGCTGCACCCCCTGCTCGAGGTCCGGAATAGTGTCGCGCGCCACCCGGTACTGCGCCTGCAGGTAGAGGTTGTGGGCCTCGATGTTGCTGGTGCGGCCCGCGGCCGCGCTGCCGATGCTCTGAAATGCCAGCTTGAGCTCGTCGGCGACGGAGCGTGCGATGTCATCCTGCACGGCGAACACGTCGTGCACGTCGCGATCGTAAGTCTGCGACCAGAGGTGGAAGCCGTCATCCGCCCGCACCAGCTGGGCGGTGATGCGCATATGCTCGCCCGAGGTGCGCACGCTCCCCTCGAGGACGTGGCTGACGCCGAGCGCGCGCCCGATCTCGCCTACCGTGACCGACTTGCCCTTGAAGGAGAACGAAGAGGTGCGTGCCGGTACCCGCAGCTGCGGCACCTTGGCGAGCGCATCGATCAGCTCCTCGGCGAGGCCGTCGGAGAAATATTCCTGATCGTGCTTCTCGCTCATATCGGTGAACGGCAGCACCGCCACGGATCTCTCGGGTGCCGCAGCCGTCACGGGCGCGCTCGCCGCCGCGGTCTGCGTCCGCTGAGGGGGCGCCCGCCATGGCCGCAGTGCGAGCAGCACGCCGATGATCAGCAGCACCGCCACGCCGGCGAGCACCGGCCACCGCGGACGCCGGGCGTGCGCCGGCATCCGCGGGGCGGGGCCGGCGGCGGGCGCGCCCGCGGCCGCAGGCGCCGCAGTGCCGAGCAGTGTCGCGATGCGCTGCGTGAATGCCGGCGGCGTCTGACCGTCCGGCAGCCGCGTCCACTGCACGCGCGTGAAGGACTCGGGTACGTCGGCGCGGTCAAGCGGCGTCGCATCGACGCTCACCGGCACGATGAAGGTCTTGCTGCGCGACATGCGCTGCGTGCGCTGGTCGGCGAGCGTCCACTCGAGGCGGAAGTAGCCTTCCGGGCGCTGCGCGGTGTTGGCCGAGATCACCGGCACGAACAGCGCGCAGTCCTGGATCTGCTGGCGGATCTTCTGGTCCCAGGCATCGCCGCCGCGCAGCTCGCTCTGGTCGAGCCACACCTCGAGGCCGGCGGCGCGCAGCGCCTCGCAGATGCGCCGCGCCGCCTCGGCGTCCTGTGAAGCGTAGCTGATGAAGACGGCGCGGGAGCCCTCGCTCACGGCGCTACCATGGCGTACCCGCGAGCTCGTGCTTGTAGCGCTGCAGCTGCTCGTGGATCGCGCGCCAGTGCGGTCCGGGCTTGCCCGATCCGACCGGCCGGCCGTCGAGGCTGGTGACCGGCTGCACCTCGCGGGTCGCGGCAGAGATCAGCACCTCGTCGGCGGCGCGCAGCTGCGCCTCGCTGACGGGCGCGGAGCGCCACGGGATCGCAGCGCGCCCGGCCATCTCCTCGACCACACCGCGCGTCGTGCCGGGGAGGATACGGCGCGAGTTGGGCGGCGTCAGGAGCTCGCGGCCGATGACGATGTGGACCGCCGAGGCGGATGCCTCGGTGAGCTCACCCTCGCGCAGCAGGATGGTCTCGGCGGCGCCCGCATCGATCGACTCCTGGCGCAGCAGCACGTTGGCGAGCAGCGCCACCGACTTCACGTCGCAGCGTGCCCAGCGGGTGTCGATTGCCGTGATGCAGGCGATGCCGGTCTCGAGCTGCTGCGGCGTGGCCACCGGGAGCGGCGCGCAGAATGCGAACACCGTGCGCGGGATGTCCGGCAGCGGTGCGTGCGTGCGGCCGTACTGCGCGCCGCGCGTCACCTGCCAGTAGATGTACTGATCGCCACCGCCGTTACGCTCCACCAGCGTGCCGAGAATGGCATGCCACTCATCGTGGCTGTGCGGGTTCGCCATGCGCAGCGCCGTGAGGCTGCGCGTCAGGCGTTCGGCGTGCGCCGTGAAGCGGAACGGGCGCCCGCCGTACACCGGCATGACTTCGTAGACGCCGTCGGCGTACAGGAAGCCACGATCGAGCGGCGAGATGCGCGCCTCGCGCAGCGGCAGGTAGTCGCCGTCGAGATAACACAGGGGCAGCGGGTCGGCCATGGCGCTTGTTCTCCCTCGGACTGTCGACTTCAGCGGCGCAGCGACAGCGTGATGCTGTCCACCATCCGCGTCCAGAGGCCGCCCTGCGGCACTGCCGCGAGCATCACGAGCGGGGCGCGCCCCACGACCGTGCCGGCGGCGTCGGTCACCGTCAGCTCGCCCACCTTCTCGCCCGGGCCGAGAGGCGCGATCAGCGGCTCGTGCGTGAGGCGCGCCTCGGTGCGGAGCGAGGCGCTCTGGCCGCGCGGCACGAGCGCATACACGTCGTCCGCCACGCCGACGGCGGCGAATTCGGTGGCCGACTTGTAGACGCGCGGCTTCAGCACGGTCGCGCGCGCCGCCTTGACGTGGACGGTTTCGTAGAAGGTATAGCCGTAGTTGAGGAGTGCGGCGCTCGCCTCCTCGCGCCCGCGCTCGTTGCGGGCGCCCATCACCACTGAGATGAGGCGCATGCCGTTGCGGGTGGCGGACGCCACGAGGCAGAAGCCGGCGGCATCGGTGTGGCCGGTCTTCAGGCCGTCGACCGAGGGATCCTTGCCGAGCAGCGTGTTGCGGTTACCCTGGCGGATGTTGTTCCACATGAACTCCCGCAGGCTGAAGAGTCCGTAGTACTGCGGGAACTGGCGGATCAGCGCGGCGGCGAGCGTCGCCATGTCGCGGGCGCTGGTGTAGTGATCGGAGTTCGGCAGTCCGTCGCTGTTGACGAAGTGAGTGGCGCTCATGCCGAGCCGTTTTGCGTACTCATTCATCATCTGCGCGAATGCGTCCTCGGTCCCGCCGAGCTTCTCGGCGAGCGCGATGGTCGCATCGTTGCCCGACTGCACGATCATGCCCTTGATGAGGATGTCGACCGGGACCTGAGTGCCGACCTGCACGAAGGAGCGCGAGCCTTCGGCGTGCCAGGCGTGCGCGCTGATCGTCGCCTCGTCGGTGAGCTTCAGGCGCCCGTCGGCGAGCGCCTGGAAGATCAGGTAGGCGGTCATCAGCTTGGTGAGGCTCGCCGGCTCCTCACGCGCGTCGGCGTCGTGCTCGGCGAGCACCTTGCCGGTGGCGTAGTCGACCAGGATCGAGGCGCGCGCGCTGACCGCAGGCGGCGCCGGGATCGGCGCGCTGGCGGGCGCGGCGGTGGGCGCGGCCGGGCGCGACGGTGCCGCGGTGGGCGCGGCGGAGCGCGACGGTGCGGCGGCGAGCGACAGCAGGGCGCAGCAGAATGCGAGCGACGGGCCTTTCACCGGAGAATTCCTTCGGTTGCGCGGCGAACTTGCAAGTTTAGCTCAAGGCGCGCGCGGGGGCGCCCCGGGTGTGGGTCCGGCGGGCTGCCTTCAGTCCGTGACCAGCCGCGCGTCGGGGATGCCAAGCCCGGCGAGCTGTGCAGCGAGCGTGTCGTAGGCGGCGACGCTTGCCACCGGACCGATACGCACGCGGTACAGGCGCGACTGGCCATCGAGCGGCGGCACGACGAACGCGTTCGCGACACCTGCCGCGCGCAGCCGCTCGAGCTCGCGCCCGGCGTTGCCGGGGTCGGCGAACGCGCCGGCCTGCAGATAGAGCGCGGGCGGTGGCGATTCCGCGCTGCGCCCGATGACATCGGGCACGCCGGGTGTGAGTGCCCGCACCTCCACCATCGCCGTCCCGTCGCGCAGCATGTCGAGCTTCGCGGCTGCGGTGTAGGAGAGATCGATGATGCGGTTGGCGACAAACGGCCCGCGATCGTTGATGCGCACGACGACGCTGCGGCCATTGGCGAGATTCGTGACCCGGGCGTAGGTCGGCAACGGCAGCGTTTTGTGGGCCGCCGTCATGCCGTACATGTCGTAAGACTCGCCGCTCGAGGTGTTGCCGCCGTGGAAGCTGGGTCCATACCAGGAGGCAACGCCGCGCTCCAGGTAGCCGTCCGCCGAGGCCAGCACGAAGTAGCGCTGGCCGAGCACGTCGTAGAAGGGCGGGTTGCCGTGTGCGCTGCGCGGCTCGGCGCGCGGCTGCGCATCGGGGGTGGCGGCGATGGCGGCGGGCGGTGGCGGTGGGGGAACCGCTGCCCGCGGCGGCAGTGTCGGGGTGTGGCGCACGGGCGCGGTGCAGGCGGTGAGGAGCGCCGCGGCGAGCAGCGGCAGGGCGGCGTGCGCGGCCGGCAAACGGCCGCGGCACGCCGCGCTCACGGCTGCATCCCGCGCACCCGCGCGGCGACCGCGGTGGCGAGGTCGTGCACGGTCATGGCATAGCGCGCGCTGCGGTTGTAGCGCGTGATGACGTAGAAGTTGTGAAAGCCGACGCGGTAGGCCGGGCCGTCGCGCTGCTCGGCCGAGATCAGCAGCACCGGGGTGTCGGCCGGCACTTCGGCGTCGATCTTCACACCGCGCGCACCGAGCGAGCCGACCGTCGCATCGAGCTCGAGGTTATGCGGCTCGATCTGAAAGCTCGGGTCCGGGTCGAGTGAGGTCTCCGACAGCACCGGGCCCCCGGGGGTCCAGCCGTACTCGTGCAGATAGTTCGCTACGCTCGCGAGAATGTCGTCCCAGTCGTTCCACAGGTCGCGCCGCTTGTCGTTGCCGGCGGCGTCGACCGCATAGCGGCGGTACTGCGAGGGCATGAACTGCGGCACGCCGAGCGCGCCGGCGTACGAGCCCTTCACCGTCAGCGGGTCGAGACGGTTCTCCCGCGTGAGGATCAGGAACTCCTCGAGCTCGCTGCGGAAGAATTTCTGCCGCGGCGGATAGTCGAACGCCAGCGTTGCCAGGGCATCGAGCGCGCGGTACGGGCCGGTGTTGCGCCCGTAGTCGGTCTCGACACCGATGATCGCCACCAGGTATTCCGGCGGTACCTGGTATTGCACGGCGATGCGCTCGAGCGTCAGGCGGTGATCGAGCCAGAACTGTGCGCCACGCTCGATGCGCTCCGGCGTCATGAAGCGCTCGCGGTATTCCCACCACGGCGCGGTCTTCTCCAGCGGCCGGCTCATGGCCTCGAGGATCTTCTGCTGCGGCTGCGCTTCGGCGAGCAGCGTCACCACGGTCTTGCGGCTGAAGCCGTCGTGGCTCACGACCTCGTCGACGAATTGCTCGATTTCGGGACGGCGCATGTCGAACGGCGTCGCTACCGGTTCCGGTGGTGGCGGCACGGTGACGGCCGGCGCGGCGGGCGGTGCAGGCTCCGGTGCTCGCGCCGGGCCAGGCGTCGCTGCTTGCGTAACGTCCGCAGCAGCCGTGGGCGCTGCTGGAGCCGCTGCCGCGGGCCGCGGCGCCGTTGCGGGAGTCGCGGCTGGGTGCTGCGGCGGTGCGGAGCATGCTCCCAGCAGCGCACCAGCCAGCACGGCGAGCAGTAGACAACGGATCGTCAAGGAGGTTTGCCTCAGGCGGCGCTCTAGGAGCCGACGAGCTTTCGTCGTGAGTAGAGCGCCATGAGAATACCGAAGCCCGCGAGCAGCGTCACGACCGAGCTGCCACCGTAACTGACGAGCGGCAGCGGCACGCCGACCACCGGCAGGAGTCCGGTCACCATGCCGGCATTGATCAGCACGTAGATGAAGAAGGTGAGTGCGATGCTGCCGGCGAGCAGGCGGGCGAAGGTGTCCTGCGTCTGGGTGGCGAGATAGATCGCGCGCCCGGCGACGAACAGATACAGCAGCAGCAGCAACAGCAGCCCGAGCAGGCCGAATTCCTCACCGATCACGGCGAACACGAAGTCGGTGGAGCGCTCGGGGAGGAACTCGAGCTGCGCCTGACTGCCGTTCATCCAGCCTTTGCCGAATACGCCCCCCGAGCCGATCGCGATCTGCGACTGGATGATGTGATAGCCGGCGCCGAGCGGGTCGGTCTGCGGGTTGAGGAAGGTAAGCACGCGCTTCCTCTGGTAGTCGTGCATGAAGCTCCAGCCGAACCAGGCGCACACCGCGAGCAGCGCCAGCATCGAGACGATAACCCGCAGCCGCAGGCCCGCGAGCACCACGACCAGTGCGCCCGCCACGGCGATCAGCGCCGCGGTGCCGAGGTCCGGCTCCAGCGCCACGAGTCCCACCGGCACCAGGATCACTCCGGCGAGCGCCACCAGCGACACCCAGCTCGGCGGCAGCGGCCGATCGTGCAGATACCAGGCGCAGGTCATCGGCACGGCGATCTTCATCAGCTCGGACGGCTGGAAGCGGATGAAGCCGATCTTGAGCCAGCGCTGCGCGCCGAGCCCGACGTGGCCGGCGACCGCAACGATGAGGAGCAGCAGCACGCCGCTTGCGAACAGCCACGGCGTCGAGCGGCGCAGGAAGTTGGGATTGACGCGCGCCAGCAGCAGCATCGCCACCGTGCCGAGGATGAGCCGCAGCACCGTGCGCACCACCACATCGACTCTCTGACCCGAGGCGCTGTACAGCACGATGAGGCCGAAAGCCGAGATCAGCCCGAGTCCGACCACCAGCGGTCCATCGATCTTGAGCTCGAACAGTACGCGCGCCGCGCCCGTGAGGGTGCGCCGGGTGCGCGAGCCGTAAGGAAGCTCCTCGTAGATCATGTGTGGCCGCCGCTGTGCGGACGCGCCTCCGTCGAGGCGGTGGTGGTCGCAGCGGGCGCCGGTGCCTTCGGCGGTGCAGGTGGCGCGCCCGGGGTGCCAGAGGGCGGGGCGGGCCTGAGCTTGCCTTCGGCATCGAGCAGATACGCGTCCATCAGCTTGCGGGCAACCGGGGCTGCGTTCATGGAGCCGAAGCCGGCATTCTCGACGAGCACCGCGACCGCGATGCGCGGGGCTTCCGCCGGGGCGAAGGCGATGAACCAGGCGTGATCGCGCAGCCGCTCCGGCACGGTGCTGGCGTTGTATTTGGCGCCCTGTGCGACCGTGTACACCTGAGCCGTGCCGGTCTTGCCCGCGGCCTCATAGGCGGCACCCTTGAAGGCGACCCAGGCGGTGCCGCAATAGCGAGCGCAGTGCGTGGTGCCGACCATCGCATCGACCACCACGTTCCAGTCGGCATCGGATATGCCCTTGACCGCGGCGCCCTCGACGGGGGCGATCCAGCGCTCTTTGCCGGCCGCATCGCGCATTCCCTTGACCACGCGCGGGCGAAAGTTGCGGCCGCGCTCGGCCAGGATTCCCGTGATGTGCGCGAGCTGCAGCGGCGTCACCAGCAGGTACCCCTGGCCGATGCCCATGTTGACCGTCTCACCGGGGAACCAGGTCTGGTCCTCCGGTCTCTTGAATGCCTTGCGTTTCCACTCCGGGTTCGGCAGCAGGCCCGCCTTCTCGCCGCCGATGTCGATGCCGGTGGGTTGTCCGTAACCGAACGGCTCGAGGAAGGCGGACATGCGGTCGATACCGAGCGTCGAGGCGAGTCGGTAGAAGTACACGTCCGAGGAGCGCGAGATCGCTTCCGGCAGGTCGAGCCAGCCGCGCGGCTCGTCCTTGTCGGCGCGCCACACGTGCCGGCTCCCCGGCAGGTAGAACTCGCCGTTGCAGAACACCTTGGTGTCGGCGGCGACTGTATGGTCGGTGAGCGCGGCAAGCCCGAGCACCGGCTTGATGGTGGAGCCGGAGGGGTACGTGCCGCGCAGCGCACGGTTGAACAGCGGCCGGTCGATGTCGTCGGCGAGGGCGGTGTATTCCGCGGATGTGATGCCGCGCGCGAACATGTTGGGGTCGAAGCCCGGCAGGCTCACCAGCGCCAGCACGTCGCCGTCGTTGGGATCGAGCGCCACCACCGCGCCGCGGTGTCCGGCGAGCGCAGCTTCCGCGACGCGCTGCAGCTTCAGATCGATCGACATGATCAGGTCGACGCCGGCGGCCGGCGCCCGCTTGCGCAGGTTCTCCTCGAGCGCTCCCTGGCGCTCGACCGAGCGGCCCTGGGCATTGACCAGCACCTCACGGAAGCCGTTCTGGCCGTGCAGCTTATCCTCGTAGGTGCTCTCCACGCCGAGCTTGCCGATGAGTGCGGTGCCGGAGTAAGCGGCGCGGTCGATGTGCTTGAGATCCTCCTCGCTGATCGCACCCACGTAGCCGAGCGCGTGCACTGCGAGGTCGCCGTTCGGGTACCAGCGCGTCTGGCGCGTCTTGATGTCGACGCCGGGAAACTCGAAGCGGTGCACCGCGAACCGCGCCACGTCGTCATCCGACATGTGCAGGCGAATCGGCACGCTGTCGAAGCTGCGACTGACGGCGATGGTGCGCAGCAGCTCGGCGATCTCCTCGGGCCGCAGCAGGCCGAGCGCGGCAAGGCTTTGCAGCGTGCGGCGCTTGTCGGGCACTTCCTCGGGCACCAGCTCGAGCTGATAGGCGGGCTGGTTGGCGGCCACCACCTCGCCGTAGCGGTCGAGGATCAGGCCGCGGGCGGCCGGGATCGGCTCGGTGCGCACCCGGTTGCCCTGCGAGAGCTGCGAGTAATAATCGTGGCGCACGACCTGCAGCAGCATGAGACGCGCGATCAGCCCGAGCGTGGCGAGCGCCATGAGCGCGCCGGTGACCACCGCGCGCCGGTCGAACATGCGCTGCTCGCGCCACTGATCCTTGATGCGCACCGTGGCCATGGATGTCAGGTCAGCCGTCCCTCGCTGCTGTAAGACAGGAGTGCGGCGACCGGCGGCCAGACGATCGCGCCGGTGAGGGCGTGCAGCCAGCGCAGCGGACTCGTCACCGGGTGGCCGGTCCAGCCGTCGATCGAAAACGCCACGAACTCGTAGACCACCAGCGCCGCGAGTACCAGCAGCGACTGCTGGAAGGCCGGCTTGGAACGGATCCGCTGGTGCTCACGCACCGCAATGTAGGCGACGATCGAAAGCGCGAGCGCGTGCTCACCGAGCACCGGTCCCTGGAAGACATCGAGCAACAGCCCGCAGGCGAAGCCCAGCCCGATGCCGCCGGCGCGCGGCAGGTTGATCGACCAGTAGAGCACCGTCAGCACCAGGAACGCCGGCCGCAGCACGTCGAGCCACATCGGCAGCGGCAGCACCGTGAGGATGAGTGCGATCAGCGCCGTGAGCAGCATCCGCAGGCGCACTCCGGCGACGGTGAGGACCTTCATGGGTTCCCCATGGCGCGCGGCGGCGAGTCGCTCGGCGAGGGCGGCGGAGCATCCGGCGATGCCGCCTGCGGCGGCGGCGCCTCTGCGGCCGGCGCCTCGGCAGCCGGGGCCGGTGCCGGTGCCGCTGCGGATGCGGGCTTGGGAGTTGCGCGCGGGGTGGTCGCCGTCGTGCTGCGCGGCGCGGCGGGCTGCGTGATGGGCTGCGCGGGGGGCGGTGCAGCGGGCGCGCGGTGCGGAGCTGCAAGGGGTTGCAGCGCGGCGTTGCCGCGCGGCAGATCGCCGCTGCTGCCCACCGCCGGCGCGGGCGCCGCCGGGTGTCCCTCGCGGAACCACACCAGCATCACCTCGGTATCGCCGTCGATATGGGATAGCGCCGCGGCGCGCACCTGCGCGAGCGGCTGCACCGCGTCGCGGTGCACTTCGGTGACCTTCGCCACCGGATAGCCCTCGGGGAACACACCGCCGAGACCTGAGGTGAGCAGCAGATCGCCCACGCGGATATCGGCGTTCTGCGGCAGGTAAGGCAGGGCGAGGGAGCTCGCATCGCCGCCACCGACCGCGATGGTGCGCAGGCCGGTGCGCTCGACCCGCACCGGAACTGCGTGCTCGGGATCGGTGATCAGGATCACCTCCGCGCTCCACGGCCCGACGTGCGTCGTCTGGCCGATGAGCCCGCGGTCATCGAGTACCGCCTGGCCCTTGAAGACCCCGTTGGTGGCGCCGCGGTCGATGAGCAGGCGATGTCGCAGGGTGCTCTGCTGGATGTTGATGATCTCCGCGGGCAGCCAGCGCTCGGCGACCGGTGGCAGCGCATCGCGCAGCCCGCGCAGCTCGCCGTTCTCGCGGGCCAGGGCGTCATAGCGCATCGCCAGCAGCTCGAGGTTGCGCTGCTCATTGCGCAGCCGCGCGTTCTCCGCCCGCAGCTGCTCGCGGGTCTGGACGCTCTCGCGGAACCAGCGCCAGGCGGTGGGCGGGGAGTTCACCGCCACCTGCAGCGGGTAGACGGCGGCCTGCAGGACGTAGCGCACGTGCTCGAGATAGTGGGCGCGCTGGTCGAGATACATGATCACGACCGAGAACAGCGCGTACAGCGTGAAGCGGAAGCCGGGAGAGCCGCCCCGCCCCTGCAGCGGTCTGCCGGCTGCTGTCCCGAAGGCCGCCACCTTAGGTTTGCGCGCTCCTCGCGCTACTCGAGACCGAAGTGTCCGGGCCCCAGCTCATCCATCAGCTCGAGAATACGGCCGCCGCCGCGCGCTACGCAGGTGAGCGGATCGTCGGCCACGACCACCGGCAGCCCTGTTTCCTCGGTGAGGAGCTTGTCGATGTCACGCAGCAGCGCACCGCCGCCGGTGAGCACGATGCCACGCTCGGCGACATCGGCGCCGAGCTCGGGAGGAGTCTGCTCGAGCGCCTGCTTGACGGCGCTGACGATGGCCTGCAGCGGTTCCTGCAGCGCCTCGAGGATCTCGTTGCTGTTCAACGTGAAGCTGCGCGGCACGCCCTCGGAGAGATTGCGGCCCTTGACCGAGAGCTCGCGCACCTGCTGCCCCGGGTAGGCCGAGCCGATCTCGATCTTGATGCGCTCCGCGGTCGCCTCGCCGATCAGGATGCCGTAGTTGCGCCGCACGTAGTTCATGATCGCCTCATCGAAGCGATCGCCGCCGATACGCGCCGAGTTGGCGTACACCACACCGTTCAGGGACAGCACCGCGACCTCGGAGGTTCCCCCGCCGACATCCAGCACCATCGAGCCGCGCGCTTCGTGCACCGGCAGCCCGGCGCCCACCGCGGCCGCCATCGGCTCGCTCACGATCGCCACGTTGCGCGCGCCCGCGCCTTCGGCGGATTCGCGGATCGCGCGCCGCTCGACCTGCGTCGAGCCGAAGGGCACGCAAACCAACACCCTGGGCGAGGGCTTGAGCATGCGGGCGCCGTGCACCTTGTTGATGAAGAACTGCAGCATCTTCTCGGTGTAGGTGAAGTCGGCGATCACGCCATCCTTCATCGGCCGCACGGCGGTGATGTGACCGGGGGTGCGTCCCAGCATGCTCTTCGCTTCGGTGCCGACCGCGACGATCACCTTGCCGCCGCGCGACGGCTCATCCTGTACCGCGACCACCGAGGGCTCGTTGAGCACGATCCCCTTGTCACGGACGTAGATCAGGGTATTAGCCGTACCCAAGTCGATCGAAAGATCGCTGGAAAAGTAACCGCGCAGGCGTTTGAGCATGAAGCGACCGGAAAGTGGGGAGACCCCCGAAGTGGCCGGTAATCTAGCAACCGACAGGACATTCAGCAAGGCAACATGTATGATTTTCCGCTCATTTTTCGCAGCCCACTGCGACCTCCGAGGCGCATTCCCATGGCCCTGACACGCGAGCAGATCGAGAGCATCGCCGCCCTGGCGCGCCTGGAGCTCACTGGCGCGGAGCTGCCGGTCTACCAGCAGAGCCTGTCGAGCATCCTGGAGTTCGTCGGCGCGCTCGAGCGCGCCGACACGGCGAGCGTCACTCCCATGGCGCACCCGCTGCCCGGGCTGTCGCAGCGCCTGCGGCCCGACGAGGTCACCGAGCAGGACCACCACTCCGAGTACCAGCAGAACGCGCCACAGGTCACCGCGGGGCTCTATCTGGTGCCGAAGGTCATCGAGTGAGCGGTCAATGAGTGAACTGCATCACATCGGGCTGACGGCGCTCGCCGCGGGGCTGCGCGAGCGACGCTACTCGAGCGTCGAGCTCGTGCAGGCGTTCCTCAAGCGCATCGAGGCCAGCCAGGGCGCCCTCAATGCCTTCATCTCGGTGACGCGCGAGGCGGCGCTCGCCGAGGCGGCGGCCGCCGACCGCATCCTCGCCAGTGGCACGGGCGGCGCGCTCACCGGGGTGCCGATCGCCCACAAGGACCTGTTCTGCACGCGCGGCGTGCGCACCACCTGCGGCTCGCGCATGCTCGAGAACTTCGTCTCGCCGTACGACGCCACGGTGGTCGCGAAGCTGCGACAGGCGGGCGCGGTCATGCTGGGCAAGACCAACATGGACGAGTTCGCGATGGGCTCGTCGAACGAGACCAGCTACTTCGGTCCGGTGCGCAATCCCTGGGACGTGGGCCTGGTGCCCGGCGGCTCCTCGGGCGGCTCGGCAGCCGCGGTGGCGGCGCGGCTGGTGCCGGGTGCCACCGCCACCGATACCGGCGGGTCGATCCGCCAGCCGGCGGCGCTGTGCGGCATCACGGGACTGAAGCCCACCTACGGGCGCGTGTCGCGCTACGGCATGGTGGCGTTCGCCTCGAGCCTCGATCAGGGTGGCACGCTCACGGCGAGTGCCGCGGATGCGGCCCTGATGCTGCGCGCGATGGCCGGCTTCGACCCGCACGACTCCACCAGCGTCGAGCGCGAGGTCCCCGACTACGTCGCGCAGCTCGAGCAGCCGCTCGCCGGGCTCAAGGTGGGACTGCTGAAGGAATTCTTCGACACCGGACTCGACCCGCAGAACGAGCGCTGCGTACGCGAGGCGCTGGAGGTCTTCGAGGGCCTCGGCGCGCGGCTCATCGAGGTGAGCCTGCCGAACCTGCCGCTGTCGGTGCCGGTGTACTACGTGGTGGCACCCGCGGAGTGCTCGTCCAACCTGGCGCGCTACGACGGGGTGCGTTTCGGGCACCGCTGCGAGAAGCCGCGCGATCTTCAGGATCTGTACCGCCGCTCGCGCGGCGAGGGCTTCGGCGCGGAGGTGAAGCGCCGGATCATGACCGGCACGTACGTGCTGTCGGCGGGCTATTACGACGCCTACTATCTGAAGGCGCAGCGCGTGCGGCAGCTGATCAGCGCGGATTTCACCCGAGCGTTTGCCCAGGTCGATGTGCTGATGGGGCCGACCACGCCGACCGCGGCATTCGCGCTCGGCGCCAAGACCTCCGACCCCATCACCATGTACCTGAACGACATCTACACGATCGGCGCGAATCTCGCCGGGCTGCCGGCGGCCTCCGTCCCCTGCGGCTTCGCCGGCAAGCTCCCGGTGGGACTACAGATCGTGGGCCCCCACTTCTCCGAGGCGCGTGTGCTGGCCGCGGCGCACGGCCTGCAGCGCGCCACCGACTGGCATACGCGCATTCCGGCGGGCTACGCATGAGCGCGTGGGAAACGGTCATCGGGCTGGAGATCCACGCGCAGCTCGCGACGCGCTCGAAGATTTTTTCCGGCTCCGCGACCGCCTACGGCGCGCCGCCCAACACGCAGGCGAACCTCGTGGACCTCGGCTACCCCGGCGTGCTGCCGGTGCTGAACGGCGCGGCGGTGCGCATGGCGGTGAAGCTCGGGCTTGCGATCAACGCGCGCATCGCGCCGAGCTCGGTGTTCGCGCGCAAGAACTACTTCTATCCCGACCTGCCGAAGGGCTATCAGATCAGCCAGTACGAGCTGCCGATCGTGGCGCAGGGCTCGCTCGAGATCGCGCTCGAGGACGGCCAGGTGAAGCGCGTCGGCATCACGCGCGCGCATCTCGAGGAGGACGCCGGCAAGTCGCTGCACGAGGGGCTGCCCGGGGTGAGCGGCATCGATCTCAACCGCGCCGGCACGCCGCTCGTTGAGATCGTCTCCGAGCCCGAGCTGCGCTCGGCGAAGGAAGCGGTCGCCTACATGAAGAAGGTGCACACGCTGGTGCGCTACCTCGAGATCTGCGACGGCAACATGCAGGAGGGCTCGTTCCGCTGCGACGCCAACGTCTCGGTGCGGCGCACCGGAAGTGAGACGTTCGGCACGCGCGCCGAGATCAAGAACTTGAACTCCTTCCGCTTCGTCGAGCGCGCCATCAACTACGAGGTGGCACGCCAGATCGAGCTGCTGGAATCCGGCGGCAAGGTGGTGCAGGAGACTCGCCTCTATGATCCGGATAAAGGCGAGACGCGCTCCATGCGCTCCAAGGAGGAGGCCAACGACTATCGCTACTTCCCGGATCCGGACCTGCTGCCGGTGGTGCTCGATGCGGCGCTCATCGAGTCGGTGCGTGCAACGCTCCCTGAGCTGCCGGACCAGAAGGCCGCGCGCTTCGCGCGCGACTACGGCCTGTCGGCCTACGATGCCGCAGTGCTGACCGTGAGCCGCGAGCTGGCGGATTACTACGAGGCGGTGCTGCGTGCGGCGCCCAAGGACCCGAAGCTCGCCGCCAACTGGGTGATGGGCGAGCTCGCCGGCGCCTTGAACAAGGAGAGCCTCGAGATCGGCGCGAGCCGCATGTCGGCGCAGCGCCTCGCGGGACTCCTGGCCCGAATCGGCGATGCGACCATCTCCGGCAAGCTCGCCAAGGAGGTGTTCGAGGCCATGTGGTCGGAAGACTCCGATGCGGACCGGGTGATCGAGGAGCGCGGACTCAAGCAGATCACCGACAGCGGCGCCATCGAGCGCGCGATCGATGAGGTAATGCAGAAGAATCCCGGGCAGCTCGCCGAATACCGTGCCGGCAAGGACAAGCTGTTCGGCTTTTTCGTCGGTCAGGTCATGAAGGCGACCGGCGGCAAGGCCAACCCGGCGCAGCTGAACGACTTACTGCGCAGGAAGCTGAGCGCCTGAGGCTGGCTCGGCCGACTCGGCCTCGGCTGCGGTCGCGGGGGCGGCGGCGCGTGCGCTGACCGAGACGCCGTCGTGACGGCGCGGGATCTCGACGGTGCCCTGCAGCGAGAGCGCAAAGCCCTCAGGGACGATATCGATGCTCTTGGCCCAGTTGCGCGGCAGAGGGATCTTGTTCTTCCAGCAGTAGTGGATTACCGCCGCGGCAACCGCCGCCAGCGGATAGCTGCGCTGTTCGGGCGTCACGGCCTCCGAGTGCGCCGCTTCGAATACCAGGCAGGGTTGCTCGCCGGTCTCGATGCGCGCATCGCTGATCGAGGCCATCGACAGCCGGCCACCCCGCTCACGATCGAGCTCGAGCACGGCATCGAGCGCCGTCTCGAGCGGCAGGACCAGTCGCCGCGACTCATATATGAGTAGCTTGGCCACGGCAGGACCTTGTCACGGCTGCCCTGCTTTCGACGTGATGCGACTCACGCTTCGCGCCGCGTGCCGCACGCGGCGTCCGGCCCCCGACCCCGGTTGAGTTGCGCCGCGGCCTGCCCCATTGTGGAGTTGATGGAGATCACAACTCGCACGCCCGGCACCGATCGGGTGCGGCGTTTTATTTTCGAGAAGCAACCTGTGCGCGGACACTGGGTGCGCCTTGCAGAGGCCTGGCGCGAGCTGCGCGCGCACGCCCACTATCCGCAGCCGGTCGAGGAGCTGCTCGGCGAGGCGGTCGCCGCCTCGGTGCTGCTCGCGGCCAGCCTCAAGTTCCGCGGCCGGCTGACCCTGCAGCTGCAGGGAAATGGCGCCGTGCGGCTGCTGGTCGCCCAGTGCACCCACGAGTTCGGCGTGCGTGCGCTGGCGCGGTTCGATGCGGACCGGGTGAGTGAGCCCGCCGACGTCGTCGCTCCGGGGCCCATCTTTCAGCGCCTGGTCGGGAGCGACGGGCGTCTCACCGTCACCATCGAGACGGACGAGCAGGGTGCACCCTACCAGGGCATCGTGCCGCTGCAGGGCGCATCGCTCGGCGAGTCGCTCGAGACGTACTTCGCCTCCTCCGAGCAGCTGCCGACACGCGTGCTGGTCGCCGCGGATCGCGACGGGTGTGCGGGTCTGCTGGTGCAGAAGATGCCGCAACCGGCAAGCGCCGCCGGCTCCGAGGACGCCTGGGTGGATGCGCAGCGCGGCATCGGGCGGCTGCGAGCCGCCGACCTCCTGGTTGCTCCGGTCGAGAGCCTGCTGGAGCGGGGCTTCGAAGGCCACGACCTGCGGCTGTTCCGCGGCTCGAGCGTGCACTTCGAGTGCCGCTGCGGGGAGGGCCGGGTGGCGGCGCTCCTGCGCGCGCTGGGAGAAGAGGAGGTGCGCGACGTGCTGAAAGAGCAGGGGTCCGTAACCGTGACCTGTGAGTTCTGCCACCGGCCCTATCGGTTCGGAGCACGCGACGTGGACGCGCTCTTCACCGGCGGCGGAGGCCCCGGTGCCCCTGAAGAGATCCAATAGGGCGCTTCGAGTCCCCACTGTCTCTTTGGTGAGACGATCAGATCCCTGATACCTGCTTATGCGGGCCAGTGGCGTCCTCTGGCCACGTATTCGCCGGAAGCGTCGCGACAATAGAAGTTAAAGACATGTACAATTATTGAATGAATGCGACAAGCCCTGCGAGAGTCGTCGCCTGGCTCAAGGCATCCGGGGAGCCCAGCCGGTTGCGGCTGCTGAGTCTGTGCGCCGAGGCCGCGCTCGCCGTCTCCGATCTCGCGCAGGCCCTCAGGCAGAGCGAGCCGCGGGTGTCGCGGCACCTGAAGATCCTGTGCCAGGCGGGGCTTCTCACCCGGGTACGGGAGGGCCAATGGGTGCGCTACGGGCTCGCGGACGACCCGTCGGCTCGCAGCTTCGTTCGCGGACTCCTGGCTCATGTCGACCGCCGCGATCCCCAGCTGACCCGCGATCGCAACGCGGCGCGCTCGGTGGCGATCCCTGAGACGCAGGCGACTCTGCCCGGCTCACCGTCACGGCTCGCCCGGGCGCTCGGCGCGTTCGTCGAAGCCGGCGGGAGCGAGGCATTGCGGGGCCGGGTGATCGCGATCGGTGCCGCGCACCCCGAGCTGCTGGCGAACGCCGCCGTGACGGCGCGCGACTGTACGGTGATTGCGCACTCACGGCGCTCGGCCCAGGCGGTGCGCGCGTTCGCCGAACAGCGCGGCTTCAGCTGCCGCGTCCTGATCAGCAGCGGCGCTGCGGCCTTGAGCGATGCGACACTCGCGCAGGCCGGCGGGCCGTTCGAGGCGGCGCTCCTGCACCATCATCCGGGCGGCGACAGCGTGCGGCTGATCGAGCAGGCGCGCGCACTCCTGGCCCCTCACGGGCGGCTATGGATCTTCCAGACCTACGAGTCGCTCGAGCGAGCGGGCGAGCGCGTCGTCGAGCATCCGCTCGCGCGCCTGCGGCGGCTGCTGACCGAGGCCGGACTCGTGTGCGAGCGCTTAAGTCCGATCGAAGCCGACGGCGAGCATGTGCTCGCAGCCGCCGCGCGGCCCGCGAGCGGCGCGGCGCACGGTGCGCACAGCGCGCACAGCGCGCAGCAGGGGGGCGCATGAGCACGACAGCGATTCAGGTCTCCTTCGAATTCTTTCCGCCTGCCGATGCGGCGATGGGGGCGATGCTCTGGGCATCGCTCGAGCGCCTCGCGCCGCTCGCGCCGGCATTCGTCTCCGTCACTTACGGGGCGGACGGCTCGACGCGCGAGCGCACCCACGACGTCGTGGCGCGCATCCAGCGCGAGACGCCGCTCACCGGAGCTCCGCATCTCACCTGCATCGGCGCCTCGCGCGGTGAGATTCTCGACATCGCCCGCGGCTACTGGAGCGAGGGAATTCGCCATCTGGTCGCGCTGCGCGGTGATCCGCCGCACGGCGCCGAGCCTTATCGCCCACACCCGGATGGCTTTGCCTACGCCGACGACCTGGTCGCGGGCCTGAGGCAGGTCGCGCCTTTCGACATCTCGGTCGCCGCCTACCCCGAGGTGCATCCGCAGGCACATTCGGCCGCGGCGGACCTCGACAACCTGCGTCGCAAGGTCGACGCCGGCGCCAGCCGTGCGATCACGCAGTTCTTCTTCGACACCGAGATTTTCCTGCGCTTTCGCGACCGTTGCGCCGCCGCCGGCATCAGCGTGCCGGTGGTGCCGGGGATTCTGCCCATCACGCGCTTTCCGCAGGTGGTGCGCTTCGCCGCACGCTGCGGCGCCAGCATCCCGGCGCGGCTGCACGAGCGCTTCGCCGGTCTCGAGAGCGACGATGAGACCCGCCGGCTGCTCGCCGCGGGCATCGCCATCGAGCAGGTGGAGGCGCTGCAGCGTCACGGGGTCTGCGAATTCCACTTCTACACCCTGAATCGCGCCGAGCTGACCTATGCGATCTGTCATGCGCTCGGACTGCGGCCCGTAGCGCGCACCGGCGCGCCGCAGCCGGCCGGGGTGCCGGCGTGAGCCACTGCGCGCGCGGCGTGCACGGCGGTGCCGCACCTGAAAGTGCCAGCCTGCCGCTGCGCGCCGATCGCGAGCGGCGGCCCGAGGCGGGCGCGCTCAAGGCCGGCGCGGTACCGTTTGCGGTCGAGCCGCCCGATGAGACCGAGCGGCGCACGCGCATCGAGCGGCTCAAGCGCCTCCTCGGTGAGCGCATCGTGCTGCTCGACGGTGCCATGGGCACCATGATCCAGCAGCATCGGCTCGATGAGCGCGGCTTTCGCGGCGAGCGCTTCACGCGGCACGGCCGCGACCTGCGCGGCAACAACGACATCCTGACGCTGACCCGTCCGGACATCGTGAGTGGTATCCACCACGCCTACCTCGCCGCCGGCGCCGACATCATCGAGACCAACACCTTCAATTCCAACTCGGTCTCGCAGGGAGACTACGGCACCGAGGCGCTCACTGCCGAGCTCAATTACCGTGCCGCGCGGCTGGCGCGCGCCGCGGCCGATGAGTACGCCGCACAGAGTCGCACGCCGCGCTTCGTCGCCGGCGCGCTCGGGCCGACCACCCGCATGGCCTCCCTGTCGCCCGACGTCAACGACCCGGGTCACCGCAGCATCAACTTCGACGAGCTCACGGCGGCTTACCTCGATGCGGCGCGCGCACTCCTCATGGGCGGAGTCGATCTGCTCCTCATCGAGACCGTGATCGATACGCTGAACGCCAAGGCGGCGATCTATGCAGCGCTCACGCTGTTCGATGAGTTGGGCTCGAGCGTGCCGCTGGCGGTGTCCGGCACCATCACGGATGCCTCGGGGCGCATCCTCTCCGGGCAGACGACCGAGGCGTTCTGGAACTCGGTGCGCCACGCGCAGCCGCTGTTCATCGGCCTCAACTGTGCGCTCGGCGGCGCGCAGCTGCGGCCGTACGTCGAGGAGCTGTCGCGGGTCGCCGATACCTTCGTGTGCGCGTACCCGAATGCCGGACTCCCCAACGCCTTCGGTGAATACGACGAGGCACCGCAGCAGACCGCGGACATCCTGGGCGAGTTCGCCGCCTCGGGACTCGTCAATGTCGTCGGCGGCTGCTGCGGTACGACTCCCGAGCACATCCGTCTGCTCTGCGAAGGGGTTGCCGGGCGCGCGCCGCGGCGCCTCGCGCCGCTGCCCGTCAAATGCCGGCTCGCGGGACTTGAGCCGCTCAACATCGACGACGACAGCCTGTTCGTGAACGTCGGCGAGCGCACCAACGTCACGGGCTCCGCCAAGTTCCGCAAGCTGATCGAGGCCGGCGATTACCCGGCGGCGCTCGACGTCGCACGCCAGCAGGTGGCGAACGGCGCGCAGGTGATCGACGTCAACATGGACGAGGGGATGCTGGATTCCGAAGCGGCGATGACCCGCTTCCTGCACCTGGTCGCCTCCGAGCCCGATATCGCCCGCGTACCGGTGATGATCGACTCATCGAAGTGGTCGGTGATCGAAGCGGGGCTGAAGTGCGTGCAGGGCAAGGCGATCGTCAACTCGATCAGCATGAAGGAGGGCGAGGAGGTCTTCATCGAGCATGCCCGCAAAGTGCGCCGCTACGGCGCCGCTGCGGTGGTGATGGCGTTCGACGAGCGGGGCCAGGCCGACACACTCGAGCGGCGGGTGGCGATCTGCGCGCGCGCCTACCGCGTGCTCACCGAGCGGATCGGTTTTCCGCCCGAGGACATCATCTTCGATCCCAACATCTTCGCCATCGCGACCGGCATCGAGGAGCACAATGGCTATGGCGTGGCGTTCATCGAAGCCACGCGCCGCATCAAGGCCGAGCTGGCGCACGTGCTGGTGTCGGGCGGGGTGAGCAATGTGTCGTTCTCGTTCCGCGGCAATGAGCCGGTGCGCGAAGCGATGCATTCGGTGTTCCTGTATCACGCCATCGCCGCCGGCATGGACCTAGGGATAGTCAATGCGGGTCAGCTCGGCGTGTACGCGCAGCTGCCGGTCGATCTGCGCGAGGCCTGTGAGGACGTGGTGCTGAATCGCCGCAGCGATTCCACCGAGCGGCTGCTGGAAATCGCGGCGCGCTACAAGGGCGAGGGTGGCGCGCGGCGCCGCGAGGATCTCGAGTGGCGCAAGCTCCCGGTCGGCAAGCGCCTCGAGCATGCGCTCGTCAAGGGGATCGATGATTACATCATCGAGGACACCGAGGAGGCACGCCTCGCCGCCGAGCGGCCGCTCGCGGTCATCGAAGGGCCGCTGATGGACGGCATGAACGTGGTCGGCGACCTGTTCGGCGCCGGCAAGATGTTCCTGCCGCAGGTGGTGAAGAGCGCGCGCGTCATGAAGCGCGCGGTGGCGCACCTGGTGCCGTTCATCGAGCAGAGCAAGGACGGGCGGGCGCAGCGCTCCAACGGCCGCATCGTGGTCGCGACCGTCAAGGGCGACGTGCACGACATCGGCAAGAACATCGTCGGCGTGGTGCTGCAATGTAACAACTTCGAGGTGATCGACCTCGGCGTCATGGTGCCGTGCGAGAAGATCCTCGAGACCGCGCGCCGCGAGCAGGCGGATTTCGTCGGCCTGTCGGGACTCATCACGCCCTCACTCGATGAGATGGTGCACGTGGCGCGCGAGATGCAGCGCCAGAGCTTCAGCGTGCCGCTGCTGATCGGCGGCGCCACCACCTCACCGGCGCATACCTCGGTGAAGATCGCGCCGCAGTACTCAGGCGCGGTCGTGTACGTGAAGGATGCGTCGCGCTCGGTGGGAGTGTGCCAGACGCTCACGGCGCCCGCGACACGCGGCGAGTACATCGCCGGGGTGCGTGCCGAGCATGAGCGGCGCCGCGAGCAGCATGCCGCCAAGAAGATCAAGGTCCCGGAGCTGTCACTCGCTGCCGCGCGTGCCAATCGCCGTGCCATCGACTGGCGCGCTTACGCACCGCTCCCGCCGCGGCTGCCGGGCGTACAGAGCTTCAACGACTATCCGCTCACGGAGCTCCTCGGCTACATCGACTGGATGCCGTTCTTCAACGCCTGGGAGTTCGCCGGCAAGTTCCCCGACATTCTCACCGATGCCAAGGTGGGTGAGGCGGCGAGCAACCTGTACGCCGATGCGCGCCGCATGCTGAAGGAGCTGATCGGCGCGCGCTGGCTGAAGGTGAATGCGGTGGTGGGAATCTTTGCGGCGAACGCGGTGGGCGATGACGTCGAGCTCTACTCGGGCGCTGCGCGCACCGAGGTGCTCGCAACTTTAAGCTTTCTGCGCCAGCAGAAGGGCAAGCCCGATGGCCTGCCGCACGAGTGTCTGGCGGATTACGTGGCGCCGCGCGACAGCGGCGTCGCCGACTGGTTCGGCGCGTTCGCGGTCACCGCCGGTGTCGGCATCGAGGAGCACGTCGCACGCTTCGAGCGCGCGCACGACGACTATTCGGCCATCATGCTCAAGGCACTCGCCGACCGCTTCGCGGAGGCTGGCGCCGAGCACTTCCACGAGCGCGTGCGGCGCGAGCTATGGGGTTATGCGGGCGAGGAGTCGCTCACCAATGAGCAGCTGGTGCGCGAGGAGTATCGCGGCATCCGGCCGGCGCCGGGCTACCCCGCCTGTCCGGACCACACGGAGAAAGCGAAGCTCTGGCAGCTGCTCGACGTGGAGCGCAACGCCGCCATCCGCCTCACCGAGTCCTATGCCATGTACCCGACGGCGGCAGTCAGCGGCTGGTACATCGCCCACCCGCAGGCGCGCTACTTCGCGCTCGGCAAGATCGATCGTGACCAGGTCTTGGATTACGCGCGGCGCAAGGGCATGACGCTGGAAGAGGTGCAGCGCTGGCTGTCGCCGAACCTCGGCTACGAGCCCTGAATCAGGGTGGCGACTGCCACGCAAGCGGCGCGTAGTATCCAGAAATTGCATCTGGCGGGATCATCGTTGCGGGGGGCACGTCAATGAAGACGCGGCTGAGTGTTGCGGTCCTGTCGCTGCTGCTGATGCTGGTGTCCGCAAGTGCTCGGGCAGACGGGCCACAGGTGTCACCCGAGAAGCGCGCCGAGATCGAGAAGCTGATGCAGACTACCGGGGCGCTGAAGATCGGCCAGCAGCTTTCTGCAGCTGTGATCAGCGAGCTCACCGACACGTTGCGCAAGACGCATCCAAACATCCCGGCGAAGACCCTGGATATGATTCCGGAGGTGGTGAACGGCGTGATCGCCGACAACATCGATGGCTTTAAGGAAGTGGTCATCCATATCTACGACGAGCATTTCACCCTGGAGGACCTGCAGGGTCTCAATGCGTTCTATTTATCGGATCTCGGCCAAAAGGTCGTGAAGTCTCTTCCGGCCGTGCTGCAGGAGAGCATGGCGGCAGGACGGCAGTGGGGTGAGGCGCTAGGTCCGCAGATCGTGCAGCGGGTGAAGAGCCGCCTCAAGGAGCAGAACATCGAGCTGTAGCGATTTGCGAACGCCATCAGTGAGTCGCGCTGCTTCCCCGAAACGCTGCCTGCAGGAACTCATCGCTCCGCGCAAGCAGCTGCTGTCGGGCTGCCGAGTCATCGAGCTGATGATCGAGATCCTTGAACGTGACCAGCTCCACTTGTTTGCCGGCTGACCTGAGCTTGTCCGCCATACTCGCGGATTCCTCATATCCGACATTGCGATCATTCGTCCCGTGGAAGAGCAGCACCGGCGCCTTGAAGCCGCTCGCATGCTCGATCGGCGAGGCCTCGCGCGCTTCCGACCCCTCGCCGAGACGCTCCTTCTCGAGCTCGAAGTTGCTCCAGCGTCGCCATTCCTCGGCGTGCGCGTTGAGGTCGGTGACAGGCGCAATCGCCACCACGGCCTTGAAGAGCGCAGGATCGACGACGTTGGACTGAAGGGCGGCGTAGCCGCCATACGACCAGCCCACGATGCCGAGGCGGGCCGGATCAGCAATGCCTTGCGTGACCAGCCAGTGTCCGGCGGCCACGACGTCGCCGATGGCGGCGCGCCAGGAGTGGTACCCGTTCTGCTCAAACCAGGCATCGCCATAGCCCGTCGACCCGCGGAACTCCGGCTGCAGCACCGCGTAGCCGCGATTCGCAAAGAACTGCGGCAGCCAGTCGAATCCCCACTGGTCGCGCGATTCCGGGCCGCCGTGAGGCAGGACGATGGCGGGCAGGCTGTGCGCATTTTCCTTGCCGGGGGGCAGTGTCAGATAGCCGGGGACCATCACGCCGTCGTCCGCGGGATAGGTAACCGCCTTTACCTTGGCGAGCTTGACGCCCTCGAGATCGTCGCGCACCACCAGGAAGGTTGCGAGCTGGTGCGACTTGCGGTCGAACAGGTAATAGACGCCCGGGTCCGTATCGCTGCCGGCAAAGATCAGCAGCTTGCTCTCATCTTCGGTCGAGTCCGTGACGCGCAGCTGCTGCTGCGGCAGGGCGCGCGACAGTGCGGCAAGCAGCTCCCTGATCTGCGGATCGAACACCTCTACGTGGCTTCGGTCCGTAATGTAGCCTGCAGCGACCACGCGTTGTCGCCGCCCGATCCTGAACACGCTGCTGACATCCACGTCGGGCCGCGAGTAGATGAGCTGCTCCTGCAACGACTCGTCGAGCCGGATCGTGTAGAGAGCGCTGCGCCCGTCGAGGCGACGGAAGCCGTAGGCGACATTCAAGTCGTGGTCGACCGCGACCGGCCTGAAGCCGCTGCGGTCGCGCTCGTCGTATTGGCTCAACGGGTGCCAGTCCGTACTGCCGACGGCCCGGTAGTAATACGCGAGCTTGCCACTCAGATAGCCGGCCGCCTGCTCCGCCATTCCCATGATGCGAACGGTGCCGCGGCCATCGCTCAGGTACTCGAAGACATTCCGGCTGGGCGGGATGACACTCCTGACCGCAAGGTTACCGGTGTCGACCCGGTCGACACCGAGACCCTCCTTGTCGCTGCCGATATGGCTGTTGGTATGCGTGTCGGGGGTGTACACACGGCTCATCAGAACCGCGCCATCCTCGCCTGGAAGATAGTCGATGATGTCGCCGTCATGGAGAGGATAACCGCGGCTGTACGTGTTGCGACGGGTTGCGAGGGTCTGGACATTGCTGCCGTCGGCATTGACCGCCAGCCAGCGCGAAACCGGTAATAGTCCCGCGTTACCGAGGTTGTCCGCAATGATTCCGTATACCTGGCAGACGAGACGCTGGTTGGACACCCAGTTGCAGGAGCGCAGCCGATAAGGCTTACCGTCCGAGAGCATGACGGGCGTTCCCTTGAACCGCGCCTCGAGGCGCCCGGTGACGAGCACCGTTCCCTGCTCCTTCGCCGGTGCGATGTAGGCGACCCGCGTACCGTCCGGCGAGAGGCTGAGATCCAGCACACTCTGGCGAGCCCCGAAGGCGCGCGCTGCGTCGAAGCCCGCTGGCCCCTCGGCACCTGCGAGCGTTGCCACGAGCAGCAACCCAAACCCGAGCGCCGTCCCGACGCGCACGCCGCAACGACACGCAGTCCGACTCATACTCATTCCCCCTGCCGCAGAATCAAAGAAGCCGCTTTAGTGTCTGTTTGAGGCGCGTCTTCGTGCAGCGGCCAGCAATTGTAGTTCAGGTTTCGGCGGGCTCCAGCACATAGATGACCCAGGGGGCGATCGAGAGCTCCGACCCCCAGCGCCACGGCTCCGCGTGCCTGCCGAGGGGCCGGTGCTGCGTCACGAGAGCGACACCGGCCGCGGCGAACAGCCGCAGGTAGTCCTCGTGAAACCAGATGCAGTCGACGAGCGGCCGCTGATCGGCGCCATCCTTCATGACGATGCGCACCCGGTCGCCAGCGCGCGCGGCCCGGTTCTCCGCAAAGGCGCTGGTGGTGAAGGAGACCCACTCGTGCGCGTAGATCTCGGGCGTCGAGTCGAGGAGCACGATTCGTCCCGTCGGGTTGAGCAGCTTGCGCAGTCCGCCGAGCAGCGCCGCGCGCCGCGGCGCGCCGGCTATGTTGTCGAAGGCGAATGCCGAGAGGATGAGATCGAAGCTCCCGGCCGGCAGGGCGCCGAAATCCCCGTCGCCGATCAGACGATAGGTACCGCCCGGGTCGGCACGCCGCGCCTGCTCGATCATGCTGGATGAAATATCGACCCCGGTCGCGCCGAAGCCGAGCCGTTGCAGGAAGCGCGTGGATCGTCCCGCGCCGCAACCGAAATCGAGCGCCACCCGTCCGCTCACGTGCTGCGCGATGATCTCCGGCAGGTCGCGGAACGCGAGGTAGTAGGTTCCCGGGAACTCGAGCGCCGCATAGGCAGCGGCTCGCTGAGCATCGTCGTAGGCATTCGGCAACGACATGAGGGAATGATGGCACCGTTCGGAGTTAAACTCGCTCTCATCAGAGCGCTGGCGCGCCGCGGCGCTGCCGTGGAGGTTTGCCCATGAATTCCTGGATTCGGTTATGCCTGACGGCCGGTGTGGCGCTCGTCGGCACGGCCGTGCAGGCCGACGAGGCCTCGAGGCCCGTGGTGATCGAGCTCTTCACCGCGCAGGGTTGCAGCTCCTGCCCGCCGGCGGACGCCTATCTCGGCCAGCTCAGCGAGCGGCCCGGGGTTCTGGCGCTGGCGTTTCATGTCGACTACTGGGACAGCTCCGGGTGGCGCGACCGTTTCGAGCTTCGCCAGGCCGTCGAGCGGCAGAACGTCTACGTACGCAACTTCCGCCGCCCTTCGGCCTTCACGCCGCAGTTCGTGATCGACGGGCGCAAGGACGCCATCGACACGCCGACGATCGTGCAGGCGCTCTCGGAGCCTCGTGTCGCGGTGCCGGTGACGCTCGCGGTGGACGCCGGTCAGCTCGTGGTCGATGTCGGCGAGAAACAGGGCGAGCGTGCGAGTGATGTGGTGCTGGTGACGTACCTGCGCCATGCAGAGACCAGCGTCCGCCGCGGTGAGAACTCCGGCAAGAGTCTCGAGGAGTTCAACATCGTGCGCAGCATCCGCACGCTGGGCGAGTGGAAGGGTGCCGCCGCGAACTACAAGGTGAGCGCGTCCTCGTTGCCGTCCGATGCCACCGACGTCGCCGTGCTGGTACAGACGCACGGTGAGGGGCCGATCGTGGGCGCGGCGGCCAAGCCGCTGCATTGACGGCGCCGACCGCTAGCGTTCCTTTTCCACCGACCGCAGGTAACCCGCGCCTCCCAGGCCGCGCATCTGCCCGAGGATCCACTCGCGCCGCTCGAGCACATAGCGCGACGG
This sequence comes from Steroidobacteraceae bacterium, assembly GCA_035568235.1. GTDB lineage: Bacteria > Pseudomonadota > Gammaproteobacteria > Steroidobacterales > Steroidobacteraceae > 13-2-20CM-66-19. The sequence goes on along the minus strand of DATMOK010000046.1, from coordinate 25,050 downwards.
GCGCTCGACGTGCAGCCGCAGCGGATTGGGCAGCACCGCAGCCAGCAGCGCTGCGTCCGCGGCGCTCAGGCGCGCCGCGGGCTTGTGATAGAAGCGGCGCGCCGCGGCCTGCACCCCGTACACACCGTCGCCGAACTGTGCGACGTTCAGATACATCTCCAGGATCCGCTCCTTGGGCCACAGCGCCTCGATCAGCACGGTGAAGTACGCCTCGAAGCCCTTGCGCACGAAGCTGTGTCCCGGCCACAGGAACAGGTTCTTCGCCACCTGCTGCGAGATGGTGCTCGCGCCGCGCAGCCGCCGGCCACGCTCGCTCTCGCGCACCGCCTCGCGGATCGAGTTGAAGTCGAAGCCGGCGTGGAACGGGAACTGCTGGTCCTCGGAGGCGATCACCGCGATGGCGGCGTTCGGTGAGATCTGCTCGAGGCTCGCCCACTGGTAGTCGGTGTGATAGCCGCGCTGGCCCGCGAGGCTCGCGGCAACGCTCGCCTCGATCATGAAGGCGCTGGTGAGCGGGTGCAGCCAGCGCAGCACCAGCACCGGAATGGCGGTTATCAGGAGCCACGCGAGCGCGAGCGCACCGAGGCTCTTCAGCAGCCGCCCGGCGATGCCGCCGTGCTGCCGGACGGGAGCTGTCGGGCCGGCGCCGCGCCGGCGCTGCGCTCGCCGCGGCACGCGGGCCGCTACTTCTTCGGCTCCATGCGGCGCGCCGAGACGATCACCACGTCCTCGAGAGGCGCGTCCTGATACCCCTTGCGGCGGCCGGTGCTGACGGCGGCGATCTTGTCGATGACCTCCATGCCGTCGGTCACCCGCCCGAACACGGCGTAGCCGTAGTCGCGCGGTCCGTGATCGAGGAAGGCGTTGTCGCTCAGGTTGACGAAGAACTGCGAGGTCGCGCTGTTGATGTCGCTGGTGCGCGCCATGGACAGCGAGCCGCGCGTGTTCTTCAGGCCGTTCTTCGCCTCGTTGGCGATCGGCGCGCGGTTCTTCTTGTTGGCGAACTCGGCGGTGAGGCCGCCCCCCTGGATGACGAAGCCCGGCACGATGCGATGGAATATGGTGCCGTCGAAGAAGCCGTCGTCCACGTACTGCAGGAAGTTCTGCACCGTCACGGGTGCATCGTCGGGGAACAGCTCCACGGTGAAGCCGCCGTGTGAGGTCTCGAATCGGATCATCGTTGTCCTTCCGTCGTGCGCTCGTGCCTGGCGAGATCGCGGTGCGAGCGTACGTGAGCAAAGCCCGCGAGGACAAGCTCATTGCGCACGGCCTCGCCCTGCGTCGCGCCGTGCTCGAGCAGCAGCCAGCCGCCCGGCTCGAGGTGTGCGGCGGCACCGTGCGCGAGGACCCGCAGGCACGTGAGCGCGTCAGGCCCCGGTGTGAGCGCGAGCCGGGGCTCGCGGGCGAGGGAGGGGTCGGTGAGCGCCGCATCGCCCGCGGCCACGTACGGCGGGTTGCTCACCAGCAGCTCGAAGCGCGCGCTGCCGAGCGGCTCGAACCAGCTGCCCTGGAGGAACTCGATCCGCGTGAGGCCAAGCGCCGCGGCGTTGCGGCGCGCCACATCGAGCGCCGCCGCCGACACATCGGTCGCGACGATCCGCCAGCGGGGTCGCTCGCGGGCCAGGGCGAGCGCCACCGCACCGCTCCCGGTGCCGAGATCCGCCACGCGGGCCTCATCGGCAGCGCCGCAGGCGAGCGCGCGCTGCACCAGCAGCTCGGTCTCCGGTCGCGGGATCAGCACCGCGGGCGTCACGACGAGATCCAGCGACCAGAACTCGCGCCGGCCGGTCAGGTAGGCGAGCGGCTCGCCCGCCAGGCGGCGCCCGAGGAGCACCCGGTAGCTCGCCGCCTGCGCGGCCCCGATGCTCGCCTCCGGATGCGAGTGCAGCTGCGCGCGCGGCACCTGCAGGACGTGTGCCAGGAGCAGCTGCGCATCGAGCCGCGAGGGCAGCGTGCGGCAGCCCTCTTCGAGCAGGGTGTCGACTGTTTCGGCTGTCATATGCGCTCGTGCGCAACAGCGCTAAGATGTTGCCATGCCAGAAACAACATTGTATCCGCCGCCGCGTCCGCTCGGCATCGGCGAGGTTCTCGACCTGGCGTTCCGCATCTACCGCGCCACGTTCGTCAAATGCCTGGTGTTCGGCGGTCTGATCGTGGTGACCCGATGGCTGCCGTACATCTACCAGATGATGCGTGGGCAGAGCATGACGCAATCCGTGGTGAAGCCGGTGCTGTCCGGTGGCTACGCGATCGCGGTCATCGCCAGCACGCTGCTGGCAATCCTCTTCCCGGTGGCCATCATCTGCCGACAATACCGGATCGTTACCGGTCAGGCGGTCGGCGGCGAGTTCCTGTACGCGCTCAAGCTCCTCGGCCGCATCGTGCTCATGGTCATCCTGTACATTCTGATTCTCGTGGCGTGCGGGTTTTTTGTGATACCCGCCTTCTTCGTAACGGGCCTCGCGCGGATCATCGCCATTGGCGTGCTGCTGCTGCCCATGGCCTACGTGGTGCTGCGCATGGCGTGTGCCTTCACCGCCATGGTGGTCGAGGACACCAGCGCCTCGGACAGCCTTGCCCGCAGCTGGCAACTCACCGGCAGCAACGTGCTGCGCCTTACGGCGATCTACACCGTAGCCGTTTTTCTCCTCCTGGTCCTGTACATCGTGGTCGGCTCGCTGACGGCGTTCTTAAGCGCGGTGCTCGGCCGAGGCGATGTGGCGCTGATCACGGCCACAATCGGGGTAGTGACGGTGGCGGCCGGTGCGCTGGCGAGCCCGTACTACTCGGCGCTCGGGCTCGCGGTGTTCGGAGATCTGCTGGTGCGCAAGGAAGGCGCCGACCTGTCGCAGCGCATCGGCGCCGTCTGAGACGTGGCACGCGCTCTCCTCGCGCTGCTGCTGGTGCTCGCGGGGGCGGCGTATGCACGCGAGCCGGATGCGCTCGCCGCGCTGGAGAGCTGCGCCGCGCAGCTCGACCCGAGCCTCGATGTGGGTTATGAGCGAATCGCGGCGCGCTGCCCCGATCTCACCGCCCAGCTCGAGAGGAGTCCCTGGGCGGCATGGCTGCCGAGCGACTGGAAGCAGCCCGACAACGAGCTGAGCGCTGCGGGTCTGCGCGCGCTCCACGTTGCCCTGATGAGCGAGGCCGCGGCGGTGCCCGGCACGCGCACGCTGCACCCCGCGGGCGTGCGCGCGGTGCTCGAGCGCGTTACGCGTCCCGAGCCCGAGCAGGGGGGCTGGTGGCCGCGCTTCAAGCGCTGGCTGCGCGCACTCCTCGCGCAGCAGGCGCAGGAGGACAACGGCTGGCTGCGTCGCCTGCTCGGCGACGTATCGATCGACAAGGCCATGGTGCGCCTCATCGTCGCAGTCTCGATCGCACTGCTGGTCGGGCTCGCCCTCGCGGTGCTGGTCAACGAGCTGCGGGTCGCGGGCCTGCTCAAGCGCCGGCCGGATTCTTCGGACCGGCCTGCGCCGGGGCGCACGGCGCGTGGCGGACTTAAGCTGAGCGACGTTGAGGCTGCCGAGCCCGGCTCGCAGCCGGCGCTGCTGCTCGAGCTGATCGCCGCGCGCCTCGCAGCTCAGGACCGCCTGCCGCCCGCGCGCGCCTTCACGGTCCGCGAGCTCATCCGGCGCGCCCGCCTCGAGGATGAGGCCGGGCGGGCCCGGCTGGCCGATCTCGCCACGGTCAGCGAGCGCGTGCGCTATGCGGCCGGCGCCGTAGCTGCGCCGGTGCGCGAGGCGGCGGTACGCGGCGGCCGGGAGCTCCTGGCGGCGCTCGAGACGGCGCCAGCCGCGGCGAGGGCCGCGTAGTGCGCGAGCGGCTGACGACGCTCGCTCTGGCGCTCGCCGCGCTTCTCATGTTCCTGCTGATATTCGTGCACGCGGGGCGTGCCCCCGGCGCGGACGATTCCGTGCCGACCACGGCCGACCGCCGCGACAACGGGCTGCTCGGCGCGCTCACCTGGCTGAGTGAAGAGGGCGTACGCACCCGCGCCGTTCGCGAGCGCTTCACCACGCTGTCGCGCATGGCGGATCTGCCGGCGAGCGGCAACCTGCTGATCGTGACACTCCCGGCGGCGACCCCGTTCGGCAAGAGCGAGGCCCTGGCACTCGATGAGTGGCTGCTCAAGGGCAACACCCTGCTGGTACTGGCGGCCCTCTCGGACCGCCCCGCCTGGGCGCGCGACCGCGGGGTGCTCGACAGCGATCTGCATCAGCTCACCGGACTCGACATCGAGAGCGACAGCGACCGCGAGCGCGCGGCGCAGCCTGCGAAGAAGAGCGGCGGCACGAACAAGGACTCCGGCGGTCATGCGGCGCTGTCGCAAGTGAAGGACCTGCTGCTCAAGCCGCGGCGCGACACGCTCACGCCCAACCGCGCGCATCGTTACCTCGACGAGGTGCACGCCATCGCGGGCTTCTCCGACTACCGGCCGCGCCACTGGCGGCTCGATCTGCCGCGCGACGGCTTTCCGCTGTGCCTGGCGCACGTCGCGGCCGGCGGTTGCGGGCTGTGGCTGCTCGAGCACGGCGGCGGCAGCATCATACTGAGCGCTTTCGGCTCGCCGTTCAGCAACCGCGCGCTCGGCGAGGCCGACAACGCGCGCCTGCTCGCCAACCTGGTGCGCGACAGCGTCGGGCCGCACGGCGCCGTGTTGTTCGACGACCAGCACCAGGGGCTGACCGATACCTACGACCCGGACAAGTTCTATCGCGACCGGCGGTTGTACGCGACGCTCGCCATCCTCGCCGCGGTATGGCTTACGTGGGTGGCGGGCGGCACGCGCCTTGCGGCACCCCCGGCACCGCCGCCCGCGCAAGGCGAGGCTGACCTGGTGCGCGCGACCGGCTCGTTCCTGGCGCGGGTGCTGCGGCCGTCGGCTGCGGCGCGGCGCATGTTCGAGCATTTCTTTCAGCGCCTGCGACGCACGCTCCGTACCCCGACGCTCGATCCCGCGCCCTACTGGGACTGGCTCGAGAGCAACCCGCGCCTGGCGCGGGCCGACGTGGCGCAGCTGCGCGCCTGGTACGCCGACGCCTACTCCGACGAGCGCGTGCCGCTCGCGCGCTTGCACAACCTCATCGTCCACACTGAAATGCAGATAGCCGCATGAGCTCACAGGTTCAGCAATTACGCGAGGCGCTGGCGCGCGAGCTCGGCGTCGTCGTCATGGGGGCGGAGGCCGCCGTTCCGGCGCTCGTCATCGCGCTGCTGTCGCGCGGCCACGTGCTGGTGCAGGGCGTGCCAGGACTTGGCAAGACGCTGCTCGCCAAAACCCTGGCGCGCACCCTGGGGGGCGATTTCAAGCGCATCCAGGGCACCGCCGATCTGATGCCGAGCGACATCATCGGCGTGCACGTGTTCGACGAGGCCTCGCGCAGCTTCGTGTTCCGGCCCGGGCCGCTGTTTGCCGATGTGGTGCTGGTGGATGAGATCAACCGCGCCGGCCCCAAGACCCAGTCGGCGTTGCTCGAGGCCATGCAGGAGCGGCAGGTGAGCGTCGAGCGCGTCGCGCTGCCGCTGCCGCCGGATTTCCTGGTGCTCGCGACGCAGAACCCTCGCGAGTTCGAGGGCACCTACCCGCTGCCCGAGTCGCAGCTCGATCGCTTCATGCTGCGCATCGACATCGACTATCCGCCGCGCGAGGCCGAGGCCGAGGTGCTGCGCCGCTACGGCGGCGTGGCGGTGAGCGCCGCCGCTGCGGTCGCACCGACGGCCGGGCTTGCCGCCGGGCTGCTCGAGAGCGCGCGCGCGGATGCCGAGCGCGTGCACGTCGCGGCAGCACTCGGCGCCTACATCCTCGACCTGGCGGCGGCCTCACGCCGCCACCCGCGGCTCACACTCGGGCTCTCGACCCGCGGCGCGCTCTCGCTCCACAAGGCGGCGCGCATCACCGCCGCCATGCGCGGCGCTGAGTTCGCAGCGCCCGATGACGTCAAGGAGGTGGCGCCTGCGGTCATGGCGCATCGCCTGGTGCTCACCCCGGAGGCGGCGCTCGAGGGGGTGACCGACCTCGATGTGGTGCGCACGCTGCTCGCCGAGACACCGGTGCCGCGCTAGGGGCCGCTGACCGCCATGCACCTCGCGCGCCGTGGCTACGTGCTGGTGCTGCTGACCGCGGTGCTCGCCGTCGTGGCGGTCTGGTCGGACGACCCGCAGCTTGCACGCTGGTGGCTGCTGCCCGCTGGCCTGCTGCTCGCCGGGCTCGCGATCGAAAGCGCGGTGGCCCTGCGCTTTGCCCCCACAGCCCGCCTCGCGATCGCACCGCGTGCCTACCTCGGCCATGCCATCGAGGCCGCCTTCACCTTCGCCAACGGCACGGGCCGTCCGGTCGCGCTCGAGTACGTGCCGCTCGCTCCGGCAGGCTTCGCGGCGCACACCGAGGTGCACCGCGTGGTGGCACCGGCGCGGGGCAGTGTTGCGGATGGGGTCACGCTGCTGCCGGTGCGGCTCGGGCCGCAGTCGTGGCCCTCGCTGCCGGCGCGGCTGCGCGGGCCGGTGGCGCTTGCCTGGTGGTCGCGCCGGCTGCCGATCGAGGCGCAAGTGGTGGTGGCGCCCGATGCGCTGCGCCGCGCAGTCCGCGCGCGCGGCATGGGGGGCGGTGTGCGGGTGCGGCGTGTACTCGGCGCCGGGTCCGAGCTGCATCAGCTGCGCGGCTACCTGCCGGGCGACCCGCTCGCACGCATCGACTGGAAAGCGAGTGCGCGCACCGGTGAGCTCATCACGCGCGAGTACAGCGAGGACCAGCATCTCGACGTGCTGGTGGCGATCGACGCCGGGCGCCTGAGTCGCCTGCGTTGCGGGGCGCTCGACCGTTTCGGCCTGTACGGCAACATCGCCGCACGCCTCGCCGAGGTGGCCACCCGGCACGATGACCGCATCGGGCTCGTCGTGTACGCCGATCGCGTGCTCGCCACCCGCGCGCCGGCGCGCGGGCTCGCCGCCACGATCGCGCTGCGGCACGCGCTCGAGCGCAGCAGCGTGCAGGCGGCCGAGTCTGATCCGACCGTGGCGGCGGTCACGATCCGCACTCTGCTGCGCCACCGCGCGCTCGTGATCCTGCTCACCGACCTCGACGATGCGAGCGTCGCGCACCAGCTGGCGCGCGCCGTGCGCCTGCTCGCGCCGCCCCACCTGGTGCTGGTCGCCGGCGTGCAGAGCGGCGAGATCGCGCAGCTCGCTCAGCAGCTCGCACACGACTGGCAGGATCCGTACGTGGCGATTGCCGCCGCCGAGCACGAGGCACGCACCGCGGGTCAGCGGGCACTGCTTACGCGTCTCGGCGCACCGGTGGTGGCAGCTCCCGCAACACGGCTCGAGGAGCAGGTGTTCGCGCGCTACGAGGCCTTGCGCCGTGCGCGGCGCGTGTAGCTCATGGTCGGCGCCGGCCCCACAGCCAGCCCGAGAGCAGCGCCAGCATGAAGAGCCAGTAGGCGACGCCGATGCTCACCTTGACGCTAAGCGGGATGCGCGGGTCGGGCGACACGAAGCCTTCGATGATGCCTGCACCGACCAGCAGCACGGCGCAGGCGAGCAGCACCGAGCCCGAGCGCAGCGCCGCGGCGCGGAACGAGGCGGCACGGCCCTCGCTCCCGGGCCGCACCAGCGCCTCGCCGACCGCCGCTCCCGCAGCTCCCGACAGGCACATCACCGAGAGCTCGACGCAGCCGTGCGCCACGATGAACGAGCCGAGCGCACCGGCCAGTCCGTGCCGCGCAGTGAACGCGAACACCGCCCCGAGCATCAGGCCGTTGAGACCGAGGATATAGAGTGTCCCCAGGCCGAACAAAAAGCCGCTGCAGTAGGCAAACAGGCTGACGACGATGTTGTTGGCGAGGATCTGCACCGACAGCACCGAGGAGGGCACGATGTTGAGCAGGCCCTCGGTCCAGAGCTTGCCGTTCTCGACGCTCGCGATCAGATCGGGCGAGGCGAACAGCGCAATCAGCTCCGGAAAGCGATCGACGAGCGCGTAACCGGCGAGGCCGGCCAGCACGAACAGCAGCGTCGCCCACACGAGGTACGGCATGAGCCAGACCACGGCGGCGGGGATGTCGTCGCGGAATAGCGCCCGCACGGCCGCGCCGAGCCGCCAGTCGCCGTGGTTCAAGGTGGCATGCACGCGCGCGTAGACACTCTCCAGGTACTCGCGCGCCCGCGAGCGCGGCAGGAGCGCGCGCGCGCGGGCCAGGTCGTGCGCCAGCAGCCGGTAGTCATCCGCCAGGCGCGCCGCCTCGGTCGGATCGTCCGAGCGGCCGCGACTGAAACGGCGGGCGCGCGCCTCGGCCTCCTGCCACAGCGCCGCCCGCTTCATGAGCGCGTGCGCCAGGGCGGCATCGCGCGCGCTCGCACCGCTCACGGCGTTGCCCCCGGAAGGCGCGTCACCTCGATGAGCGCCTGACGGAGCGCGGCGTCATCGAGCGGCGTGAGCTGCTCGTCGGACTGTCCGCAGCGTCTCAGGAGCGCGCGTGCCAGTATGTCCCGCGCCCCCATTTCGAGTCCCGGCCAGCGCGCCAAGAGCTCGGCGACCAGCTCCGCGATGGCGATGTCGAGGACCCCCGCGGTGCTCGCCGGGGTGAGGGCGAATCCGTGGCTCGGCATTTCGTAGACGAGCAGTGTGCCTGCGGCCATGTCACCGCAGCGCACGTGCTCGCGGGTGAGCGCGACGAGTGTCAGTCCGAGCCCGTAGGCGACCGGCAAGCTGTCGATAATGCGGAACACGTTGCGCACCAGCAGCGCACCCGCGCCCGGTGCGCCGCCATCGCGCCGCACCACCCGCACTCCGGCGAGGCGCTTGCCGGGCGTGCTGCCGCGCATCAGCAGCTCGACCACCGGGTGGTAGAGGAAATACAGCACCATCGCCGGCACCAGTACCGCGCCGAAGAAGCGCGTGCTGGTGCCGAGCGGCGGGGTGACCGACAGCCTGCCGTCGCGCAGGTAGTTATAAAGGAGTGTCCCGGCGCCGTACCACGCGAGCGCCAGTACCACGCGAATGTGCCAGTCGACGACGAACCCGTAGGAGCGCGCCCCCGCGCCGGCGAGCGGCAGCGAGACATCGATGCCGGTGGCGCTGTCGATGCTCAGCTGCTGCGCGACCTCGCTCACGACTCCTCCGCCAGCAGCTCCGCCTGGTACTCCTGCTGCAGCGCATGGATGAGCTCATCCAGCTGGCCGTCCATGATCTGCTGCAGCTTGTAGAGGGTGAGCTCGATGCGATGGTCGGTGACGCGGCCCTGTGGAAAGTTGTAGGTGCGGATGCGCTCGGAGCGATCGCCGCTGCCGACCTGCAGGCGGCGCTCGCGGGCCTGGGCACTCTGCTGCTTCTCCTGCTCGGCGGCCAGCAGCCGCGCCTTGAGCAGCGACAGGGCGCGCGCGCGGTTCTTGTGCTGCGAGCGCTCGTCCTGACACTCCACGACGATGCCGCTCGGCAGGTGCGTGATGCGCACCGCGGAATCGGTCTTGTTGACGTGCTGGCCGCCAGCGCCCGAGGCGCGAAACGTATCGACGCGCAGCTCCGCGGGTTTCAGCTCGATCTCGCCGACCTCATCGGGCTCGGGCAGGATCGCGACCGTGACGGCCGAGGTGTGGATACGGCCCTGCGCCTCGGTCGCCGGCACGCGCTGCACGCGGTGCGTGCCGGACTCGAACTTGAGCCTCGAGAACGCGCCCTTGCCGGCGATGCGGCTGATGATCTCCTTGTAGCCGCCGTGCTCACCCGGACTCTCGCTCAGCACCTCGACGCTGAGTCCGTTGGCCTCGGCGTAGCGGGCGTACATGCGGTACAGCTCACCGGCGAAGAGTGCCGCCTCATCCCCCCCGGTGCCGGCGCGCACCTCGAGGAAGATGCTGCGCTCATCGCGCGGATCCTTGGGTAAAAGCAGCAGCCGCAGCTCCTCCTCGGCGGCGCCGATCCGGTCCTTGACGCGTAAGCTCTCCTCGACGCCGAGCGCGCGCATGCCGGGGTCGGCATCGGCTGACAGCTCGCTCGCCGCCGCCAGGTCCCGCTCCAGGCCGCGGTACGCGCCGTAGCGCTCGGCGAGCGGCTCGAGGCGCGCGTATTCCATCGACAATTCACGGAACTGCTGCGAGCCGCCGGGGACTGAATCAGTAGCGAGGAGGCGTCCGACCTCCTCGAAGCGATCGGAGAGCTTATCGAGCCGTTGGCGGAGCGTTTCCTTCAAGCGGCGCGATTCTCCGGGATGTATCCGGTTTGTGACAAGTTGCGCAATGCGCAGCCCCTACGAAGGCTCTATAGTGCTACCGATGTACGCCAACAATCCGCGCGCCGCCCTGGCGGCACTAGGTTTTTCGCTCCCGGCGCTGCTGCTGGCCGGCTGCGCCGGCATGCACCCCCATCCCGCGCCGCCGCCGCCGAGCGGCGACCCCAACGCACTCACCATAACCGCCGAGGCCGCCCTGAAGCACGGCGATTGCCGCGCCGCCGCCGAGGCCTATGCGCAGGCCGCGCAGGTGGGAGACGTGAAACTGGCGCGGCACGCCACCGAGGTGGGGATCGCCTGCGAGCACGTGCCGGCGGCGTGGACCTCGGTCGTTCGCTGGCGCACCCTCGCGCCGCTCGATCCCGATGCCAACGCGCTGTACGCGCTGGTGGCGCTGAAGCTGTACCGCACGGCCGATGCGCGCGCCGGCGTGCGTGACTACCTGAAGAGCGTCGCCATCGTGAACAGCGCCGGGGTGGCGCAGTCGCCCGCGAAGACTAGCAAACCCGGCCACGACCCGAACGTGCGCGCGCTCGGTGACCTGGTGTCGCTGCTGCTCGGGGAGCCGGACACGCCGGCCGCGGCGGTGCTCGGCGCGATGGGCGGCGTCCCTGAGCCGACGGCGAGTGCGCCGCAGACGCTGATCATATTCGGCGAGCTCGCGCTCGCGGCCTACGACGGCAAGCGCGCCGAGGCGTACGCGACCCAGGCGCTCGGCAAGGACCCGGGTGACCTTGCGGCGCTGCGCGTGCTGGCACGCGCCTACCTGTTGCAGGGCGATTCCGAGCAGGCCATCGCCACCGCGCGTACCGCGGTCAGCGTCGATGGCTCGCGCGGCGGACTTGAGCTCGCGGAGATCCTGAGCTCGCTCGATCGGATGGAAGAGGCCCACCAGCAGCTCGAGAGCCTGCGTGGCCACGGTGTCGCCCCGGAGGAGATCGACAGGCGCCTGGCGCTGCTCGCCTTCCAGTCGGGTGATCTCAAGGAGGCCCGGCAGCGCTTTGTGGCGCTGCTCTCCGGGGGCGAAGGCAACGATGCCGCGCAGCTGTACCTCGCCGACATCGCGGCCCGCGACGGCGATGCGGAGCGTGCGCTCGCCGAGTATCGCCGGCTGTACGATTCCTCGGTCGCCGTGACGGCCCGCTCGCGTGCCGCGGCGCTGCTCCTCGAGCGCACCACGCATACCGACAGCGCGCGCACCGAGGCGCTGACGCTGCTCGATGATTACGCCGCCGAACATCCCGAGGAGGAGCTCGAGATCACGCTCGCCAAGGCACGGCTGCTGGCCGATCACGGCCAGGCCGATGCCGGCCTCGCGGTGCTCTCGGGGGAGCTCGAGCGCCATCCGCAGAACCCCTCCATCGAGTACGACCGCGCGGTGATCCTCGATCAGGCGGGACACGTGCACGAGTCGGTCAGCGCGCTCGAGCAGCTGCTGGCGCAGCGGCCGGATGATCCGTCGCTCGAGAACGCGCTCGGCTACACGCTCGCCGATCACTCGATCGAGCTGCCGCGCGCGGAAGGCCTGATCCGCCGCGCGCTCACCGTGATGCCCGACAACCCGGCCGCGCTCGACAGCCTCGGCTGGGTGCACTACCGGCGCGGCGACGCGCGCGGCGCGGCAGGCACCCTCGAGCGAGCCTACTCGATCGATCACGATGCGGAGATCGCCGCGCACTGGGGCGAGGCGCTGTGGGTGAGCGGCGCGCAGGGCGAGGCCCGCAAGGTATGGGCCGCGGCGCTCGCGCGCGAGCCGGACTCCAAGCCGCTCAAGGCGACGCTGGCGCGGTTCATCCCCGATGCCCAATAGGGCGGCGTGGGGTGCGGCGGTTGCTGCCCTCGTGCTGCTCGCCGGCTGCCACACCGCGCCACCGGTTCTGCCCGCCTCGCTCACCTGGCAGGTGCGGCGGCTGGGGCTGCAGGCGCGCGTGCATTTCACGCTCAAGGGCCGCGTCGCGGTCGCCACCGGCGGACAGGGGTTCAATGCGAGCCTGCGCTGGGTACAGGACGGCGGCAGCTCGCTGGCGACGCTTACAGGACCGCTGGGGGCGGGGGGCGTCGAGATCGCCGCATCGGGCGATGACCTCCACATCGTGACGGCCAATGGCGCCGAGCTTAGGGGCGATGCGGCGCGCACCGAGCTCAATAACCGCCTCGGCTTCGATGCGCCGCTCACGAGTCTGCGCTACTGGGTGCTCGGCGTGCCCGATCCCGCACGTCCCGCCGGCGAGACGCTCGATGAGGCTCATCAGCGCCTGTCGGGGCTGCAGCAGGACGGCTGGCAGATCGACTACACCTCCTACATGGCGGTTGGCGATGAGTGGCTGCCCGCGCACGTGACGCTCGAGCGTGCCGGGGTCCGGGTGCGGCTCATCGTCGACGCCTGGCAGTCGTGAGAGGCGCCGGGGGCGGGAGGCTCGCGGATGAGGCCCGCTGGCCGGCGCCCGCGAAGCTCAACCTGTTCCTGCACGTCATCGGGCGCCGCGCCGACGGTTACCACGAGCTGCAGACGCTCTTTCAGCTCATCAATCTCACCGACACGATCGCGATCCGGGTACGGACCGATGGGGTCATCGAGCGCACTGAGGGACCGCCCGGCATCGCCGCGGAGGAGGACCTCGTGGTGCGCGCGGCCGAGGCGCTGCAGCGCTCGACGGGGACTCAGCTTGGGGCGACTCTCCGGGTGCTGAAACGGATCCCCGTGGGTGGGGGACTCGGCGGGGGGAGCTCCGATGCCGCCACGACGCTCGTCGCACTGAACGCCCTCTGGGGGTGCGGGCTGACGACGCCCGAGCTCACCGCCTTAGGTTTACCGCTTGGGGCGGATATCCCTGTTTTCATTGAAGGTTTTTCCGCCTGGGGGGAGGGTGTGGGCGAGCGTCTCGAGCGGGTCCAGGTGCCGCCCCGCTGGTACATGATCCTCTGTCCCGGGGTGTCGGTGAGCACCCGGGAGGTATTCCAGAGCCCTGAATTGACAAGGAATTCCCCCCTCATCACAATACGCGCCTTTTTTGAGTCGGGCGGCCGCAATGACTGCGAGCCGGTGGTGCGAGCGCTGTGTCCGGAGGTGGCTGAAGCGCTCGACTGGCTCTCGCGCTTAGGCCCCGCGCGCCTCACCGGTACCGGCTCCTGTGTGTTCACGGCCTGCGCGAGCGCAGCGGATGCCGAGCGGCTCGCGGCCCGCGTGCCGGACCGGTGGCGGAGCATCGTGGCACGCGGGCTCGATGTCTCCCCGCTCCGTGAGCAGCTGCGGCACGGGCGGTGGAGTTAAGGCGGCTGTAAGATTGCCCGCCCTCGAGCGACGCTTGGGTAGATGCACTGGGGTGTCGCCAAGTGGTAAGGCAGCGGGTTTTGATCCCGCCATTCGGAGGTTCGAATCCTTCCACCCCAGCCAGGTTTTGTGAGGACGAGAGCGGCGCCTAGCGGCGCGAGACCATGAGTAGCAGCGACACACTCGCGTTGTTCGCCGGTAATGCCATTCCGGCGCTGGCGCACGACATCGCCAAGAGCCTGCAGACGCCGCTCGGACGGGCGTACGTGGGCCGCTTCAGCGACGGCGAGGTCAACATCGAGCTGATGGAGAACGTGCGCGGGCGCGATGTCTTCATCGTGCAGTCGACCTGTCCGCCGGCGAATGATTCGCTGATGGAGCTGCTGGTCATGGTGGATGCGGCGCGGCGCGCCTCGGCGGCGCGCATCACCGCGGTGGTGCCGTACTTCGGCTACTCGCGCCAGGACCGCCGTCCGCGCGCCACGCGCGCGGCCATCACTGCCAAGCTGGTGGCCAACATGCTGTCCAGCGCCGGGGTGAACCGACTGCTGACCGTCGATCTGCACGCCGACCAGATCCAGGGATTCTTCGACATCCCGGTGGACAACGTGTACGCCTCCCCGGTGCTGCTCGGCGATGCCTGGAAGCAGGCGTACCGCAACGTGACCATCGTCTCGCCCGATGTGGGCGGCGTGGCGCGCGCCCGGGCCTTCGCCAAGCGCCTCGACGATGCGGAGCTGGCGATCATCGACAAGCGCCGCCCGCGGCCGAATGAGTCGAAGGTGATGAACATCATCGGCGAGGTCGAGGGCAAGACCTGCCTGCTGGTCGATGACATGGTCGACACCGCCGGCACGCTCTGCCAGGCGGCGCAGGCGCTGAAGGACGAGGGCGCGGCGCGAGTTGTCGCCTACATCACTCATCCGGTGCTGTCGGGGACTGCGGTGGAGCGCATCTCGAAGTCGGCGCTCGATCAGCTCGTCGTGACCGACACGATCCCACTCAGCGCCGAGGCGAAGCAGGCCGAGCGCATCCGCCAGCTGTCGGTCGCGGAGCTGCTGGCGGAGACCATCCGCCGCATACTGGATGAGGGCTCGGTGAGCTCCCTGTATGTCGATTGATTGAGTTTTTCGTAAGTGCCGGCCTGGTCGCGGGTCCGGCGTCGTTGAGCAACCTAACGGAGATTTAAAGAGTCATGCGTATCTCATTCACCGTCGGCGCGGACGTCCGCGAGGCGCAAGGCAAAGGTGCGAGCCGCCGCCTGCGTCACACGGGCAAGGTTCCCGCCATCCTCTACGGCGCCCACCAGGACGCCCAGGCGCTGATCCTCGATCAGCAGAACCTGCTCACCATGATCGCCGATGAGCGCTTCTACTCCTCGATCGTGCAGCTGAAGATCGGCGAGCGTACCGAGGAGGCCATCATCAAGGACGTGCAGATGCACCCGGCAAAAAACCTGGTGGTGCACGTCGATCTGCAGCGCGTGGTGGCGGACGAGAAGATCCGTATTCGCCTGCCGATTCACTTCAAGGGCGAGAGCATCTCGCCCGGCGTGAAGAACGAGGGCGGCGTGGTATCGCACATGCGCGCCGACGTCGAGATCAGCTGCCTGCCGAAGGATCTGCCGGAGTTCCTGGAGCTCGACCTCTCGGGCATGAGCCTGAACGACACGAAGTTCCTCGCCGACATCCCGCTGCCTGCCGGAGTGGCCATTCCGGAGCTCACCCAGCGCAACGCGCCGGTGGTATCGATCCACGCGCCGCGTGCCGAGGAGCCCGAGCCGGTGGCCGCCGAGGCTGCCGCTGCGACGCCGGCCGAGGGTGCGCCGGCCGCGGCCGGTGCCCCGGGTGCGCCGGGCGCGCCGGGTGCGGCGCCAGCTGCCGCCGGTGCTGCCGGTGCAGCGGCGGCGGGCGCCGATGCCAAGAAGGGCGAGGAGAAGAAGGACGCGGGCAAGAAGGAGGGCGGCAAGAAGTAACCGTCGCGCGGTCCGCACGCTTCGGCCGCCGGCCGTCGTGGGAGCTTAAGTTCGGCTCTCCGGCGGCCGGTGCGTTTACGGCAAGCATGCAACTATGGCAGCCCTCGCTCTCAAGCTGATCGTCGGCCTCGGCAATCCGGGGACCGAATACGCGCGCACGCGCCACAACGCCGGCTTCCAGTTCGCCGATGAGCTTGCCGTGCGCCACGGCGCGAGCTTTCGCAGCGAGCCGCGCCACAAAGGTGAGCTGGCGCGCGCGCGCATCGGCAGCGATGAGCTCTGGCTCCTCAAGCCCATGAACTACATGAACCACAGCGGCGATGCCGTGCAGAGCGTCGCCTCCTTTTATAAGGTGCCGCCGGAAGCGATCCTGGTCGCCTACGACGAGCTCGATTTCCCTATCGGGGTCGTACGCCTCAAGGATGGCGGCGGGGCCGCCGGACATAATGGCCTGCGTGACGTGATCGCACAGATGGGCGAGGCGTTCTGGCGGCTGCGGATCGGCATCGGCCATCCGGGCGATCGCGGGCAGGTGCTCGACTACGTGCTGGGGCGCCCGTCCACCGAGGAGGCGCAGCTGCTGCGCGCCGCGGTGCTGGCCGCGGCCGACATCGTGCCGGTGCTGCTTAACGATGGGCCGCAGGTCGCCATGAGCCAGCTGCACGGTGGCGAGCCGCCGGCGAGCCGGACGCCCTGAATGCCCATTCGCTGCGGCATCGTCGGACTCCCGAACGTCGGCAAGTCGACGCTCTTCAATGCACTCACGCGCGCGCAGATCGCGGCCGAGAACTACCCGTTCTGCACCATCGACCCGAATGTCGGCGTGGTGCCGGTACCCGACCCGCGCCTCAATCAGCTCGCCACCATCGCGCAGCCGGAGAAGCTCGTGCCGGCGACGGTGGAGTTCGTCGACATCGCGGGGCTCGTCGCCGGCGCCTCGCAGGGCGAGGGACTCGGCAACCAGTTCCTGTCGCACATCCGCGAGGTGGATGCGATCGCGCACGTGGTGCGTTGCTTCGCCGGCGGCGACGTGGTGCACGTCGCCGGCAAGATCGATCCGCTGTCGGACATGGAGATCATCGATACCGAGCTGGCGCTCGCCGATCTTGCGACGCTCGAGAAGGGACTCGAGCGGGTCATCAAGGCGGGCAAGAGCGGCGACAAGGACGCGCTCAGGAAGCGCACGCTGCTGGAGCGCGTCAAGGTGCAGCTCGATGCCGCACGTCCGGTGCGCGCGCTCAGCTTAAGCGATGAGGAGCGGCGCGAGCTGCGCGAGCTGCAGCTGCTCACGGCGAAGCCGGTGATGTACGTGGCCAACGTGGCCGAGAACGGCTTTCGCGACAACCCGCTGCTGGATGAGGTCGAGCGGCGCGCGGTGACCGAGGGCGCGCGGGTGGTGCCGGTGTGCGCAGCGCTGGAGGCCGAGATCGCGCAGCTGGAAGAGGGCGAGCGTGCCGAGTTTCTCGCCGGACTCGGACTCACCGAGCCCGGACTCGATCGGGTGATCCGCGCGGGCTACGCACTGCTCGGACTCGAGACCTTCTTCACCGCCGGCCCCAAGGAGGTGCGCGCCTGGACGGTGCGCGCCGGATCAACCGCGCCGCAGGCCGCGGGCGTCATCCACACCGACTTCGAGCGCGGCTTCATCCGTGCCGAGGTCATCGCCTTCGCCGACTACATCGCGGGGCGGGGCGAGGCCGGTGCGCGCGATGCGGGGAAGCTGCGCCTCGAGGGCAAGGAGTACCGGGTGCAGGAGGGCGACGTCATGCACTTCCGGTTCAACGTATAGCGGCGGTCCGCCGCTTCAACGGGTAGCGGCGACCCGCTCCGCGCCGACGGCGACGCGTTCCTCGCTCGGCTCGCCGTTCACCGCCACCTGATTGCGGCCGTTGCGCTTGGCGACGTAGAGAGCCGCGTCGGCGCGCGCCAGCATGCTCTCGAGCGTGTCGCCGTTGCCGCCGATCGCGACCCCGACGGACAATGTCACCGAGCCTGCCAGGTCCTTGCCGTCGGTGCGGCGAATCCGCCCGGCGGCGACCGCGGCGCGGATCTGCTCGGCGAGTGAGCGCGCGCCGCTCGCGGAGGTCTGCTGCAGGAGCACCGCGAACTCATCGCCCCCGAGGCGGCCGGCGACATCGCGCCCCTTGATGTTCGCCTGCAGGGTCTGACCGATCGCCCGCAGGATCTTGTCGCCGAGCAGATGCCCGTGCTTGTCGTTGATCTCCTTGAAGTGATCGATGTCCGCGATCAGCAGTGCGGAGCTGCGGAACGGGGTGCCGGAGGCGGCCAGCTCCCGGACGGCACGTTCGTAGCCGCGGCGGTTCTTGAGCCCGGTGAGCGGATCGAGCAGCGCCTCGCTCTGCGCCTGCTCGAGCTGGCGGGTGAGTAGCTCGACCTCGCGGGCGCGCGACTCGAGCCGCTCGCGCACCGCTTCCGTCGCCGACTGCATGCGGGTGGTCTCGCGCGCCAGCTCGGCGATGATCGAGTGCACGCTCTCGAGGTCGAGCGGCGCCGACAGCCGGGTGCTGGTCGCGCGCAGCGCCGCACTGAACTGTCCGCTGTCCTCGAGCGTCGTGGCCGCGCTCTGCGCCGCCTCCTCGAGCACGTCGCGGAGCTTGCGCTGCAGCCGCTCGAGCACCTCCATGTCACGCGCCACGATGTAGCGGGCGTGCAGGTCGTAGACGTCGTCCTCACCGAGCGGCAGGCTCTCCTGCAGGCTCGCCTCGAGAACGGCGGACAGCTGCGGATTGATGCCCGCCACGTGCTCGTACCACAGCGTGTAGCTGATCGGGTGCAGCGCCGCCGATTGCTTCGCCATCAGGGGCAGCGCGAGCCGTAACAGCTCGGCGCTCTGGTCTCGGTCGTGGGTGTAGCGCATGGCTCTTCTTTCCTATTGTCCGGTCCGTGGCGGCAGCGCCATCTCCGGCTCCGCCTCGGTCTTGACCGCGTCCTGCTCCGCCTGACGGGTCATGACGATGATGCTGATGCGGCGATTGACCGGGTCGCGGGGGTCCTGCTTGTCGAACAGCACGGATGAGGAGAGTCCGACGACGCGCGCGGTCTTCTCGGTCGCGAGTCCCGCGGCCTCGAGGGCGCGGCGTGCGGCATTGGCGCGGTCGGCCGACAGATCCCAGTTGGTGCGTCCGCTGCCACCCGCATAGGGCGTGGCATCGGTGTGGCCCGTGAGGCTCAGGTGATTCGGCACCGTGTTGAGGTACTTCGCGAGCTCGGTGAGGATGGCGACCGTGTAGGGCTTGAGCTGCGTGCCGCCGCTGTCGAACATCGGCCGGTTCTGCTTGTCGACGATCTGGATGCGCAGCCCCTCGGGCGTGATGTCGAGCAGCAGCTGATCCTTGAAGGGCTCGAGCGCCTGGCTCTCATCGACCGCCTTGCGCAACTCATCCATCAGCGACTCGAGCTGCGCCCGCTCGGCCGCCTCCACCGCCTTGCGTGCCGCGGCCAGGTCCTGCTCGGTCTGCGTCGGCGTCGGCGTCGGCTGCGTCTGCGGCGAATCCTTGGGTTGCGTCGTCGGCGGCGGTGCTGGCGTGCCGATGCCGGGCGCGAGGCTCTGCAGCACCCGCGGGGAATCGAGTCCGCCGTGCATGTTGATGGGACTGGTGCTCGCGCCTCCGGGGCCAGCCATTCCCGGCGCCGGCTTGCTGCTCTTGCCCGGCTCCATGCTGGGGTTCTTGAAGTAATCGAAGATCGCCGCGCGCTGGTCGCGCGATACGGCGGTCACCAGCCACATGACGAGGAAGAAGGCCATCATGGCCGTGACGAAATCGGCGTAGGCGACTTTCCAGGCGCCGCCGTGATGGCCCGCCACCCCGCGCTTGTAGCGCTTGACGATGACGATCGCCTGCTTGTCGGGTCGCGGTGGCATGTGCGGCTTACTTGGCGGCAGCGACCGCGGGCTTGGGCGCGCCGCCGCCGCCGGCTGCGACGGGCTTCGGCTTGCCCTTGAGGTGCGCCTCGAGATCGGCGAAGGTCGGGCGCACCTCGCTGTAAAGGAGTTTCCTCGCGAACTCCACCGCCACCGGCGGCGCGTAACCGCGCACGCTCGCCACCAGCGCCATCTTCACCACCTCGAAAGCCTTGGCCTCCTCGGCGGCGATGTACTCCATGGCCGCGGCGATCGGGCCGACGAAGCCGTAGGAGACGAGAATGCCGAGGAAGGTGCCCACCAGCGCAGCACCCACCCGGTGGCCGATGGTGGCGGTGTCGGCGCCCTCGAGCGAGGCCATGGTGTTCACGATGCCGAGCACCGCGGCGACGATGCCGAAGCCGGGCAGCGCATCCGCGACCTTCTGCACGGCGTGCGCGGGCTCATGGCATTCCTTGTGGTGGGTCTCGAGCTCGTATTCGAGGAGCGTCTCGAGCTCCTGCGGGTCGAGGTTGCCGCCGACGATCAGGCGCAGGCAGTCGGTGATGAACTCCACCATGTGGTGGTCGGCGAGCACGTGCGGATACTTCTTGAAGAGCGCGCTTTCATGCGGCGACTCGGTGTCGCGCTCGATCGCCATCACGCCTTCCTTGCGGATCTTGACCAGGATGTCGTAGAGCAGCTGCAGCAGCGTCACGTAGTCCGCGCGCTTGTAGCGTGCACCCTTGGGCAGCGCGAGCGCGCCGCCGAACGCCGCCTTGACGACCTTCATCGGGTTGCTGATGAGGAACGCGCCCGTCGCCGAGCCGACGATGATCAGCACCTCGAACGGATGCCACAGCGCGAGGAGATGGCCACCTTCGGCCACGAAGCCGCCGAGGATGCAACCGACCACGACCACTGAGCCGATGATTTGTAGCATGTGACTTAACGCTCGAGACAACACGGCGCCCGATCGCCGGGGTCCGAGTCTGGTATCGACCCCCGAGCGGGGATTCTTGAGGATTCTTGGAGAACCGCGCGGGCTACGCCGCGGGGCTGCGAAGCGCGGCGCTAGCGGCGGGCGTGGCGGGCCTGGCGGGGCCGTGCACGCGTCACGCTTTCGTCGGCGGGTGGCGCCGTCAGCGCGACGCGCGCCTCACGCACGAAATCGGCTGCCAGCTGCTGGCCGCGGTTGGCCAGTACCCGCAGGCTCACCTGGCGGGTGTATTCCTTGGCACCGCCGCCGCAGATGCGGGTGGCCCGCAGCTCGACCGAGCTGCCGCGGGTTCCGCCGAGCATGCGCACGCTGACGGTGTAGCCGTAGGCCGCCGCCAGCATCGTCAGCCGGTGGGTCAGGTCATTCAGTGGTGTGGTGGTCAAGCGCCTTCCCTGGAGCGAGATGCCGTGTGGGCTCAATTATATACATGTCGTCTATCGGCGACGCCTCCCATCCTTTGTCGGAATTTTCTCGCATCCAGGGGCAAAACCCGATACGTAGGCTCCGCCGACCGGCGCGCGCGGCTAGGTACTCTCCGCGGATCGGCTGTGCGCCGCCTCCCGTATTGACAAAGAAGCGGCCGGACGACACTGTGCGCCCGGTCGTTTGCACCGCACGGGAAGGTCTTCCGGGCCGGAAAGATGCCGCAAAACCGTGATCGAGGAGGGGGCGCCAAGTTCGGCTGGTTGCGGCGCCGGCCGGCGGCTACACCCCCGGAAGCCGAACGACCCCCAGAGGACCTGGCCCGCATTGCCGGCGCCAGCCGCCCGGTACCTGCCGAGAGCCTGTGGCCCGAGGCCTTCGTTCACAACGCTCACGGCATCGCCCTCATCGACCCCGTGAGCTCGACGCTGCGCACCGTCAATTCGGCCTACGCGCAGCTGGTCGGCCGCACGCCCGAGCAGCTCGAGCGCCAATCCGCGCTCAGCGTCTTTCCCGCGACCGAGCACGTGTCGCTCGCCGTAGCCGAGCACACCGCGGACTTGAGCGGCACGGCGACGCTGCAGACCTGCCAGATCCACCGCGATGGGGCGCTCATACCGGTGGAGCTCAGCCTGGTCTCGGTGCGCGACGCGGCAGGAGCGGTGAGGTACCGCATCCAGACCGTGACGGACCTGCGTGCGCGGCTGCGCGCGGAGGGGGAGCTGCGCTTCGGCGAGGCGCAGCACACCGCGGCGGCGCGCTTCCGGCAGCTCGCCGACTCAGCTCCCGTCGGCATCCTGCTGATGGACGCAAACGGCGACTGCAACTATGCCAATCCCTGCTGGCTCAAGATCACCGGCCTGCTGAGCGATGCGGCGCTCGGCGATGGCTGGTGGGACGTCGTGCATCCGGAGGATCGCGAGCGCCTGAGCGATGCCTGGGAGAGTCTGCTGCGCGGCGCGCCGCTCGATCTCGAGTTCCGCTATCGCCGCTCGGGCGGGGAGCTGCGCACGGTGCAGTCGCGGGCCGCGGCGCTGCGCGATGAGGCGGGCACCGTGGTGGGGTTCATGGGTGTGGACGTGGACATCACCGAGCAGCTGCAGCAGCGCGCGGCGATCGACGGCTTCCATGTCCGCATCCGGGCGCTCGCCAACCGGCTCGAGCATCTGCGCGAGGACGAGCGCGCCGCGATCGCGCGGCGCCTGCACGGCACCCTGCGCGAGGATCTGACCACCCTCAAGGCCGAGGTGGAGACGCTGCGCGCGCAGCCGACCCCGCCGGCACCGGGGGAGCTGGATGCTCTCGCCGGGCGCATCGAGCGCTGCCTCGAGCACCTGCGGCACATCACCTTCGAGCTGCAGCCTCCCGGGGTCGAGGAGCTCGGCCTCACCGAGGCGCTGCAGCGCTTCGCCGCCGAGTGCGCGGCGCAGTCGGGGCTCGTCATCGAGCTCACCGCCACGGGCGGCATCGCGGAAATTGGCCGGCGCCGCTCGCTGGTGCTGTATCGGGCCTTCCAGGAGGCACTCAGCAACGTGGTGCGTCACGCGCGCGCGCGGCGCGTGGAGGCCCACCTGTGGGCACAGGATGGCGCGGCACACCTGCGCATCAGCGATGACGGCATCGGTATCGGCGATCGCGACCGGGGCAAGGCCGGATGCTTTGGCCTCCTGTCGACGTCCGAGCGGCTGATGCAGCTCGGCGGCACCTTGCGGGTGTTCGGCGTCGCCGGGCGCGGCACCACGCTCGATGCGAGCGTGCCGCTCAAGGTCGGCAAGGCACGGCGCGACTCGATCGCGCGCTGAATGTCCTTACGGCGCGCGGCGCGCGCCGCCTAAAGGCTCAGGCCGGCTGCACCTGGGGGCGGATCGCCACCCAGGCGCTGCGAATCTCCGCGAGCAGCCCCAGCACCTCGGTGATACAGCCGACATCCGAGCGCGCGTTGGCGAGCATCAGGCGGCGGATCATATATTCGTAGAGGTCGCGCAGGTTGCTCGCGAGCGGCCCGCCCTTGGCAAGATCGAGGCTGCCGCGCAGCTCCGTGATGATGATCACGCAGCTGTGCAGGAGCTTGGCCTTGCCGGCCTGCTCACCGCGCTCGATGCAGCCGCGCGCGGCCGCCATGCGATCCACGGCGGCGTCGAACAGCATCTGCACGAGGGCGTGCGGGTCGGAGCTCGCGACTCCGCCGTGCACCAGGGTGCTGCGGTACGCCGCCATTCTGGGGTTGTTGTAGCCGAATCCGCTCATGACGGCTCAGCCTCCGTCCGGTCGATACCCCTTTAGCGGCGCGGGCAGGGCGAACTTGAGTCCCCCTGCGGCAGCCTCAGGCGTTCTGGGTCGCCTGCACCTGCGGCAGCGTCGCGAACTGCTGCGTCAGGTAGGCCGAGGTGCTCTGCAGCGACGACAGCAGCGCATTGAGCGCCGAGTACTGCTGGGTGAGGCTCGCCGACAGCGCCGCCATCTGCTGCTGCAGCTGCGTGCTCTGCGTACTGAGCGCGTTCGCCTGAGCGGTGAGCGTCTGGCCCTCGGTGGTGATCGAGCCGTTAGGTCCGAGCGCGCTGTTGATGTCGCCATTCAGCGTATTGGCGACGCCACTCGCGCCACTGAACAGCTGGCTCACGGCGCTGAAGTTGCTGCCGAGCGCGGTGGACAGCGTGGCGCTGTTCAAGCTCAGCGAGCCGTCGCTGTTGGTCGTGATACCGATGCTGGCGAGGGTGTTGTACGTCGAGGAGCCGGTGTTGACGATGCTGTAGAGCGACTGCTGGACCTGGCTCTGGATGTTCTGCAGCGCCGGGTCGTCCATCAGCGCCCCGGCCGTGCCGGTCGAGGAGTCATAGTTGCCGAGCTGCGCGAGCGTGCTCTGCAGCGTGTTGTAGGCGGTGACGAAGCTCTGGATGTTGGTCGTGATCGTCGTCGTGTCGGTGCCGATGCTGAGTGTCGCCGGTGGCGTGCTGCTGGCACTGGTGCTGGCGCTCGAGCTGCTGTTCGGGGTGGTGCCGAGCAGGGTCAGCGTCACACCGCTCACCGCGTTGGTGACCGTATTGCTGGGACTCGAGAAATTGACACCCGAGATCGAGAAGGCGGCATTCCCGGCGGCCGCCTCCTGGGTGTAGTTGGCCGTGTTGCCGGTACCGTAGGTGAAGGCAGCGAGGCCGGTGCCGGCATCGGTCTCCGTGACCTTGATGGTGTTGGCGGCGCCGGTCTGCGAGGACGACAACAGCAGGTATGAGCCGCTCGTGCCCTGCAGCACCGTGGCCGTAACCCCGGGATTGCCGGCGGCGGAGTTGATCGAGGCGGCGAGCCCCTGCAGCGTGTCGTTGCTCGAGTTCACGACGACACTGAAGCTCGTGCCGCCGAGCGACAGCGACAGGGTGCCGCTGCCGATCGTGCTGCCGGAGACGGCGTTCGACAGCAGCTGCTGCGCCGTGGCGAGGCCGGTGACCGCCACGTTGTAGGTGCCGGTGGGTGCGCCGCTCGCGGCGGTCGCGGTGAAGGCGCTCGAATCGCTGCTGTTGGCGGTCTCGAGCTGGAAGGAACTCGGGGTGTCGAGCGCGCTCAAGGCCGACTGGAAGGTCGACAGCGCGCCCTTCAGCGTCCCGAGCGCGGAAATCTGGCTGGTGACCTGCTGCGTCTGGTTGTTGATGAGCGTCTGCTGCGGGTCCTCGGTGGCGGCCACCAGCTCCGAGACCAGGTTGCTGACGTTGATGACCGAGCCGCCCGCGGCTCCGGAGGAGCTGTTGCTTGCGACCGAGACGACCGGCTGCGGCTGCGCGACGCTGCCAGTGGTGCCTGTCGAACTGATGGTCGTGCTCATGGGCGCCTCTTAGAAAAGGAACGGGGCGGGCGCCTCCTGGCGCCCGCCCCTCGTTACCAGTACAAGCGACTGGTAGCTCACCACCTTACGGCAGCTTCTGCAGGAGCGTCAGAATGTTCTGCGGGATGGTGTTGGCCTGCGCCACCATCGCCGTGCTCGCCTGCTGCAGGATCTGGGCCTTCGACAGCGACGAGGTCGCCGCCGCGTAGTCCGTATCCTGAATGCCGCTGCGAGCGCTCTGCAGGTTGGTCGAGTCGGTCGTCAAGCCCGTGATGGCGCTCTGGAACCGGTTCTGGTACGCGCCGAGCTGGGCACCGGTCGCCGCCACCTGCTGCAGCGCTGCATCGATCTGCGTGAGCGCCAGGTTGGAGGCATCGACGGAGTCGACGCTGGCCACGTTCAGGTTGGTCGTCGTGCCGGCCGTGGTGATGACGTAGCTCGCGGCCACGCCCATGTTGGCGAGCGTCACTGTCGCGCCGTTG
>DATMOK010000045.1:0-101149 GCA_035568235.1 Steroidobacteraceae bacterium | reverse complement strand
GGCAGAAAGTCCTTCACGTGGATCATCGGGAAACGACCCGCGGTCTCCACCTCGCCGAAACCGATCTCCCTGACCCGCCGCAGCGTCGCAGCGGGATCCGCCGCCAGGGAGTCCTTGACCGCGTAGAGCTGCAGTCCCACGGGCCCGCCGAGCGGGGTCGCCCGCGCCAAGGCCGGCAGGCCCTGCGCCATGAGCGCGCCGGCGCCCCATCGTCCGGTCCGTGCGAGGAACCGTCTGCGGGTCCAGGTGGCTATCGGCCCATGGTACGCTTCGGCGCGCGTGACGACACCGACCCGACTGCGTCTGTGCGCGATGATGTTCCTGGAGTTCTTCATCTGGGGCGGCTGGTTCGTCACCATGGGGAGCTACCTGGCGGCGAATCTGCATGCCAGCGGCGCGCAGACCGCGCTCGCCTATTCGACGCAGTCATGGGGCGCGATAATCGCGCCGTTCATCGTCGGCCTGATCGCGGACCGGTATTTCAACGCCGAGCGGCTGCTCGGGGCTTTCCACATCGCCGGCGGAATCCTCATGTACGTGCTGTACAGCAGCCACGACTTCGGCGGCTTCTATCCGGTACTGCTCGCCTACATGCTGCTCTACATGCCGACGCTGGCGCTGGTGAACGCCATCTCGTTCCGGCAGATGGAGGAGCCTGCGCGGCACTTCTCCGGCGTGCGCGTGTGGGGGACGATCGGCTGGATCGTCGCCGGTCTCGTCATCAGCTACCTGTTCGCCTGGGATTCGCACCCGGGCATCTCGCAGGGGCTGCTGCGCCACACCTTCCTCATGTGCTCGCTCGCTTCGTTCGCCCTCGGCGTGTACAGCTTCACCCTGCCTGCCACGCCGCCGCAGCCGGCCGCCGGTCGCGTCACGCTGCGGCGGCTGCTCGGCTTCGATGCCCTCGTGCTGCTGCGGGAGCGCAATTTCCTGGTGTTCTTCCTGGCCTCGGTCCTGATCTGCATTCCGCTCGCCTTCTACTACCAGAATGCCAATCAGTTCCTCACCGAGATCGGGGTGGCCAACGCCACGGGCAAGCAGACCATCGGCCAGATGTCCGAGGTGGCGTTCATGCTGGCGATTCCGTTCTTCCTGCGCGCCTGCGGCATGAAGCTGACGCTGCTGATCGGGATGCTGGCGTGGGCGGTGCGCTATGTGCTGTTCGCCCTGGGCGATGCGCAGGCGCTTGCGGTGCTGCTGATTCTCGGCATCGCACTGCACGGCGTGTGCTACGACTTCTTCTTCGTCTCCGGGCAGATCTATACCGACTCGAAGGCTGGCGCCGAGCACAAGGCCGCGGCCCAGGGACTGATCACGCTCGCGACTTACGGCGTCGGCATGCTGATCGGCTTCTCGCTGGCAGGCCAGGTGGTCGATGCGCACGCGGCCGCCGGGGTGCACGACTGGCGGACGATCTGGCTCTATCCGGCGGTGTTTGCCGCGGTGGTAGTCGTGCTGTTTGCGGCCATGTTCCGCAACGAGAGAGTCAGCTATGCCGCCCGCTGAGTTCCGGCCGCGCCCCATGCGTCTCAGCATCCTCACGGCGGCGTTTCAGGAGCTGACGCTGCGCGCCCGGCGCGATGCGGACCCCGACCTCGCCATCGAGGAGTGGCTCGCGTTCGCGCGCGAGATCGGCAGTCCCAACATCGAGCTGTCGGCTGCGCTGCATCCCTCCGAGAGCGACGTGCCGGCGGCGGCCATGCTCGATCCGGTAGCCAACACACTCGATCTGCGCCGGCCGTTTGATGCGGCGCGGGCAGCACGCGTGCGGCGTGCCATGCAATCGAGCGGGGTGGGGCTCTCGGATCTCGGCTACTTCGACAACATGCTCGCCAGCGATGAGGCCGCGCGAGCCAAAAAGCACGTGCTGATGCTTAAGGTGTTCGATGCCGCGGTGCTGCTCGGCACCGATGCCGTAACCGGCTTCGTCGGGCGCAATCCGCTCCTGTCGATGGACGGCAACCTCGTGATGTTCGAGCAGGTGTTCGTGCCGCTGCTGAAGGAGGCCCGGGCGCGCGGCCTCACCTACCGGGTGGAGCAGTGCCCGATGCCGGGCTGGAACACCAGCGACCTGTGGCACAACAACATCGCCTATGCGCCAGGTCCCTGGATCGCCCTGCACCGCATCTGCGAGCGGCACGGCGTCGGAGAGCAGTTCCGCATCCATTACGACCCGTCGCATGCGATCCTCATGGGCCAGGACTCGCGTTCCGTGTTCCAGTACCTCAAGGACAGCGGCTATGGGTTCCTGATCGGCGGCTTTCACGTCAAGGGCCAGGTCATCGACGCGCGCGGCATCGCCGCCTGGGGCTACGGCGGTCAGACCCTGCAGCGCGGCGACTGGCACGGCGAGCGCCCGAGCGCCGATCCGGCCGAGCAGGCCAATGCCTGGAAGAAGCAGACGGTATTTGCCGAGCACGAGCTGCCTGGCACCGCGCGCCACGATCCGCTCGCCTACCTGCAGAACCGCTCGGTCGACTGGCTCGACCACCAGCTCGCCGCGCGCGAGCTGCTCGCCATCGAGCCGGACAAGACCTACCTCGTGGTGGAGCACGAGTATCCGCCGGCGCGCATCCAGGACAAGGAGCGCCTGAAGCCGATCCTCGCCGCCTCCATCGCCTTCACGCGCGCGATCGATGAGGCCGCGGCGGCGATGTACGCCCTGCAGCACGAGGTGCTGCCGAGTCAGGGAATTGCAGCCCAGGGAATCGGGCGCGAAGCCTATCGGTCCTAAAGACAGCCGCCGAGGTGCCATGCCTTTCGTAACCCCGAAAACCCAGCAGCGCACTTACGATGCGATCGTGGTCGGCTCCGGCGCCGCCGGCGGTCAGTCGGCCTACACGCTGTGCATGGACGGCGCGCGGGTACTGATGCTCGAGGCCGGGCGCCGCTACGATCCGGCGAGCGAGACACCCATGTTTCAGACGCCGGACCTGGCGCCGCTCGGCGGGGTCGGCACACCGCAGAAGCCCTTCGGCTTCTACGACGCCACCATCGATGGCGGCTGGCAGGTGCCGGGCGAGCCGTATGTGCGCGCGACCGAGGAGGACGCCGGCCGCTTCGAGTGGTGGCGGGCGCGCATGCTCGGCGGGCGTACCAATCACTGGGGCCGGATTTCGCTGCGCAACGGTCCTTATGATTTCAAGCCCAGGACTCGCGACGGTCTCGGCTTCGACTGGCCGATTGGTTACGAGGACCTCGCGCCCTACTACGACAAGGTGGAGCTGCTGGTCGGTGTGTACGGTACCAGCGAGGGCCTGGAGAACACCCCCAGCTCCCCGCCCGGCTGTCTGCTGCCGCCGCCCAAGCCCATCGTTAGCGACTATCTGGTCCGCAAACACGCCGGCCACCTCGGCATTCCGGTGATTCCGGGCCATCGCGCGGTGCTCACCCGGGCGCTCGATCACCGCCGCAACCCGGCGCGGCTGCATCCGGGCAACGCGCGGGCGCAGCAGCTCACCGCCGAGTCGATGCAAAGCCGCGCCCCGTGTCTGTGGGCGACGCCCTGCGGACGCGGCTGCTCGGTGCGCGCCAACTATCAGTCGACCACCGTGCATCTGCCCCCTGCGCTTGCGAGTGGCAAGCTCGACATCGTGACGGATGCGATGGTGTATGAGGTCACGCTCGGGCCCGACGGCCACGCCAACGGCGTGACATTCGTCGATCGCACCAGCGGCAAGCACGAACATGCGAGCGCCCGGGTGGTGATTCTGGCGGCGAGCGCCTGCGAGTCGGTGCGCATTCTTCTCAACTCGAGGAGCGCGCGCTTCCCCGACGGCCTCGCCAACTCGAGCGGCAAGCTCGGGCACTATCTCATGGACACGGTGGGCAGCAGCGTAACCGGGCAGGTGCCGCTGCTCGAGAGCCTGCCGCCGGTCAATGAGGACGGCGCGGACGGGCATCAGCTCTACGTCCCCTGGTGGCTGTACAAGCAGCAGCTGGCCGGCAAGCTCGGCTTCGCCCGTGGTTACCACATCGAGTACGGCGGCGGCAAACACATGCCGGGCTACGGCACGGCGGCCGGCATCGAATGGCTCACGGGCGGCAACTACGGCGCGAAGTTCAAGGCGGACGTGCGCCGCTACTACGGCTCGTTCGTCTCCTTCGATGGTCGCGGCGAGATGATCCCCAACGAGCAGTCCTACTGCGAGATCGACCCGGGGGGCGCGAAGGACAAGTGGGGGATCCCCGTGCTGCGCTTCCACTGGCAGTGGTCGGAGCACGAGACGCGCCAGGCGGCCCACATGCAGCGCACTTTCGCCGACATCATCGAGGCCATGGGAGGCCGAGCGCAGGCGGTGGAGACCGACGGCGCCAAGGCCATCGCACCGGGGGGCTCCATCATCCACGAAGTCGGGGGTGCGATCATGGGAGCGAATGCTGGGAGCTCGGTGACCAACTCCTGGTGCCAGACCTGGGACGTGCCGAACATCTACATCACCGACGGCGGGGTGTTCGCGTCCAACGCCGACAAGAACCCGACGCTCACGATCATGGCGATCGCCTGGCGCGCCTGCGATCACATACTCGCGCGCATGCGGCGCAGGGAGCTGTGATGGACCGGCGCACGACCATCAAATGGATGCTGGCGGTGAGCGCGGCGTGGCCGTTGCTCACCCGGAGCAGCGCGCAGGCGGTGACGGCGAACAGCGATGCGTTTCCCCCCGGCCAGGGTTACGGTACCGACCCGGCTCTCACCCCGCCTCATCACGCCGGGGAGTTCTGGCCGCTCACCTTGAGCGCGGCTCAGCGGCGCCTCGCCGCCGTGCTTTCGGACCTCATCATTCCCGCGGACCAGCACTCGGGCGCCGCCTCCTCGATCGGCGTGGTGGATTTCATCGACGAGTGGGTGAGCGCACCCTACCCGCGGCAGCAACGCGACCGGCCGATCGTGCTGGATGGTTTCACCTGGCTGGACGCGCAAGCCACGCGGCATTCCGCCAAGAGCTTTGCCGACCTCGATGTCGGGGGGCAGACTGCGATCTGCGATGAGATCGCGAGCGAGGCCCGCGCGAATCCGGCGCAGCGCGAGGCGGCGCGCTTCTTCGCCCGCTACCGTGATCTCACTGCGGCGGCTTTTTATTCGAGCCCGGCGGGGCGCAAGGACCTCGGCTACATCGGCAACGTACCACTCACCAGCTTCGAGGGAGCTCCCCCCGAGCTGCTCAAGAAACTGAACCTGATCTGAAAATCGGATGAGGACTGAATCATGAACACCACTTACGCTCGAACGGCGCTGTTCGCGCTGCTGACCGCAGCGGCCGCTGCCCTCGCGGCGGCGCCGACCGCAGCCCCTGGCCCCTGGCACAACCTGCTCGGCGACCACAGTGCTCCCGACTGGCGGGGCTGGAAGGACTCCGGGCTGCCGGCGGGCTGGCACGTGGCCGGCGGCGTCCTCTCCAAGGACGGTGCGGTCGATGACCTCATCAGCAACAAGAGCTACGGCAGCTTTGAGCTCGAGCTCGAATGGAAGATCGGCAAGGAAGGCAACAGCGGGATCTTCTATCGCGGCACGCGCGAATACGATCACATCTACTGGAGCGCGCCGGAGTACCAGCTGCTGGATGACGCCAATACCGAGGACGGCAAGAGCGCACTCACGGCGGCCGGGTCCGACTATGCCCTCTACGGCGTGCCTCCCGGCGTGGCCAAGCCTTACGGACAGTGGAACAAGACACGCCTCGTAGTGCAGGGCAATCACGTCGAGCACTGGCTGAACGGCGTCAAGGTGGTCGAGTACGATTTCGGCAGCGCCGACTGGAAGCAGCGGGTGGCGGCGAGCAAGTTCTCCAAGTATCCGAACTACGGCCTGGCCGCGAGTGGCCTGATCGGCATCCAGGGCGATCATCCCGGCTCGCTCGAGGTGCGCCACATCCGGATCCGAGAGCTGCACTGACGGCAACAGGCGGGTAGAGGACGGATGGCGGTATCCGCAGCTTTAGCTGAGGCCATGCGCCGCATCAGCGGCCTGCTGCAAGCCGGTCAGTTCCGCGACGCGCATGCGCAGCTGGAGTCGCTGCTCGCCGCAAACCCCGGTTACGTAGAAGGGCTGCGGCTGCTGGCCGGCGCCAAGCAGGCCCTGGGTGATACGGCGCAAGCGGAGTCAGTGCTGCGGCGGGCCCTCGAGATCGACCCCGCCTCGGTCCCCACGCTGACCACGCTGGCCGAGTTGCTGCTGCAGACGGGTCGCCGCGCCGAGGCCGTGCCGCTGCTCGAGCGCGCGCTGCAGGGCAGCCCGCCGTATCTGCGGGCCGCGCTCCTGCTGACTCGCTATTACCTCGACACCGGCCAGCCGGCCCGGGCGCTCGAGGTTGCTACGCCCTGGTGCCACAGCGGCAAGGCGGACCTTGATCTGGCGGCGCTGCACGTGGCGGCCTACGCCGCTCTCGGGCGCCTTCCCGAGGCGGTGGCTCACTATCGCGAGCGGGTGGGGCGCTCGCCGGACGATTCGGTTGCCGCCCATACTCTGGCGGTCGCCCTGAATACGGCCCAGCAGCCGGCGGAAGCCGAACGCGTGCTGCGCCAGACGCTGCTCCACAGTCGACCCAGCGCCGCTCTGCACTACACCCTGGCGCGCAGTCTCTTGAGCCTCGAGCGATTCGACGAAGCCGAGCTCGCCTTGCGCGAGTGCGTGAGACTCGATCCGCGTCGTGCCGAGACCCACGACCGACTGGCGCAGCTCGTCTGGAGGCGCTCGGGAGATATCGCCGCGGCTGCCCGTAGCCTCACCGAGGCGCTCGAGAAATTTCCGCATGACGATGCCCTGCGAGGCACCAAGGCCGCCTTGCTGCAGGGAGCGGGAGATGCGCGCGGCGCCTTCGCTTGTCTCAGCGAGCGAGCTGCACGGCCTGACTCCCATCCCAGCATGCTGATTCGCGCGGGACTGGCGGCCCTCGAGTTCGAGCCTGCCACCGCACTGAGACTGGCAGAGCGCGCGCTACGCGCACTGCCGGCCGATCACACGGCGCGCCGGCTGCTGTGCGCGGCGTGTCTCGGGGTGGGCGACGGGAAGCGGGCGCTCACCGAGTGCGCCACGCTGCTCGAGGCCACCCCGGACCAGCAATACCTCATTGCCATGCAGACCACGGCGCTGCGGCTGTTGCACGATCCCCGCTACGAATCGTTCTGCGACTACGACCGGATGGTGCTGTCGATGCCGATCGAAACACCTGCCGGGTGGGGCGATCTCGGCAGCTTTCTGACGGAGGTCGCCGCACGGCTGGGTAGCCTGCACAACCCGCACGGTCACCGGCTGCTCTTTCAGTCGTTACGTCTCGGTACCGAGACCACCCAGGACCTGTCGCGCAGTCCGGATCCCGTCATTCAGGCACTGTTTCGCGCCTTTGCCGCTCCGATCGCCCGTTACCGCGAGCACATCGGCCAGGGCGAGGACGCCCTGCGGCGTCGCAATCGTGGTCCGGCGCGGTTCAACGGCGGCTGGTCGGTGCGTCTGCACAGCGACGGCTACCACACGAGTCACGTGCATCCCCGCGGATGGATCTCCTCGGCGTTCTACGTGCAGCTGCCTGATTCCATGCGCGCAGGCCACACGGGGGAGGGGATTCTCAGCTTCGGTGCGCCGGGCATGCTCACGACTCCATCGCTGCCTGCGGAGCTCTCAGTCCGCCCCGAAGTGGGGCTGCTGGTGCTTTTTCCGTCGTATTTCTGGCACGGCACGCTGCCGTTCCACGCCGACCAGCCGCGCCTGACGGTGGCTTTCGACGCGGTCCCGGACCGCGAATAGCACGCCCAAAAAAATCTCCCCTCACGTCGCCGTGAGGGGAGAAGGTTGCGTCGCTCTTACCAGAAATACTTGGCTGTAAAGTTAATTTCGCGTCCGACGATCGAACGGCCGAACCCTACGTTGTTCTGCACCGTGTTGCCGCCGAAGCGGGCATTGCCCTCGGTCAACCCGAGCTCGTTGGTGAGGTTCGAACCCAGCAGCCGGAACTCCCAGCTTTCCCCGACGTGGGCATCGATGCCGGCGGCCAGATCCCAGTACGCAGGCAGCGGCGTCAGGCCCGAAGCGTCCTGGAAGCGCTTGCCGATGTCCTCGTAGGTCACCTGCTCGGACAGCGTGCCCCAGCTGAAGAGCTGCGTGTCGCTCGGTGTGATTCGCACCTGATACTTCGGCAGACGCGCGAGCTGGTTGCCGTTGATCGAGCCGCAGATCACCTGGCCGGTGATGTTGGTGTAGATGAAGCAGCCCGGGAAGTCCTTGTAATGGGCGTCCTCATAGATGCCGTTCACCGTGATCTTGAAAGTGCTAAGCGGCTGGTTATCGCTGGTCGCGAAGGGATTTACGCTGCCGACGAGCCGGCCGCCCTTCGAGGTCGATCCATAGATCGACGCCGGACCGATCGGTACGTTGTCGATGTTGACGGGTGTGACCGTTAGACCACTGAACTCCTTGTCGTAGACCGACGCATCAATGTACGTCCATTGATTCTGGATCTTGAAGCCGAACTCGTAGTTCTGCAGGGTCGTCAGGGGCGCGCTGGCCGGACACCCGCCGTTGTTGCAACGGACGTTGTCGAAGTTCTCGAACTCGACGCCATTGTTGATGCGCACGTAGGCGCTCATGTTGTCGTTGAACTCGTAGTTGGCGCCGCCGGAGAAGGTCGGCATGGTGTTGTTCTCACTGCCCGGCGAGTAGGTCCCGTTCGGCAGGTTGACCGAGTTATCCCAGAGATTGGTTCCGGTTCCTGGTGCCGCTGCCGGGTTCCCCAGGTTGACCGGCGAGGTATTGCTGGTCTCCTGGCTCAGGTTGATGTGCTCGAGTCGAACCGAGAGATCGAGCAACCAACGATTGATCTTCCATGCATCGGAGAGATAGGCGGCGACATTGGTGGCGTCGCCATTCTGCAGGATGTAGTAGCCGCCGTTGGCGTCGATGATGCCCTGCGGGCTGCTCACCTGGTATTGAGTGCCGCCCACGTTTCCGGTCAGGATGATGGCCTGGGCGTTCGGCTGATTGGTGATCAGCACGTTGGAGCTCAGCGACCAGTTGTCGTTCATCGTGTAGTGGTTCACATACAGACCGAAGGTCAGGGTATTGCCGTTGCCGAAATCCTTGTTCACGCGGAACTCATCCTCGATGCTGCTGATCTTCTTCTCCACCAGCCAGACCTGCTGCGTGACCACGCTCTGATTGGGGTTCACGGCGGTGCCGTTCTGGTAGGTGGCCGTGACGTCACCGGGGGTTACTGGGGTGCCAGTAAGGACGCCGTCTCCTGTGATGTAGGCCGACAACGTCGTGGGGTTGCCGTTGTTGATCAGCGCGTGCGTATTGACGTAGCCGCCATCGAAGATGAAGTTGTTGCTGATCGACCAGCCGTCGCTGAACGACTCCTTGAGCTCCGAGCCGACGTAGCTGAGGTCACCGCCGCGTCCGTCGCTGATGTCATCGTTCTGGAAACAGTTGCAGGCCGGATTCGGGATCTGGAACTGCTCCAACTGCTTGCTGTCGTAAGTGGAGTGGAGCTGGTTGAACCCGGGATAGGTATTCACCGAGCCGTTGGTTACGGTGTAAGGAAAGTCTGCGACCCACGCGTTGTGGTCGTGCATGGTGCGCGCCCAGAACATGATCGACCCGTTGTCCAGAGTATGTTTCAACGTGGCCGTCAGCTGACCTCCGATGTCGGACAGATACTGCGGATCGCGCACGCCTTCGGAGGTGCGGTAGAAGCCGCCGATGCTTCCGTACCAGCCTTCTGCGATCTTGCCGCTCTCGAAGAGATCGACCCGATACAACCCCTCGTCGCCGTAAGTGACACCCACCGACCCGGTCTCCTTGTCCGAACCGGTCCGCAGGATCCAGTTGGCCGTGGCACCCGGCTGTCCCGGGCCGTAGATGGCGCTGGTTCCGCCCTGCACGATCTCGACGCGCTCGACCGTGTCGTCCGCGCGAATCAGTGAGCTGTTATCCATGAAGGACAGGTAGGGCGCGCCGTAGAGGGGCGACCCCTGAATCATGGTCGTGAAGAATGGCGAGTCGCCGCCACCATCGGGAAAGCCCGCGACGTCGATGTTGACGCCGGTCTGTCCGCCGGATGCTTCCGGCCAGATGCCGGGCGAGAGTTTGTAGACCTCGGCAGCGCTGCCCGGATCGGCCATCGCGATGTCCTGCAGCGATGCTGACACGATGTTGTAGCTCGCATCCAGCTTCTTCACCGCTTGCGCCGAGGCCGTGACCACGACCTCTTGCAGCGTCTCACCGCTGGTGGGCGCTGCCGGCGTGCTGGCCGCTGCGGCCTGAGCCTGTTCGTCCGCGTAGGCGATGCCGGCGACCGACGCGTACAGCACTCCCGCGACCGCGGCGGCAACAGTGCTGGCGCCGAAGCGCCGGCCGGGTCGTGCGACGACAGGTGGTGTGTTCTCGCTAATCAACTGGGCGTTCCGACGGAGCGCCTTGTTGCTCTTCCCTCTCATGGATGGTCCCCTCCCCGATGATTGAGCAGGCAATGGAAACTAAAGAAACGTGTGTCTGATTCGTGACAGGTGTGTTGCGGATCCGACCTTCCCGTCGCTGGTTCTAAGGCAGTGTTCTCTGCGGGGTGCTGCGTCCTCCATTCGACAAGTCCTTGACGCGCCGCGTCATGGATCCCGCACTTGGAAAGACTCTAATGGGAACGATTCGCGATGACAAGCGATGTCGCGAATTTACAACGATCTTGGAACCACCTCCCGGCAGGCAAATTCAGGTGTCCGCATGGCCGGACGCTGTCCTGATGCGTGCGGGGCACCAGGTGCACGGATGGAGACGCTGGCCTTCAGTGCAGATCGCGGGGGCGAAGCTCCTCGATGAGCACGATCTCCGAGGAAAGCGGCGAGGGGAGGGTCACTGCGACTCCCTGCCGCATCAGCGTCGTGCCACTAAGCACGGTCTTCGAGCCCGGCCCGAGATCGTGGAAGACGAGTGCGTAGCGGCCTGCGGGCTTCAGACCCGCGAGGCGAAAGCGGTGCACGGGCTCGTCCGAGGAGTCTCCGTGGAATGCGTACAGCACCCCGCGATGAAGCGCGGGCGCATAGTATTCAATGCCGTCCCAGTGCACTCCGTCGGGACGATCGGACACGTGATAGAGATCCGCGCTGCGGATCAGCGGTCGCAACGTGGCGGCGTAGAGCGCGAACTGGGCGCGCGCATCGGCGCGCTGCTCCTCGGTCCAGCGGCGCGTATCGAGCATGAGCGAGAACCAGCCGAGCATGCCGCTGCGCAGCAGATAGCGGAAGGTCTCGGGCCGTGGTGCGGGCCAGTCGGCCACGTAACTCTCGAGCATCGCCGGCGGCAGGACGTGGCTCGCATCGAAGAAGGCGCGGCGGTTGGCGAGCGGATCGTAGGTGTCCGTGACCGAAAAGTAGTCGCCGTGTGCCGCGCTCCCGAAATCCACCATTCGGCCCCCGTCGTTGCACAACTCCAACAGCAGGTTGGGATGTTGTGTACGCAGCCGCTCGTAGATCCGGTAGTAGGCACGGGTTGCATAATCGCTGACGTCGGTGGAATTCGAGCCCGCGACCCACAGGTAGCCGGAGTTTTCGGAGACCTTGAGCGTTCCGGGTTCCGGCGGTGCCGCGGGATGTCCGGAGCGCTCGCTCCCCTGGGCGACGAGGTAGCCGTCGTGCTCGAGCATGTCCAGGTGGTAGTCCCCGACCAGCCGCTCGAGCTCGCGGCCGGCCCAGGCTTCGGCGGCGGGCACGCCGAGATCGACGGTGACACCTTTGAAAGGCTCGGGCGCGTTCCAGGCGGGGGGCGGATCTGCGATCAGCCAGTCTCGCATCGCCGGTTCATACACGCTGAGTGCGCCGGGGTCGTGAGAGGCGCCTGCCTGGCCCCAGCTCACCCATAACCCGAATTTGAGGCCGTGCGAGTGGGCGAAGTCAGCGAGCGCGGCGATACCGTGCGGAAATTTCGCGCTGTCGGGGTGCCAGTCGCCGACCGCGCGAAACCAGCCGGCATCGAGATGGAACATCTCGAGCCCGAGTGAGGCGGCATTCTCGATCATGCCCTGTGCCAGGGTCTCATCGACCGCCATGCCGCTGCCCCAGCTGTTGCTCACCATCAGCGGGTAGGACGCATCGCGCAGCGTTGGCGGATAGCCGAGCACCTGCCGCACCCAGCGACGCAGGACGTTGCCCGCGGCATCGGGTCCACCGACGCTCGCGCCGAGGAACACCGTCGGCGTCACGAAGGTACCGCCCGGCGGCAGGCGGGTGCGGTAAGGGCCGGGCAGCGGATTCAGACCGGCGTTCCCACGGAGTGAGCGTCCGTCGCGCTCCAGCGTGATTTGCGTGCGCCCGCTGAACTCGACACCGAGATACCAGCCGCGGCGCAACCCTGCCGCTTCCTCCACCAGCACGAACGGGATCATCTCGCGCGGCTCACCGGGTAGCGGACGGGCGTAGGTACTCGATGTCCCGCGCCAACGATCATGGTCCTGCAGCTCATCGAGATGCGTGCCCGCCGGCGATGGCGTGTCGGCGCCTTTCTCGATCCACAGTCGCTCGAGGCGGGAACCTCGTCCGATGACCCAATCAAAGCTTAGGCTCGACTGCAGCGGCAGCCACAGCGACTCGTTGCCCAGGTTGCGGATCTCGATGCAGTGTTCGATCGGGCCGAATCTCGCCCGCACGCGCCAACGGGATACCAGGCGCAGCGGCGTGCCTTGGCTCAAATATACGAGCTCAATTTGTCTGGAGTCGAGGCGGCTCGCGGCAGGGTCAAGCCGCCAGGTGAGCGCGCGTACCGCCCCGTCCACCTCCACCTGGTCGGGCAGGGTCTCCGCCGCGGCGTTTCTCATCAATTGTCCGCTACGCGGTCCGAGCGCAACGAGCCGCGGAGCCCGGGTACCCGCCTCGACGATGAGCATCGTCTCGGCGGTCGACAGCGAGCTCGCGGCTGAGGGGCCGTGAGGCGCCGCCGCTGCAACGATTGAGTTGTATCCGAATGCGAGCGCGGCAGCTGCTGCCGGGAGGCGATGGCGTGGTAGTCGCAGCATTCGTTTCGATCATCGCACAGACCCCAAGGCGCAGCTGACGCGACCGTGGCGCGCTGGATGACCGAGCGCCGTGAGCGGAGTATCGTTTATGGCGGAGCTCGCCTGCGGAACATACGCTGCCGCGCGGCCATCTAACCCCGGTCGGACTTGCGTCGAGGTACCCATGCTTCACTCAAATGGCGGAATGGTCGCTGCTATCGGAGGGCTCGGTCGGCTTACCTTAGCGCTCGTGGCGGCTTGCGTGTGCGCGGCGGCGGGCGCACCGGCGCTTGCGGCTGTGGACTCCCCGGAACAGCCGGCCGCCTGGGTACAGAAGGAGCTCAACTTCCGCTACGTCGGATTCACGACCAAATACAGCTGCGACGGATTGCAGGACAGGATGCGGCGCCTCCTGCTCAAGCTCGGTGCGCGTGATGATCTCAAGGTCACAACCTATGGCTGCATCTCGCCGCAGACAACCCCGGGGGTGCGCATCGTCATGCACGTGCTGCAGCCGGCGAGCGCGCCGGCCGGGCAGACGGTGGCGGCGCACTGGCAGAGGGTCGACCTGTTGGCAGACCGCGATCTCTTCGACGCGGCGCGCGACTGCGAGCTCATCGCCCAGCTCGACCGCGATGTGCTGCCGCTCTTTTCCGCGCGCCACGTCGACTATAGCGCCGCCTGTCACGTCAACGACCCGCTGATCGGTGGCACCCGCCTGAAGGCGGACGTCCTGGTTTCCGACCCGGCGCGGCCGGCCACGGCGGCCCGCTGACCGGTATCTGCTGCGCCCCGATCCGGATGCCGGCAGTGCGCACGCGGTGCGGGCTGGCGGGCTCGCTGTGGCTCGCGCTCGCTCCCGCGCTTGGCTTTGGCGCGCCAGCGGGCGGCACCACTATCATTGCCGCGGGAAACGCGCGCTTCGAGTTCCTCACCCCGTCGCTCGTGCGGATGGAGTATTCGCCCTCCGGATCCTTCAGCGATGCGCCGAGTGCCGTCGTGCTGAAGCGCGACTGGCCCGCGGTGCCGGTCGAGTCGCACCGGCAGCAGGACTGGCTCATCGCCTCGAGCAGTGCCGTGACGGTGCGCTATCACCTCGACTCCGGCGCCTTCAGCGCCGCCAACCTCGAGATGATCTGGAAGGACCACACGGGCAGCGAGCGCCGCTGGCACCCGGGCGATGTCGACGCGCACAACCTCGGCGGACTCAACTATTCACTCGATAACATCAGCACGCGCAATCTGCCGCGCGACCCGCAGCTTCTCGACAGTCCGGTCGACGACTCGATTCCGGGCATCGATCTCGTCCTGCCGCGGGCCCGACCGGGGCTCCTGAGCCGCAGCGGCTACGCCTTCATCGACGACAGCACCACTCCGCTGCTGAATGCGCGACGAACCTGGATCGAGCCGCGCGCGGACCGGGCCGGGCAGGACTGGTATCTGTTTACTTACGACCGCGACTATCGGCAGGTGCTCGCCGAATACGCCCAGCTCTGCGGCGCGATTCCCATGATCCCGCGCTACGTGCTCGGCGCCATGGTCACGGATTTCAACTTCGAGTACTTCCCGGGCAGCGCTGAGTCGCAGCGCCCCGACTTCCGCCGCTACGACCAGCAGCATCTGCTGGGCGAGCTCTCGCGGCTGCGCGACAACCACATTCCGCTCGACACGCTGGTGCTGGACTTCGCCTGGCACAACTATGGCTGGGACGGGGGCTACGACTGGAGCCCGCTGTTTCCGCAGCCACTCGCCCTGATGCGCGCGCTGCATGCGCGCGGCATCAAATTGAGCCTCAACGATCACCCGGGCTACATCCACACGGACGAGAGCATCCTGTCGTTCGAGGACAGCCACGCGGCCGCGGTGCTCGCGGCGCTCGGCCGGCCGCAGCCCGCGAAAGCGTCCTTCGACCTCGACATCTCGCGCGGCTGGAGCTTCGCGACCGATGCGCAGGATGTCGGCCTTGCGCAGCGCTGGTTCGCCGGTGCCGCAGGCGGCGCGCAGTGGCAGCCGATCCGTACCGGCCTTGCCTGGGAAGAGCAGGGCCTGGGGGGCTATCGCGGCGTCGGCTGGTACCGGACCGCGGTCGAGCTGCCGGCGAAACTGCCGGCG
This sequence comes from Steroidobacteraceae bacterium, assembly GCA_035568235.1. Classification (GTDB taxonomy): domain Bacteria; phylum Pseudomonadota; class Gammaproteobacteria; order Steroidobacterales; family Steroidobacteraceae; genus 13-2-20CM-66-19. Next base: position 86,063 of record DATMOK010000045.1, on the reverse strand, counting down.
CACCTCTACCTGGTGATCGGGGAAGTGCGCAAGAGCTACCGGCTGTACGTCAACGGCACGGAGGCTGAGGTCAGTAAGCTCCACTGGCCGCATCGCCTGACCTCCACCGACATCACGCCTTATCTGCGAGCCGGTGCCCGCAACTCAATCGTGCTGCGGGTCGAGCCGGATCGCGACGGCGAGCCCGGCGAGCAGCGCGACGGACTGCTGCTTGGTCCGGTGGCGATTCGCGATGTGGCGCCGCCCGCGCAAATCAAATTCGATCTGTCGGACCAGAGACAGGCCGAGGTTTTCATGCGCGAGCTGCACGGGCCTCTCATGAGTGCCGGCGTCGATCTGTGGTGGGTCGACGGCGGCAGCGGCTCGGTCGACATGCCGGGGCTCGACCCGCAGTTCTGGACCAACAAGGTCTACTACGACTTCAGCGAGCGGCACACCGGCAAGCGCGCCTTCATCCTCGGGCGCTACGGGGACTGGGGGAGCGAGCGCTATCCCGGCTACTTCACCGGCGATGCCTACTCGGAGTGGCCGGTGCTCGCCTACGAGGTCGCCTTCTCCGCACGCGGCGGCAACGTGCTCGTGCCCTGGATCAGCCACGACATCGGCGGTTTTCACGGCGCGCGCATCGACTTCGAGCTGTACGCCCGCTGGATCGAGTTCGGTGCCTTCAGCGCCATCCTGCGGATGCACAGCGCGCATGAGAACCCACGCGAGGGCAATGCCCGCATGCCCTGGGTCTACGGCCAACGCGGTATCGAGCTGATGCGCAAGTACTTCACACTGCGCACCCAGCTGATTCCCTACATCTACAGCTACGCCTGGGTGGCGCACCGGGAGTCATTGCCGCTCCTGCGGCCGCTGTATCTCGAGGATCCGGACCTCGAGGAGGCCTACCGGCAGGCCGAGGAGTATTTCTTCGGCGATTCGTTGCTCGTCGCACCGGTGCTCGAGCCGGGGGGCGAGCGCGCGGTATGGCTTCCGCCCGGCGACTGGCTCGATTTCTTTACGGGTGAGCGCCACCAGGGCGGCGGCGCTTTCAGCGCACATTACGCGGTGGATGCGACGCCGGTGTTCGTGCGCGCCGGCAGCATCGTCCCTGAGCAGGGGGTGAGCGAGTACTCGGACGCGAAGCCGCTCGACCCGCTCATCCTCAACGTCTACGGATCGGGAAACGGGCGCTTCGAGCTCTACGAGGACGACGGCAGCTCGCTCAACTACGACGCGCCGGATCAGCACGCGCTCACCGCCATGTCGCACACCGTCGGAAGCGACGGCGTGCATCACCTGACGATCGAGCCGGTGATGGGCAGTTATCCGGGACAGCGGGCAGCACGCTCGTATGAGCTGCGTGTGCACGGTACCGGCAAGCCGGCCTCCGTGTCGATCGATGGCCGGGACGGCGGTACCTTCCGCTGGGAGCCGCACAGCGCCACCGCAACGCTCACTATCCCTGAGCACTCGATCCGCGAGCGCCTGCGCGTCGACTGGCACTAGCGGCGCTCAGCTCGCGAGCGTTACGAGCGTCGCATAGGGCTCGGCGTCGATCTCCACGTACGGCAGGAATGTCACCGGCCGGGCGGCGAGAGTCGCCTGCCAGCGCCGCGCGCCGCTCTGGCGCGCGGACAGGAGCTCCGCGGGCGGCGGGCGCAGCGTCGCGGCGCCTGGTCCGATCGGGAACAGCACCAAGGGGCCGGCGAGCAGTGCCACCGTGGCCGGATGGCGGCGGTCGAGCGTCTCGAGACGCAGGCTCCGCGGCAGCGCGAGGTCGATGCGGTCGCCGTCGAGCCAGCGGCGGCGCACGGCGATGAACCGCCCGGGCTCGATCGCACCGCTCCAGGGCTTGCCGTTTACCTCGACGCGCGCACCGCTCGCCCATTCGGGGATGCGAAGGTGCACGCTGCTCTCCAGCGGGCGTGACACCTCGATGCGCATCGACACGAGGTCGTCGAACGGGTAGTCGCCGCTCTGCACGAGAGCGGCGCGCGCCTCTCCCTGCCGCCAGCGCACGACCGATGGCAGGTAGAGATTGACGTACAGCCCTTGCGAGTCGCGCAGGTAGCTGCTGATGCCGTAGTCGGCCGCGATCTGAGGCAGGGTGCCTGAGCAGCAGGGGAAGCGGTGGTTCGAGTAGACCTTGCGGCCGTCGAAGTTGTAGTCGGCGTAGTAGAACGCGCGACCGTCCGGCTGCAGGGCGCGCGCGCCGAGCACCGTGTTGTACATCACGCGTTCCATGCTGTCGCCGTAGCGCGCGTCGCGCGTCACGCGCAGCAGGTAGCGCGTCAGCTTGAAGTGCGCGTAGGCACCGCATGGCGTCTCGAAGCTGTTGTGGGTCGCGGTGAGGCTCGTGTACAGCTGCGGGCCATCTCTCGCCATCAGCTTCTCATCGGGTCCCCAGCCGCCGGTCGGAAAGCTCTGCGCCTGCAGCAGTCGGAACGCATTCTCGGCGGCCCGCAGGTGCCGCTCGCTGCCGAGGGTGAGATAGGCCTGCATCGCTGAGCACAGCGAGTTGACGTAGCTGTAGGCATGCTTGCCGGCAAATACATCCTCGCCACGCGCGAGCGGATCGAACCAGGTCGCATCATCGAGAAAGCGCACACCGAGGTCGCGGTACAGGCGGCCGGCGCCCTGTCGGTACGCGAGCAGCAGGTTCTCCGGGTTGGTGTAGGACTCGTCCCAGCGATACGACTGATCCTTGCCGGGACGCCACGGCAGCTCGCGGTCGATGGCCGCAGGCGGCAGGTGCGGGAGCGCCGCGGCGGTGGTGCGATCCAGGATGGCGGCAGCGTCGCGATCGCCCGCGAGCTTCCAGGAGTCGAGGAGCCCCAGAACGAGCTTGTCGTAGCAATAGGCGGGAAAGCGGTTCTTCTCGTAGAACCCTGCGCCGATAGTGGTCGCGTACAGGCGGTTGAGGCGCAGCAGCTTGTCGCGGCTGGCAGCTGAGCCGGTTATTGCGTGGTAACGGGCGAGGGCGGATATCCACTGGCCGAAGGTGGCCCCGGGTGCAAAACCCGCATCATCCCTGTGCCAGTCGTAGTCCGCGTCATAGTTGTACCAGCCGCCGAGGTCCGCGCCGGGCGCAGGCAGTCCCACCATCTGGCGAAAGGGCTTGAGCAGGCTGTCTTCGCTCAGCTCCATCAGCACTTCGTGCGTGTTCTCGAGTTGCGCCCGGTGCAGGCTGCTACCCACCGTAACGTCGCCGTAGGGGAGCTCGGCGAGTGGCGGCGCGCCGGCTGCGGGCACGGTGGCGCCCGAGAGCGGCATGAGATTCATGGCCGCCGCGCCGGCTGCGAGCTGCGTGAACTCACGACGCGAGAGATGACGGGGGGGCATCGGTGCTCGCATGCTGGCGCCGGCGCGCGCCTGCGGCAAGTCCTGCGATCCCCCGGCAGCGGAAGCGGCGCGGGCGGTCAGGTATATTGCGGGCCTCTCAAGGCGCGCTGCTCGAGGCTCACCGGTCGTGAATCGAATGCTCGTATTGCGGGGGGCGTGCGCCGCCCTGATCACCTCAGGTGTGCTCGCAGCCCCGCCCGCGGTTGCCGTGCAGCGGGCCGTGCCGCGCCTCGACTTCCAGGTCGAGGAGGGCCTCAATCTCAATCAGCTGGTGCGCGAGGGCCCGGTGGCCGCGCACCTGCTGCTGCGCTCGGGCGATGTGCCCCGCATCCTGATCGCATTTCCCGCCGGCAACAGCGGCGTGGGGCTGTGGTTTGAGCGGCGCTCGAGGCCCGTGCACTGGACGCCCACCGGCACGCCGCGCCCGCTGCGCGAGCGCGACCGCCGCGGGCGCGTGCTGTACGGCATCGAGGCGCAGGCGAGCCTTGCGGCCGATGCGCTGGTCCCGCACCAGGCGGTGCTCTCCAGCATCCGGGTGCTGCGTGACTACCAGTCGCTCGGCACGCTGCCGCCGGCGATCGCCGTGGCGCCTGTGGCGAGCGGGCGGACGCTCACCTGGGAGCGCCAGCGCCTCGATGGGGCCGTCGACTACGTATTGCGCATCGAGGTCACGCACGGTGAGCTCGCCGATGGGCGCATCACCGCCGGCACCGATGGCACGATCGGCCTGCGCGTCACGGGACTTACGGGCGAGACCCCGCTCCGGCCTCTCGCGGGCAGTGAACTGCTGTCGCAGGCGGCGGCGCCCGATCCCGCGGCGCGCGACACCCTCACGTTCCTCGCCTATCGCGAGAAGCTGCTGGCCGGCTCGTGGCGCTTCGACACCTACTTCGGGCGTGACACGCTGATGTCGGTGCGGCTGTTGATGCCGGCGCTCAGCCCGGTCGCGATCGAGGCGGGCTTGTCCTCGGTGCTGGCGCGCCTCTCGGCGCGGGGCGAGGTGGCGCACGAGGAGGACATTGGCGAGCAGGCGGTGCTCGATCACCTGAAGGCCGACGGTACGCGCTCCGCTGCCCCGGTCTACGACTACAAGATGATCGATGGCGATTATCTGCTCGCGCCGGTGGCGAGTGCCTGGCTGCTGCACGATCCGCGCGGCCGGGCTCGTGCCGCGGCGTTTCTCGCCGCGCCCGTCACGGCCGGGCCCGGCGGCACGACGCGCGGCGCGGCGTTGCTTAAGAATCTGCGTCTGGTGCTAAAGAGCGCAGCGCCCTTCGCCGCCAGTCCCGACAAGCTGCGGCTGATCGGCCTGAAGCCCGGGTTTGCGGTGGGCGAGTGGCGTGACAGCGAGGGAGGGCTCGGCGGCGGACACTACCCATACGATGTCAACGCGGTGCTGGTGCCCGCAGCTCTCGCGGCCGCCGCCGAGCTCGATGCGAGCGGGCTGCTCTCGCGCTACGCGGGCGATGAGGATCGCAAGCTCCTCGGGCGCGCCGCAGCCCTCGCGCAGGTGTGGCATTCACGGGTGCCGCAGCTCTTCGAGGTCACCCTACCCAATAAGGAGGCGGCCGGGGCGGTGTGGAGCTACGCGCTGGAAGAGAAAGTCTCGGCGCTGCCGGCGATCGCCTCGCTCGGCGATGAGACGCTGCACTTTCATGCGATCGCGCTCGCCGCCTCCGGCGAGCCGATCCCCGTCATGCATTCTGACGAGGGATTTGCGCTGCTGTTCGGCGAGCTGGATGCGGGGAGCGTCGAGCGCGTGGCGAGCACGCTGCTGCGGCCGTTTCCCGCCGGCCTGATGACGGAGGTCGGCATGCTGGTCGCCAACCCGGCCTTCAGCGGGCCGCAGCTGCGGGCGCAGCTCAACCGTAACGCTTACCACGGCACGGTCATCTGGTCGTGGCAGCAGGCGCTGTTCGCCGCCGGCCTCGCCCGGCAGGCCTCGCGCGATGATCTGCCCGCCGCGGTACGCGCCCACCTGCGCGAGGCGCAGCGGGTGTTGTGGAGCGCGATCGCCGCCACGCGCGCGATCAGCAACTCCGAGCTCTGGTCGTGGTCCTTCAGCGACCGCCACTATCATGTCACGCCGTTCGGCAGTGCGGCGGCGGACGCGGATGAGTCCAATGCGGCGCAGCTCTGGAGCACCGTCTACCTGGCAGTGAGGCCTCCCCAATGACTGCACGTATCGCGAATGCGCGGCGCGCGCTGTGGCCGGTGTTGCTGCTGCTCGCCGCTGGCGCCGCTGCCGCCGAGACTGATCCGAGCTTCCTGCTGCGGGCCGGCGCTGCCGACCTGCCGAGCTATTTTCCGGCCTACCTGGCGAACGGCTACTTCTCGACGCTCAGCACGCCGCGCGGCACGGACGCGACGCGTTCCTACATGGCCGGCCTGATGGACTACACCGCGGGTGACATGTCGCGGCCGGCCTCGATCCCCGCCTGGACCGAGATCGATTTCAACCCGGGCACCGCGGGCCATGACTGGCTGAATCGGGTCACGATGAGCGAGCGGCGGTTCCGCGATTACCACCAGACGCTCGATCTGCACGACGCCACGCTGACGAGCAGCTACCGCTACGCCGATCACGGCCGCGACACGGCAGTCGAAGTCACCACGCTCGTGAGCGCGGCGTCGCCGCACCTCGCGGCCAGCCGTTTCAAGATAACGCCGGACTACGACGGTGTAGTGCAGCTGTCGTTCGCTCTCACCCTGTGGGCGGAGCATGTGCCGCGCTTTCCGCTGGCCCACATGAGCGGGCCCGAGATGGAGGAGGCGGTGGCCGCGTACGGCCTGTCGCTGAAGCCGCTGCCGCCCTCGACTCCCGACCGCGAGGCGATCTGGTATCCGGGCTACGTGCAGGTGCACACCAGCGAGGGCGACAGCAAGGCCCTCACGCTCTGGCTCGACGGGCAGGCGGAGCAGGGTCAGTCGATGGCGATGGCGGTTGCCGTCGCCTTACCCGAGGGCGTGCAGCCGGACAGCGTGACGCTGCATCGGGACCGCTTTCGTCTCGCGCTCGATGTCAACATCAAGGTCGAGCGCGGACACAGCTACAGCTTTACCAAGTACGTGGCGGTATCGCGTGACGGCTGGGGCGGCCGCGCGAGCGATGATCTCGCCCTGGCGCGCGAGGCGCGCGAGCGGGGCTTCGAGCGCCTGCTGAGCGAGCAGCGCGCGGCGTGGGAGGCGCTCTGGCAGTCGGACATCCTGATCGACGGCGACCCGAGAGCCCAACAGGCGGTGCATTCGGAGCTCTACTACCTGCTCGCGAGCACAGCGCCCGGCAGCTCCTGGGGTCTCGGCCCCTGCGGGCTCACCACCTGCTACACCGGCCACGCCTTCTGGGACAGCGACACCTGGATGTTTCCGGCGCTGCTGCTCATGAATCCGGCGCGCGCGCGCTCGTTCGTCGACTTCCGCGAGCGGACGCTGGAGGCGGCCCGGCAGCGCGCGCATCAACACGGCCTGGACGGGGCGATGTATCCGTGGGAATCGGATCCCGAGAACGGCTCGGACCAGACGCCGCATTCGGCGGTGGTGCTGTCGGACACCGAGATACACGTCAATGCCGACGTTGCCATCGCGCAATGGCAGTACTACGAGGCGAGCCGCGATCGCGACTGGCTGAAGGCGCACGGCTGGCCGGTATTGCGTGAGGTGGCCAAGTTCTGGGCGAGTCGCGCCACCTGGAACGCCGAGGCGCGACGCTACGACATCGCGCACCTCACCTCGGTCGCCGAGTCGTACAACGACATCGTCAACGACACTTTCACCAACCTGTCGGCGGTGCGCGCGCTGCGCAGCGCGCTCGCCGCCGCGCGGGTCGTCGGCGAGCGGCCCGATCCACTCTGGGAGAAGGTCGCGAGCCGGCTGTACATCCCGATGGCACCGGGCGGACAGCATCACCTGGCGTTTGACCCGAGCGTCGCGCTGCACGCCGGCAGCGACTTCGGCGGCGGTCCGCTGTCGCTGCTGTTCCTGCCGTCGCTGGACCTCGAGATGCAGGCGGAGCTGCGCCGCGGCGACTACGACTACGCGATCCGTCCGACATCCGTGGCGCGCGCCAGCGGCGGCAGCATGAACCTGGTGGCGCGAGTCACCGCCGCTGCCGAGGTCGGCAGCGGCGCGGATGCCGCGGCGTGGTTCGCCGGCAATTTCACCGGCGGGACCCTCAAGCCGCCCTTCAACGTGCGCACCGAGAGCGCCGATAACAACGTGGGATATTTTCTGACCGGCTCCGGCGGATACATTCAGAGCCTGCTCTACGGGTTCACGGGACTGCGGATTCGCGATCCGGGGCTGGTCGCCGCCTACCCGCCGGTGCTGCCGGAGAGCTGGAAGTCCCTCACGCTGCGCAACCTGACGTTCCGCGGCCAGCGCCTGGACATTCACCTCACGCGCGATGCGGGCGGAGCGGTGCGCCTGACGCGCGAGGTCCACAAGTAACCCGCCTCGCGCTCGTCACTGGAACGCGCGCCGCAACTCCTCGCGCGCATCGATACTCAGCGCGCGGCTGAAATGCAGCAGCCGCTCGAGAATGTCGTCAACCCCGAAGTAGGCAAGGCGACACTCGAGATGCAGGTAGCCGCCGGGTGTGAATCGGACTCCCTCGAAGTAGACGAGGCGGATGCGCCAGCTGTCACGCACGATGACCTCGCGACAGCTGCGGCAGGTGGCCCGAGCGCTGGGTGAGCGCTCGGCGCCGTCGATCCTGGGCAGCCGCTGGTGTGCCACTCCCAGGTTCGCGGCTTGCTCGAGCGATGAACGATTCGCAATCTCGGACCCGGAGCCGAGCACCTCGAGAAACGCCTGCGGCCGCCGGTAGGCGCCGCAGGCCGGGTGAAACCAAAAAGTCGCCTCACCCTCGCCGAAGAGATTGGCTATGCGCTCGCCGAAACGCAGCTCACCGCGCCCGATCACACCGGCGCAGGCGCGACAGCGGGAGCGACCGCTGGCGGCAGGCTCGAGCAGGTGGGCCATCCACAGAGCATAGCGGCCCGCGGGCTCTTCAGAAAAAGGCGGCTGACCGCTGAGGCAACCGGCGCCGGTCCGCGCCGCGCGCCACCGGGCACAGGACGGCGAGCATGCCGAGCCGGCGGCGCCACTCGGAAGCGATCCGCTGCCGTTCCGCGTACCTCTCCAGGCCCATCTCATGAGTCAGAACGAGGAGCGAGCCCACGCCGACCGATGCGAGCTCGATGATCACCCGCTCGCCGGTTGCCGAGCGCGGGTCATCCTCGAGGGTGAACGCGAGCAGCTCGGGTCGCTCGATCGCGAGATATTCACCGCTCCAACAGACCTCGGTACCGCTCTCGCGGCGCAGCAGTCTGAAGCGCCCGCCCAGACGGGCATCGATCTGCGCCCGAAGCACTTCCCCGGCATGGGTCGCGAACAGCGAGCCGGCGGTAACGGGATCGAGCCACGCATCGAAAACACTGTGGATCGGGGCGCCGAACTGTCGGCTGACTCTCACCGTCACCGCTCGCGTCGCGACGCTCGGCGCCAGGTCGAAATAGCTGTGCAGGCCCATGGTGTGCTCTCCCCGAACCCTTCGACCGCGAAATGCTAAAAGCAATTGAGGACAGGATTTGTCCGCAAGAGATTTATACTCGGCGCCATGCTCAAGACCTCGGCACGGCTGCTGCGGCTGTTGTCGGTGCTGCAATCGCGCCAGCACTGGCCGGGCGGGGAATTGCGCGAGCGGGTCGGGGTCGACGCGCGCACGATCCGGCGTGACATCGGTCGCCTGCGCGAGCTCGGCTACGCCGTCGCAGCCTCGCCGGGTCTGGGGGGCGGTTACCGGCTGAAACCCGGTTCCCTGCTGCCGCCGGTGCTGCTCGATGACGACGAGGCGGTGGCGGTTGCGGTTGCGATCCGCGCAGCCGCCGGCAGCGTCGCCAGGATGGACGAGACGGCGATCGGGCTGCTGGCGAAGCTCGATCAGTTGCTGCCCGCCCGGCTGCGCAAGCGGGCCAGCGCCCTGCACTCGGTCACCGTCTCGCTCGCCAGCACGCACGCCCTGCCGTCCATCGAGGTGCTGACGCGGATTGCGAGCGCCTGCCGGGACCGGCTCAAGTTGCGGCTCAGCTATCGCGACCGCGCGGGCAATACCACGGCACGCACGGTGGAGCCGCTGCGCCTGGCTCACACGGGACGTCTCTGGTACCTGGTCGCCTGGGACGCGCAGCGCGCGGACTGGCGCACCTTCCGCATGGATCGCATCCAGCGCCTGATGTCGAGCGGCCCGCATTTTGCGCCGCGCGAGTTTCCGGGTGATGTCGGAGAGTTCGTGGCGCGCTCGATGCGGCAGGTGGCGTACCGCTATCGCGTGCAGCTCAGGCTCGAGGGATCCGCGGCGGAGCTCGTGAAACGGATTCCGGGCTGGTGCGGGGTGCTCGAAGCGCTCGACGATGCGCATTGCACCCTGACTACGGGTGCTGACTCCATCGAGGTCCTTGCGGCGCAGCTCGTGATGCTCGGCACCGACTTCGAGATTATTGGTGCGCCCGACCTGGCGCCCGAGTTGCGCCGCATCGCCGCGCGCCTCGAGCGCGCGACGCGCTGAGGCTCACGAGATCGGATCCTTGGCGGCGGTCGGATCGCCTGCGCTCGCCGGCGGCCCACCCGGGCGGGTTCTCACCAGCACCCCGGCGTAGAAGACCAGGTAGTAGACGATCAGCACGGCGAAGATGCCGAGCGTCAGGGGGTTGCGCTGATACGTGGCCGTCAGGTTCGGATCGGCACCGGGGCTCGCCCCTGTGCCGTACAGGTACAGCATCCGGTAGAGCAGACGGCCGAGAAACAGCGCCATCACCGCCAGGCCAATATAGGTGTGTGGCGTGTAGAAGCGACCCTCGGGCGTCACCTCGAACCGCGTATGGCGCAGCCCGAGGTAGCCGAGCGCGGCACCGCAGGCCGCGCCGCCCAGCAGGGGTGCGAGGGCCTGGGGATTATGCGTCACACCCGTGGCGAAGATGATTCCGCCGACCAGCGTGAGGACGATGATGCGAAACATCATGCGCGCCACCTGCACGGGCTGGCGACCGAAGCTGCGCCGCGCGCGCCGCAGCACGCCCCACACCACCAGAGCGCCGATCAGGATCGGCGTGATGAGTTTGGGGTCCATGGTCACGCCCGGGTGGGGCGCCGGCCACGCGCGCCGCTGCGCGGCGCTGCGGCCTTCGGTTCGGGAAGCTGCACCACTTTGCGCAGCTGCGGGTAGGGCTCGGTCGAGTGCGGGATGCCCATGGCTTGCACGAAATGCTCCTGGAACTTCGGCTCGATCGCAGTCTCGATCTTCTCCACCCGGTGCACCAGGTCCTCGATGGTCTTGCGCGAGCTCTTATCGAGGAGCGCGATGCGCGCGCCGGTGCCGGCCGCGTTGCCGGCGGAGGACACCTGGGACAGCTCGCAGTCGGGAATCATGCCGAGGATCATCGCGTACTTGACGTCGATATGGCTACCGAAGGCGCCGGCCAGGCGAATGCGATCGACATGATCGACGCTCAGGCGGTCCATGAGGAGCTGCACGCCGGCGCGCAGCGCCGCTTTTGCGAGCTGAATCGCTCGCACGTCGTTCTGCATGATCTGCAGGAGCGGGGCCCCGGCGTGCACCGTGTAAGCGAAGGTGCGTCCCGTGGGAACGATGCGCGCGCTGCGCTCAGCGAGTGCGCCGTCGATCACTCCGTCGTGACTGATGATGCCGGCGAGATACATCTCCGCGATCACCTCGATGATTCCCGAGCCGCAGATGCCGGTCACTCCGCTGCCGGCGATCGCCTGCGCGAACCCCGGCTCGTCCGACCAGAGCTCCGAGCCGATGACCCTGAAGCGCGGCTCGAGGGTTACGGGATCGATGCGCACGCGCTCGATGGCGCCAGGAGCGGCGCGCTGCCCGCAGCTGATCTGCGCTCCCTCGAATGCCGGCCCGGTGGGACTCGAGCAGGCGAGCAGGCGCTCCTTGTTGCCGAGCACGATCTCGGCGTTGGTGCCGACGTCGACCAGCAGGGTGAGCTTCGGGGAGAGATCGGGCCGCTCGGCGAGGATCACCCCGGCGGCATCCGCCCCCACGTGGCCGGCGATGCAGGGCAGGGTGTAGACGCGCGCGCCGGGATGAAGCGTGAGGCCGAGCTCGCGCGCGTGCAGGGCGAGCGATGAATCGGTGGCGAGCGCGAACGGCGCGCCGCCGAGCTCGACCGGATCGATCCCGAGCAGCAGGTGGTGCATGATCGGGTTGCCGACCACCGTAAGCTCGAGGATGTCGCTCACCTCGATCTGCGCCTCGCGGGCGACGTCTGCCGCGAGCGTATTGAGCGCCTCGCGCACCGCCGCCGTCATCTGCTCGGCGCCGCCCGGGTTCATCATCGCGTAGGACACCCGGCTCATGAGGTCCTCGCCGAAGCGGATCTGCGGATTCATGGCGCCGCCGGAGGCTGCGATCTCACCGGTCTCGAGATTGCACAGGTGCCCGGCGATGGTCGTCGAACCCACGTCGACCGCGAGCCCGAATACCTTGTCGTGAAATCCCGGCCACACGCCGATCAGCTGCGAGGCGGCGTGCACCGCCACCGTGACCCGCCATTCCCCCTTGCGCAGCGCCGCCTGCAGATTCTTTAGCACCGCAAGATCGCAGCGCAGGGGACCAAAGTCCCACTCGCGGTGCAGGGCCTCGAGGAGGCGCTGCAGGTCGCCGGCCGGATCGTGCATGTCGGGCTCGCGTACCTCGACGTAGTGCAGGTGCACGACCGGGTCGAGGGTGATCGAGCGCGCATCGGCCGCCTTGCGTACCACCTGGCGGTGTACCTGACTGCTCGCCGGCACATCGATGACGAGATCGCCCTCGATACGCGCCGAACAGGAGAGCCGATTGCCGGAGGCGAGCGGCCGGCGCCGCGCGAAGCTCTGTTCAGCCTCGCTGATCGCCGACAGGTGCTGCGCGGTGGAGCTCACCCCGTGCTTGGGGAAATCGCCCTCCATGACCAGCACCTGGCAACGTCCGCAGATGGCACGCCCGCCGCACACCGAGTCGACGTCCACCCCCAGGCTGCGCGCCGCCTGCAGCAGCTGCGTGCCGACCGGAAAGCGTCCGCGTTTGCCGGAGGGCGTGAAGACAACCAGCGGATCCTTCGCCGTCATGCCTGCCCTTGGGCGCGTCTCCGGTGGCCGCCCTCACGCCGGCCGCGCGCCGCACCCTCGGGAGCGGCGGCTACCCCGCCTCCGGCGGCCAGCGGCGGCGCCTCGCGGAAGCGCCTGATCCAGCGCGCGCAGTCCGGGTCGTGACCCATCATCACGTCCGCCCCCATACAGGCCTTCACGATCTCGACGTGCATCGGGTTCATGATCGCAGAGGTCATGCCGGCACCGATCGCCATCGACAGGAACACCGCGCTGATGCCCTCGCGCGCCGGCAGACCAAAGCTGACGTTGGAGGCGCCGCAGGTGGTGTTCACCTTGAGCTCGTTGCGCAGCCGCCCCAGCAGCCGCATCACCTGCACGCCCGCCTGGTTGATGGCGCCGATCGGCATGACCAGCGGATCGACGACGATGTCGCTCACCGGAATGCCGTGGTCGCGGGCCCGGTGGACGATCTTCTTCGCCACCTCGAAGCGCACATCCGGGTTCTCGGAGATGCCGGTCTCGTCGTTGGAGATCGCGACCACTGCGGCACCATACTTCCTCACCAGCGGCAACACCGTCTCCAGCCGCTCCTCCTCGCCGGTCACGGAGTTGACCAGCGGCTTGCCCTTGTAGACGGCGAGTCCGGCCTCGAGCGCGGCGACGATCGAGGAATCGATCGACAGCGGCAGGTCGGTGATCGACTGCACCAGCTGGATGGTCCTGGCGAGGATCGCCGGCTCATCGGCCAGCGGAATGCCGGCGTTCACGTCCAGCATGTGGGCGCCGGCTGCGATCTGCGCGTGGGTATCGGCTTCCACGCGGCTGAAGTTGCCGGCTGACATCTCGGCGGCGAGGATCTTGCGCCCGGTCGGGTTGATGCGCTCGCCGATCATGACGAACGGACGCTCGAAGCCGATGACGACTTCCCTGCTGGCGGAACTGATCACGGTGTCGGTCACGATGCCATCCTGCTGTTGGTATTGGTTTGCGGATCGCGCCCGGGGTACCACGGCGCACGACCGTTGAGTACACCCGAGCGCTCGATGATTTCGGCGACGGTATGCTCCTGGCGGAAAGCCATGACGTGCACGCCGTGCACACCTTTCAGCGTGCGGATCTCCTGGATGAGATCGATGCACAGCCGCCGGCCCTCGGCGGCGGCATCCGCCGCGCCCGCCAGGCGCTTGATGACTGCGTCCGGGATGTGCACGCCCGGCACGTGAGTGCGGATCCACTCTGCGGACTTGGCGGAGCGCAGCGGGCCGACGCCGACCAGGATGAAGACCTTGTCGAGCAGTCCCAGCTCCTCGACGTGGCGCATGAAGAGGCGCAGCAGCGCGATGTCGTAGCACCACTGTGTCTGGATGAACTGCGCGCCCGCGGCCACCTTCTTTGCCAGGCGCTGCGCGCGCCACTCGACCGGGTGCGTGAACGGATTCTCGGCGGCGCCGAGCAGCACGCGCGGCGCGGAGGTGATCTTGCGGCCGGAGAGGAAACGATGCTCATCGCGCAGCGTGCGCGCGGTCTCGAGCAGCGACATGCAGTCGAGATCGAACACCGGCAGGGCCTGCGGATGGTCGCCGGCCTGTACGCCGTCCCCGGTGAGGCACAGGATGTTGCACACCCCCATGGCCGCGCCCCCGAGGATGTCGCCCTGGATGGCGATGCGGTTCTTGTCGCGGCAGGAGATCTGCATCACCGGCGCGTAGCCCATGCGGGTGAGGAGCGCGCACACGGCCAGGCTCGACATGTGGCAGTTGGCGCCCGAGCCGTCGGTGGCATTGATGGCATCGACGTAGCCGTCGAAGACATGCGCGCGCTTGTAGACCTCCTCCGGGTCGGCGGAGTCGGGCGGATCGAGCTCGGTCGTGACCGCGAACTGCCCGGCGCGCAGCACGCGCTCGAGCCGCCCCGGCGAGGTATGTCCGGGCAGAATGGGCAACGGATATCCCGGTACCGGCTCGTCCTCGAATTTCACGTCGGCTCTCCGAGGCGCTGGCGCACCACGCGCAGCCAGGAGGACTTGCCCTGCAGGCGCCGGTCCACGGCGGGCTGTACGGCGGCGAGCGCCTCGATCCCGCCGGGGATGCGCTGGCTGCCGGCGAAAGCCTGCACCCACACGCACTTCATCTCCGGACGCACCTCGCAGTGACCGTTGGCGCGCACGCCGCCGCACGGTCCGTTGCGCAGATTCTTCGGGCAGTTCATCGGGCACGACATGCCGGTCGAGGAAAGGATGCACTGCCCGCACATGCGGCAGTCAAACAGCAGCCCTTTGACGGACTTCTCGATACCCGCCACGGGACGCTCGAGGCGCTCATAGCCGATGCATCGCCACAGCGGATCGAGCGCAACCAGCACGGACTCGAAGCCGCGATAGAACGCGTTCAAGCCACGCGCATGCCGAACCGACCACTGTCGCAGCGCGTACATGCTAAGGGCCCGCCGCGAGTCCCTTCGCCCGGATCAACGCCTCGAGGTCGGCGTCGCTATAGCGTGCCTCGATGCGCGCCGCCTCCGCAGCTGCCTCCGCCTGCAGATCCTCGCCGCACGGACGTCCCTCACTGCGCTTCCAGTCGGCGAGATACGCATCCGAGCTTCCCTTGCCGGCGCGCATTGCGGCACGGTCGACGGCTTCCTGGAAGCGCGGCGACAGCTGGACTTTGGCGGTCTCGCGACCGCGCTTGACGACCACCTGGGCGGGAATGTCACGCCAGGAGATGATGCTGAGGCTCGCCACGCGCGCGACCCTCAGCCGGCGGCCAGCGCCTGGAGGCGCGTGCCGAGCTCGCCGTAGCCGGTGAAGCGGTATTCGAAAGCGAAGCCGAAGGAGTCGGCGATCCGCCGCGCGCGCTCGATCGCTCCCGGGGTCTCGACCTGGGCGAGATACACGAGCTTCTTGTAGTGACGGAAGTATTCCGCCGCGAGCTCGGGGTGGCGGTCGAGGCCGAGCGAGCCGACCACCAGCCGCTCGAAGTGCCGCAGCAGAAAGTCCGTCAGGTAGAAGGTGCCGGGCTCAGCGTCGCTCAGCTGCGCGAAGACGCGCGGGGTGGCGAGGAACTCGTAGCAGTGCGCGCCGGGCAGCCGCTCGATGCCTTCCTCCTTGAGCACTTTATCCAGCGCGCCGCGGGTACCACAGTCGGCATACACGACGAAGATGCGGGCGTAGCGCTCGCGATTGGCCTTGATCTCTGCGCGCACGGCGGGCGCGATGCGCTCGGGGCGATTGTGCAGCTGCGCGGGAAGACACCGCACATCGAGCGACTGCCAGCCGTTGGCGCGCCGCAGCGCGGCGATCTCGCGGCCGAGGGCCCCGCAGGCGATGAGCAGCGTGCCGCGAGGACTGTCCATGCTCTCAGTCCCTGAGCCTCAGGCTGCGCCCGCGGCGACACGGGCGGACGCGCGGCGCGCGGCCACCAGGCTCTTCGCGGTCTCGACGGCGATGGCGGCGTCGCGGCAGTAGGCATCGGCGCCGACGGCCTTGCCGAATTCCTCGTTGAGGGGCGCACCGCCGACCAGCACGATGTAGTCGTTGCGGATGCCGGTCTCCTTCATCTTGTCGATCACGACTTTCATATACGGCATCGTGGTCGTGAGCAGCGCCGACATGCCGAGGATGTCCGGCTTGTGCTGCTCGAGTGCCGCGAGATACTTCTCCACCGGGTTGTTGATGCCCAGATCGATGACCTCGAAGCCCGCGCCTTCCAGCATCATCGACACGAGGTTCTTGCCGATGTCGTGGATGTCGCCCTTCACGGTGCCGATCACGATCTTGCCGATCGGCGGCACGCCGGTCTCGGCGAGCAGCGGGCGCAGGATCTCCATGCCGCCCTTCATGGAATTGGCGGCGAGCAGCACCTCGGGAACGAACAGGATGCCGTCGCGGAAGTCGATGCCGACGATACGCATGCCCTCGACGAGCGCATCGTTCAGCGTCTTCTCGGCGCTCCAGCCGCGCTCGAGAAATAGCCGGGTGGCCTCTTCGACCTCGGCCTTGAGGCCGTTGTAGAGGTCGTCGTGGACCTGCTCGGTGAGCTCCTGATCGTTGAGGTCGCGGAGGTTGAATTCGCCTTCGGGTACGTCGGCCATGTGCGAAATCTCCATGCGCGACTACGGGTTAGCGGCGCGCGGCACAGCGGGATGGTAAGGGGGGCTCTCCCGGGGCAGGTGATGCTACGCGACCACGGCATGCCCGCAGGCGACAGCGGGTGCGTTAAGGCAAAAGAGCGGCGCAACGCACCTCACAGTGGCGCGATTTCCCCTCGCGGGTGAGCGGACGGCTTGCCCTGGCGGCTCGTGCGCTCGGCGCTCGGCGGGCAGCCGAACTGCGCCCGGTAGCAGCGCGAGAAATGCGGCGGGGACTGGAAGCCGCAGGCGGTGGTGATGTCGATGATGGGCATCGAGGTCTGCAGCAGCAGCTCGCGGGCGCGGCGCAGCCGCATCTGCAGGTAGTAGCGCTTGGGAACGCAGTTCAGGTGCCGCTTGAAGAGCCGCTCGATCTGCCGGCGGGAGAGGCCGGTCGCCGCGGCGATCTCATCGAGCGACAACGGGCGCTCGATGTTGTCCTCCATGAGCTGAGCGATCTTGATCAGGCTCTCGTGGCTCACGCCGAGCTGGGCGCGCAGCGGCACGTACTGCCGGTCGCGGTCGCTCCTGATCCGATCGACGATGAACTGCTCGGAGATCAGCTGCGAGATGCGCGCGCCGAGCTTCTCCTCGGTGAGGTGCAGCATCAGATCGAGCGGCGCGACGCCGCCCGAGCAGGTGAAGCGGTCGCGATCGATCGTAAAGAGCTGATCCGACAGATGGATTCGGGGAAATTCCTCCTTGAGCGCCGACAGGTTCTCCCAATGGATGGTGGCGCGGTACTTATCCAGCAGCCCTGCCTTGGCGAGCGCATAGCCGCCGGTACACAGCCCGCCGAGCGGCACACGGCGCTCGGCGAGGCGCTTGAGCGCCGCGAGCACCTTGGGCGTCACCGCCTCCTGGACATCGACCCCGCCGCAGACGAAGAGGATGTCGAAGCCCCCGGCGTGCTCGAGGGCGAGCGTCGGGGACAGCTGCAGGCCGTTGCTCGCCGGGGTCGGCTGGCCGTCGAGGCTCACGATCGCCCATTCGTACACCGACTGCCCGGTGAGAATGTTCGCCATGCGCAGCGGCTCGACCGCGTTCGACAGCGCGATCATCGAGTAGCGCGGCAGCGTCAGGAAGGCGTACTTGCTGCGGGGGAGGGGCACATGTCGGATTTTACTCCCTTCTTGCCTGAATGCGACAAGAAGGACCCCAAACCCACCTAATGGGGCCTCCGGGCGCCCGATCGGGCCCTCAGGCCCGGAGCTCCAAGTTCTCCGGGTCGTACGGCGACTCGCGCAGCACCGTGGCCTGCTTGCGCTCGCCGAGGATCTCTATGCTTAAGCGCGTGCCCGGCTGGGTGAGGTCGCTCTTCGCGTAGCCGATTGCAAGACTCTTCTTCAGACAGTGACCGTAATAGCCGGACGTGGCCCGGCCGACCATGCGACCCCCCGCATCGAACAGCGGCTCGTTGCCGAGCGGGTCCGCATCAGTGACGCCGTGGATCTCGAGCGTGATGAAGCGGTTCGGCACGCCGGCCTCGATCTGTTTCTCCAGCGCCTCGCGGCCGATGAACGGCCCCTTGTTCATGCGTACGAAACGATCGAGGCTCGCCTCGAGCGGCGTGTAGTCGCGGGTCAGATCGCTTCCCCACATGCGGTACGACTTCTCCATGCGCAGCGATTCCATGGCGCGCATGCCGACCATGCCGATGCCGTGCGCCTTGCCCGCCTCGAACAGGGCGTCGAACAGCGAGTGCGCGTATTCCACCGGGAAGTGCAGCTCCCAGCCGAGCGCGCCGACGAAGTTGACGCGCAGCGCGTAAACGTCCACCGCGAGCCCCGCCTCGATTACCTGTGCCGTGAGCCAGGGGAATGAGGTGTTGTCGAGCGGTGAGTCGGTGAGTTGAGCGAGCACCTCGCGGGACTTAGGACCGGCGAGCACGAAGGTGCCGCGCGTGTTGGTGATGTTGCGCAGTCCTACCGAGCCATCCTTGGGCAGCGCCTTCAGCAGGTAATCGCCGTCGTAGCGCTCCGCTGCGCCGGCGCTCACCACATAAAAATGCTGCTCGGCGATCTTGGTGATCGTGAACTCGGAGCGGATACCGCCGCGCCGCGTGAGCGCGTGCGACAGCGCCATGCGTCCCACCCGGCTCGGCACCTTGTTGGCCACCAGGCCATCGAGCCAAGCCTCGGCGCCGGGGCCGGTGACCTCGTGCTTGGTGAAGGGGGTCAGATCGATCACGCCGACGCGCTCGCGCATCAGGCGCGCTTCGTTGCCGACGTGCTCGAAGTAGTTGCTGCGGCGGAAGCTCCAGCGATCGCGGCGCTCGACGCCCGATGGGGCGAACCAGTTGGCGCGCTCCCAGCCGTAGCGCTGGCCCCATACCGCGCCGCGCGCGTTGAGCTTGTCGTACACCGGGCTGGTCTTGGCGGGGCGTCCCTCGGGACGTTCCTCGTCAGGGAAGTGAATGGTGAAGACGTTGCGGTAGGTCTCCTCGTTCTTCTTCACCACGTAACGCTTCGAGGTATAGGCGCCGAAGCGGCGCGGGTCGACCGGCAGCATATCGATGCCGGGCTCCCCCTCGACGATCCACTCTGCGAGCTGCCAACCCGAGCCGCCGGCGGCGGTGATGCCGAAGCTGTGTCCCTCGTTGAGCCACACGTTGCGCAGTCCCCACGCCGGGCCGATCAAGGGACTGCCGTCCGGGGTGTAGGAGATCGGGCCGTTCACGATGTCCTTGATGCCACAGTTCTCGAGCGCCGGAACGCGCCGGGTCGCCGCCTCGACGTGCGGCATGAGTCGGTCGAGATCGCCGGGAAAAAGACTGCGGCCGAACCAGTCGGGTACGCCGTCGGCGAAGCGGGCCGGTGCGCCCTTCTCGTAGGGGCCGAGGATCCAACCCATGCGCTCCTCGCGCAGGTAATACGACTGGTCGGACTCGCGCAGCACGGCGAGCTCGCGCCCGCCGCCCTGGCGGTAGGACTTGAGCTCCGGGGACTCGTCATAAACGATGTACTGGTGCTCGACCGGGATGGCCGGCACGTTGAGGCCGAGGAGTCGGCCCATCTGGCGCGCGTAGTTGCCGGTAGCGAGCACGATATGCTCGGCGAGGATGTCGCCGTGCTTGGTGCGTACCTTCCACTCACCGCCGGCGGTGCGCTCGAAGGCACTCGCCTCGGTCTGCTCGTAGATCTCCGCGCCTTTGGCGCGCGCTCCTTTGCGCAGCGCCATGGTGAGATCGGCGGGTGCGATGTGGCCATCGTGCGGATGGTAGAGGGCGCCGATGATGGCGGGCGTCTCGGTGCCGCCGCCGAGATTGACCAGCGGCCACAGCTCCTTGACCTGCGAGGGGCCGATCACCTCGAAAGGAACACCGATGGTATTGGCGGTGCCGCAGTACTTGTAGTACTCGTCCATGCGCTCACGATTGGTCGCGAGGCGCAGATTTCCCGTGACGTGAAAGCTCACGTCCTGTCCGGTCTCAGCCGGCAGCTTCTTGTACAGGTCAACCGAGTACTTGTGCAGCTGGCCGACCGTATAGCTCATGTTGAAGAGCGGCAGGAGACCTGCGGCGTGCCAGGTGGAGCCGGCCGTGAGCTCCGAGCGCTCGATGAGCGCGACGTCCGTCCAGCCCTTTTTCGCGAGGTGATAGAGCGTGCTGACCCCGACCACGCCGCCGCCGACGATGAGGACCCTAACGTGCGTTTTCACGGGATTTGCTCCGGCGCGCTCATGCGACGCAGTGTAGCCAGCAGCGGACTCGCCGGCACTCCAATTGCGACAATGACTTGCCGGTTTTAGTACCGGTCAGGCCTCAATCAACCCCGCGTGCCGCCTCCTCCAGGAAGCCGCTCAGATAGGGGGCGAACGAGCGCCATACCTCGATGCGAAACGCATCCGCTGCCGTGCGCCACAGGACGATGTCGGTCTTGCCGAGCACGGTGCGGGTGCACATGCCTACCGGGAAGGCACTCGCCTCAAGATCCAGCGGGCAGCCCGCGGCGAGCAGCAGAGCGGCGCGGGGGCCGGACAGCTCGAGTGCGATCTGACGGTGACTCACGTCGACGAGGGAGTGCGGCAGCTGCGCCAGGGCAGCGGCGAGCGCGCTCGCTGTCTCAGCGCCCGAGTGCTCGGGCGCGATCAGCAGCCACTCATCGGGTCCGAGCCAGAGCGCCGCGCGCTCCCCCTGCGAGGCCGCACGACACGCGCTCTCCGGGAGCGCGACGCCAAAGGCGCGCTGCGCGGCGAGTCGCACCTTGGCCGCACCGCGCAGGATGTGACGTGACGCAGCCGGCAGGAGTCTGAGCCCCGGGCTCGTCGGCACGAGCGGTGTGCGTCGCGCGGCGTGCTGCTCAACCATGGAGACGCTTTCCTTCGCGGTCGTAGAACACCGGCGAGCAGACCTGCACCTGCGCCTCACCTGCGGGCAGCGGCACGTACAGCGTCTGTCCGAGTCGCGCGCGCCCGCCGGCCACCAGCGCGAGCGCGATGGATCGGCCGAGGACCGCACTATGGTAGGAGGAGGTCACATGGCCGAGCGGTCGTGCCGGCGGGCGCGCGCCCTGCTGCTCGAGCACCTGTGCGCCTTCCTCGAGGACGACCTGCGGGTCGGTGGTGGCGAGGCCCACCAGCTGGCGTCGCTCGGGGACACTCATCGCCGGGCGCATGAGCGAGCGCAGCCCGACGAAGTCGTCCTTGCCCTTACCGATCGTCCACGCGAGGCCGGCATCATCGGGCGTCACCGTGCCGTCGGTATCCTGGCCGACGATGATGTAGCCCTTCTCGGCTCGCATCACGTGCATGCTCTCGGTGCCGTAGGGAGTCATGCCGTGGAGCTGACCGACGTTCCAGATCGCCTCCCACACCGCCGGCCCGTAATCCGCGGGCACGTTCACCTCGAAGCCGAGCTCGCCGGTGAAGCTCACGCGAAACAGGCGCATCGGCACGCCGCAGACATGGCCCGCGGTCACGCCCATGTGGGGCAGGGCGTGCGCCGAGATGTCGATGTCGAGGAGGGGGGCGAGCACCGCGCGCGCCGCCGGCCCCTGCACCGCGATCACCGCCCACTGCTCGGTGGTCGAGGTCAGCCAGACGTTCAAGTCCGACCACTCGGTCTGCAGGTAGTCCTCCATGAGAGCGAGCACACGGGGGGCTCCACCGGTCGTGGTCGTGACGTGGAAGCGGTCGGCCGTCATGCGCGCCACGACCCCGTCGTCGTACACGAAGCCGTCGTCGCGCAGCATGACGCCGTAGCGTGCGCGCCCCGGGGCGAGGCGCTCCCAGGAGTTGACGTACATGCGGTTCATGAAGGTGGCGGCATCACTGCCCACCACCTCGATCTTGCCGAGCGTGGAGGCATCGAAGATTCCGCAGCGTTCGCGCACCGCACGGCATTCGCGCGCCACGGCGGCGTGCATGTCCTCCCCGTCGCGGGGGAAATAGCGCGCGCGCTTCCACAACCCCACGTCCTCGAACACCGCGCCCTGCGCCACCGCCCAGCCGTGCATCGGCGTCGTGCGAATGGGATCGAACAGTGTGCCGCGGGCGACACCGGCGAAGCTGCCGAAAGTCACCGGCGTATAGGGCATGCGGAAGGTCGTGAGTCCCACCTCGGGAATGGTCTTGCCGAGGTTGCGCGAGACGATGCCGAGCGCATTCAGGTTCGAGGTCTTGCCCTGGTCGGTAGCCATGCCGGTCGTGGTGTAGCGCTTGACGTGCTCGATCGAGCGGAACCCCTCGCGGTTCGCGAGCGCCAGATCGCGCGTCGTCACATCGTTCTGCCAGTCGACGAAGGCCTTGAGTCGCGCGCCGCGGGTCGGTTGCGGCAGGGCGCCGACCAGGCCGGCCGGCGCGCCGCGCTCGGGGGGGCTCACCGTGGGCGCTGCCGGCGCGCCGGCGTGCACGCCCGTGCGACCGGGGGCGAGCGCATCGCGGGCGGCTGCGGCGCCGCAGCTCGCCCCGTCGCTCAAGGCGGCCTCGAGAGCGAATACTCCGCGGCACGCTCCGGCGCTGCGCGCGCGCTCGGGAGAGCTGCCGGGAAGGAACGCCTGGAGCGATGCGTCCCAGGTGAGCGCGCCGCGCGATTGCGAGTGCAGGTGCACACTCGGCGTGAAGCCACCCGACATCAGCACCAGATCGCAGGGCTGAGTCTCGGCATCCGCCACCTGGCCGTCCTCGAGCCTGGCGATATCGATGCCGCTCACGCGCCGCCGTCCGCTGGTCGCGAGTACCGTGACTCCGCCGAGCACGGTGACTCCCGCTTCGAGTGCGCGCCGCGCCGCCTCACTCTCGGCCCCGGCGCGGACGTCGGCGATACAGGCGATGACGATCCCGGCGCGCTTAAGCTCGAGCGCGGTGCCATAGGCTGCATCGTCGGCCGTCACGAGCACGGCGCGCGTGCCGGGAAGCACACCGTAACGGTTGAGCCAGGTGCGCGCGGCGCCAGCGAGCATGATTCCCGGGCGATCGTTGCCCGGGAATACCAGCGGACGCTCGAGCGCGCCGGTCGCGAGCACGACCTCGCGGGCTCGCACCTGCCACTGCCGCTCGCGCGGGGCATCGGGGTGCGGGTGTGCCTGATGGTCGGTCAGGCGCTCGCTCAGGCCGAGCATGTTGTGCGGGAAGTATCCGAAAGCGGTGGTACGCGTGAGGAGCGTGACGCGCGGACTGGTCGCGAGATCCCGCACGGTCTCGCGCAGCCATTCTTGAACCGGCCGACCCTCGAGCGGCGCGGGCTCATCGGCGCCGTAAGAGAGCAATGAGCCCCCCGGCTCGCTCTGCTCATCGCACACGATGACCCGCGCGCCGGCGGCGGCGGCGGCCTGCGCCGCCGCGAGTCCTGCGGGGCCCGCGCCGACCACCAGCACGTCGCAATGCGCGAAACGGCCCGCGTAACGATCCGGATCAGCCTGCGTCGGTGCACGCCCTAAGCCCGCGGCAGCGCGGATGCGCGGCTCGTAGAGGGACTGCCATGCGCCCCGCGGCCACATGAACGTCTTATAGTAAAAGCCGGCGGGGATGAAGGCGGAGAAGAGATCGCTGACGGCGCCGAAGTCGAAGCCGAGCCCCGGGAAGCGGTTCTGGCTCTCGGCTTCAAGTCCCTCGTAGAGCTCCACCTGTGTGGCGCGCACATTGGGTGTGGACCTGCCGGCGTCACGGCGCACGGTGACGAGCGCGTTCGGCTCCTCGGCCCCGGCCGCGAGCAGACCGCGCGGCCGGTGGTACTTGAACGATCGACCGAGGAGGTGCACGCCGTTGGCGAGCAGCGCCGAGGCCAGAGTGTCGCCGGCGCAGCCGCGATAGGCGCGCCCGTCGAAACTGAAATTGACCTCGCGCGCCCGATCGATGCGCCCGCCCGCTGCGGTTCGCAGTCCACCGGTCATGAGCGCGGCCCGCTCACGGTTGCGCCGTCCGCGGGCTGCGGCGGCGGCTCGCCTATCCGGTAGGTGGCAAGAAACCGGTCGGTGGTCGTGTCGCGCAGCGCATTGAAGAAGCGGCCGCAGCCGCGGCTGTGGCGCCAGCGCTCGGCGTGCACGCCGCGCGTGTTGCTGCGGCGGTAGAGGAAATCAGTCCACTCCTCGAGGCTGGTCTCTCCCGGGTGTGACGGCCGCGCGATGTGCGCCTGACCACCATAGGCGAACTCGGGCTCGGGCCGCTCGCCGCAATAAGGACATTCGATCAGCAGCATGACGCGCTTCTCTCAGTGAGCGACCGCCGCCGCCGCGGCTTCGTCGATCAGGTTGCCGTCGCGGAAGCGCTCGAGCGTGAAGGGGGCGTTGATGGGATGCGGGTCGTCCTTCGCGATGGTCCAGGCAAACACGTGCGCCGAGCCGGGCGTCGCCTTGAAGCCTCCCGTGCCCCAGCCGCAGTTGACGTACAGACCCGGCACCGGGGTCCTGGCGATGATGGGCGAGCGGTCGGGCGTCACATCGACGATCCCGCCCCAGCAGCGCAGCATGCGCAGGCGCCGGAACATGGGAAACAGCTCGCAGATCGCCTCCAGCGCGTGACTCGGAATGTGGAGCGCGCCGCGCTGTGTATAAGAGGTATAGGCATCGGTCCCGGCGCCGATCACCAGCTCGCCCTTGTCGGACTGGCTGATATAGGCATGAATCGTGTTCGACATGACGACGCACGGGAACACCGGCTTCACGGGCTCGGAGACCAGCGCCTGCAGCGGATAGCTCTCGAGCGGCAGCTTGATGCCCGCCATCTTCATGACCACGCTGGTGTTGCCGGCGGCCACGACACCGACGCGCGGCGTGCGGATGCGGCCGCGCGTGGTATCGACGGCCTCTACCGCGCCCTGGGAGTCGAGGCGAATGCCGGTCACCTCGCAGTTCTCGATGATGTCGACGCCGAGTGAGTCGGCGCCGCGCGCGTAACCCCAGGCGACGGCGTCGTGGCGCGCGGTGCCGCCGCGGCGCTGCAGCGCCGCGCCCAGTACCGAATAGCGGATGTCGCCAATGTTCAGCGGCGGGCAGAATGCGCGAGCCTGCTGCGGCGTCAGCCACTCATTGTCGACACCGGCGGCGCGATTGGCGTGCACGTGGCGTTGCGCGACCTGCATGTCGTGCACCGTGTGCGCCAGCATCATGACGCCGCGCTGCGAGAACATCAGGTTGTAGTTGAGCTCCTGGGACAACCCCTCCCAGAGCTTCAAGGCGTGGTCGTACAGCGCGGCGCTTTCGGCGAACAGGTAGTTGGAGCGGATGATGGTGGTATTGCGGCCGGTGTTGCCGCCACCGATCCAGCCTTTTTCCAGCACCGCGATGTTGCGCATGCCGTGCTCACGCGCCAGGTAGTAGGCCGTGCCGAGACCATGGCCGCCGCCACCCACGACGATGGCGTCGTAGCCGGCCTTGGGCTCGGGACTGCGCCACTGCGGCGTCCAGCCGCGCTGGCCGCTCAAGCCCTGGCGGAGGAGCGCGAAGCCGGAGAAGGGTTTCATGAGCCGACGCTTCCGCTGCGGTGCGCGAGGTGCGCGAGGTGCGCGATCATGCGCTCGGGACCCGCGGGGCACGAGCATCGGCGCGCCCCCCGACTTGAATCGGCGCGACATGGCACCCGCGCGCCGCGGCGAGTAGCTGGCCTCAGGCGCGGGATGGCGCGCCCGGACTGGCGGTATGGGAGGCCAGAGTACCGATGTGGCGGGAGCCTCTGACGGTGTACCACCAGAGCCCCGCACCGAGAATCACCGCGATGTACACGAAGGCGCCCCAGGTGTTGTACCAGGGAGTGCCGTACACGGCCTCACGCGGCCAGGCGAGGTTGAGCGCCATGCCTGCGCCCCACAGCACCGCCACGATGTTGACGAGCATTCCCCACCTGCCCATCGTGAAATAGCCGCCGGCCGCGAGATCCGCCGGCGGCCACTCACCCGCGAGGCGCTTGCGCAGCAGCGGCCACGTCACCATGAGGTACGCAAGGTAAATCATGATGACGGCGATCGAGGTCAGCACCGTGAAGATCTTCGGCTGGCCGATGTTGAGCACCAGGATCAGCTCGGCGATCACGCCGATCAGGACGGCGGGGACGATGGGCGTCTGCGTTTTGGAATTGACTTGCGCCAGCAGCTCGCCGAATGGCAGGGCGTTGTCGCGCGCCATGGCGAAGGTCAGGCGGATCGCCGCGGTATGCACCGCGAGCGAGCACACCGTGACCGCGACCACGATGCACACCAGGAATATCTTCCCCAACGGGCCCCACATGACCTGCTCGACGATGTACTGCAGACCGCCGCTGCTGCTGCCGATCTGCGGATCGCGCAGGTCAGGCGCTGCCATGATCGCGAATACCAGGATCGCGCCGCCGATGACGAACGAGGCGAGGATTGCCCGCAGAATGGCAACCGGGGCGGTGCGCCGCGGCTCGAGCGTCTCCTCGCCGAGGGAACTGGCGGTGTCGAAGCCGTACATGACGTAGCCGGAGGCGAGCGATGCCACCAGGAAACTGGGGAGATAGCCCCAGCCGGTTCCGCCACCGTAGCCGTTGAGGGAAAAGAAGACCTCGGGGCCACGCCGGATGTTGAGCGCCAGAAAGAGGGCTATCAGACAGGCGGCGATCAGCTCGACGAATACGCCGGCGCTGTTGATCATCGCCATGAGGCGCACGCCGAGCGCATTGACGACGGTGGTGAAGACGATCAGCACCGTGCCGAGGATCACCGCATTGGTGGCAAAATCGTAGCTGCCATTGCCGTCACCCACGATCTGGAAGCCGCGCCACAGCCGCGGCAGGTTGAGCTGCAGCGCGAGCACCACCGCGGACAGCGTGACGATGGAGGCCGTGAGCATCAGCCAGCCGGACGACCAGCCGACGATCCGGCTGCCGAGCAGTTTCGACCAGTTGTAGACCGAGCCGGCGATCGGGTACTTGGCCGCGAGCTCCATGAAACACAGCGCGACCGCCAGCTGCCCGACGAGCACCATGGGCCAGGACCACAGGTATGCCGGCCCGGCGGTACTGAAACCGAAATAAAACAGCTGGAAAGTGCCGGTGAGGATCGAGATATAGCTGACGCCGGCAGCGAAGCTGCCGAACGCTCCGATGCTGCGGGCGAGCGACTCCTTGTAGCCGAAGTGCTCCATGCCACTGTCGGAGTGCGGGATCGCCTTGTTCTCAACCACGCCGTTCTCCCCTCTGGGCAGCGATGTCGGGATTGTTCATCGTACAAGCCGCCGCTGACGACTAAGCTGCGCTCGATCGCGCCGGTCCGCGCACTTGACCCCCGCCGCGGCCGGCTTCATCATCGTGCTCGCTTGAATAGCCGTTTAATGGATGACGTGTCAAGCACCATAAGCTAGCAAGTCACTGACCGGCCGCATGGTATCGCCCTTGGAACGCGCTCGCTCCAGCCCGCTTCCAAATCCCTCGGCGGTCCTTCGGAGTCCGCATTGAACAGACAGTCAATGTCCTCCCGAGACTCCCGGCACGGCCCCTCCGGCGCGCCGCGCGATGAGCTCGAGGATGCCCGCCGCGCGCAGCTCATCGAAGTCACCATCGACAGTCTCGCCGAAGAGGGCTTTGTCGGCACGACCCTCGCTGAGATCGCGGGCCGGGCCGGAGTGTCGCCCGGGCTCGTGGCGCATTACTTCGGCGACAAGGACGCGCTGCTCGAGGCCACGTTCCGCACGCTCGCGCGCGTCGTGGCCGTGCGCATGCGCGAGCGCTTCGCGCTGGCGTGTACCCCGCGGGCGCGCGTGCAGGCACTCATCGATGCCAATCTCGGGCCGGAGAATTTCGACCGGCGCACCGGCAACGCCTGGCTGGCGTTCTGGGGTCAGGTACTGCATTTCGAGGGACTGAGGAGAGTCCAGACCGCATACCAGCGGCGCATGCTGTCGAACCTGCGCAACGACTTGCGCCGCATGATACCGGGGGAGGCCGCCGCCAGCCTCGCGGCCATGATCGCCGCCATGATCGACGGCGTGTGGCTGCGCGCGGCGCTGTCGGAATGGCAGGAAGCCGACAGCGAGAGCGCGCGGGCACTGCTCACCGCATTCGTCGACGGTCGGCTGCGCGAGCTCGCGCGCTTGCCGGCGGCCGATGGCGCGCCGCCGGCAGCGGGCCGTGAGTCGATGCGCGACGCCGAGCACTCCATCCGGGTGCTCAACCCCGCGACGGGCGCGGAGCTTGCAGTGCTCAGCGTGGATGGCCCGACGCAGGTGAACGCCGCGGTGGAGCGGGCGCGACAGGCGCAGAAAGGCTGGCGTGCCATGACCGGCGCGGAGCGCGGTCGGGTGATGCAACGTGCGGCACGGCTGCTGCGCGAGCGCAACGAGGCGCTCGCCGAGCTCGAGACGCGCAATACCGGTAAGCCGATCCAGGAGACCTCTGCGGTCGATGTGATCTCGGGAGCGGAGTGCCTCGAGTACTTCGCCGGGCTTGCTGCGGGCGTTGCCGGGGAGCATCTCGATCTCGGCCCGAAGGCCTTCGGCTACACGCGGCGCGAGCCGCTCGGCGTCGTGGCGGGGATCGGAGCGTGGAATTACCCGCTGCAGATCGCCTGCTGGAAGTCCGCGCCGGCGCTCGCCTGCGGCAATGCCATGATCTTCAAGCCCGCCGAGCTCACCCCGCTCACCGCCGTCAAGCTCGCCGACATCTATCGCGAGGCCGGGCTCCCCGAGGGACTATTCCAGGTCGTGCAGGGCTTCGCTGCGACCGGGCGGTTGCTGACTCAGCACGCCGATATCCGCAAGATCTCGCTCACCGGCGAGGTGGGAACCGGCAAAGCCGTCATGGCCGATGCCGCCGCGACGCTCAAGCAGGTGACGCTCGAGCTCGGCGGCAAGTCGCCGCTCATCATCTTCGAGGACGCGACGCTCGACAATGCCGTCGCGGGCGCGCTGCTCGGCAACTTCTATTCCGCGGGCGAGGTGTGCTCGAACGGCACGCGGGTGTTCGTTCACCGGAGGATCCATGCGGCCTTCGTCGACAAGCTGCGCGAGCGCACGGCGCGGCTGCGGATCGGCGACCCGCTCGATCCGCGCACCCAGGTCGGGGCGCTGATCTCCGCGCAACACATGGAGAAGGTGCTCGGGTTCATCGCCCGCGGCCGCGCGCAGGGCGCACGCCTCGTCACCGGCGGGGCACGCGTGACGACGGGCGAGCTCGCGCGCGGCTACTTCGTGGCGCCCACCGTGTTCGACTATTGTCACGATGACATGGACATCGTGCGGCGCGAGATCTTCGGCCCCGTGATGTCGGTGCTGGAGTTCGACGATGAGGATGAGGTGATTGCGCGCGCCAACGGCACCGACTTCGGGCTCGCAGCCGGGGTGTTCACCAACGATCTCACCCGCGCCCACCGCGTGATCGCCCAGCTGCAGGCCGGCACCTGCTGGATCAACCATTACAACGTGACCCCGATCGAGCTGCCGTTCGGTGGCGTGAAGTTATCGGGGCTCGGACGCGAGAATGGTCGCGCCGCGATCGAGCACTACACGCAGTTGAAGAGCGTCTACGTCGCCATGAGCGACGTCGAGTCGCCTTACTGACGCATGACGCAGGAAACCGTCGACTACGTGATCGTCGGCGCGGGCTCGGCGGGCTGCGTGCTTGCGGACCGGCTGAGCGAGGACGGACGCGATCAGGTGCTGCTGCTGGAGTTCGGCGGCTCGGACCGCTCCATCTGGATCCAGATGCCGAGCGCGCTGTCGATTCCCATGAACCGCCCGCGCTACGACTGGGGCTACCACACCGAGAGCGAGCCGCAGCTCGACGGCCGCCATCTGCACACGCCCCGCGGCAAGGTGCTCGGCGGCTCCTCCTCGATCAACGGCATGGTGTACGTGCGCGGCAATCCGCTCGACTTCGAGCGCTGGCAGGAGGAGGGCGCGAGCGGCTGGGGCTACGCCGAGGTGCTGCCATACTTCCGCCGCGCCGAGAGCCGCGCCGGCGGCGGCGATGAATACCGCGGCAGTGATGGTCCGCTCGCGACCCGGCGGGGGCTCCTCACCAACCCGCTGCACGCCGCGTGGCTGGAGGCCGGGCGCCAGGCGGGCTATCCGTTCACGGCGGACCTGAACGGCTTTCAGCAGGAAGGCTTCAGTTACTTCGACATGACGGTGGGCGCCGGACGGCGCTGCAGTACCGCGAATGCGTACCTCAAGCCCGCGCTCCGGCGGCGCAATCTCGGCGTGCGCACCGAGGTGCTCGCGACGCGCGTGCTGTTCGAGGGCCGGCGCGCGGTGGGGCTGCACTACCGCCGTGGCGGCGAGCTGCACGAGGTGCGCGTGCGGCGCGAGGTGCTGCTGTGCGCAGGTTCCATCAATTCGCCGCAGCTGCTCAAGCTCTCAGGCGTCGGGCCGCGCGCCGAGCTCGCCCGGCACGGCATCAGCGTGGTGCATGACCTTCCCGGGGTGGGGGAGAACCTGCAGGACCACCTCGAGTTCTACTTTCAGATGGCGTGTCTTCAGCCGATCACCCTCTATTCGCAGATGCGCCCGTGGCGCCAGGCCCTGATCGGCCTGCGCTGGCTGCTGAGGCACGACGGTCTCGGCGCCACCAACCACTTTGAGACCGGTGGCTTCATCAGGAGCCGCGCCGGCGTGCGCTATCCCGACATCCAGTTCCATTTCCTGCCGATGGCGGTGAGCTACGACGGCTCATCGCTGGCGCGCGAGCACGGCTTTCAGGCGCACGTTGGACCGATGCGCTCGCGCAGCAAGGGGTGGGTGCGCCTGAAGTCCGCCGAGCCGCTCGAGCGGCCCAGCATCTTCTTCAACTACCTGTCGCAGCCCGATGACTGGACGGAGATGCGCGCCTGCGTGCGCCTGACGCGCGAGATCTTCGCACAGCCCGCCTTCGAGCCTTACCGCGGCCGCGAGATCCAGCCGGGTGCGGCGGTTGAGAGCGATGCGCAGATCGATGCCTTCGTCCGTGCCAAGGTGGAGAGTGCCTATCACCCGTGCGGCACCTGCCGGATGGGCCAGGCATCGAACCCGCTCGCGGTGGTCGACCCACAGGGGCGAGTAATCGGTCTGCAGGGCCTGCGGGTCGTCGATTCCTCGATCATGCCATCGATCACCACCGGCAATCTCAACGCTCCGACCATCATGCTGGCGGAGAAGCTCGCCGACCAGATTCGCGAGCGCAGCCTGCCGCGCGCCACGCTCGGGTTTTATGTGGCGCCCGGCTGGGAGAGCGCGCAGCGCTGAGGGCGCACCTCAGTCGTGGTAGCGGGTCAGCGCATCGCCGAGCGCCGCGCGCAGCGGCTCGAGCCAGGGCTCGAAGTGGCGCCACTGGTCAAGTCCCTCGCGGTAAATGGGCTGGCGCACCTGCTCGGAGCTCGCGGTGCGGACGCTGCGCTCGCTTCTGTGGAAGTCGAGGCAGGCGGGCTCGTAGTCGAGCTCGCAGAACTCGAGCAGGCGATGCACCTGGCCGTCGAGATCCTCGACCAGCTCTTCGTGCTGAACGCGCAGGATGCGACCGGGCAGCACCTCGTTCCAGTGCCGCATGAGCTCGAGGTAGGTGCGGTAATAGCGCGCGATGTCGTCGAGCCCGTAGGCAAACTCCTGACCTCTGGCGAACAGCTGCTTGAAGTTACCGAAGCAGCAGGCCATCGGCTCGCGGCGCGCGTCGATGATCTTCGCGTTGGGAAGCATCAGGTGGATGAGCCCGAGGTGGCGGAAGTTGTTCGGCATCTTGTCGGTGAAGCGCGGCTTGCCGCTGCGATAGATACGCGTGTCGGCAAGATAGCGCTCGCCGAGTGCGACCAGCTCGGCAGCGCTCATCGCGGCGAGCAGCGCCGGGTAGCGCGGCGCGGCGCGCTCGGGATCGCGTCCCTTGAGCCGCGCGACGAGGCGCGGGACGTCGGCGAGCTCCTGCGTACCCTCGACCGCGGAGTGCGAGGCGAGGATCTGCTCGATCAGGGTCGACCCCGAGCGCGGCAGCCCGACGATGAAGATCGGATCGCGGGCGCGGGCGCCCGCAGCGCGGTGCGCCGCGAAGAGCTCGGGCGTACACACCTCGATCTGCGCCCGGGTGTTGAGCTCGTGCGCCTCCGGACGGTAACGACCCGAGGCACGCTTCAGAGCGTTGCCGCGCTCGTAGTAGCGGAAGGATTGTTGGTACTGCGCGCGGTCTTCCAGTGCCTTGCCGAGCGCGAAACACAGATGGTAGCGATCCACCTCGGAGGTGCTGGCCGCGGCTTCGGCCGCACGCATGGCCTCGATCTCACGTTCCTCGAAACGATAGGTCTTGAGATTGGCGAGGCTCCAGTAGGCATCGCCGAAGGCGGGCCGCGCAGCGGCGGCGTCGCGATACGCATCGATCGCCTCGCGCTGCCGGCCGAGGGTCTTCAGTGAGTGCGCGATCGACAGGTGCAGCTCCGCGGGCTGGGCGGCGCCGGCGAGCAGTTCCCGGTAGAGCTCGATGGCCCGCTCGTGCCGGCCAAGGCCCACGCTGGCGAGCGCCGCGAGGGTGCGGTAATCGCGATTGGCGGGATCGCGCGCCAGCAGCGTCGCGAGCTCGCGCGCAGCGTCCGCGTACGCGTGGCGCTCGGTGAGCACCCGCGCGTAGTCGAAGCGGGCCGCGTGATAGTCCGGAGCGAGCTCGAGCACGCCCTCGAGCAACAGCTGCGCATCGTCGAGCACTTCGCGCTCGATGCCGATGCGGGCCAGGAGCCGCATGGCCTCCACATGGTGGCCGTGCCGCAGCAGGAAGGCGCGCACCATGTCCTCGGCCGCGCCCGACTCGCCGTCGGCGAACAGCGCGATCGCGCCGCGCACCTCTGCGGGCAGCTGTCCGAGGGCAGCGACGCGCGCCGCGGCCTCCGCCGCCTGCTGTTTTTCGCCGGTCATGCGGTACAGGCCCTCGAGCATGCTCCAGCTACCGGGGAGCGCGGGGTTGATGGCTACCCCCGCACAGAAGGCCGCGATCGCCTCGGGCGCCTCGCGCCGCGCGACGTGGCAGTAGCCGCGTTCCTGGTAGAGGCCGCTGAAGCGGGGATGGAGTCGCTCGAGCTCGGCGAGGGTGGCGAGAGCTGCGCCGGAGTCGCCCAGGTAGCGCTGCGCGATGGCGCGCAGGTAGAGAACGTCGCGGTTTTCGGGGACGCGGGTGCGCAGCGCATCCGCTGCCCGAAGAGCCGCAGCGTAGTACCGCTCGCGAAGCAGGGAGCGCACGCGCCCCACCTCGAACTCGACCGAGGGACGGGGCACGTCGGCGTCAGGCATGGCGGGCATCATGCGCCCGCCGTCGCGCACCTGGCTACGCTCCCAAGCGGCGCACCGCTAGAAGGTGTAGCCGATAGTTAGCCCGATCACTCTCGGCCGCAGCGGCGTCTGCTCGGTGATGAACTGATCGGTGCTGATGAATACGCTCGCGTTCGAGTCGGTCAGGTTCTCGACGTACAGGTTCGCGTACCAGTTGTCCTTGGCGATGCCGGCCGAGGCGTCGTACACGGTGTAGGCGGGGAGCTCGAAGCGGCCGCGGGAGTTGGTGACGGTCTGGCCGACGCCAAACGTCGGATTGGCTCCCGCCTGCGTGTACGAGTGGCCGTTGTGCGTAGCGCCGAACTGTACGTAAGGCGTAAATCCGTTGACGCTCCAGTCGTAGCGGGCCCGGAGGTTGAACTGCAGCGGCGGGGCGTTGGCGCTCGGTGCGCCGACCGGACCGTAGGGGTTGACGATCGGGGAGCAGTTGGTGCCCGTGGTGCTGCAGACCTGCGTGATCACCTTGCCGTAGTTGTTGCTCGCGGGATTGGTGTCGATGAGCGCCGGCGAGTTGGTCTGCTCGCTGCTGTTCCAGGAGGCAGCGCCCTGCAGCGTGAGACCGGGCATCACCCGGGCAATGAGCGAAGTCTCGGCGCCCTTGATGAGGAAGTTCTGGCCGTTGGTGTCGAAGAAGATGTTGCCGGTTACGCCCGGGTCGAAGAACGCGACCTGGACGTTATCCCACTCCTCGCGATACAGCGCGCCGTTCCACTGCAGGCGGTGATCGAGCCACTCGGTCTTCCAGCCGATCTCGTTGTTGGTGAGCTTGTCGGACTCGTAGGAGCGCGGCACTGCGTACTGCGGTACGCCGTCGGTGCCGGGGGCGTAGCTGAAGAAGCCGCCATTTTGGTTGAAGCCACCCGGCCGGAAGCCCTGCGAGTAGGTGTAGTACACCATCGCGTCGGGGGTGATGTGCCAGGTGAGATTGCCGCGGCTCTTGAAGCCCGATTCGCTGTCGGAGAGATTCTCCTGGTTGAGGTTGAAGCTGGATGCGCTCATGCAGCCGCCCGGAGGCAGGCCCGCCTCGAAGCAGCCGAAGCTCGACAGCACGCTGCCGGCCATGGAGTTGTCGAACTTGAAGTGCCGCGTCCCGAGGGTGAGCGTCAGCACCTTCGGAATCAGGTCGTAGTCGAGGGACACGAACTCCGCCAGCTGCTTGGTCTCGCGAACCTGGTCCTGGTAGAAGGAGGTGTTGTCGCTCTGCTCCCCCGCATTGACCACGGTCGTGCCCGGGAAGGTGCCGACGTTCGACAGACAGCCGGTATTGCCGTTGCCGGGCGTGCCGGGGGTGGCAGTCGAGGTGCACGGCGGGATGGTCTTATACAGCCAGGCGGTCTGGTCGTAGAGCTTGTTGTCCTCCCAGTAAACGCCGCCGATCGCGCGTAGCCGCCAGTCGTCCGGTGTCGACAGGCGCAGCTCGTGCTGCTGATGCTCGTTGTGCTCGGTCTCACGCCAGCTGGCGCTCGGCGAGTAGCAGGTGGACTTCAGCGACGGATCGTTGACGAAGGTTCCGGCGCCCGGCGGCCCGTAGCACTGGTAGTAGTCGGCGAATACGCCGCGCGCGTAATTGGTGTAGTCGCCCACCTGATCGACGTTGCGTACCAGGTAGCCGCCCGTGTAGACGAGCTTCAGGTCGCCGAGCTTGCCGTTCACCGTCCAGGCGGTGCTCTCGAAGCGGTCGGTGTCGTAGGTCGGATTGAACAGCGTCACCTCAAGCGGCGCGAGTGCCGCGCCGTCGGAGGCATTGGGCTGCTGGTAGAAGACGCCGAGTGAGTGCATGTCCTGGTAGGACTGCGAGATGAGCAGATCCCAGGCGTCGTTGAACTTGTAGAGCGCCTCGACGCGGACACCCTCGTAGGTGACCGGGTTGATCGCGCTGCCGATGTAGCCGGCGTTATTCAGTGAGGGGCTTCCGGGCGGCACACCGAATGCGGTGGCGTTTGCATTGCCGCCGGGACACACACCGGAGGACGGCGCGCCGGCCGAGCAGGCGGTGGCGTAGTCGGCGTAATGGATGCCGTTATCGGTGCTCTTGCGCGTGAAGGTCGCCGGCACGTTGTCGATGTAGCCGCCACGGCGGTCGTCGTAGACCACGGCGCGCACCGCCAGGGTGTCGGCGATCAGCGGCAGATTGAGTACCGCGGTGATGTCGCTGTTGGGGTCGCCGTGCGCGGTCGTGCCATAGCCGGCCTTGACGTTGGCCTCGGTGGCATCGAGCTTCGGCTCATTGGTGATGTAGCGGATGGCACCAGCCTCGGCGCCGGCGCCGAACAGCGTCCCCTGCGGGCCCTCGAGCACCTCGATGCGATTCAGGTCGGCGGCGTAAATGTCGAGATTGCGACCCGGGAGCTGTCCCGACTGGTTGTCGAGATAGATGGCGACGTTCGGCCACGCGGCGGTCGAGCCGCTTCCCTGGCTCGCCTGCGATCCCGCGGACAGGCCGCGCATGAAGACCTCGCTTTGTCCCGGGCCGTTGCTCGCCGAGGTGACGTTCGGCAGGTAGCGCAGGTAGTCGTCGAAGGTCGAGACGTTCAGCTGTTGCAGCGTCTGCGCGGTCAGTGCCTGGATCGAAATGGGCACGTCCTGGATGTTCTCGGTGCGTCGCTGCGCGGTTACGGTGACCGTCGCGAGCGCATCGGCGCTCGGCTCGGGCGCCTCGGCCCCGGTGCTGCTAGCCGGCTGCGTCTGCGCGAACGCTGCGAACGAGCTGCCGCCGAGGATGGCGGCGACGGCACAGGAGACTCGCGTGCGTCGCGCCCGTGCCCCGGGAGGGTGCGGGGTCGTTGACGTAAGGCGAGCGCGGGCCGCTGAGTGCTTGCTGGGCATGGTCGACTCCCTATCGACTTCGCTGGCGGCGGCGATTACAGCTTACGTGCCGGGCCGGCGATTGAATGGACACGTCACTTCGCTGTTATGCGTACGCCCGCTGCCCGTGCAGCGGATGGTCGCTGCAGAGCTACTCGAAAACCCGCGCGCGGGCCGCATCTCCGTTCACGGTGCGCTGCGGCTGCAGGCGTCGCGTGGACGGTGACAGACCATAGGCGTCCTTGAACTGACGCGAGAAGTGCGCGCAGTCGGCGAATCCGGCCTCGTTGGCGATGTCGGTCACCGAGCGGTCGGTGTTCTCGATCAGCCAGTTCGCGTAGCGCATGCGCAGCTGCCGGTATAACGAGGCGGGCCCCACGCCGACGTGCTGGCGGCACAGCCGCTCGAGCTGTCGCGCCGAGAGCCCGAGCTCTGCGGCCACGGCGGCGATCGCAATCGGGCGCGCCAGATTCTGCTCCATGAGCAGCAGCGCGCGGCGTACGCGCGGCTCGCTGACGACTTCTGACATCGGCGGATGCGGCTGTGCATCGCTCCCGGAGCGTGGCCGGTCGAAGAGCAGCACCTGACTCGCCTTCTGCGCCAGCGCGCGCCCGAGATGCTGCTCGATGAGAAAGGTGGCGAGAGCGGCGGCGCCGGCGCCGCCCGCACAGGTAATGCGCAGACCATCGACCAGGAACAGGCGGTCGGCGATCACATCCTGCGATGGAAAGGCCTCGAGAAAGTCCTGGTAGTGATACCAGCTGACGCACGAGCGCCGACCCTTCATGAGGCCGGCCCGGCACAGCACGAAGCTGCCGGTACAGATGCCGATCAGGGGCACGTTGGTCGAACCGACCTCGCGCAGGTAGCGCATCGTCGCCTCATCCACCTGCGGGCCGGCATGCAGGATGCCGCCGATGACGACCACATAGTCGAGGGAATCAGGCGGCAGGAAGCCGCTCGTCGGCTCGAGCGACACGCCGCAGCTGGCGGGAACGGATTCCGGGCGGCTGGCCATGATCGACCACTGCACGTGCAGCGGGCGGCTGCGATCACCCTCGTCGGCGGCGAGTCGCAGGTGATCGACGAAAACGGCGAAAGCCGAGAGCGTGAAATGGTGGGCGAGAACCACGCCCACGCGAAGCGGTGGACGCGCGCTGCGCTCCCCGTTGACTGCGCGCTGCGACCCGTTTGAGTGCGTCATTGAACGCTCACTCAATCGCTGCTCCCCCTTCAGACGTTACTTATCTTCCGCCAAGCTCCTGCGGGAAGCAAGCGCATTCCGCATCGTGCAAATATCCTTAAAAAACAGGTGATAGCTGCCAACTGACGCGGCCGCGCAACAGGTCAGGGGTGAGCCTGAAATCCGTTGAATGCGTATTCAGGCGCTGCGCGCGAGGGCGCGGGAAGAGACCGGGAGCCGGTCCGGCGCCCGCTATACAGATCGACCAGAGGGAATCAGCGCAGGACTGCGAGGCGCGCGAGATTCGACTGCACCGTGCTGTCGTGGCAGGCACTGCGTGCGTACCAGCGGCGCGCGGCCTCAACGAGCGCAGTGCAGATCTGCGCGCTCTCGCTCTTCTCGGGATCCGGAGCAGGCCCGCTTTCGGGGACGAAGTCCTGCGGCGCAACGCGCGCGTGACGCCGCAGCCGCAGGCGCCGGAGCGCCCGTGCGGGAACCGCTTGCGGCTCCGCCGCGTCCTCGGTCTCGATGTGCTCGCAGACCGTGCGGCAGACGTGCTCGTAATCGAGCGAGTCGCTCGCCTCGTCTGCGTCCGCAGGGCGGATCCATTGCTCGCACCAGTCCTTTTGCTGCTCGCCGGAGCTATGCAGCGTGGGATCGGTAAGCGCCACCGCGATGCGCGGCAGATCGTAGGCCTCGTCGAGCGCCGCCTCCCAACGCTGTGCCGCGATGAGCTGCTCGACGTCGGTGATGTAGCCCGCGACCATGCGCGAACTGGAGGGCGTTCGGTCCTGCATCGCCGTCAGGCAGCCTTCTCGGCGGGGGGTGTACCGCCCTCGCCAGTCGCCTGCGCGGCATCGTCCGGTTTCTGCGGCACGGCGGCAACCGACGGCGCGGCCGCCGGGGAGGGTGCGGCGCGTCGCCCGCGCGGCGTGCGCGTAATCAAAGCAGGCCGGACCACCGGGGCACGCGCTGCGGTTGCGGTGTGCCTCATCCGCCGCGGGCGCTGAACGCGCAGCTTCTGCGGTGGGGTCGTCTTCGGTGCGGCGCGGCGCGCTGCGGTGTGACGCGCCCGCGCGGGCCGCTTGGCGCGGGGCGCAGATTTCGCGCGGCGTGCGGTTGTGGCCTTCGCCCGTGCCTCGGCTACACCCGCGGCGCTTCCTGGCTTGCGCCCGGAATCCGGGCCTGACTTTTCCTGCGCGCGGCGCACGCGTTTCCAAGCCTTGCGGGCAGCGGCTGACTGCTTGCGGGCCCGCTTGGCCTCACGTTTGGCTTCCTTCAGTCGCTTGCGAGCGCGTTTCAGCTCGTCCTTGGCGATGCGCACGCGCTGCTTGGCCACTTCAGCCTGCAGGCGGGCTCGTTCGAGGGGCTCCGCGGGGAGCTTCGCAGGGTCGCTGCCGCTCTTCTTCATCTGGGGGTGCCCCTGAAAGGCAAGGGCGGCAAGTTTCACACAATCGCCGGAGCGTTTCCAGCCACTCACTTATCCACAGAATTTGTGCATAACCATGTGGACAGAGTGCGGCCGATTCACGAAACGCCGTGCACCGGCAAGAGGTTGCATCGCGATGCGCGAGTTTTCGCCAGCCCGCTGTAGCTGCTCAGCCGCTCGGCCCGTTATAGCGTGTCGCGGTGACACGATTGCGACCCGCCTGCTTGGCGCGATAGAGCGCAGCGTCGGCGATCTTGAGTATTCGCCCGGCGAGCTCGCGCTCGCCGGCAGGGACACAGTCGAGGCCGCACAGCCCGAAGCTCGCGGTCACGCCGACATCCTTGCCTTCGTGCACGAACGGGCTCGAGGCGATGCTGGCGCGTAGCTTGCGGGCCACCTCGAGCGCGTGCTCATAGGCGGTCTCGGGAAGCACGATGGCAAATTCCTCCCCGCCGATACGCGCGACCCAGTCGACGCCGCGCCGCAGAGCCTCCTGCAGCCGGGCGCCGAACTGCCGCAGGATGTCGTCGCCGCAGCCGTGCCCGAGGGTGTCGTTGATGTTCTTGAAGAAATCGATGTCGCACAGGATCAATGACAGGGCGCGCTGATAGCGTGCGGCGCGCTCCACCTCACGGGGAAAGTGCTTGCCGAAAAAGCGCCGGCTGGCGACCCGTGTCAGATCGTCGGTCGCCGACAGCTTACGGTTCTCTTCGAGGGTGATACGCAGCACCGCTTCCAGCTCGGCGATGCGCCGCGCTGCGGCGATGCGTGCATCGAGCTCCCGCTCGGGCGCCCGCCGGCCGACGCACTCGTCCGCGCCGGCGGCCAGACCGGACTCGCGCTCCGGCCCCTCGTCGAGCTCGGCGATAAACAGCACGAACGGCATCCGCACGGCCTTGCGCGCCCGCACCTGGCGGATCAGCTCGAGGCTATCGGTCAGCACCACGGGGCGGTGCTCGGTCGCGAGCTGCCGCAGCGCCTCATCGTCGGAGCCGACCGATTCGATCTCAAAGACATCGGGGGCGATGCGCCGCGACAACTGGGCGCGCAGTACCGGATCGTGGACGGCGAGCAGCGCCTTCGGTGCCGGCAGTACGCGCAGCATCACCGCAACGGTCGCGGTCGTTCCTTCATGGGCGTCCGCCGGGCGCTCGGCGCGTCGCTCGAGGATCCGCTGGATGACGGTGGTCTGCCCGCCGAAGGGCATCGATTCTCACCACGCAGGCGGGCGTTGGCCCGGGTACGCAGAGATTACAGATACCCCAGGCAAAATACCCGCGCGCCACACTATGATGCTCATATGGAACCGCCGGGCATCACGCGCCATCGACGGCCGTTTCTCGCGCCTCTGTGGGTGACGCTGCTCGCGCTGCTGGTTGCCGCGGGAGTCGCTTACCTGTTGTTCCGCGGCGCCACGACCACGGTGGTCGTGCTGGCCTCGGTGGGGGAGCGGGAGCCGGGCACGATCGACGACCCGCCGATCTCGGCAGAAGGCGAGGGCCGTGCGCAACGGCTCACGCAGCTGTTCGGCGCTGGCGGTGGTCTCGGCAGACTGGACGCGCTGTACGTCAGCAGCGAGCGCCGCGCGCAGCAGACCGCAGCCCCACTCGCGGAGCAGCTGCATCTGGCGCCCACTCTGTTCAACCCGCAGCAGGCCGCCTCGAGCGCCGCCGGCCTGCTGCGCGATCACGAGGGTTCAGCCGTGCTGGTCATCGGCGGCAGCGTGGCTCTGCAGCAATTCCTGCGGCAGCTCTCCGGGTCCGCCGAGCAACCCCACGCAGTGGGCGAGTCGGATCTCTTATATATAGTGAGCGTGCCGACCTTCGGACGTGCGCACGTGCTGCGCCTCAAGTACTGAGCCCGTGCTCAGGGTGTGAGGCGCCGGGTACGCACGGTCCCGGCGCTCATCGCCACGGCCTTGCGCACGAAGTCCTCGTGCTGGCTGATGCGAAAGTCCGCGAGCACGGCGCCGCGGATGTAGCGTGCCTGATCGATCAGATAAGTGCCGCGGCGTACCCCGATACCGAGCGGGCCGCGCACGTCGTACATGCGGATGACGAACTTGTCGACGTCGGACAGCAGCGTGAAGGGCAGCTGGTACTTCTCTTTGAACTTGCGGTGGCTGTCGGGTGTCTGCGGGCTGACGCCGGCGACGTCGAGACCGGCCTGCAGGATCTCGGCGTGCAGATCGCGCAGCGTGCACGCCTCACGGGTGCAACCCGGGGTGAAATCGGCGGGGTAGAAATACAGAATCAGCGGTCCGTGGCGCAGCAGCGTGCTGAGCGAGACGGTCTGGTCATTCTGATCCGGCAAGGTGAATTCTGGCGCCCGCCCGCCCATCGCCAGCATGCGCTGTCTCCCCGTCCCCTGGCGACCCGTGATACCTGTCCCGGCCATGATAGCCGCATCGGGCCCCGGCGGTACGGCCAGGCGGCCAACGGCCCACCCGGATCAGGCGGGGCGATGCTAGAATCGCGCGCCTTAACCGGGTCCCCGACGAAATCCGCGTCTCGATGCGCGACGGTCACTCGCAGTCTGCGGTGAGCGTGATTTCGCGGCAAGGTTAGTGGGGCGGTAGCTCAGCTGGGAGAGCGTCGCGTTCGCAATGCGAAGGTCGAGGGTTCGATCCCCTTCCGCTCCACCATTCCTCCCGCTCAGGGCGCGCCTTTGAGGTACTTGTCGAACCATTGCACGGTGCGACGTGCGGCGTCGATCCGGTTCTCTCGCTTGGCGAACCCATGACCCTCGTTCGCGTAGTAGTGCGCCGCGATGGTCTTGCCGTCCTTGGTGAGGATGTCGACCACCTGCTCGGCCTCCTCGCGCGGCACTCGCGGGTCATTGTCTCCCTGCAGCACGAGCAGCGGGGCCTTGACGGCGTGCAGGTAGGTGATCGGGGAAGCAGCATCGTATGCGCGACGGTCTTTCACGGGGTCGCCGAGCAGTGATTTCTCGTATTGCTGCAGCTGCGGGTCCTCGTGCTGCAGCATCGTCATCCAGTTGATGATGCCAAAGAGCTCGACTCCGGCGGCCCACTCATCGGGCGTCCGGCCGATCGCCATCAGCGTCATGAATCCGCCATAGGACCCGCCGGTGATGCCGACCTTTTTCCTGTCTACGTAGCCCGTTGCCTGCAGGAACCGCGAGGCATAGACCTCGTCCTGCAGGTCCCCGCCGCCCAGATCCTGATAGTTGGCCTTCTGGAAGGCGAGGCCATATCCGGTCGAGCCGCGGACGTTGGGCGCGATGCACACATAACCGCGCGACACCAGCGCGGCGACGAGCGGATTCCAGTGATCCTGCGACTGGCCGGTCGGACCTCCATGGGGCAGGACGATGGCGGGATTGGCGCCGTCACGCTTGAGATTGACGGGCACCCACAGCAACGCGCTGATGATTTTGCCGTCGAAGCTCTTGTAGTGGGCAACCTGCGACTCCGGCATGGGCGCCGTGGTCACGCTGGCGATGGCCGAGCGTGTCAGACGCTCAATATGTCCGCTGGCGAGGTCGTAGATCCAGAAGTCCCGGGGCTGAACCGAGCTCTCGTGTGTCAGCAGGAGCTTCCCTCCCGAGGAGGAGAACGAGCTCGGATGACCCGGAAAGTCGTTGACGCCGCCGCCGGTCGGAATCTTCTTCGCCGCCAGGCTGGCGGTGTCGACCAGATAGGCATCGATCAGGCCGTCGGCATTCAGCGAATACGTGAAGGAACGTCCGTCCGGGGAAAAATCGCCCGCCTGCGCTTCCCACTGCGTGTCGGTCGCCCAGCGAAGCTTCTGAGTCGCGATGTCGAGCAGTGCGACGTTCTGAAATCCGCCGTGCTCGTTGGACGTCACCAGCAGCGTCCTGCCGTCCGGCGACAG
Organism: Steroidobacteraceae bacterium; assembly: GCA_035568235.1. GTDB lineage: Bacteria > Pseudomonadota > Gammaproteobacteria > Steroidobacterales > Steroidobacteraceae > 13-2-20CM-66-19. The sequence goes on along the minus strand of DATMOK010000045.1, from coordinate 43,553 downwards.
GGACGCCGCCGCGATCACGACCTTGCCGCGGTGGGGCGTGAGATTGGTTTCCTTGCCCGTGGCGACGTCCACGGCATAGACATCAGCGTCCTGGAAGCCGATCTCAAAGCGAGTGGCGTACAGGGTCCTGCCATCCGGGCTCCAGGCCGCCGACGCCCATGAGCGATCGGCGGACTGCTCATGAGTCAGGTTCCTCACCTGGCGGGTGGCGAGATCGAGCGTCGCGAGGTCGTACGAGGTCGCGGTCTTGTCCTTCATGTTCAGCGCTATCAGGTTGCCCGACGGCGACCAGCGGGGCGCTTCTTCCCGCACGTTGGGCGTATTGGTCAGGTTGACCGGATCGCCGCCGTCGCTCGCGACCACGAACACATCCCACAGCTCGTTGCCGTCCAGGTCCTGCTGATACGCGATCCACTTGCCGTCCGGCGACCAGCTTGCTCCATATTGCCGCTGGTCCGACTGTACGAGCTGCACCGGCCAGCCACCGGCGGCGTTGACCCTCCAGAGGTTCGGGCGGCCGGTGAAGTCGGTGGTGAAGACGATGTCTTTCCCATCCGGTGACCAGGAGGCGCTCGAGACGCTGCGCGTGAAGTACAGGTCCTCGATCGACAACGCGTGGGCTGCAGCGTTGGTCACCGACACGACGGAGTGCGGATCGGTGACCTGACGATCGTCAGGACCGGAGACTGCCCGCCCGAGAGGGGCGAGCAACACAGCGACGACACCTAGCACCACGACGATGAGATTTCTCATTGATTTTCTCCGCAGTCTGGATCGAAAGGAAATAGCGCGGCTCACGGTCCTGCGCGGCATTCGCCAAGACCTCATCGACGCCTTCCCGTAGCAGTGCTTTGCATGGTGAGCCCTTTGCGACGGCTGAGCCATCCCCCGTGACAAACCTTCAGACCGCGAGCCGGGGCGGCAGGCGGGCACTGGTGGCGCGCTCGTAGGCCCTCGCCACCTGCAGCAGCAGGCCGTCCTGATTGCGGTTGCCGACCAAGGTCATCCCGACCGGCAACCCGGTCAGCGTGCCGGCTGGCATGGTGAGGCTCGGGTAGCCGGCGATCGCCGCCGCGGAGGCGATCTGTGAAAACCCCGTGTCGTGGCGGTCACCCCAGACTTCGTCGAGTCGCTCGGCAGGGCCGTTGCTCGGTGAGATGAGAATCTCGACGCCCTGCTGACCCAGCAGCGCCGCCAGACCTTCGGTGTCAGCCGTGCGTTGCAGGCTGACGAGAGCCTTCTGGTACGCGGGATCGGTCAGCGGCCCGTGCGTATCGGCCATCTCGAACAGCTCCTGGCCGAAGAGGACCAGCTCCTCATCCGCGTGCGCACGGTTGAATGCGATCAGCTCGGTGAGGCTGCGGCAATCGACCTGGGCAGGATCGAGCGTCGCCAGGTAGGCGTTGATCGCAGCCTTGAACTCGAACAGCAGCGCTTCGAGCTCCGCCTCCTGGCCCTCGTCGAGGGCTGAGGGTGGCTTCAGATCGACGATCACCGCGCCCTCCTGCGTGAGCGCCGCGTGTGCCTCGGCGTACCAGCGGGCGGTGTCGCGATGCGCGGACTGGGGCACCGGCATGGCGCCGATCTTCAGGCCCCGCAGGCGGAAGGCCTCGAGATCCGCGCCATGCGTGCCGAAGCCGAGCGGGCGCTCGGCGATCACGCCTGCCATGATCGCAGCGTCGGCGGCCGTGCGGCACATGGGGCCTGGGGTGTCCTGCCGCGGTGAGATCGGAACTACGCCCTTGGTGCTGACCAGACCCACCGTGGGTTTAAGGCCCACGAGTCCGTTGAGCGAGGCGGGCGAGACGATCGAGCCGTTGGTCTCAGTGCCGATGGCGCCTGCACAGAAGCTCGCGGCCGCTGCGACCGCGGAGCCGGAACTCGAGCCGGAGGGATTGCGATCGGGGGCATAGGCATTACGGGTCTGGCCGCCCACGCCGCTCCAACCGCTCGATGAGTGCGTGGAGCGGAAGTTGGCCCACTCGCTGAGATTCGCTTTGCCGAGCACGATCGCTCCGGCAGCCCGCAACCGCCCGACGACCGCCGCGTCTGCGGGGCGCATCGAGCGGGCGAGCACCAGCGATCCGGCCGTCGTTGCGACCGGGTCCTGTGTCTCGATGTTGTCTTTGACGATGATAGGGATCCCGTGCAGCGGGCCGCGCAGCTTGTTTGCCTTGCGCTCCGCATCGAGCGTTCTTGCCGCAGCGAGCGCCACAGGGTTCAGCGCCAGGACCGAGCGGTACTCGGGGCCGTGCTGGTCGAAGCGGGCGATGCGCGCGAGATACGCCGCGGTCAGTGTCTCGGAGGTGATCGCACCCGCGGCCAGGGCCCGCTGGAGCGAGGCGATCGACTGCTCGACCGGGTCAAAACTGTGCTCGACGGTGCCGGCAAGTGCCTCGGCCGCCATGGCGAGCGACGTCCCCGCCGCCGTCTTGATGAAGCCTCTGCGATTCATGAGCCTCCCCCGATCCCCGTGATGCCGCCGGGTGGCCGTCCGGCTGGCCCGAAGCCTAACTCCTCCAGGGGGCCGGCCGACATGCCCGGCGAGCGCGGTGCACCGGCGAAAGCGCCTATCCGCACCCCGCGCCCAGGCCTGCTGCGCCGCACCAGTTGCGTTCCCCGCGCTTTACACAGCGTGACACTTTTGCTAAGTCTCTCTCGGGGAGCTCGGGCACGCAGCCGAGATCAAAAAAAACGCCTGCACGGGGAGTCTCAGATGACCGTGAACAATGGGTTGCGTCTCCAGGATCTGATCATCGCCTCGACACTGCTCTTCCTTCCGATTGCTGCACACGCGCAGGACAAGTCCGCCGACACGACCAAGACCGTCCAGGTGAGCGGAGGAGGAGGGGGCCAGGGACCCCCAGCGTGCACACCGCCCGACGTTCTGCAGAACGGCGCGTGCGTGACCCCGAAGCAGGAAGAGAAGCTGAACGAGGTCGTCATCACCGGGTCGCGCATCGCACGTCCGGAGCTCGACCGACTCGAGCCGACGATCGTGCTGGGCGCGGACCAGTTCGACCAGCGCGGCTATACGGACGTGGGCCAGGCACTGAGTGAGCTGCCGGCGTTCGGCATTCAGTCATCGAACGCCACCAACCAACAGACGAGCCTGGGTGGCGTCGCCCAGAGCTTCGTCGATCTGTATTCGCTCGGCTCGCAGCGCACCCTGGTGCTGATCGACGGCCGCCGTTTCGTGTCGTCCAACACGGCCAGCCTGTTCGGCGGAGCGACACCGCCCGGCGAGCAGGTCGACCTCAACGTCGTGCCGACCAAGCTGATCGATCGGGTCGAGACGGTATCGGTCGGCGGCGCGCCGATCTACGGCACCGATGCGATCGCCGGCACCGTCAACATCATCATGAAGAAGAACTACGAGGGTCTCGACGTAGATGGTGACGTCGGTGTCTCCAACGACAAGGATGCATGGAATTACCGCGCCCGCGTGCTGGGGGGAATCAACTTTGCCGACAATCGGGGCAACATCACCGCGGTCGCCGAGTTCAGCAAGGCGGACGGCCTCACCGGACCCGATCGGCAGAACTTCTCTGAGAACCTCGGCTTCCTCGCGCCGGCGACGCCCGGGACGTACGCGACCGTGCTGACGCCGCAGAACGCGGTGCCCCAGGTGAGCACCGGGGGCGTACCGATGCTCGATGACTTCTTCTACCTCCCGGGAGTGCCGCCCTCAGCAATCGGCGTCACCGGCGCGAACGGACAACCGCTCGCGTTCTCCGGTGGCAAGCTCGTGCCCTACAACCTCGGCACGCCGACCGGCAATCCGGTCTTCTGGTCCGGTGGCGATGGCATCAGGCTTTCGCAGTTCAGTAACCTGCTGTCGCCCCTCGAGCGCAGCAACATCGATACCATCGATAACTTCAAGATTAACGACCACATCAACCTGTTCGCCGAGACCTGGTTCTCCGAGACCCACGCCAGGAATCTCATCTCGCAGCCGGCCTACAATGCAAACATCTTCGGGCCGGCGGGCACGGTCTCCGGCATGTTCAAGATCTCAGCGAGCAATCCGTTCCTGAGTCCGGCAGACCAGACGACCATCAAGAACGACCTGCTCGCCTATGAGGCAGCCGGGTTCCCGATGGGTCAGATCCTTACCGGCAACGCGGCGCCGCTGGATCCGGCCTGGAATGCCAATACCTTCTACGTGTCCCGTGCCAGCACCGACCTCGAGAGCGGCGCGGCGACCGCGACTCAGGAGCTGTATCGCGGCGTGGTCGGCCTGAACGGCGACTTCTCCATCGGTCAGAACCATGACTACACCTGGGAAGTCGCCGTGAATTACGGCCATTCCGAAGATACGTTCGTCGAGCCGGCGTACGTCTTCCAGAACGTGCAGAACGCGCTGAACGCCACGATCGTCGGCGGACAGATCGTCTGCGCACCCGGGTACGTCAATTCCACGATCAAGACCCAATCGAGCACCTGCGCGCCGCTCAATATCTTCGGCGCGGGGGAGGCGAGCCAGGCCGCGCTCGCCTACATCACGCACGCGGCGACCGCGATATCCACCAACACCCAGCGCGATTCGACCGCCAACCTGAGCGGCGACATATTCAAGCTGCCGGCGGGCGAGTGGAAGGGCGCGGTTGGTTTCGAGAACCGGCGCGAGTCGGCGGAATTTGCACCCGACGACTACTTCACGGCGATCCCGGCGCAGCAGAACGTGGCGGGCCCGGTGTCAGGCTCCTATATCAGCAATGAGGTTTACGCCGAGACGCTGGTACCGATCTTCGAGCCCTCGCAGGACATCCCGCTGCTGCATCAGGTGGAGTTCGAGGGTGCCATACGGCGCGTCGACAACACGTTTGCCGGCAAGTCCAACACCTGGACCGAGGGGCTGCGCTGGTCGCCGGTGCAGGACATCCTGTTCCGCGGCAACCGCACCATCTCGATCCGCGCCCCGGCGATCACCGAGCTGTTCCTGCCGCCCTCCACGTCGAATGAGTTCGCGAACGACCCATGCGACAAGAACTTCGTTGGTCAGGGCTTGGTGCCCGCTACCCGCAAGGCCAACTGCGAAGCCGCGGGCATCAACACCTCAACCTTCACCTCGGACGTCGTCAACGCGACCGTCAAGGGCATTACTTCGGGTGACCCGACCCTCGCGCCCGAGAAAGCCGACTCCTACACCTATGGAATGGTGCTCCGCCCGCGCTGGACGCCGCGCTTCAACATCTCGATGGACTACATCAACATCAAGATGTCGAATGCCATCGAGCAGCTGAACCTCGTCGAGCTCATGGACGAGTGCTATGACTCGACGGACTATCCGAACAATCCGGCCTGCAGCCACTTCACGCGCAACCCGGTAAACCACCAGGTGACCGGCTACAGCGATGGCTTCATCAACGCGGGCCTGCTGCACTTCCAGGGATTTACGGCTGGACTCGAGGAGATTTTCGATCTGCCGCGCCAGCTCGGAACCGTGCAGTTCCGCGCCCATTACCTCGATACCAAGACGCTGCTGCTGCAGGTCGGCTCGGCGCAACCGCTCAATCTGGCTGACACGCTGAACCAGAACGAGGCCACCCCGAAGGGCAAGGCGGTATTCGACCTCAACTACCTGAAGGGACCGTTCGAGTGGTACTGGCAGGCGCAGTACTACAGCATGATGGACTTCAACAATCAGAACACCCCGACCTCGCAGAATATCCTCAGCGTTCCGCGTTGGTGGCTGATCAACTCGACCCTCAGCTATGAGGCGACCAAGGCCTTGGAGCTCCGAGTGGTCGTGGACAACGTGTTCAACAAACAGCCGCCGTATCCTGCGCTCGCCGGCGATGGTGGTAACTTCTCCTCCGTGACCTCGCTGTATTTCGCCGGCATTATCGGCCGCACGTATCTGCTGACGGTCGACTACCGGTTCTTCTAGGCGGAGTGAGCCATAAGGTCGAGGCTGCGCGCTCAATGCGCGCAGCCTCTGACCTGCAGTGCGGGTCGCGAGATAGCCGTGGCGGGCCAGCTCCAGCGGCAGCAGCTTCCGACAGCACGCCGCTAAACGATGAGATCGCGGTAGGCGTGCCAGGTGGCGTAACCGAGCAGCGGTGCCACGACCACCATGCCGACGAGCAGCGTGACAAAACCGAGCGCGGTCACCGCCACGATGAGGGCGCCCCACACCAGCATTGCCGGCAGGTTGGCAAGCGTCGCGCGCACGCTCGCGCGGATGGCCTCGGTCGCGGTTGCATGCCGGTCAATCATCAGCGGCACGGCCACCACCGATACTGAGAAGACGAGCGCGGCGAGCACCGCGCCACAGACGATGTAGCCGAGCATCTGGGCGACGCTCATGGACGCGGCGCCGCCCCAGAGCGCCACCGCGAGGCTGGGCACCGAGGCATTCAGCGCGGCCTCGAGCACGACCGCAGAGAACAGGAACCACAGGAGCGCAATCAACGCGAGCAGCCCGGCGAAGTGCATCAGGCCCTGCGGATTGCGGGTGAGAGCCTGCAGCGATTCGTCGAACCCGAGCGGCTCGTGCGCCGCGCGGCGCCGTGCCAGCTCGCACAGTCCGGTCGTCATCACGGGGCCCACCAGCAGGTAGCCGGTAATGGCGGCGGCGGTGAGATAGAGGTGCGTGCTGCCGAGCATCAGGAGCACGGCGCCGAGGACTGCGATGAGCACGCCGTGGGCGAGACCGGGTTTGCCAATTTGCATGACGTCCTGCCATCCCTGCCGCAGCCATACCCGCGGTTGCCGGATGGACACGTGGCGAATCTCGACGTGCAGAGCCTCAGGCTTTCCGAGGGTCATCGAGGTGGTCATGGGTCTCTCCTATTTACAGGGTTCCCACAATGGCGCCGGCCCGATGTTACGCCTGTCGGAGGGGGTGGGGGGTCGGTGCGTGCCGGCGACGACTCGGGCCGGTACACTTCCCATCGCGCGCGCCCCCGTAGCTCAGTGGATAGAGCGACCGCCTCCTAAGCGGTAGGTCGTCGGTTCAACTCCGGCCGGGGGCGCCAGACCCTCTTCTCAGGGGGTATCACCCGAGCTCACAGAGTCTCACTAAGTACGGTAAAAATAGGCATTTGGTGAGATTTTTGCTGCTCAGGAGCGCTCACGCCGTAACAGCCAAAAACGACGGGTACGAAAACCAAGACGGGTACAATAACGGGTACGGAGAACCCCGACGGGTACGACTTGGCTGCTACTGATTTTCTGACCGAGGCGCGCCTCCGCGGCGCCAAACCCAAGAGCCGCCCCTACAAGCTAAGGGATGGCGGCGGGCTCTACCTCCTGGTTACCCCCGCGGGCGCTAAGCAGTGGCGGCTTCGGTACACGCTCGGAGGCCGCGAATCCATGGTGAGCGTGGGCACATATCCCGCGACCTCGCTCAAGGCCGCGCGTGCCAAGCGGGCCAGCTTGCGCGGCGCGCTCGAGGCGGGCCGCGATCCGGCCGCCGAGCGGCGCGCCGAGCGCGACAGCCGCTCCAATACGTTCGAGGCGATTGCGCGGGAATGGCTCGCAAAGCAGCCGTTCGCCCCGAAGACGGTGACGAAGGCGGTGTGGACGTTCGAGGATCTGCTGTTCCCCTATATCGGAGCACGCCCGATTTCGGTGTTGACGGCGCCCGAGCTCCTCGGTGTGTTCCGTCGGCTCGAGCGCCGGGGCAAGCATGAGACGGCACATCGGGCCAAGCAGCGCGTGGGCCAGGTGGTGCGCTATGCGATAGCCACCGGTCGCGCGGAGCGCGACCCGACGGCGGACCTTCGCGGGGCCCTGGCCCCGGTCACTGTGACCAATCGGGCGGCGATCACAGACCCCCGCGAGGTCGCGCAGCTGCTCCGGGCGCTCTACGGCTATCGGGGACACCCGGTGGTCGAGGCCGCGTTGAAACTCGCTCCGCTGGTCTTTGTGCGCCCTGGCGAGCTCCGCGCGGCAGAGTGGACCGAGATCGATCTAGAGGCGGCTGAATGGCGGATCGCGGCACACCGCATGAAGATGCGCCAGCAGCATCTAGTGCCTCTCGCCGACAAGGCGGTGGCAATACTGCGTGACATCCGAGCTCTAACGGGAAGAGGGCGCTATGTGTTCCCGTCGCCGAGGACCGCGGAGCGACCCTTGAGCGACAACGCCATCACTGCCGCCCTGCGGCGCATGGGGTACACAGGCGAGCAGATGAGCTGGCATGGGTTTCGGGCGATGGCGTCGACGCTCCTCAATGAAACCGGCTACCCGCCCGACGTCATCGAGCTACAGCTCGCCCATCAGGAGCGCAACGAGGTGCGAGCCGCGTACAACCGGGCTCAGCGGCTCGAGGAGCGTCGGAAGATGATGCAGTCATGGGCCGACTATTTGGACGAGCTGCGACTCGGCACCAACGTCGTACCACTCCGACGCCTGGGCTAGGAGCATCTGCCGTTGCAGACATTGAAAGCCGGAGAGAAAGCCACATCCCGCGCGAGGCGCGCCGTCGCCGCCCTTATTGCGGTTGGCCTTGTCCTTTCCGCGACCGCGTCGGCGGTTGATCAGAGTGCCGAGCAGCCCGCCCCGCTCAAGCCCTTGGCACAAGGGGATATCGAGGTGCGGGTCAATTATGTAGGTAGTCTTGCGCTGTACTCCTCGTGGCTAACCTTGCGACGCGTCGGCTCGGAATCGAGCGCCAGCTATCGAGTCGAAGCTTCGTTCATGGCCATTCCTCAACCGAAGAACCTTACGCGTACCAAACCATGGCCCGACATCTGGAAGCGCCTGGAGACTGACGGCTTTTTTGATCTTCCCGGCAATCGCGGGGCTGAATGTAAGGGCGAGGCAGTCCCGCTAGATTCCAACTGGGTATCGGTCGAACTGCAGCGAGGGACGGTGTACCGGAAGTACTCGTATTACGCGCCGTCCTCGTTGAAATGCGGGGATAGCGGGAGATTCTTATCAACGCTTACGTTTCTGCAGGAAGCTTTCAACCGTGAGCTGCCGGTTCCTTACAACATGACGCGCTGCACTCCCGACGGGAAATGCCCCGATCCGAACACACGAGACGCGCGGTGACCGCCAGCTGGACTAATTTGCCATTCATCGCCCCGACAACGACCTGAGTGGACCCTCGGTGAGATTGGACGCGCCATCCAGACAGAAGTGAATATGGAGGTGCGGGGCCGGAGGGGGAGATGGGTAGAGACGCTGAGTGGGTCACGTACTTCAGCGCGCGGCTTGCCGAAGCCGAAAGGGAATTGGATGGCTTCAAGAACGCGATCGCGAAATACAAGCTGCGCGTTTTGCATCGTGATACCAGCGGCGAACGAGACGTGACGAACCAGCATCTGCGAGATCTTCAGAGCGCGATCGACGAGTATCGAGCGATGCTGCGCGACGACTAAGTGTCTCCCATCGGAGGTTGATCGATAGTTCGACCGGGATTCCCCATAACCACACCCTTGCGCTCTCACAGTTCTGGTCATAGTGTGCATTGAGCATCCCGCGGGATTATCCCGCCGCTGACGCAATGGCCACGAAAGCAAAGAAGCCCGCCGCCGTAGCTCGCCCGCCTACCGCGTCGGATTTGTTCTTTGAAGCTCTCGAGTCACGAACGTCCGATCCAACTCATCTGCGACTTCTGAAGGCGGCCCGAAGCCCCGACCCTACGGCAGCGTTGGAGCGCGAGTTAGGAAAGATCATGGAGGAGCTGCTCCATGAGACTTAAACAGCTCACCGCCGCCGGATTTCGTGGCTTCAACTCTACCCGTACGATTGAGTTCAATGAGACGCTGACGTTGGTGTCGGCACCGAACAGCCACGGGAAGACGAGCATCACGGAAGCGCTCGAATTTCTTCTCTACGGGCAGACTTCCAAGGTGGAGGCCGCGGACTCGAAAGACGAGTACAAGGATTCGTACAGGAATCGGCACTTTCCGGCAGGACAGACGGCCTTCATTGAAGCACGGTTCTTGGATGCGCAAGGGCGCGACGTCACCTTTCGGGGCGAGATCGATGCAGAGGGGATGCGACGATTCGTTAACGGCAAATCGACGCAGACATGGCCGTTTGCCGAGGAAATGTTGAGGTCCGCGCGTCCATTCGTCGTCCAGCATGCACTAAAAAAGCTACTGCTAGCGGCGCCTTCACAGCGATTTCAGGGCTTCGCGGAGGTTCTGGGCCTGCGAGATGTGGATCAGGTGCAACAGGCGCTTGTGAATCTCTGCACGAAGCCGGAGGCGCAAATCCCGTCCGAAGCCAGGAAGCTCCTGGCGGATCTCTCGATATTCGACGTCCGCCTGAGAGCAGTCAAAGAGACGGTGACGATTGCAAAGGCGCTCGCGCAGGGCAGTGAAAGCGTCGCGGAAGCGTACGACAAGCTTCACGCCCGCGGACTAAAGCTCCTCGCGAGAAACGTTCCCGAGGCAGATCTCTCGGCCGCTCTGGTTGAGCTGCGCAATGCGGCCGCGGCCAAAATCTATTCTGGATCGGTCGCCATCAAGGTGTTGGGGACCGCAGAACAACAGCAATTGACCGCGGCCCACGAGAGAATCGCATGCGCAGCGAAGTTGGCGTTTGTCAAACGATATGCCCGTCTGGCCGTGGCAGACGTCTCTGATCGCCTCCAAAAGGAGTTCCAGTTTCTTGGCTTGGGCATCGAGCTTCTTGGTGATGCTCCGGAGAACTGTCCCTTTTGCGAACAGTCGATTACGGTAGGCATTCGCCAGCACGCAAAGGAGCGAAGGGAGGAACTCGTCGAAAAGGCAGGCTCGGCGCCAGACATCGCGACGTTGCGTGCCCAGATGAGCGCTTCCCTGAGAGAACTGGCTGAAAGCCTATCGGTACACAGCGCGCTCCTCGCGGGACGAAGCAGCGACGTGATCGCGGCAAACGCGCCGGAGTCAGCTAAGAAGATCAAAGCTCTCTTTGGCAAGGGAAATGAGCATGGCTTGATGCTAGTCGCGGCCGCAGGCGCCTCAATCGCCCCCAGTCACAGGGCTCTCACTGCTGCAGCGAGCGCTGCCACTCTTGCGATTGGGGTCTGCACAGAGGCGGTTCTCCGCAAGTCCGAAGAGGTGGCCCAAATCGAAGCGGTCGTTAAGGCGATCGGCGAATATCTGGCGAGCGCCGATGAATACAACCACAAATTAGATGAGGTGACACCGACCCTGGCGGAACCAAGTCGGCTTCTGCAGCAAGCTGTCGACGCGCAGGCCGGAACCGCGGAATTGAGCCTGCTAATTGAGGTGCTTGGGAATCGTGTCGGCATTCGGCGTGCGGTGCGAATAAAGGAAACGTTGGATGGCTTGAGGGAGCTGAAGAAGCACGTGGATCAAGCTGTCGGGCAGACGATGGAGGACGCATTTTCGAAGGAACTCACCGGAGCCGTGATGAGCTGGTACCAGAGAATCCGCACAACCGGCGATCCGGACGTGCACTTCTCTGGCTTTGCCATGGAGCGGACGAAAGGCGGAGACTTCAAAAGCAGACGCGTCAAAGTGGGGGCACAGTCCTATGGCGTCGAGTTGGCGAGCGCGGTCTCGTCGCTGAGCGAGTCGAAACTCAACGCTCTTGGACTCTGTATGAGCATCGCGACGGCGCTTCGTGCTCCTGGCCCGTGGGCGTTCCTGGTCTTGGATGACCCGATCCAGTCATGGGACGACGACCACGAGTTCCAATTTATCAGCATCATCCGGAAGCTCGCCGAGGAAGAGGGTAAACAGATTATCCTGATGTCCCATCGCGACTCGTGGATCGACCAGGTGGCTGAGGGATGCCGAACGCTCAACGGAACGCGCTACCACATCTCGGCCTACACGCAGGACGGCCCTGCGATTCATACCGCGGATTGGGCGACCCTTGATCAGCGACTGAGGGAAGCTCTGGCAATCACCAAAGATTCTAAGGCGTCATCCGTACGCCTTCAGCAAGCTGAGGCGGAGATTCGGTTGGCAGCCTGCCAACTCACCGCGCAGGTATCGAAGACGAAGTTGGGACGTGCTACGGGCGCACATAGCATGAACAGCGACAAGTGCCGCGCGATTCTAAGCGAGGCTGGCTGTCCTGCGGCGCTCGTCGATCGAGTGGTCGCCACATTCGCGACAACTGACAATGCGCACCACGTTCCTAAGGACTACGTGCCAAACGCAGAGCGCATACGTCAATACCACGGAACGCTGACCGAACTCAGGAAGTGGGCGGGCGTTTAAAGACCGCGTCGGCGGATCGGCGGCAAGGCGCGTGCCTCTTGTCGATGGGCTTCTTCCGGGTTGCAGCTGACCCATTCGCGTAAGTACTGGAGCGGCGAGGAATTCCAGCCAGGGGTTCGGCGCGGCTACCCCTGCGGACGCCCCGCGAAATGTGGGCTGGGACGGTCTCGTGTGAGATTTGTCGTGACCGCGTGGTGCAGCTACTCGACGAACACCTCATGAAGAACTTCGGGCCCGCGGGCAGCGATGGTTTGCCCGGGTCGGTCACGGTCCTTCGGCGGGCGGTCGCCAGCCGGCGGTTTACCGCTACCGGGCGGCTTGCTCCCACCAGGCGGTTTGCCGCTGCCCGGCGGCGGTCGCCCGCCTGCGGGAGGTCGTGCATTTCCCGGCGGCCGCGGCGGTGGCCGCACTCCTGACGGAGGCCGTACCGGCGGCCGCGGCGCCGGTGGCCGGTAGGTCGGCGGCGGGCGGCCATGAGGATAGCGATTCCAGTAGTCAAAGTAGCGATCACGTCGGCTGTACCAGGGCCGTCCAACGTAGTAATTACCCCAGTAAGTGTTGAAGGCGAAGGAAACGGTCGGAATCCCGAGCACGACCGCACTGTTGGCTATCACCAACGGACCGTTTGGTGCGGGCGCTTGCAGAAATACGGCATCCACCCAGCCGCGGTCCGCACCAATCTGCACATCACACCAGTTGTAACCTGCCTCGCAGCCGAACACCTCTACAGGTGTACCCGCCGGGATCATCGCCACCGAGGGATACTCGATGCTCGGACCAGCGCGCAGGTGCACAGCGGCTGTGAGCGTTGCGGTGAGCGCGACGGCCGCAGGTGCCCAGACCGTCAGCAGCAGGCCCAGGGTGGGCCCCATCAGACGTACCATCCGCGTCGATTTTCTAACGTTCATGACTACCCCAGTTTTGACGCGGCTGGCCTCGCGGTGCTCGGGCTCGACGGCGTGCCGCGGCAGGCACGCGCGGCGGAACGCGCTCGCGCCCGGCGAGGCGCTCAGCGAGCTGAAAGCGGGAAATAGGCGCTGCTTGGGTTTGCACAACCTCAAAATCGGGCACAGGTCACACCATAGCGGGAGCTTGATCGAGCCTAAAGGGAAGAGCGCCAGATTGGGAAGGCAAAACCCGATGCCAGATGTCGGCCCGATATCCACGACGATCCACCTTGATCGTGCGGTTCCCGGGTACCGCGCCGCCAGCCGAACAGCTCCACGCATAGATAGTGTCGTGCCCGGTGGCGTAGGCAGGCACGAACGTGGCATTGGGATTTTCCCGGCAGTAGTTGTCGGCCCCTGCATTCCGGCTAGCGCGATCGGCCTTGGCGTCGCAGCGTAGGTTGGCGCCGATCGCGCAAACATAGACGGCGCCGTCCATGCAACGCCAGAAAGAGCTTTCCGGCGTCAACGGAGCGTCGGCCGACAACCCGAGCGTCTTTCGCAAGAAGGGTGCAAGAGCGGGTGGGATCGGAGAGGCGCCGCCGAGCGGCGTGTCGATTGTGTTAACGCGGGCGCAATACGCGAACGGATCTTCAACTCTGGAGATTCCTCGGTTGCCAGTCGCGGTAGCGGTATCCTCCAGCGCGATAATACTTAGAGCTGACAGCAAGCCGACCGTTGAGATCAAGCGCAGCAAGGCAGAATTCTGCTGTCGGTTCCTAAGACATTCAGAAATTCTTACTGGATACGCTGGGCGTTTTCCGTCGGATCATTCCCAGATGGCGGTAGTGATCGTACCTTCCTTGCTCAGCACGATCGTCAGACGGTTCGGGTTGGACTCGGCACTGGGGATTCCGTCTGAATGCTTGATGACGCGTACGGTTGCAGGCAAGCGTTCCTCGTTCACAGTCTGGGCCGCCGGTTTTCCCGTGGGCGCGGCAGCGCCCTTCGGCACAAAAACCTTGCCCACACACTTGCTGCAATCCTCACCCGCTGGCTTGCCTTCCGCATAGCCAGGAAGCTGCGTGAGGGTCACGGAATCCGAGGCGCTGTGCACGTTCACCCCCTTATATGGGTGACCGCTCTCGAGCGGGAATATGGCTTCCATGGGCTCGAAACCCGTCGCCTCCACGGCCTCCGCGGGGGCCCGCGCCACGAAAATCAGTTCCAGCATGCCGTCTGCCGGCTTGCCTCGCGTAAGCGGCACCAACTCAGCCTCTTCCCAGCCGCTGCTGCTGGCCAGTCCGCGTACCCGGATGATGTCAAGTTCAGGTCCGTGTCGACTGCGTAGCACCTCGACACTGGTTATCTGGAACACTGGCGCGATGACATCGGGTCGCTCCTCGCCGCCTGCGGTTGATCCGGCGGACTGCGGTGGGGCGCCGCCTGGTCCGTTGCCACGCTGCTGGTTTTGATCCGCGCCGGGCGCTTGAGCGAGGCCCACGGTACTGACGCCCCAGAAAAGACCGGTGGCAATAACACCTGCCGCAACCCCTGTCGCTTTCATGATCGTATTCTCCTCGGCCCTATGCGGTTGCCGACCTATCGTTACTGACTTCATAGCGCCGATACTCTCGGGCTGCCGTGGTTCTTCACGTCATTCTCAAATGCAGGGCTCTCAGTGTCGGCGCGCGGCGCCGGCAGCGCGACTGACGGAGCCTCATGCTCCATGGTGCCCTTGAGCCGTTCGAACGCATCCAGAATGAGGTCTATCGGTACCATTTGCGTCAGGCTGCAAAAAGAGGTGCGGGTCGTGCGGAAGCCGCCGTTCTCGGCGAGCTTGTTCACCGGCGCGCCTCCGCCGCACACCGAGAAGTACTCACAAGCCTGCCGACAGGCCTCAACGCCGGCCGCGACATCCCGGGTCATCGCCATCATCGACGGGCTGCGACGCATGTCTTCGAGCGAATCGGTGTTGATATTGCCGATAATGAAATTGTCGTATTCGGCATTCTTGAGCCCGAGCAGTTCGGGCGAGAAGCTCGAGACGTTGCCGCGGCAGTCGACGTTCAGCATACCGAAGGGCTCAACCTGCATGTTATTGAGGGGGCTTTGCTCAGGCCGAAATACTCGCGGCAGCATTCCGTCGATCTCACGAATGAAGCGGATGCGATTGCTCTGACGCGCCAGCCTCCAGAATTCGCGCAGGAAGCCTCTGAAGCGGCTTTGAGCGTTGCTGGCTGCAAACAGCCCCGACACGTGAGCGCCCTCGGATTCCTCAACATTGAAGCAAATATCGTCGATCCCTTCGGACAGGTAGAAATCCAACATCTCCTGTGGCGAGTTCATTGCCTCAAGTGAGAGCACCGAGATGACATGAAAGGGCACCTGCTCTCGGCGCAGCATGCGAACGGCCGCGACCGTGCGATCGAAGGTACCGCGGCCTGAGCGCGTCACACGGTGAGCATCATGCAGATACTTTGGCCCGTCGATGCTGACACCGACGCCCACGTTCCATTTCTTGAAGAAGTCGCACCAGCGCGAGGTGATCAATGTGCCGTTTGTCTGGATGGAATGTCGCAGCCGCAGCGAGGCAGGCCGTAGAGTCTCGATGGTCGTGAAAGCCTGCTCATAAAAGGAAGTGGGCACGACCAGAGGCTCTCCAGCGTGCCAAATTACGGTGAGGCCATCGCGGGTCCAGCCGGAAGCAAATAGCTTCGCAAAGAGCGCGGCGACCGTGCTCTGTTGCATTACGGTCTTCACGTCGCGATCGGGAAGATAGCAGTAGCTGCAATTGATATTGCAGAACGGCGTCGGCTGCACCACCACGGTCTCGACCATCGGAACCTTGTCGATCACGAGGAGGTGCCCGCGCCAGCGCCTATACCCCTCGACTATCCGTTGTGCCAGAAGTTATGCCAGCCGTTACCCCAGCCGCCGTTACCCCAGCCGCCGTTACCCCAGCCACCGTTACCCCAGCCGCCATTGGGCCAGTTGTGCCAGTTGTGCCAGCCCCCGTTACCCCAACCCGCACGACCCCAGCCGCCATTACCCCAGCCGACGCGCCACCGACCCCAGCCGCCATTACCCCACCAGGTGGGAGCGGCTTGTCCCGCGGGCGGCGCTAAATCACCCGCCGAGCCAGTCATATCAGAAACGCCGGTTCGGATCGCTTTTAGGCGAGCGGCTACACCTTCCTCTTGCACGGTAGCCGTCTGGTTCGAAACTGCCGTCGCGTCGCTGGTAGAGGAGGCCAATGCCAGCACCACGGAGGCGCCGAACGCGCCTGCTGGCAGAACCACGGAGAGCGCCTTGCGGATGAGATTCCGTCTTGCCACGTGTGCTCTCCCTGAGTGAGGCGGCGAGCTTTGAAATTTACGCCCTCCACAAAAAAAATGACAATCTGTCCTCCCGGACCTTGACCCAAAGCGGAGCTATATTCGTCGTCTCTGGTGGGGATAGTGGGCGTATTCTCGGGCGGGTCATGCAGGAGCGAGCCGCGGAGACTGCGCCCGCTCGCCAGTCTAAGTAAGGGAGACTTTCATATGACCAAGACATTCCATGCGCTAGCCCTACTGTTGTTGGTAGTGGCAGCTGCAGGTTGTGCAACGGCGAGTCAGATCACCAGCGGCAGTACCAACATGTGCATGAACGTAGTCAATCACGGCTCGCCGCAGCCCGGCGCTCCGTTGATTCTGCGGCCGTGCGATCCCTGGCAGAACCAGCAGTGGAACTTCAGCGGAAACGGGCAGATCACTGGCGTCGGGGGCTTCTGCCTTGACGTGCAGGGCAGCGCACCCACTGATGGCGCCGCGGTTATCTACACACCCTGCAGCGGTTCACCAAGCCAGAACTGGACTGCAAGCAACGGCGCGATCACGGGGATCGGAGGCAAATGTCTTGACGTCGGGGGCGGCAATCCGGCGGACCGAGCACCGCTCGTCATCAACACGTGCAATGGCTCACCTAGCCAGCAGTGGGTGTCTCACTAGAGTGAGATACGTGCCGAGCGCATGCAGGCCGAGTCCATCCCCGTCCCGCATTCTCGTGGTGCTGGGGCCAGGATATCCGGCCGCCCTTTCGCCAAACGGCATTATGATCTAGCGGA
Organism: Steroidobacteraceae bacterium; assembly: GCA_035568235.1. Taxonomy (GTDB): domain Bacteria; phylum Pseudomonadota; class Gammaproteobacteria; order Steroidobacterales; family Steroidobacteraceae; genus 13-2-20CM-66-19. The sequence continues at coordinate 26,418 of DATMOK010000045.1, read as the reverse complement.
ACCAAGCGACGCCCAGCGTCAAATCTTGCAGACCGGGGACTCATCACATGAATACGATTGCAATCACTGGCAAGGGACGAGCTCGCCCCAGGGCTAGCTATGCAGCGCTATTTGGTCTGCTTCTGGGCATCGCTGCGCTGACTGCATGCGAAACTCAGCAACAGCGCGTTACGGAGCGCGAGGACAACCTGGCTGCCGCGGGCTTCATCATCAGACCCGCAAACACGCCAGAGCGTCAGGCAATGCTGATGCGCCTGCCTGCCCATCAGTTTGTGATGCGGCAGAATGGAGACACTATTCATTACGTGTACGCAGATCCGCTGGTGTGTGGTTGCCTGTACGTCGGCACGCAGCAGGCTTATAACCAATACAAGGCGAATCAGCTGCAGCAGCATCTGGCGGACGAACAAGCAATGAGTGCGCAGATGTATTCTGATGCCGCCTGGAACTGGGAAAGCTGGGGCCCGTGGGGGCCTCTTGGCCCGCCGGGATTTGGCCTTGTGTACGGACCTGTGGGGTGGTGAGCGGCGCACAAATGCGCGCGGTCAAAGGCGTGACTCCTGACATGGAGGCTTCCTCCAGCGCCGATTCAAGTACACAGTTTGTGAATACACGCGCATCTGTCAGCACCGGGCGGCGCGCCAACTTACGCCGCGCGACACTGCACTGTGCACTACTGGGCATGGCTGCGCTCGCCGCGTGTCAAACAATGCCTCCCGACTATGGAGCGTATGAGGACAACCTTGCTGCCGCGGGCTTCATGATGAAGCCGGCGAATACTCCGCAACGCCAGGCAATGCTTGCCAGCCTCCCTGCGCACCGCTTTCTGATACGTCAGAACGGTGATGCGATTCACTACGTGTATGCCGATCCGCTGGTCTGCGACTGTCTCTACGTCGGCACGCAACAAGCATACAACCAGTACCGGGCGAACCAATTGCAGCAAAATCTCCTCGACGAACAGCAACTGATCGCGTTGACGTATTCCGACGCTGCTTGGTCGTGGGACGCTTGGGGCCCGTGGGGTGCAGTTGGACCCGAATTCGGATTTGTTTACGGTCCAGTGGGCTGGTAGATCAAGTTCCTTGAGACGCAGCTGATTTTCCTCGACCCGACGACGGCTGCAGGGAGACACGCGATGAACCTGCGAACGGTGTTGGTTCTATCCGCCCTGCTGATGGGGGGTGGCGTGAATGCCGCTCAAAATACATCGGCAACGACGAATCAAGCGGCATCAACAACTGGTCAAAGCGCCGAGGACGGCGCGCACCAGGCTGCGGCTGAGGCCAAAGAGGCCGCACGGAATTCAGCTGAAGCTGCCAAGCTAGCTGCGCAAAGCGCTGCAAAAGCCGGCAGTGAAGCATCACAGGCCGCAGCTGAGGCAGCCGAACGGGCGGCTCATCAGGCCGACAAGGCGGCAAGACGGGCCGAACGGAAGACTGCTGAAGCAGCCATGAAGGCAACCGCGGACACGAAGGAGGCCGCGCGGGCGGCCGCAGAGGCGGCAAAAAGGGCGGCCGTAGCTACCAGGGATGCGGCTCAGAAAGCCGAGCAGTCTGCGAAGAAAGCCGCCGAATCGAGTAAGGAGGACGCGCGCGCAGCTGCCGAGGATGCCCAGAAGGCCGCCCAGAAGGCTTGGGAGGCGACCAAAGAGGCGGCAGACAAGGTACTGAGCGCGTTCTAGTAACAAAAATTGAACGCAGCTACACGACGGCGCTCGCGCCGATCCAATCGGCGCGAGCGGATGAATCGTGGCGGAACAACCGTCATGCCGTACTGGACGTTCCGCCGCCGTTGTCGCCAAGCCAGGAAACCACGCCAGTGCTCACGTCGTGCATGGCCGCAACAATCAGGAGCTCATGCTCGGTCACCAATGTCTCCAGCACCTTGCTGCGAGAGGCCAACTGCACAGCTGCATCCTGCGCGTTCCTCTCGCTCACTGCTTGCAGAAACTTCTTGTTCTTTGAGGTTCGCGGGCCGTCGGCGTCTGTAACCTCCGCTACCGCCGGCCGGATATTCTCCAGCGTGGCGGTCAGGTTGCCGAGTGTCACATGGTCGATCGCCCCTTTGACGGCGCCGCAGTCCGAATGCCCCAGAACGACAATGAGCTTCGATCCAGCCACTTTGGCCGCGTACTCGAGGCTGCCGAGAATGTCCGTGTTCACGAAATTGCCCGCAATGCGCACCGCGAAGATGTCGCCGATGCGTTGATCGAACACGAACTCGGGCGAAACGCGGCTGTCCATGCAACCGAGAACCGCTGCGAACGGCGCCTGGCCTCCGGCCGTAAGTCTCACTTGTGTCTGAGGGTTGCAGTGAATCATGCGGCCGGCGACAAAGCGCGCGTTGCCCTCCTTGAGGCGGGCAAGCGCCTGGGCCGATGTCGTGGCGCTTTGCGTGGCCTTGGTGAAGACGGCACAGAGGTCCTCGGCCCGTGCGGTCATTGCGCCTGCGCCTAGCGTGCCGATTCCTGCCAGAAATTCTCGTCGTGTGGTCATGCTGCTATTCCTGATATAGGCACCAGAACCGGCACAATCGCGGTGCCGATCGCGCGGCTCAATCGAGTCAGCGCATGTACTCCTGCGCACGCACAAAGGCGTAGTCGCTGACATGAACCCAGCCTCGAAATGGCTGATTTACGTCGGCAATGGCCAGCATGACGAGTGTGACGATAAGAGTGGTGGAAAACACCATGAAGGCGTGCACTCGCGGCTTTACCGAGCCAAACAGAGAGGCCGAGACGAGAGTCAGAGTGCCGCCGGCCAGCAGCACCCCCCAGAAAACCACAGGTAACTTGGAGACACTTTGCAGCAGCCGCGTCCGGCGATGCGCGGTGAGCGTAGTCAGCTCGGAGAGCGCGTGGTCTGCCGCAGTACTTTCGGAGCTCGATGCCGCCTTGATGGACATTAGCGTCCGCCACATTTTCTCATTGACCTCATGGGATCCTTCGGGTATCTGGCCGCGAGCCATCATCGGCCAATCCTGAGTGACGACTGCATCGGCATAGGCACGTGCCTGCGTTTGGAGCTGCTCGCGCTGCGGCGCTGGTAGTCCTTCCGCGAGACGAAACGTATTTCGCAATGCATTCGCTTCAAGGTTCACATTCAATTCAGCGGCAACGAAGTTCGTCCACGCCGTATAGAGCATGAAGCCCAGCACCACCGCGTAGGTGGTACCCAATACGCTGAGCTGCCAGCCAATCAGATCACCTTCGGAGCGACGAGTGGGAACCGGCCAGATCCGGTTAAGACAGACCAGCAGAAGCAGGGATGCGAGCATGACCAGAACAAGGATGACAACGTTGTCCGTCAGAGTAAGCATTGGCAGCACCCCCTGAGCTTCTGCGCTTTCGCCACCATAGCAGATGAGCTCGCAATCCTCAGCCGCAGGTGGGAATTCACAGGTCGGGCGAACGAGATGCGGGGCAGTGAGTCGGCCAGGGCTTCACCGCTAGAGCCTGCCGCAGACCCCCAACCCCCCGGGCGAAGTGAAACCTGTGCTCCGCAGAAACTAACGTTCCCGGGACAGTTCCATCAGCCAGCGCCGTAGCCAAACGAGCCCCGCAGCGGCTCGAATAAAAGCCGGAGGATCGGAACAACTCCGGTGTTTTGGAACAGGCACCCATTGGGAGCCGACCTACCCTTGCACCAGTAGTCACGTACAGCGATCGACGCGAGTCAGTCAAGACAAGACGGACATCCGTCGGCAGCCAACACAAAGGGATGGGTCATCGGTCATGCGAACTTTCACAGTCATTCCAGTTGCGGCCGCGGTGGCGGCCATTCTTGGGACGCGCCCTGCTCATGCTCAGACGGTCGTCCCGTCCAATCCGACAGCACCATATGTCGTGCTGCAGCAGGGTGCGAACGCGCCGGCCGCTCCGGAGGAGACGCATGGTCAGGCCGGTGGTGCCCGCCGGTGTCGTGCAGATCGCGAGCAACGGCGGTAATGGCGGTGCCGGTGGCACCGCCGCCGATCAGCAGACCGGCAATGGTGGCAACGGCGGCAATGGCGCGAACTCGACGAACATTACAGCCACATTTGCCGACTCCCGAGTGACACAAATCATCGTCAACGGTACAGGTCCTGCGCTGGTGGTCTCGACCACGGGCGGCAGTGGTGGCGGTGGCGGCGCCGCTGGAACCTACGGCTACGGCGGCACATCCGGAACGGGCGGCACGGCCGGTAACATCACGGTCAATTTCGGCACATCGCAGGGGAACGTGCCAGCCACGATTGACAGCAAGGGCAGCGCTCCCGCGATTGTGCTGTCTTCACTCGGCGGCAGCACGGGCGATGCAGGCTGGGGCACGCGTGCGGGACTAAAGAGTATTCGAGGACCCAGCGCCGGTGCGGCGGGCAGTGGCGGCGCGATCAGTGCCACCATCAACGCGAGCGTCTCCAACGGCATTACAGCGGTGAGTCAAGGCGGCAGCGGCGGAGCCGGTGGGCAAGCGATTTCGGCTTGGAATGCCTACGGCGGAAATGGCGGCGCGGGTGGCGCCGGCGGCGACATCGCTCTCAATCTGGTCGGAGGAAACGTTGCGACAACCGGCGCGGCAACCTTTGGCACCGGAGCCACGAGCCAGCTCGACAGTTATTCGAATCCGAAGCTGCCAGTCACTGTTACAACCTCGGTGGTCACCGCGGCGATATCGGCGTTGAGTCTGGGTGGTCTGGGCGGAAAAGGCGGCGACGCCGATGGCGGGTTCGGCTTTGCAAGTGATGCGGGCTCCGGTGGCGTCGCGGGTGCCGGAGGGCAGGTCAACGTCTCCGTGACGTCCACGGAGTCCGGTGACCCGGTCATCGCCACCAAGGGCTATGGTGCCGTCGGAATTGCTGCTCTCAGTGTTGGAGGTGAGGGGGGCGACGGTGCCGAGGCCAGCTCGATGTTTCGCAGCACCGGTGGCAATGGCGCGGCGGGTGGAAACGCCGACATCGTGTCCGTAAATCTCGGCGATGCAGGAACGGGACACCAACTCATCACCACCAGCGGTGCGATGTCCGATGCCGTGGTAGCTATGAGTGTCGGCGGCGGTGGTGGCTACGGAGGTGACGTACAGGGCGGCTCCATCGGGTACAGCGCGACACTGGGTGGCCACGGCGCGAATGGCGGCAACGGAGGCCAGGTGCAGTTTCTGAACGGCGGCTATTGGAATCTGCCAACGGATGGCGGCACGCCGTCTTTGCTTCCGGGTTACGTTATCTCGACGACCGGAAACGAATCCCGCGGCCTCAGTGCGATGAGCGTCGGCGGCGGCGGCGGTCGTGGCGGCAGTGCGTTCAGCGCCACGTTCGGCCTTGTGGCCCTCGGCATCGGCGGCTACGGCGGGCAGGGCGGTGACGGCGGACGGGTTACGGCCCAGAACTACGGAATTATTCAAACGACCGGTAAGCATTCTACCGGCATGGACGCACAGAGCATCGGCGGCGGCGGTGGTACCGGCGGAGCTGCGACGTCACTGGCGGCCAACTTCCAGTTTACCGCCTCGGTCGCGGTGGGCGGCACCGGCGGCTCTGGGGGCGTGGGCGGCTCAGTGGAAGCAGACAACCTGCAGCAAATACTCACCTTTGGTTCCGACAGCTACGGCATTCGCGCGCAGAGCGTTGGTGGCGGCGGTGGTGATGGCGGCGCGACGGTGGCCGCCGCACTGCAGAGCGCCGCGACGAGTGAAATTCCGTCGATCAGTCTGGCGGTTTCGCTCGGCGGCAATGGCGGCAAGGGCGGCGAAGGCGGACCTGTCGAGACATTCAACGCGGGACTGCTGGGCACATCGGGTGCGGGGTCCAGCGGCATTTTGGCGCAGAGCATCGGCGGCGGTGGCGGAACCGGCGGCGATTCTTCAGCGCTGCAGACCGCATATGACACGGCGTCGATCAACGTCAGCACCGCAATCGGCGGCAAGGGTGGCAGCGGTGGAGTGGGTGGCGCAGTCACTGCCTATAACAGCGGACTGCTATTCACACTAGGCGATGACGCAGCCGGTATTAAGGCGCAGTCGATCGGTGGAGGCGGCGGCAACGGAGGTTACGGCAAGATCAATGCGGGCGGGTACAACTCTGCCAGCGGTCCAAGTGTGACCGCGACAGTGGCGATAGGTGGCAGCGGCGGCAGTGGTGGCGACAGCGGAAATGTGAGTGTCTACAACTACGCAAATTCGACCCTACTGCCCGCCGGCACCATTCTGCCTCAGGGAGTCACACCGGACTACTACGGCTCCGGAGCCATTCTGACCATGGGCGACGGATCTAACGGCATCATGGCCCAAGCGATCGGCGGCGGAGGCGGCAGTGGCGGCAATGCGATCGCAAAAGGCAGCGGTGGCAACATTACTGTGAACGTCGCGGTCGGTGGCACGGGAGGCGCCGGTGGTAACGGCGGCCAAGTGACCGTAGACAACGGCGCGGGTGCAATTCTCACCACGGGTGCCAACGCGAACGGCATTTTTGCGCAGAGTATCGGTGGTGGAGGCGGCACCGGCGGACGCGCTGCAACGGGCAGCGGGGCTGATCCTCTGTACGCTCTGGCCGATTACATCGGCAACAACATGGCCCAGGCACTGGGCAAGGACCCGGCTCAGACCGTGGAGCAGGTTGGCGACGACATCTGGCAGTGGAAGGCTCCCGTCACAGGCGCGTATTCCACTCTGGACAGTCTGCAGCAGATCGCCGACGGCTACACGAGTGCCAACGCGCCCCTGGCGGTTCCGGTCGAGAGCAAGGCCTCGACCAGCGACCTCACGGTCAACATCGGTGGCGGTTGGGGCGGCAAGGGTGGCTCCGCGGGGAACGGTGGCGCAATCACCGTCACCAATGCCGGCTCGATTCAAACGGACGGCCCGATGTCGATGGGCATCTTCGCCGAGAGCGTCGGCGGCGGCGGGGGCGGCGGCGGTGCTGCCAACCCGTCAACGAGCAACGATAAGCTTGCTAGCACCACCGTCAGTGGCTCAATCGCCGTCGGCGGCGCTGGCGGCTCCGGTGGCAGTGGCGGAACCGTGACAGTGTCCAATGGCGGAATCGACAGTTCAGGTAAACCTTTCACCGGAAACATCTACACCGAAGGCGATCTTTCGATGGGCATCGTCGCCCAGAGCATCGGCGGTGGCGGCGGCATCGGCGGGGTCACAGCCGCGACCACTGGAGGAGGTAGCTCGTTCAAAGTTGCGGTCGGCGGTACAACCGGGGCGTGGGGCCCTGGCGGGACCGTGTTCGTTACGACGAGCGGCAATATTTCGACTGGGGGCAATTCCGCCTACGGAGTCCTCGCGCAGAGCATCGGCGGAGGCGGCGGGCTAGGGACCGTGATGGGGCAGAACTTCAATGACAAAACGGGCGGTTCGGACAGCGTGATCAGTGCATTGACGGTCAGCGTGAGCCCTTCGTTTGTGGGGGTGGAACAGCCTTCCGGCAACATCTTCACCAATGGGCGCAACGCCTCGGGCATCGTTGCACAGAGTATCGGCGCCGGCGGCGGCATTATCGCCACGGAGGGAAACTTCAATAACCTCAGTGCCGCAGATGTTTTTTCCAACATCGCAGGTGGTGACCGGGGCGGCAGCGTGATCGTGCAACAGAGCCCCGGGGCGTCCATCGTCACGCAAGGTGATGGCGCAGCCGGAATCGTCGCGCAGAGTCTTGCCGGGGGAGGCATCATTCAGGGCTTGGACGGCGTAGATCTCCAGACTCCCACGCAGCGAGTCAATGCCTACAGCGGCAGCACTGGAGGGAGCGCCGAGGTTGATGTCTACACCCCGATTGCAACGTATGGCGCCTACGCGCCCGGTGTTTTCGCACAGTCCTCGGCTTTGGGTGGTGTCGCCGGCGGGCCCAATGGATCGGGATTCACGTTCGCCGCCAAATCGCAGCAATCCGGTGGGCAATGTAGTCCTACCTGTCTCGGTGCGGTCACGGTCAACATGTACCATGGCGGCGATGTGGTGGTCAGCGGCGCGCACTCCTTCGGCGTGGCGATGCTCGCTCAGGGAAATAACGGCAGCGGACTTTCGGCGACCACATTGAACATGTTTGGCGGTGCGCAGATTCTCGCGCAGGGCAATGCTGCGGGAGCCGTGTTCCTGGGCGGCGATAACGCCAACACCGTCGCCGTCGATGGCGCTGGCACACTGATCGATGGCAGCCAGACCGCCACGGGGCTCGCGATCGGCTCGTGGTCCAGCAGCCCCGCAGTCGGCCACATCTCCACCTCGAACGGGGGCACCATCAAAGGCTCGATAGTCCTCGGGGATGGATCCACTTTGAATAACGGTCCTCTGTCAACCATCGAATCGGGCGCACAGATCAACCTCGGCTCGCACGGCCTGCTGACCAACAACGGGACGCTCAACGTAGGCGGTGCCGGCACGATCGCGACGACGGCTGTAACGGGGAATTTTGTCCAGGGCTCCTCGGGCACTCTGCAGGTCGATGCCAACAGCAGCACGGGGCAGGCGGACCTACTCGCGGTCAACGGGACTGCCGATGTCGGCGGCACGGTGGAATTGAATTCCTCAACGCTCAGCAGCAAGCCGCTGACGGTACTGACGGCGACCGGGGGTGTCACGATAGAGTCGACGCTGCAGAGCCCCGCGGGCACTTATCTATACAGCTACAGGACCTCGGTCGTTGGTAACTCGGTCGAGATACAGCCGCAGGCGGACTTCACCGCTGCCGCGAGCGGGCTGACGAGCTCCGATCAAAGACTGGCCGCCCACCTGCAGCAGATCTGGGACAGCGGCAGCGATCTGAACGGCGGCTTCGCCGCACTCAAATCACTAACTGGTCCGCAGGCACTGGGTGCCGCGCTGAGCAGCATTACCGGGGCCGCCGTTCGTGGGGTGGAGGCTACCAAACAGGCCTCGAGCGAGCGATTCTTCGACAACCTGGTCAGCTGCCAGGCGGCGCCGGCCTCGGGCGCCGGCCTGTTCCAGGAAGATGACTGTGGCTGGGTGCGAGTGATGGGCAATCACACCGATCTTTCGAGCACGGATGACGAGCCCGGCTATGAGCAGAATTCACTGACGTATCAGGCCGGCGGTCAGCGCGAAGTCTCCCCTGGCTGGTTTGTGGGCGGGTCCCTGGGGCTCGAGAGCAGCTGGCTGAATGGCGATGGCGCCAATGTCTCGGGTCGCACGGGACTCGCCGGGCTGATGATCAAACATCAGATGGGACCCTGGATGCTGACCGGCGAGCTCGATGGCAGCTACGGCACGTACGATAGCACCCGGTCAATCGTAGCCGGCAGCCAGTCCGGCACAGCGAGCGCGTCGCCCACCGTCAGCCAGGTTGGGACCTATCTGCGCGGCGCGTATCAGACGACTCTGACCGCTTCCACGTACGTAGAGCCGTCGCTGACGGTAGGCGCGCACTACACCCAGATGGGCCAGTACAACGAAAGCGGCTCGACGAGCTTCAATCTGAACGTGCACGACAGCGGTAATCTGGTCTACAGCGCTAACCCGATGGTGGAATTCGGCATGGTTGGCAACCTCGCTGGCATCCATCCGATGCGCGCGTTCGTGGATGTGGGTGCGGCCGCCTATACGAACAGCAACTGGCGGGGCGATGCGAGCCTCGAGGATGCGCCGGCCGGAACCGGAACGTTCGGTATCGATTCCAGGCTGCCGAGCGTGGTCGCCAAGGTGAAGGCGGGCGTCGACGTCTACGCGCGTGACAGACTGGACGTCAAGATCTCTTACGGGGCCGATCTTGCATCCGGGTTCGTCTCGCAATCGGCACTGGCCAAGGTCACTTATACGTTCTGACGAGGTAGCCGTTCGAGGCAAGGTCCAGTGCCAAGCAAGCGGATCCTGCCTGAGGGAAACCCCACTGCATCTCGAGTGGGGTTTCGCACATCTGCGAGATCGCGCAAGCGACGCGCGACGACCGCGCAAGATGTTATGAGACGCGGACTGCGCCGCCGACGCGCTCGATGGAAGGCTGCTAGAGCCGCTTCGGGCCTTAACGCGTGGCGTCTTCTTGGAACTTCGATGGCGAGGTGCCGACGATCCGCCGGAAGGTGCGCGCGAAATGGCTGGGGTTGGTAAACCCGACCTCCACACCTGCAGTCAGTATGCTGCAATCTCGGAAGCGGAGCTTCTCTTTCGCGCGTTCGATTCTTTGCAACAGAACGTACTGGTACGGCGAGTGACCGGTACTGTGCCGGAACATCTCCGAGAAGTAGTGGGGGCTCATGCCAGCAACGGTCGCAAGTTGGTCCAGGCTCAAGTCGTCTCCCAAATTCTCGCCGATGAAGTCCATTACCCGCCTGAGGCGATACGTCGGTAGTCCGCTGGGAGTAAGAACAGCTGGCGGATTTCCAGCGGAATAACGCGAAACCAGGTAGACCGCCAGCGAGTCTGCCAGCGACTCGCCGTAGAGTCGGCCCGCCGGAGAACCCTCGGCCAGGTCGAGCGTCATCGTGTTGAGGATCGCCGCAATATGTCGATCCTTTAAGTCAAAGCTTTGCTGCAGCTCGATATCGCTGCGGTGCGCGGTGGTTTCCAACGACTGCGTCAGCAGCGTCGGATGAAGTGCCACGGCGACCGTTTGAACCGGCCCCAACCACCGCATCTCATCGACGGCTCCTCGCGGCTGGAGGACGACTGTTCCGGGCGTCCCCACTAATCGGGAGTGCCTTCCGCCGGCTCGTACTTCATATCTGGCGGATCCCTCGAGCACTACGTGCAAGAAATGCTCTGGGTGCTCATGTCGCGCAATTAGGCCGGCGGAGATCCGGTGAGTCTCCACGGCAATTCCTGCCCATCCGATCTGAGCGCTCGTCAGCCCGGGCGCGGTCTGCACCAATGGCTCGACTCGCCCGCCGCGGCGAACTTCGATGCGCTCCAGAGGAGACTTCGAACGCGAAGTCCGCGACCCGCGCTCTGCGGAACTTGGCGCTTCCGGGACAGTTCTGTCAGCCATCGCCGTTCGGTCAAGCGACCGACCCTCCGCAACGCCTCGAAAAATAACCGGAAGATCGGCATACCTCCGGTCCTTTAGAACATGCACCCGCCGGGAACGGAACTACCCTTTCACCATCAGTTTAGGGCCACAGCGATCGACGCAAAGCAGTTCTCACCATGATAGCGAAAACGGGGTTTACCAGGGGCAACCAGTCGCAGCGTAGGGCTCGTCAGCCATCCGTGCACGTGCCCGATCAGGAATCCCGCACTGCCCCTTCTGTTCCGAGGGACCTCCTGTCGCTTATCGACGAGTCGACCATCGAGCGGGTCGTGCACCGCGACTCCGTGCTCGGAGAGATCTTCGGCACGCGCATCGCGGATTGGGGGCTCCGATGAAAGCCATCCTCCCCGCGGGTCTCAAGGCCTACAAGCGCACGCCGACCTTCAATGAGCACACGCTTCCAGCAGGTCTCCGGCGCGAGCACCGCACGAAGGCCGGCGTCTGGGCCTTGGTCCATGTGACTGAGGGAACACTTCGATACCGTGTCTTCGACCCCTTTCACGAAGAACTGCTGACGAAGGAACGCCCTGGAGTTGTCTGGCCCGGGCAGTTGCACGAAGTCGAGCCCGTCGGGCCCGTGCAAGTGTTCGTGGAATTCTTCGCCGAGGATCCGGCCGACCAGAAGTCGCGCACGGCAACCCGGCCATGAAACGACTACCTCTTATTGCCGCGAAACCCTGCGACTGCATCGGGGGCTTCGTTACCTCTTCTTCCAGCCATTACACACAACATCGATTAGGGAGCAGCATCATGAAAGTGTATCGGAGTTTTCTCGCTCTTCTCGCCGTTTTTCTGTCCGCCTGCGGCGGAGGTGGCGGCGGGTCATCGTTGCCGATACAGGTGGCCTTTGCGCCACCGGTCCCGACCACGATTCAGGTCGGCAATACCGTAAGCCTTTCCGCCACAGTCGCAAACGACGGGAGCAATTCCGGGGTGAGCTGGAGCGTCACCTGCACCGGGTCTGACTGTGGCTCGTTCAACCCTACGCAGACCGCCAGCGACGCTCAGACAACCTACACTCCTCCCGCCTCGGTACCAGGCGGCGGCACGGTATCGATCAAGGCGACCTCAGTGGCGGACGGCTCCAAGTCGGCATCCGGGACCGTCACGATCACCTCGGGCTCGACTGCGGTGCTTGCCGATGGGACATATGTGTTCCATCTCGCCGGTGTCGATCAGAGTCAGGGGCCCTATAGCATCGCCGGCGCCTTCAAGGTTGCCAACGGCCTGATCATCGGCGGCGAGGAGGATTTCACGGACCTCACCTCCGGTGATCATTTCACCCTCGACCCCACAAGCTCGTCCCTGAGCACTTCAGGCAGCGACCTCCAGGTAACTCTGCAGGCGTTGTCAGACAACACGCCCGGAGCTCCGGTGATCGGCGTCAATGGCCTCCTGACCGTGCGTGGCACCCTGGTATCTGCCACGCGGGCTCTCATATCGGAGCACGACGAATGGGCAACGGCCACGGGATCGCTGGATCTGCAGACCAGCGCAGCGGCCCCCAGCGGCACGTATGCATTCGCCGCCCAGGGGAGCGATACCAACAACGGCGACGCACTCGCTGCCGGCGGAATCCTGCATCTCGAGGGCGGCTCGCTCGTGACCACCGATAGTGTGCTCGACACCAACGACGGTGGCTCGGCGCTTACGGGGCAGACGTTCACCTCCGGGACGGTGAGCACCGCCGATGCCTACGGGCGCGTCACGATCGCACTCGTCCCAACCGCGATCGCGAGCATGAAGTTCAGCGTTTACAGCGTTAATACCGCGCGAATCTACCTCATCGAGGATCAAGCCGACGTTGCCAACGCCAATCTCGGGGGCGTGGGGTTGGGCCAGGGCGCCAACGCCGGTAAGTTCACGATCGCCAATGTCGCCGGAGTGAGCTACGCCTTCGGCGTGGCAGGTCTGGACAGTGCCGGGCCTGCGGGCAGTCCAGTCACCATTGCAGGCGGATTCGGTCTGAACGCGGACGGGTCAGTCTCGGGAGCGGCAGCATTCGCTGACTACAACGTGCATCAGGGTAATCAGCTCAGCGGTTCATGGACCGTTGCCCCCAATGGGCGCGTGACCATCAATCCGGTGAGCTTCCCAACCACTGGGGTAACGCTCTCGTTTCAGATGTATCTGGACGGGAACGGGAATGGCCTGGTCATCGGCGTGGACTCCTTCCAGACCACTGAAGGCCCGGCGTTCGCGCAGACTGCAAACGCGCAGGCGCTCTCCGGTGCCTATGGCATGACTGTTCTCGGACTCAACGCGAGCTCGGGAACCTTTAGCGCGGTCGGCCCGGTAATCGTCACCACGGGCGCGTTCTCGGGCACTGTTGACCTCAACAACAGCGGCTCGCCCTCTTCGGGGATCGCCGTCAGCGGCTCACAGAACGCTGGCAATGGCACGCTGAGCCTTACGGGGCTGAACCCGAACGAGCAATCGGCGAGCACGGGCTGGGGGTACTACCCCATCGACAACGCGCGCACGCTGGCCATTGAAGTCGACGGGAATCAACTCGGATTGTTATGGCTCGAGGCAGCCGCACCCACTCACTAGTTGGTGCCCGGCGAGGAGTTCACATGTCAGCCAAAAGAACGATGTGCGGTGGTAAAGCGTCCCCGCTGGGGCGCAGCCACGAGACGATCTTCGCTCGCACCTGCGGGGCCCGGGTCTCTCGCAAACCGATCATCTCGGTTTGCCGCATTCGGCGACGTCTTATCCTTATTTTCGGCGCTGCCGCCGACAGCAAGAGTGAAGCACTCGTGACGCGTGCGTTTGCGAGGCGCCATGCATGGTGTGTCACGCGGAACACAGGAGGTTAGTTTATGAACGCGGACGCTTTCAAACGTTGGCTCTGCCTCGGGTGTGGATTTCTCTACGACGAGGCGTTGGGGTCGCCCGAGCACGGCTTGGCTGCGGGTACCAGGTGGGCGGACGTGCCCGAGGACTGGGTCTGTCCAGACTGCGGCACGCCGAAACGCCTATTCGAGATGGTTGAGATTCCGTATGCGGCCGGTCAGCCGGTGCTGCATCCGGCGGCCTGAGCGAGATAGCAGGAGGTGACAATCATGACTATGAGCTTCGTACTACCCGCGAGCGAGCGCGGTTACAACAAATTCCTGTCGACCGGCGAGACCTCCTCGTACATCGCCGGCCATCCGGAGGCGACCCTCACGCGCCATTCCAGTTTCAACTTTGGGCCCTACCAGAGCGGCCGGAAAGGTTTTGGGAGGATACGCGTATTTGGCGATGAGGTTTTCAGCGGGCCCGGGTGCGGCTACAACATTCATCGCCATCACAACTTTATCATCTGCGCCTTCGTCCTCAAGGGCCAGCTCACGCACATCAACACGGTGGGAAACATCGACCAGCTGAGTCCCGGGGACTACTACGCGTTTTCGGCGGGATCGGGCGGTAAGCACTCTGAGCTGAATTTGCGCAGCGAGGACGCCAACATCATCTACATCTGGATCCTCCCCGATCAGCTGCTGCTGCCACCTTCCTATTCCCGCGGGCGGTTCGATGCGGTCTACGAGCGTAACCGCCTGGTCACGCTAGCCGGCAATGCCGACGGCGCCCTGCGCATCGGGCAGGACGTGAAGATCTCACGCATCGCGAGCGACAGGGCCCTGACGTTTGACTACCCCTTGGCAGCAGAGGGTAACGGCGTCTACGTGTTCGCGATCGAGGGGCAGGCCTGGGTCAACGATAACGCTTTATCGCGGCGGGACAGTGCGGGGATCTGGGGAGCCGGCAATCGCATCAAGTTGCGCACCGGTGTCGAGGACACCGATCTCCTCATAGTCGAGTCCGCGCCCTAAGAGACACCGCTATCACGTTTATCAGCGCCGGCCCAGAAGGGTATGCCTTGCGGGCCGACCGGAGAGCCTCGATGCCCGTGCTTCAGGTCTACTACACGCAGGACGCGCTATCCGCGGATCATAAAGTGGCGCTCGCAGCACAACTCACAGAAGTACTGTTAAGAATGGAGGGCGGAGGCAAGACACACGGCGGGCTTGCCTTTGCCACCGTGTTCTTTACCGCGGTCCCCGCTGGGGATTGGTGGGTGGGCGGGGGCACTGATGCTACCTACGTCAGCCCACCTGGGAAATTCCTCGTCCGGGTGAGCATCCCCGAAGGCTATATGAGTCAGACGCACAAGAGCGAGGTACATGCGATGGTGAACGCCGCCTTCATGAGCGTGCTGGGGAATGCCGGCGATGCTCGACAGGGGACCAGCATTCTCGTCACTATCGAGGAAGTCACGGAAGGCAACTGGGGTTGCGGCGGCAAGACGCTCAGCCTTGCCGCGATCGCCGATGCCGTAGGGCTGCCGAAGACCGGCGAACGGTTCCAATGGCTGCGGGCCTACTTTGCCGCCAAGGCGCGGCAGTTTAGGACCGCGGCCTATCCGGCCGACACAGGGGGCCTGTTGCCGGAAGGGTCTGGCGATGAACGGCCGCCCGCCTGATGTGAGCGCGTCCGATTTGAGCGGCCTCGCGCCGGCGCGTCCCGTGTTCCCCTAAGCTGGCTGACGGGTCGCGACTCCGCCCATTGAGCGATGTCGCTGTCGAGCCAGGCGACGGAGTTCTTGCTGAGTCGCCGGCGCCTTGGAAACTCGCCGGCGAGCTCGAGCCGGTAGATAGTCATCCGCGAGAGGCCGGTGAGCTGCAATACCTGGCCAATACGAAGGAACTTCATATGAGTACTTCCTGTGTCGTTTCGGGGCGGGCGCACGCCTGACGTACGAACTGATCATTGGCCCTGTTCGCGTGAAAAGTCATCCGGGGTTCGTGGGTCTTTCACCCCAATACTTCACGTTCTTTTCGCGGAGTAGTGGTCGAACGACGCAAATACTCCGACGGTTTTAAAAGTCGATTTGAATTTCATCAATGACTTACGCAACGAGAACCCCCTCGATAGAGGTGCCATGGTCAGAGGAGTGAGATCGGTGCGCCCGGCGCCCCTCGCCAGAGTGTCCACGCGCGTCCATCCCGATCGTCATACGCGAAAGTCCCGTGAGCTGCATCGCTCGACGAATACGAAGGAACTTCATCGCGACACTCCTCAGACCAGTATTGAGGCGTTCGCGTAGCCTGGCCTTACTGACGCAGCAAGTCACACCGCGTAACGAGCGAAACGACACCGTTGCGGGTGTTGCAGGTCGGGGTTCTCGTTTCGAGTCTGCCTGATACTTCTTGAGACGAGCGGCCGGGCTTGATGTTGGTTTTCTGTTAGGCGGCCCGCGCAGCTGCAACATACGGGTCGGTGGCATTTCGATAGACACGCAGGATAGCCTCGCGGCTGCTTTTGTTCCACGATGCGCACCATGGCTGTCGATGCTCTCGTGCGATGTCGTGTTAGTTCGGAGACCAAGACTCTCCTGAAGAGCATCGCTGCGCGCGAACAGATCACTGAATCGGCGCTCGTCCGGGAACTGCTGGAGACACTGGTGAAGGCATCCGCAACTGTGGGTGCGCTAACCGGCAAGGCAGACGAGCCCAACTTGCGCGGCGAGCGGATGTCGATTCGCCTGGCGCCAGATGACCGGCTTCTGTTGTCGGACCGCGCCACCGCTCGCGGAATGCCCTCAGCGACGTATGTCGCGGTCCTGGTGCGTTCGCACCTGCGCCGGTTGACTCCGCTGCCGACGGAGGAGCTCGCCGCTCTGAAACGCTCTATTGCGGAGCTGGGCGCGGTCGGCCGAAATCTCAATCAGATTGCGAGGACGCTCAACGCCGGCGGGCGATCCAATGGGCCGGGGCGCCAGGACTTGGAATCGATGCTCAAGATCGCCGTGGCACTCCGTGATCACGTCAAGGCGCTGCTGATCGCAAATGAGACGAGCTGGGAACGCGGATATGACGAGACGACTCATTGAGTTCGGGGCAGGGCGCCCGTTGCTTGATATCGCCTCCTACGCGCGGCGCGGACCGGTTGACCGGGTGCATCTGGCGCCGGAGGAGATTCTTGTCTTGAGTCGGACTGCTCGTCGCGCACCTGAGGTGATGGTCAAGGTGCTGACGAAGGGTGGGCAGGATTTGAAGGCGGTCGGACGGCACCTGGCCTACCTAAGCCGAGAAGGGGACGTCGAGATGGAGACCGACGACGGGCGGCGCCTAAGCGGGGAGGGGACTGAGCAGGAGCTGCTCAAGGACTGGGATCTCGATCTTGAGGAGGCTCGCCGGACGAGGGAGCTCAGATCCCGCCCCGGGCTCGCGCGTCCAAAGCTTGTACACAAGGTAGTGCTCTCGATGCCGGCGGGGACGCCGCCCGAGGGATTACTGCGCGCCGCGCGGGCCTTTGCGAGGGAAACCTTTGGCGCGAAGCATCGTTACGCCATGGTGCTCCATACGGATGAACCGCATCCGCACGTCCACATGGTAGTTAAGGCGGTCAGCGAGCAGGGTGTGCGGCTCAACATTCGCAAGGCCACCCTTCGTGAGTGGCGCAGAGAATTTGCTCGCCATCTCCGAACGCAGGGCATCAGCGCGAATGCGACCGATAGAGCGGTCCGGGGCGCCACACGGGCCAAGCTGTCGGACGGCCGGTATCGCGCGTTGCAACGGGATGCATCCCGTCGCATTTTGGCGCATGAGGGAGCCGCGGCCCGCGTGAGGACGACTGCCTCAGAGGCCTCCAGTAGAGAGGCACTAATGCACACCCGGACCCAAGTAGAACGGGGCTGGTTGGCCACCGCGGAGATTCTAGACCGCCAGGATCAGCAAGACCTGGCGTGGTACGTAAAGCGATTCACCGAAGCGCTGCCCCCAGTTCGCACCGATCTCGAGCTATCCAGGGAGGCGGCGAAGCCGCGAGAACACCGGCCGCCTCAGCGCGAGCCTACCCGTTAAAGTGACTGCTACTGACCCCCTTGCGTCATTCACGAACGTCGGCTATAGGGCCCAAAAATCTTGCTCGCGCGGCGCAGCGACAGCCCAAAACGATACCGGGTTCAAGGTTCAATCCCTGCAAGGTGCCATGGATACTCAAGTCGCGCGCAGCGCTTCGCTTACGGGTATCTGCGCCGATCGGATCGCAGGCATCAAGCCGCCAATAAACCCCATGCACAATGCCCAGATGATGCCCAGCAGCGCTAGCGACGGGGTAACGGTCAAGTGAAATTCGAAGCCAAAGGGACTTGCGGCTCGGCCATTGAAGAGGAGCCAGGCGAGCGCCGCGCCAATCAAGGCACCGGGCACTGAGAGAAGAATCGCCTCTGATAACGTGGAAGCCATGACTGGCGCGGCGCCAAATCCGACGGCGCGCAGCGTGGCGAGTTCCCGTCGGCGGCCATCCACGAGCGCGTAAAGGGAATTGGCCGCACCGATCGTGGCCGCCACGGCCAATATGCCGCCCACGAAGTAGCTGACGAAATTCAGTATTCCGTTGACTTGCTGCACGCCGGCCTCGGCGAGGTCCGCTTCGTGCTCGACTTTGACAGGCAGCAGTGGATTGCCCTTGATCGCGTTGACGAGCTCGTTAAAAGCTGTGGGAGATTGCAGCATGACGTTGACTTCGTTGTAGCTGTTCCGTCCGAAAGCGGCGAGAACCATGTCGGCATCCGCGTACACGAAGCAGCCCCCCGTCGTGCGCCCAAGGTCGAAGTTCCCTACGACAAGCCACTCGACGCCTTTTATGATCCGCTTGTCTCCCGCGCTGAAGTGCCGGTACTGGTGCGCGCAGTAGTTACTCGCGATGAGCTCGCGCAACCCAGGTTGAAACATGCGGCCCGCGGTCACGTGCAGCTCCGGTGCGTAGTCGGTGAGACCATGGCTCGCGCCGATCATGGGAAAGCCCACGGAATCGCCGGAGTCCTTCCTCCTGGCCTTGACGAACACCGACACCTCCGGAACCGCGATCGGCTGCCCGCGCGAATTGCGTCGTATGCCGGGAAGATCCTCGATCCGCGCCGCAATGTCCTTCGGTATGCTGCTTTGATCCGGCCCGACCGCGTCGACGCTCAGCACGCTCGCCCGGTCAGGCCGTACATCGCCCATCGCCGCCCGCCGAGCGCCGACGCCCATGGCCAGCATGGAGATCAGCACCCCCACGGCGCACGTCACACCGATAACGGTGGTACACACCATCCCCAAGTGCTGCGGCAAGCCGATCAGGTTCATGCGCAGAAGCGCCGCCAGCTGTCTGAGGAAATCCATGTGCACCCTACCGTCCCGCCAGGGCGTCCACGATGTTCAGCCTTACCGCGCGCAGTGCCGGCACGCTCACGCTGATCAGGGCCACGGCCACGGCTCCCAGGATACCGAAGCCAACGACGGCCATCGGCATCGAAAGTCCGGCCATGTACTTCGCGGCCAGAGGAAACGCAATCCAGGCCAGCGCGAGGCCCGCCAGCGAGGCGGTGATGCACACGAGCAACGACTCGGCCGCGACAAGGAGAAAAACCGTCCAGTTGCCGAAGCCGAGCGTCTTCAGTACAGCGAGTTCAGGCGTGCGCTCGCGAACCGTCTGCATCATCATCGTGGCCGTCGAGAACACCAGGGCCACCAGCACCGCGCTCAGGATCCAGCGGATGGCGAAGTTCAGGTCGCCTAGTGATTGCATCGCCTGCTGCGAGCGCTCTCTGAACGACTCCGTCTGTGTTGGGCTCGCCGAATTGGCGAACGCGCCATCGATGGCATCGCTTACGGCGGCCGCCTGCTTCGGATCCGACGCAATTGCGTAAAAGTGGTTGACCGTCCCCTTGTCGAACGCTCGCGCCTCATCAAGATAGTAGTAGTTGGCCACCACGAGACTACCCTCGCCCCTCTCGTGATCCGAGAACATCCCCACGATATCGAAGGTCCAGGTTGTCGATCCGTTGGTTTGCGCAGTGCTTGTGATGAGGGGAATCCTGTCCCCGATGTGCCATCCGTATTTCTTGCCGATGTCCGGAGTTATCAACAGCCCGGTTCGAGTTTCGCGGAGGGTCTCGAGGTCCTTGGACTGAATCGTGAAGATCTCGGGCTCGACCGTGCGGAAGAAATCGCTCGGCGGGATAGCCAGCACATAAACCTGCTGGGTCGGTTCCTGGTAGTACGTGAGCATGCCGTCGTTGAACGAGACGGTCTTTACGCCGGGAACGGATTGAAGTCGGTTCAGCTCAGCGAGTGCGAGGCGCGCTCCGCCGAGCACGGCGGGGCCGACGTAGAGCACGTCTGCGCGAACATTGGCGATCGCTCGATCCATTCCGCTCTTCATGCCCTGGAGAACTCCGAAGAGCGCGAAGGCAACGCAGACCTGAAGAAAGATCAGCGCCGTGCGTACGGGCTTGCGCCACATGCCGGACCAGATCAGCGGGAGGTATTTCACACAGCAGTCCTGCGCCTGAGTGTATTGCTGGGCTTCCGCGCCTGCGCCGCTACCTCACCGAGCAGCCCCACCGGGGCTGGCAGAAAATCTCCAACGGTCGCGCTGGCTTGGGGAGCTGTTGCAGCACACTCTTCTGGATCTTCGCCACGATGTGAACCTCGGGGTCACCCACCTCTGCAATGTCGTAGTGAATTGACGTTGCAAGGACCGTGGCAATCTCGGAGGTATTGAGCCGGTAGTAGGCCTTAAGCCAGTTCGACAGCCCGGCGGTTGCATTTTGGAGAGCTTGGGTGAGCGAACCCCCAATGCCGGAGACCATGATGTATTCATCGTTTTCGGCCCACGGCTGGTCGAGCAGCTCATTCGGGATCAAATCAACGGTGAACTCCACATCCATGGATGTTTCAAACCCCTGACCCGTGATCTCCCCGTCTTCCTGCAATGCGTGGCCATCGCCGACAGTCAGCAGCGCTCCTGCCTGGTATACGGGCAGATAGAGTGTGGTGCCCTCCACAATCTGGTTGTAATCCATATTGCCCCCATAGGGACCGAGGTCGGAGGTGCTGAACGCCTGGTTGTAATACGGTGCAACGCCTACGCATCCGAGCATGGGGATTAACTTGGCCTTGAAATTCTTAAGCCTCTCCGAGGGGTTCTCTGGAGTTGCCGTTCCGTGCTCACGATCGAGATTCCAGACATCACTCCATTCCTCAGAAGGTTTCTGTCCATAACCTGGCGGCAGGACTCCACCGCCTAGCCCCGCGCGATACTGCGTCGCGGTGTCCCTGTTAGGGCGAATTTTGAGAAGGTGCACAGCGATGGTGTCGCCGACCATTGCGCCTTCGATGTAGAAAGGTCCGGTTTGCGGGTTTCCAGGCAGCGACTGCGCCACGCCGTGCTCCCCGATTCCGTAGGCATCCAGCGTTTTCGTACGAACCGTATCACCCGGGAAAATGTGCAGTGCCGGCGGGTTTGCTCCGGAAAACGTCCGGTAATAAACCTGGGGATCGAAGGTATGCACTCTCGGCGCATTACCGGGCCGCGTGAGCGGTCTGTGGCCGGAGAGCTTGAGCGGGATATTTCGCAGCACACCCGTGCCTGACAACGTGCTCCCAGTCCGTTGCAGAACCAGATTGCCTATCACGGTGGTCCCATCGGGCGCCAGGATCTGAAGATGCAATCCGTCCTTCTGAACACCGCCAGCGTACTTAAACCAATACATGTCCGGGACGAGATAAGCAGATCGTCCAGTGTAGCGGCTAGCGTCAGCGGAAAGATCGAGCCCCGCGACGTAGACCCCGCCCGGATATGAAGTGGTAACTTCCCATCGGCCCGAGAAGTCTGAACTGTGGGTCGCTGCCCATGCGTTTCCACCGAGGAGCGCAAGAGAAAGGCTCAGTGCTGCACTAGACAACAGGTTCATTTCACGACCCCTTGCTGTTCTAGTTGGGAGTCCGCGCAGTCGCGCAGTCGGTCAATGAGACCGACTTTCCGCGCTGGGGTTCAATCGCACGTCCGACGCCCATAGTCAGTGAGGTACCTGGAATCCCCCCGTAGGCCCTGCACGTGCTTTCTTCTAACCCCAGATATTTGTGAGCATAGTCTCCGGTGAAAGATATCGCCTAGGGTAAAGCGCTTCAGCTCTCGCTCGCGTTCATTCGTCAGTGATCCGAGTGGATGAGCCACAGCAAATGATGCCTTAATGTCGTTCAGTTGCAGCGGCACTTGTGCCTGTGGCCGAACAACCCACTGGGCACCGTGAGTCTTATCCTCCACGAGCACCTCACGTACGGCTATGGGGCGTTGTGCCTGGAAGGACCACGAGCTCAGGAGGCTCAGCAGGTATGCGTAATTGCGATCGAAGGCCTGCTTCGGTGACGCGGCCCGAGTCCCAAGCAGTACCGAATTTAAAAAGCGCCCGTCGGGCGTGGCGCGCAGCCAGAGGTCCACGACTGCCCCGTCGTCGGTCGTGACGTGGTACTCAGTTTGTGTGGGCGGACGCACGCAGACATAGGGCGTGCGCGCGCGCGGGTCCTCGAGGAATATCGTGACGCCAATGGGTCGCACCGTCGTGTTGGCGTCTGAAGCTGCGATCGTCGTCGGGTCTGACGCTGGTAGCCAATCGTAAGGGCCCAGGCTCCAAGGGAGATTTTGGGTGTAGTGCATGATGCAACCGATCAGCGCGCTGCTACAACGATGCAGTTAGTTGGGGGACGAGTCGCACGCCGAGTACGCGCATTGCTTTGACGATGGTATCGAAGCTCGGATTCCCATCCTTCGAGAGCGCTTTATAGAGCCCCGCGCGCGTCATACCGGTCGCCTTGGCAAGTTTCGTCATTCCGCCATGCGCGCGCGCGGCGACACCGATGACGTGAGCCATATACGCGGCGTCGTCGCCGCCCTCCTCGAAAGCTGCAGCGAGGTATTCGGCGACATCCTCGGGGGTCTCAAGATAATCGGCAGAGTCGTAACGAGTAAGCCGAACGGTCTTTCGAGTTCGTGTGGCCATACATCATCTCCTCCTCTTCGCCGTTCGCTGCCGAGCATCCGAAACGTCTCGGGGTTCTGCGGCACACACCGCACGACGGCATCCTATAGGATACGGAGCGTCAACTATGGTTTACACGCCAAGCGGACGGGTACGATGACGGGTACGCCGACGGTGAGCGAGTTGGGAAAATGTCCCTGAAACAATCGCTTAGAAGTGGGCGTTCAACTCCGGCCGGGGGCGCCACCTTTTCAAACACTTGCGACTCCCGAGCCTCCTCCAACTCTTCCGCTGCTACCGTTTTGCTACCACTCGCGACGAAGAGCAGCGCCGCGGCCTTCTCGCCCGCGTTGGTGAGCGCCTCCGGCCAAGCATCCGCGTACTGATCCATGGTGAACGCGACG
Source organism: Steroidobacteraceae bacterium (assembly GCA_035568235.1). Lineage (GTDB taxonomy): Bacteria > Pseudomonadota > Gammaproteobacteria > Steroidobacterales > Steroidobacteraceae > 13-2-20CM-66-19. Next base: position 3,252 of record DATMOK010000045.1, on the reverse strand, counting down.
CTGTGATGACCCATGAGCGTCTGCACGTGTCTTTCCGTCGCCGCGGAGCGCGCTTCGGCCGCTCAGCGACAATGCCATCACCGCTGCACTTCGGCGTATCGGGTATACGGGGAGCAGATGAGCTGGCACGGGATCCGCGCGATGGCATCTACGCTCCTCAATGAGTTCGGCTTTGCACCGGATATCATCGAGCTGCAGCTCGCGCACCAGGAGCGCAACGAAGTTCGAGCTGCGTATAACCGTGCTCAGCGGACTGATGAGCGTCGCAAGATGATGCAGACGTGGGCGGACTATCTCGATGGTCTGCGGACTGGGGCAAACGTGCTGCCGTTTCGACGAACCCCCGTCAACCCAATGGCGGGAGCGCCACGAGACAATAAGAAGAAGCGGTGCCTGGAGCTCACCGACCCTACGATTTACGTTCCAGAGGAGCAAGAAAGCATACGAGGCTGCCCTAAGGAAGGCCTCTGATGCTCAGAACGAAGTCGTGCGTCGTCACAAAGGCCGGGAGGACGATCTCAGCTGTCGCGCCTAAGACCCTCGGGTCTTCGAGTATCAGCCGAGGTCCCGGGTTGCAGCTTGACCCTCGCGGCGTTTCCTTCGGTGCCTATTTTCAGTGAACCCCTGAGCCTCACCCCGCGATCCGGGCTGCCGCGATCTCGCGCGAGATTGCGTGGGATCATCTGATTCAACCGTAAGTCACACCGTCCGAGCACTCTGGCGCGGCCGCTGCTCCCCTCAATTTGCTGATCGGACGCGCCTGGCAAACGATTGGCTCACTGCGCGCGGACGCCATGATGGCCTGGGAGGGTCTCCTTCCCACAACTGAGGCCGAATGTACGACTGCATCTGACCTGGTTGCTGTAAAGCTAGCTGACTGCATCCCAGTGAGTCATTAACGAGAGGAGAATTTGATGAGTACGTCTGACGACAGCGGCCAAGAAGTCATGTACGCGCGCGCAGGATAGCCTTGCTGCGGCTTTTGTATAACACTACCTAACACGCGAGCTGTCAGTGTTGAGGCGCGACAGTGGCACGACATCCAGTTCGGATCAGCGTCAATCGTGAACCAGCGCTTGACCTGGTGAGTTACGGACGCCGTGGGCCCGGTCGGCCTGAACGCTTCGCTCCGGAGCAGGTGGCGCAGATCGCGCGCACTGTGCCGTCACACGAGCACCAGCGTCGGGGCGCCGCAGTATCATGTGACGCTTGCGCCGTAAGCGGCCATCGGCACCAGCGAGGGGGCCGACGGAATAAGGTTCTGCGCCGACAGATCTACCGTGCGTGTTTGAAGACCTCCACGACCTCCTGCAGCCACGGCACGAGGTGCTCCATGTCGAAGGTGCCTGCTTCGAGCAGCTTGATCATGCGGTTGTAGATCGCCGCGGAGGACGCGGTGATGGTGAAGCCGTTGATCCGCAGGAACACATCGATCACGGCAAACGCGACCCGCTTGTTGCCGTCGACGAACGGGTGGTTCTGGACGAGGCTCTCGAGGAGCGCCGCCGCCTCGTGGATGAGAGTGTCGTAATAGCCGGTCTGTGGGCGGTGCAGCGCCGATTCGAGCGCCCCGACGTCGCGAACGCCGGGTGCTCCGCCGTAACGCTCGATCAGCTGCTGGTGAAAGAAGAGGGCGTCGGCTGTCGTGAGGTACTCGGTCATTTAGCGAGCTTGCGGTACAGCTCATCGCGCTCTTTGAGGCTTTTTTGGAAAGTCTCGAGCACATTGCGACGCGGTGGCTGCTGTTGCTTGCGCGCGAGGTAGTCCCGCATCGCATCCCCGATGACGGCCTGGAGCTGACGGCCCTCGCGGTCCGCGATAGCCTGCAGGGCATCCAGGACTTCCGGCTCGGCCTGGGAGGAATACTTACGAAGCGCGCGCATCGCCCGGGACCTCATCATGAGGTATCTTGATCGATCATGATAGGTCAAGATGGCTGGAAAGCAAGTGCTCCCGTCCCGGTGTGTCAGGCGGGTACGCGCTGAATCGGGTTGCTCTATAACTTTTTACAATCAATGCCTTATAGTCGATCATTCAACTCCGGCCGGAGTGCCAGACCCCCCTTCTCGGCTGTGTGTCTCGTTTGCGCCGGCGGAATTCGCGGACCTTAGCCTTGTTGCCGCACCCTGACATGGAGCACCAGCGCCGATCGCCTCTACGCGAAATGTCGACGAAGTAGAGCGTGCAACTGGGCGCTTCGCACTGCCGAATCAGCTTGGCTGCATCGCTGCCGAAGAGTTCCACTGCTTCGCGCGCCAGCGTGACCAACAGGGCGCCGGCATCCCCTTCCAGGCGCATGGTTCCGTTGGTCTGAAGCTGGGGCGCCGCGGCGGTGTCGGCGGCGATTCGGTTCAATGTCTCGCGTGCCGCTCCCGCTTTAGCCCCACTCGGCTTCCCCGCCAATACGAAGATCGCCTCGCGTAGCACGCGTGCGGTCGCAAGGTCCTTAGCTGCTGTCCTCGGTCTGGTGCTGGCCATCCCAGCCGAGACCAGCCAGCGGGCCAAATCGTCCGGTGTGTTCAGCAGTTCACGAGGCGCCGAACTCAGCCTGGCTTGAAGAGTGGCGGGCAAGTCGATGGCGTTGCAGCCGCCGCGAAATCGGAAGCCGTCCCTATCCTGAGGACCCTCAGCCGGTGCTCCAACCAACAACATGTAACCTACTTGACAGGTTTCAGTGAAAAGTGCAGGGTTAAGTGTAACCCGCAATATGGGTTACGAGGAACCGGTGGAGGACACGCTGATGAAACCCTGGCTTGCAGTCTTCGCCGTGACGGCGGCCCTGATCGTCTCGGCGACGGCAACAGCTCAGCAACAGGAACTCAACTCGCTGCAGGGCACCTGGGTGATGGAGTCGGCCTACGAGATTAAGGCGGATGGAACCCGGACCACGACCTACGGTGAGCATCCCAGGGGCCTGCTCATCATAGACGCCGCGGGCCGCTACAACTTGCAGATCTTCCGGGTCGGCCGAGCAAGTTTCGCGAGCGGCGACAAGGCCCGAGGTACAACTGAGGAATATCGTGAAGCTGCTCTGGGCTCGAGCACACACTTCGGCACAGTCACACTCGATCCGGCGAAACACCAACTGATCTTCAAGATCGAAGCTGCGTCCTTCCCGAATTGGGAGGGCCAGACGCAGCTGCGAGACTATGCCTATCAGGACGGCCTCTTGACCTACGCGGTGCCAGCAAGCGCTTCGGGCAGTGGCACGGTTGCTTATTCGGTTTGGCGCCGGTCGCCGAAGTGATGGCC
>DATMOK010000044.1:0-45614 GCA_035568235.1 Steroidobacteraceae bacterium | reverse complement strand
TGCTGCGCTGGCACGGCCGCGCGGCGGCGGGCGAGGCCGCCGAGAACGTGCGCGCGCGCGAGCTCTTCAGGCTCGAGCTGTTCGGCATCGACGAGCCGCTGTCGCGCCTGGTCGATTACTTCAAGGCCGCGGCCGCCGGCTCCGATGTCGGCCGGCGCCTGCTGCTGATGCTGGGTCCGCCCTCGGGCGGCAAGTCCACGGTGGCGATACTGCTGAAGCGCGGCCTCGAGGAATACAGCCGCACGGATGAGGGCGCGCTGTATGCCATTCGCGGCTCGCCGCTGCGCGAGAATCCGCTCAACCTGATTCCGACCAGCCTGCGCGCCGAGTTCCGCGAGCGCTACGGCATCGCGGTGCAGGGCGAGCTGTCGCCGTGGGCACGCGACTTCGTCGAGCGCGAATACGAAGGCGACTTCGTGCGCGTGCCGGTGGAGCGCGTGTTCCTCAACGAAGCCTCGCGTGTCGGCATCGGCACCTATGCGCCACACGATCCCACCACCGCAGACATCGCCGACCTCGTCGGCTCGGTGGATCTCGCCAAGGTGGCGCAGATCGGCGATGAGGGCGACCCGCGCGCCTGGTCGTGGTCGGGCGCGGTGTACGCCGCGAGCCGCGGCGTGCTGGAGATGATCGAGATCCTGAAGGTGAAGCGCGAGTTCCTCTACCTGCTGCTCACCCTGACGCAGGAGAAGAACGTCAAGGTATCGCGCTTCCCGCTGATCCACCTCGACGAGACCATCCTCGCGCACACCAATCTCGCCGAGTTCCACAAATTCCTGCAGGAGAAGGAGAACGAGGCGCTGCTCGATCGCATGGTGATCATCAAGATCCCCTATGCGCTCTCATTCCGCGACGAGTCGCGCATCTACCAGAAGCTGGTTTCGGGCGCGCCCGCGTTTCGCAACGTGCACCTCGACCCGCACGTGCTGAATCTGGCCTCCGTGTTTGCGATCCTCACCCGCCTCGTGAAGCCGGAACGCGAGGGGCTCGATGTCGGCAAGAAGCTGCGCCTGTATGCCGGCGAGGCGGTCGAGGGCATGCCGGAGAACGAGGCGCAGCGGCTGCGCACCGAGGTGCCGGAGGAGGGCATGACCGGGGTGAGCCCGCGCTTCGTGATCAATGCGATCTCCAATGCCATCACCCGCGGCAACACCCATAGCCTCACCAGCATGGAGCTGCTGCTGGCACTGAAGGACTCCATCGAGAGCGACGCGCGCATGGACGCCAAGCAGAAGAAGGCCTGGATCGACCACCTGGTCACGGCGCGCAAGGAGTTCTACAACCGTTGGGTCAAGGAGGACGTGCACCGGGCGATGTTCGCCTCCTTCGAGGCGGAGGCGCAGCAGCTGCTGGAGAAGTATCTCGACGAGGTCGAGGCGTCGCTCGATCACCGCCAGGTCACCGATCCGATCACCGGCGAGACGCGTGCGGCGGATGAGCGCTTCCTGCGCTCGGTCGAGGAGAAGATCAAGGTGTCGGACTCGGGCAAGCTGTCGTTCCGCCAGGAAGTGGTGCGCAAGGCGATGGTGGCGTTCAAGGCCGGCGAGAAGTTCAAGCTCGCGAGCCACGCGCGCATGCGCGAGGCCATCGAGCAGTACCTGTTCGAGGAACGCCGCGACGTGCTGCGGCTCGTCACCTCGACCGCACGCCCGGACGATGAGGCACGCCAGAAGATCTCGGTGGTGCAGCAGCGGCTGGTGAGCGAGTACGGCTACGACGAGCACAGTGCCAAGGAGGCGCTCAGCTACGTGACGACGCTTCTGGCGCAGGAGTAGCAGTAGCGCCGCTGGCAAAAAAGGAGTACCAGTAAAGCCTATGGACGACGAGGGCGGGAACGGCGGCGGACAACCCCCGCTCAGTGCCGCGAAGTGGTACGAGCTCTTCTCGCGTGGCGCGCGCGACTGGCTGCGGCACGACGAGAAGGTGCGCGAGGCGGTACGCGCCAATCTCCCCGAAATCATCGCCGGCGGCGAAGTGATCAACGACGGTGCGCGCACCGTGCGCGTGCCGGTGCGCATGCTCGAGCATTACCACTTCCGGCTGCGGCGCGCCGAGGAGTCCCAGGGTGCGGGGCAGGGCAAGGCCAAGCCGGGCGATGTGTTCTCGGATCCGGCCAACCAGCAAGGCCAGGGCGAGAAGGGCGCCGGCGGCCGCGACCAGGGCGAAGTGCAACTGCTGCTCGAGTTCAAGGTCGACGACATCGTCGACTGGCTGTGGGAGGAGATGAAGCTGCCGAACCTCAAGGCGCGGGTCGGACCGTCCGAGGAGACCGACTGGACGCGCGAGGGCTGGGATCGGCGCGGGGCGCGCTCGCGCCTCGATCGGCGCCGCTCCTTCAAGGAGCTGGTGAAGCGCCGCGGCGCTCCGGGCGCCACCCAGACCTTCACCGACGAGGACCTGCGCTTCCGCCAGCTGGCGCGGCGCAAGCAACCGGCGATCCACGCGGTAGTGTTCTTCATGCTGGACGTCTCCGGCAGCATGTCCGACCGCGATCGCAAGCTCGCCAAGACGTTCTTTTTCTGGGTGGTGCAGGGCCTGCGGCGCGAGTACCGCTCGCTCGAGACGGTGTTCGTGGCGCACACCACCGAGGCGTGGGAGTTCAATGAGCCCGAGTTCTTCCAGGTCTCGGGTACCGGTGGCACCGTCACCTCGACGGGACTGCTCAAGGTGCGCGAGCTCATCGATGCGCGCTACAACCCGGGCCGCTGCAACATCTATCTCTTCTACGCCTCCGACGGCGACAATTCGGTGAGCGATGCGGCTGAGGCGCGCACCGCGCTCGCCTCCATCGCCGCCGACACCTGCTTCACTGGCTACGTCGAGGTGTCCTCGGGCCTCTCGAGACAGCTCGCCACCGAGTGCGGCAAGCTGTGGGCCGAGCTCAGCGGCGCCGGCGTCGCCGCCGGCAGCTACGCACTCAACGATTTCGATGACGTGTGGGGCGCGGTGCGTAACTTCTTCTCGGCGGAGGCGCCCCAGGACACATGAGCGACACAGCGACACGCCGCGCGGAGCGCCCCCGATGAGTGTCGACTGGCGCGACTACGTGCGGCGCATCGAGGACCTGGCGGCCCGTTCCGGGCTGGCGTTTCATCCGGTCGATTTCGAGGCGGTACCCGACAGCTTCATGATGGAGATCGCCGTGTACGGGCTGCCGGTGCGCATGCCGCACTGGTCGTTCGGCGTGCGCTACATCTACCAGCTCATCCAGCGCCGCATGGGCCACTCGCGCCTCTTCGAGGTGGTGTTCCCCGGCAATCCCGGACACGCCTACCTCGCCGCCAGCAACGGCCTCGCGGAGAACATCCTGGTGACCGCGCACGTGCTCGGGCACGCGGATTTCTCGCGCAACAACCTGCTGTTTCGCCGCTGCCAGGAGCAGGTGAGCGAGCACATCGTCGAGCACGCCGCCAACCACGCGCGGGCGATTCAGCAGACCATCGAGACGCACGGCGCGCAGCGCGTCGAGGCGGTGCTGGATGCGGCGCTTGCCCTCGAGCAGCACATCGACGTCGACCAGGCGCTGCGCCGCGAGCGCTACGCAGAGTATCTCGAGGAGCCGAAGGTGCTGGCCGACGACAGCTTCCGCAAGCGCTTCGCGGCGCTCGACCCGGCGGCTGCCAGCAACGTGGAGGCGAAGAAGCGCGCGCCGCTGCCGCCGCACCCGGAGCGCGACCTGTTGTGGTTCGTGGCCAACTACGCGCCCGAGATGGAGAGCTGGGAGCGTGACATCTTCCTCGCGGTGCGCGAGGAGTCGTTCTACTTCTACCCGGTGTTCGCCACGCAGATCATGAACGAGGGCTGGGCGTCCTACTGGCACGCGCGCCTCATGCGTGAGGCCGACTTCATCCCGCAGCAGTCCTATCTGGACGCGATCAAGTGCCACTCGGACGTGGTGCGACCGATCGCCGCCGACGCGCAGGTGTCACTCGCGGTCAATCCCTACCACCTGGGTTTCTCCATGTGGGAGAAGATAGTCGAGCACGATGGGCTCGAGGCCGCGCGCCACATCATGGAGCAGGACGACGATTTCGCCTTCGTGCGCAATCACCTGACGCGCGAGCTGGCGGACGAGCTCGGACTGTTCCGCTACAGCCAGCGCAGCGACGGTCAGATCAAGGTGCTGGAACACGAGCTGACCGCGCTGCACGAGGCGGTGCTGGCGCCGAAGTACAACTTCGGCGCGCCGATCGTCTCAGCGCAGCACGTGCGCACCGACGGCACGCTCGAACTGGTGCACGACAGCAAGGTCGACGCCCGGGGCCTCGACATCGAGCGCAGCCGCAAGGTCCTCGACTATCTGCAGCGCGTATGGCGTCGCCCGATCGTCCTCACGACCGTGAATCAGGCCGGATCGACGCTGGAGCTGACGGCTCCGTAGCGGGCTCCTCCTCGCCCCAGTCCTCCTCCGCCTGCGAGGTGACGATGGCGACCGGGTCGCTCGCCGGGAAGCTGTCCGCCAGCGCCTCATCAAGGGCGCGCTGCAGCCGTTCATGCTGCGCACGCCGCCGCGCTTCTGCCGTGCTCGGTTGGCTCATGAGCCCATGATACCCCCGAAGTAGCCGCCGGTACTTCCCGGGAGTAGGCTTTCCGCAAACCGGTGATGCTCCTCGCGGGCGTCCAACGAACAGGCATAAAGCCGGGGAGCATCCATCATGGGGAACGCGACTTCTGGCATCCGAAATATCGCGCTGGTCGGCCCGGCCGGCGCGGGCAAGACCTCGATCACCGAAACCCTGCTGCTGCAGGGCGGCGCCACCCGCAGTCGCGGCAGCCTGGCGCGCGGCACCACGATTTCCGACTTCGATCCACAGGAGAAGCGCCTACAGCACTCGCTCGATACCGCGATCTGCAGCTTCACCGCCGACGGCACGCGCATCAACCTCATCGACACCCCGGGATATCCCGACTTCCTCGGCAAGACGCTGTCGGTGCTGGAGGCGGTGGAGGCGGCGGTAATCGTGGTGAGCGCCGTGGCGGGCGTCGACACTCTCACCCAGCGTCTGATGGACTTCGCGCGCGAGCGCGGCCTGTGCCGCCTCATCATCGTCAACAAGATCGACAGCCGCGACGCGCGCTGCGCCCAGGTGCTCGAGCAGCTGCGCGAGTCCTTCGGCGGCGAGTGCCTGCCGCTCAATCTGCCCGCCGGCGGCGGCGACTCGGTGGTGGACTGCTTCTTTCAGCCGCGCGGTCGTGCGACCGACTTCTCCTCGGTCGAGGCCGCGCACACCCACATCATCGACCAGGTGGTCGAGCTCGATGAGCAGCTGATGGCGCTGTATCTCGAGCAGGGCGAGGAGCTCACCCCCGAGCAGCTGCACGAGCCCTTCGAGCAGGCGCTGCGCGAGGGGCATCTGGTGCCGGTGTGCTTCACCTCCGCGGAGACCGGCGCCGGGGTGGCGGAGCTGCTTGAGGTCATCGAGAAACTGATGCCGAACCCGGCCGAAGGCAATCCGCCGCAGTTCCTGAAGGGCAATGGCGAGGCCGCCGAAGCCGTGCCGGTGGTGCCGGACCCCGGCCGGCACGTGATCGCCCATGTGTTCAAGGTGAGCATCGATCCGTACGTCGGCAAGCTCGGCGTGCTGCGCGTGCACCAGGGGACGGTTCGCCAGGGGAGCCAGCTGTTCGTCGGCGATGCGAGGAAGCCGGTAAAGATCGCGCACCTCTTCAGCCTGCTCGGCAAGGACACGGTCGAGATCGCCGAGGCGGGGCCCGGGGACATCTGCGCCACGCCCAAGGTCGATGAGCTGCATCTCGATGCGGTGCTGCACGACTCGCACGACGAGGATCAGTATCACCTCAAGCCCGTGACTTTCCCGCCGCCGATGCTCGGACTTGCCATCGAGCCGGAGCGGCGCGGCGATGAGCAGCGCCTCGCCGACACGCTGCACAAGCTCACCGCCGAGGATCCCTGCGTACGCATCGAGCATCACGCGGCGGTCAACGAGACGGTGCTGTACGGCATGGGCGAGTTTCACCTGCGGGTGCTGCTCGAGCGCATGGCCGAGCGCTACGGCGTGCACGTCAAGACGCACCCGCCGAGCATTCCGTATCGCGAGACCATCACCCGGCCTGCCGAGGGGCACTGCCGCCACAAGAAGCAGACCGGCGGCGCCGGCCAGTTCGGCGAGGTGTTTCTCAAGGTCGAGGCGCTCGCGCGCGGCGCGGGCTTCGAGTTCGTGGACGACGTGGTTGGCGGGGCCATTCCGGGCCAGTTCATTCCGGCGGTGGAGAAGGGCGTGCGCCAGGTGCTTACCGAGGGCGCACTCGCCGGTTTCCCGCTGCAGGACGTGCGCGTCATCGTCTACGACGGCAAGCATCACGCCGTTGACTCGAAGGAGGTGGCGTTCGTGTCCGCCGGGCGCAAGGCGTTCCTGGACGCGCTGCTGAAGGCTGCGCCGATCGTGCTCGAGCCGATCATGCGCATCGAGATCACAGCTCCTGCGAGCGCCATCGGCGACATCACCGGCGACCTCGCGACCAAGCGCGCGCGCATCTCCGGCAGCGACACGCTGCCCGGCCAGCGTGCGACGCTGCTGGCGATGGTGCCGCTCGCCGAGATCTCTGAGTACCAGTCGCGCCTCAAGGCGCTGACCGGCGGCCAGGGCGCCTACACCATGGAGCTGAGCCACTACGACCCGGTGCCGCCGCGCAAGCAGCAGGAGCTCGCGCAGGCGTGGCGGCCGCGGGAGGCGCAGGACTAAGGTGGCAGGGACCGCGCCGCAGGTCGTGCGGCCCTATCTCACCTTCGTGCGGGCGGGTGCCGGATCGCTGCATCGCCGGCTGCTCAAGGAGGATCCGCAGCGCAACTGGGACTGCTGCGTCAGCTGGTACATCGCGGACCCACCCGCTGAGCAACTCGCCGAATACTACTCGCGCGGCGGGTTCAACAAGCTCGATGGCTTTGTCGAGTTCTGGCGCGAGCAGGGAGCGGCGCGCAACTACCGTTACCTGCTGCTCCTGGATGATGACGTGTACCTGCGCCCGGGGGACGTGTCGCGCTTCTTCACGCTCTGCGAGCAGTACTCGACCTACCTCGCGCAGCCCGCGCTCCGCTGGTTCACGCACACGACGATCAATGCCCTGGTGCGCAACCCCGTCTGCGTGCTGCGCGCGGTGAGTTTCGTGGAGGTCATGGCGCCGTGCTTCTCGCAGGCCGCGATCCTCGAGTTATTGCCCACCTTCGGCATGACGCGCAGCACCTGGGGCACCGATCTTGCCTGGGCCGGTCACATCGCCGGGCGCCATCCGATCTGCGTAGTGGACGCGATCGCCATGGACCACACCCGCACCGGCGACGGGCGTCCGACCGCCTTCTATCGCAAGCTCACCGAGATGGGCGTCGATCCCGGCGCGGAGCTGTCACGCGTGCGCGGCATGTACCCGCAGTTTCGCGGCTCGCGCACGCTGGCCCGCGGGCATGTGTACCGCCCGGGGATCCCGCGCTCGGCCGCGCCGCTGCTGCTGCGGCTGTTCGAGGAGCTGAAGTTCATCGTCCGCATCCGTAAGAAGGTGATGCTGCACGTGCGCGCCTGGCGTGCGCGCCTCGAGGATCGGCTGCGCGCGAGCTGACGGCGGACGTTGCGTCCGCGGCGCGGCTGCTCAGGAGCGCGGTCGCTGCTCGATGAGCGCGCGGATCGCCGGCCAGCGGTTCTCGATGAGACCGAGCGCCTGCGCCTGGCCGGCGGCCAGCACGGAAAAGTCCTTGGCGAGGTATTCGGCGGTGAGCTCGGCGAGCCGCTCGGACAGCACGCGTGAGTCGGGATCGGGGTTGAGCACGATGCCAAGCCCGGTGGGCGGTGTGGCGATGGTGCGTACCGTGAGATCCGGCCGTACGGTTCGCAGCAGCAGCAACAGCCGCCAGACATCCCCGCTCCAGAAGCCGGTCACCTGCGCGCGCTGCGCGGTGCGTGCATCGAGCGGGTAGCAGTCGTGGATCAGAATCACTGACGCGCGGCTGCAGGCGCGCTCGACATTCACGAAATCGCGCAGCGAGTACTCGAAGTGATGCAGCCCGTCGATGAAGGCGAGCTCGACGGGCAGCCCGCCGAGCTCGGCGCGCGCATCGTGCTTGGCGAAGAAATCGTCGGACGTTTCGCGGTAAATAGCCACGTTGGCCGGCGGCGCCTGCGCAAGCTTCGGCTGCGGATCGATCCCCACTACCCGCGTCTCGGGTTGTACCAGCCGCAGCGAGTCGCCGCGCGACACGCCGATCTCCAGATAGGTTCGCGGCCGCAGGTAGCGGTGGATGCGGCCGAGCACGCGGAAATAGTCCTCGCCGGGCAAGGACAGGCGCGACATGAGCGTGTAGGCACGCGAGTAGTCGGCGCAATCCACCGCGCGGCGGCACAGCGTCAGCGCCTCGTTGCGGCGACCCAACCAGTAGTTGAGGCGCGCGCGGCGGAACAGCGCGCGGGCGGCGCGCTCGGCATCGTTATGCGGGGCTGAGTCAGTCACGTCGGTTTACGGTCAAGTCTACCGGGCTTCGCCGCCGGATGGCTCGGCGGCGTACTGCCGGGCGTACCACTGGCGGTACTCGCCGCTCACCACCGAGCGCCACCAGCCCTCATTGTCGAGGTACCACTGCACGGTCGTCTCCAGGCCCTGGTCGAGCGCCGTCGCCGGGCTGAAGTCGAGCTGACGGCGGATCTTGCCCGCATCGACCGCGTAGCGGCGGTCGTGTCCGGGCCGGTCGCGCACGTGCTGGATGAGGCTGCGCGCGCTCCTGCCCTGGGCCGGGGCGCTGCGCGGGAAACGCTTCGGCAGCGATGCCGAGGCGGCGAAGGCCCGGTCCACGAGCTCGCACACCGTACCGACCACGGTGAGGTTCGGCTCCTGGCTCGCGCCGCCGACGTTCCAGGTTTCCCCGGGCGCGGAGCGCTCGAGGATCGTCTCGAGCGCGCGGCAATGATCGCTCACGTGCAGCCAATCCCGGACCTGCAGGCCGTCGCCGTAGATCGGCAGCGGCCGGCCCTCGAGGATGTTGAGAATGCACAGCGGCAGGAGCTTCTCCGGGAACTGGTAGGGACCGTAGTTGTTCGAGCAGTTGCTGATGGTGCAAGGCAGACCAAAGGTGTGCGCATAGGCGCGCACCAGGTGATCCGCCGCCGCCTTGCTGGCTGCGTATGGCGAGCTCGGCGCGTATGGGGTGCTCTCGGTGAAGGCCGCCGCTGCGGCATCCAGCGAGCCGTATACCTCGTCCGTCGAGACATGATGGAAGCGGCAGCCGCGCGCCGCAGCATCCGCGCCCCACACGCGGCGCGCCGCGGCGAGCAGCACCTCGGTGCCGAGCACGTTGGTGCGCAGGAACTGCGCCGGATCCTCGATCGAGCGGTCGACGTGCGACTCGGCGGCGAGGTTGACGATCGTATCGATGGCTTCTGCGGCGAGCAGCGCCTCGAGGCCGGCGCGCTCGCCGATGTCGCCGCGCACGAAGCGCAGCCTGCCGGTGTCGATGAGCGGCGCGATGCTGGTGAGGTTGCCGGCGTAGGTGAGAGCGTCGAGTACCACCACCCGATCGGCAGGATGTGCTGCGCACCAGTGGTGGCAGAAGTTCGCGCCGATGAAGCCGGCGCCGCCCGTGACGAGCAGCCGCTTCACGGCTGCCCGCCTGCCGCAGCGCCAGCGAGTCCGGCCAGCGTCGCGCGCAGCGCCGTGCGCCAGTGGGGCGCGGTGATGCCGAGCAGGTGCTCGGTGGCGCGCTTGTTGAGCACGCTGTAGGCAGGTCGCACCGCCGCGGTCGGATAGTCGGCGCTGCCGATGGGCACGACGGCGGCCGCCCGGCTGAGAACACCCGCCCGTACCGCCTCCTCGCCGATCGCCACGGCGAAGTCGTACCAGCTCGCGACTCCCGAATCGCACCAGTGCCAAAGCCCTGCGGCGCGGCGCATCGAGAGCGCCCACAGTACCCCGGCGAGCCCCGCCGCGTGGGTCGGCGCGCCCACCTGATCGCTCACGACACTTAACTGCGGCCGACTGCTCATCAGTGCCAGCATGCGCGCCGCGAAGCCGCCGGTCGCGCTGTAGAGCCACGAGGCGCGCACCACCGTCGAGCCCGCGGCATGCTCCCCGAGCACGGCCCGCTCACCATCCAGCTTGGTGCGGCCATAGGCCGACAGGGGATGCGGCTGTGCGTCGGGTGCGTACGGCCGGCCCTGCAGCCCGTCGAATACGAAATCAGTCGAGACGTGCGTCAGCCAGCAGGCGTTCGCGCGGCAGGCCGCGGCGAGCGCCCGCGGGCCGGCCGCATTGGCACGCGCGGCAGCCTCGGGCGCGCCCTCTGCCGCATCCACGCGGGTGAATGCAGCGGCGTTCAGGGTGAGCTGCGGGCGGAACTCACGGAACAGCGCCGCGACCTGCGCCTCGTCCGCGATGTCGAGCTCGGCGTGCGAGCAGCCCTTGAGCTCAGTGCCGGCCGGCGCCGCGGCCAGGAGCGCGCAGCCGAGCTGGCCGCTGGCGCCGGTGACGAGCACTCTCACGGGAAGCACTCGGCGCGGTCGAGCGGCTCGCCGACGCGGTCTTTGACCGACAGCAGCGGCGTCACGCCCGCGGGCAGCGGCCAGCGGATGCCGAGCGCCGCGTCGTCCCACCTGAGGGTGCGCTCGGACTCGCGCGACCAGAAATCCGTCACCTTGTACTGCACGCGGGTATCGTCACTCAGTGCGAGGAAGCCATGGGCGAAGCCCGGCGGCACCCACAGCGTCTGCGCACGCCCGGCAGCGAGCGTGAGCGCGAGGCTCCTGCCGAAGCCGGGCGAAGAGCGGCGCAGGTCCACGACTACGTCGAAGATCTCCCCGGCGAGCACCCGCACGAGTTTTCCCTGGGCGTGGGGGATCTGATAATGCAGGCCGCGCAGCACGAAACGCCGCGAGCGGCTGACGTTCTCCTGTACGAAGCGCGCATCGATTCCTGCGGCGGCGAAGTCGCGCTCGTTCCAGCTCTCGAAAAACGCGCCGCGCGCATCCTCGTGCACCTGGTGCTCGATCAGCAGCACTCCGGGGAGCGGCTGCGGCTCGGCCCGCATCAGAACACGCGCTCGTTGAGCATGCTCTCGAGATACTCGCCGTAGCCCGTGCGCCGCAGCGGCTCGGCGAGCCGCTTGAGCTGGGCGCGGTCGATGAAGCCCTGGCGGTAGGCGATTTCCTCCGGGCAGCAGATCTTCAGTCCCTGCCGTGCCTCGACGGTCTCGACGAAGTTCGCGGCCGCCAGGAGCGAGGCGTGCGTGCCGGTATCGAGCCACGCGACGCCGCGCCCGAGCACCTCCACCCGCAGCGCACCGCGCGCGAGGTAGGCGCGGTTGACGTCGGTGATCTCGAGCTCGCCGCGCGCCGAGGGCGCGAGCGCGCGGGCGATCGCGACGCATTCGGCGTCATAGAAATAGAGTCCGGTGAGGGCGTAGTGCGAACGCGGCTGCGCGGGCTTCTCCTCGAGTCCGACCGCACGCCCGGCGGCGTCGAACTCCACCACGCCGTAGCGCTCCGGGTCGCGGACGTAATAGGCGAACACCGTCGCGCCGCGGTCGTGGGCGGCGGCGCCGCGCAGCTGCTCGGGCAGTCCGTGGCCGTAAAACAGATTGTCGCCGAGCACCAGACACACCGACTCGCCGCCGATGAAGTCGGCGCCGATCGTCAGGGCCTGCGCGATGCCGCGCGGTTCGGCCTGCACCGCGTAGCGCACCCGCAGCCCCCACTGCGTGCCATCCGCGAGCAAGCGCTCGAACAACGGGCCGTCCGCACCGGTCGAGATCACGAGCACGTCGCGAATCCCGGCCAGCATCAGCGTCGCGAGCGGGTAGTAGATGAGCGGCTTGTCATAAAGCGGCAGCAGCTGCTTGGAGACCGCCCGCGTGACCGGATAAAGCCGGGTTCCGGAGCCTCCGGCGAGGACGATGCCTTTGGTGATCACCCCGCCATCGTAGCCCGGCGCCCGCCGCACGCACAAAGCTCCACCCGAAATGCCCGATGTCGAACCGCGGCTTTCGCCGTCGACGTGCCGGCAGCGACGAAACAGCGCCGGGCGTTGTCGGTGCGGGTCTCCGACCGAGCACGATCGCTTGCGATTGGCCGGGCGTCGAGATGGCGCCACCACCTGCGCTGGAACGCCGTATACACTTGAGCCTATGCGGACTCCCAGAATCCAACCTCGCCGGCAAACCCGGTTCCCGTTCGCGCTCGGCGTGCTCTTGCTCATCGGCGCGATCATTCCGCCGCTCGCGGCAGATCCGGTCGACCCGCATCCAAAGGCGAACTCCCTGGCGCCGCAGCCCGCTGGCGGGCGCAGTTTTGGCGCGCCGATTCAGGCTCCGATCCTGCACCGGCGCCACAAGCAGGGCACGACGGCAGCGACACCGACGAAATCTGTGGTCGCGACGACGACAGCGACAAAGTCCAAGAGCACGAACGGAAAGAAGCCCGCTCCGCGCGCCGTGAGCAAGTCCACCGCCAAGGGTGTCACGGAGGCCGACCGCTCGCTGCCGCCTGACCCCGCCTACCGGCCGCCGGCAGCCGATAGCGCGCAGCAGCACTAGAGTCGCCGCGTGCTCTCGGCGGCCGAACTCGACACTCAGCTCACCCGGGCATCCGCATCCTTCAGCCGCGGCGAGCTGGCGCAGGCGGAGAGTGTCTGCCGTGCGGTGCTCGCCGATCACCCCGGCAACGCCGCTGCGCTGCACCTGCTCGGGCTGGTGCGCGCTCGCGGCGGCGACCGCCGCGCGGGCGAGGAGCTTCTGCGGCGCAGCGTCGAGCTCGATCCGACCGACACACGCCTGCGGGTGAATCTCGCCACCTTCCTGCGCCGCGCCGACCGCCTGGAGGAGGCCGAGCACGTGTATCGCGCCGTGCTCGAGCTCGCGCCCGCGAGCCGTGCGGCCCGCCAGGGCCTGGTCCAGACACTGGACGCCATGGGGCGCGGGCATGACGCCGAGATGCAGTGCCGCGCGCTCCTCGAGGAGGACCGCACCAATCCCGACGGCTGGGCGGCGCTCGGTTTCGTGCTCGGCAACCAGAACCGCCTGGCTGAGGCGCAAACTGCCTACCGTCAGGCGCTCAGTCTCGATCCGGCGAACGGCGCGGTGCATCGCCGCCTCGGTACGCTGCTCGCGCAACAGGAGCGGGCCGAGGAAGCGCTCGCGGCGCTCGCGCGCGCCGAATCGCTCGGCGTGCGCGGCTTCGAGCTCGATTTCCCGCGCGGCGTCGCACTCGCGCAGCTCGATCGCCTCGAGGAGGCCGAGCACGCCTATGCGGCGGCGGCCGCGCTGCGGCCGCGCCACGCAGAAACACAGCTCAATCTGGCGCGCGTGCGCCAGGCGCGCGGCGATCCGGATTTCACGCGCTCACTCGCCGCGGCGGTGCGCGAGGCACCCCAGGACGTGCGCCTGCAGGAGGTGCTGTCGGCGCTGCTGTTGCGCGCCGGGCGCGGCGATGTTGCCGAGCAGTTGCTGCGCGAGCAGCTGCGCACGGCGAGCTCAACGGCGCCCTACGTGCGCTTCATGCTGTCGCAGGTGCTGCGCGAAGCGCAGCGCTTACCGGAGGCCGAGACCGAGGCGCTGGAAGCGGCTACCGCGTTGCCCGAGGATTCGTTCGTCATCGAGAATCTGGTGTCGATCCTGCTGTCGCGCGGCCGGCCGCAGGAGGCGCTGCCCTTCATCCGCACGCAGCGCGCCCGGACTCCCACCATGCAGGGCTGGCTTGCCTACGAGGCGACGGCCGCGCGGCTGCTCGAGGAGTCCCGCTACCGGGAGCTGTACGACTATCCGCGGTTCGTACGCGTCTATGAGGTGCCGCTGCCGGCGGGGTTCACCTCCATGGCGCAGTTCAACGCCGCGCTCCTCGAGGCGCTGATCGCCCGCCAGCGCTCGCACGCACTGCCGCTTCGGGCGAGTCTCCGGCAGGGCAGCCAGACGACCCGCAATCTCATCATGGAATCCGACGCGGCGATCCGCGCCTTGCTGCGTGCCTTCGAGGAGCCGCTGCGGGCTTACCTGGCGGCTCTGGGCCGTGACGCCGATCATCCCTTCAGCGCGCGCAACGGCGGCATGGCACGGATGGCGGGCGCGTGGTCGGTACGGCTCCAGCGTGGCGGCTTCCACGTCAACCACTATCACGAACGCGGCTGGATCAGCTCCGCCTACTACCTGGAGGTGCCGGAGGAGGCGGGCGATGAGGGCTTAAAGAGCGGCTGGCTGAAGCTCGGCGAGCCGCGCTTCCTCACTCCCGGGGCGGGCGTTGGCTGCTACGTGCAGCCGCGCCCGGGACAGCTGGTGCTGTTCCCTTCGTACATGTGGCACGGCACGACGCCAATCCACGCCTCGCAGCCCCGCACTGCCGTCTCCTTCGACGCCGTGCCGGGCGGGAACTAGCGGCCGGCCGCGGTAACCTTCCAGCTCACCTGATCCCCGACGCGCAGCCCGAGGTGCTGCGCTTCCCCGCCCTTGAGCTCCAGCACCGCGCCCACCGGCTGGTCGGAGCTCAGCGTGTCGAGCGTCAGCGGCCGGGCCCGCTCGATGATCTTCACGACCCGGCCGTCCACCGCCACGAACAGCATGTCGAGCTCGATGTAGGTGTTTTTCATCCACATCGCCTCCACCCGTGGGGGGCTAAGCGGAAACACCATGCCGCGGGTGGCCGGCAGCTCGTGCACGAACATCAGGCCCTGCTCGGCGCGCTGCTCGGTGTCCGCCACCCACACGTCGAAGTGAACCCGGTGCGGCGGTTGTCCGGCAGTGTGCTGCTCGATCTCGAGCGCGGCGCGCGGAAAGCTCGCGAGGTCGAGCGGCGCGGTCGATTGCGCGCCGCTCGAGGCGCTCACGAGCAGGGCGAGGGCGCCGAGAGCGGTGCCGCGGAATCGGATCATCATGGGTCTCCTGTCATCGGATCGCGTCGTCGCCGTACACGGCGCTGCCCGCGAAGTCGAAGCTGCTGACGAGAATGTGCTCGGCGTCGTTGAGAGTGCTGGCCGGAGCCACGCAGAAGCCGCGCGCGACGATGCGATAGGTGCGCGGCTTGCTGCCAGGGGTTGGCAGGCGCTGCTGATGCAGCGAGTCGACGGTGCAGTGGTCCTCACCGCGGGTAGTGTAGAGGCGTTGCGCGCCTTCGACGATCAGCGTGAGATTGGTCGGCAGGTCGCGGGCGCCGCGCCCCTCGCGCACCGTATTCACCCCGAACACCATCCGCAACCGATGTCCGTCGGCGCGCTTCGGGCCCGCAAAGCTCAAGCGGATGCCGCTGCCGTCCGGACGCGGCCCGCCATCGCACTCGAGCTCGCCGTTGTGCCAGTCGATATCGAGGTTGAGAGCGCCGCGCAGCGTCGCCCGCAGATAGCCGTTGCCCGCGGGCAGGCAGCCGCGCGGCGCGGCGGCGGGCGGCGCATTTGTCGGCGCCGGCGCACCACCCGGCATGACGATGGTGGGACCTGAAGCGCCGGGCGGGGCCGGCACCGCGCTCGCGGTCAGGGCCGCGGCGAGGCCGAGGGCGAGCGCGCTCACGGCAACGGGATATGGCATGCGGCGCAGTGTAGCGCCAGCGGCCCGCGGTCTTCTCGGGCGGTTTGAGGCTCAGGCACCCGGCACGACGAGCAGCGCCTTGGCGAGCTGCGCGTGCCCGCGCCCGACCGCGCGCGCGACGTGCATGAACAGGGTGACGATCAGCACGCCGAGGACGCCGAGGACCAGCGCCGCGAGCATCGAGTGGTCAGAGAGCGCCCAGCCGCCGATGCTGACATCGTCGGAAAACAGCGTGGCATCGGCGGGCCAGCCGAGCCAGCGCGCCACCACGAGGAAGGGGAGCGATGTGAATGCCAGGCCGACGGCGAGCGCGATCACCGTGCACGTGAAGTACACGATCCCAAGCGGCAGCATGAGCAACATATAGAGCAGCGTCGTCCAGGTGCGCACGTCCTTCAGCATCTCGGCGATGCGTTGCCACCAGCTGGCCGGCGGCCCGGGGTGTACCGGGCGGCGCGGCATGCGCTCGCCGCTGATCGCCTCCAGCAGCCGCCCCTCGCCGAGGGCGATCACGCGCGTGATGCCGATGAAGGCGAGGAAGAACGGCACGCCGATGATGAGGATGGCGAAGCCGAACGACAGCGACAGCCCCGTGACCACGATCGTGAAGTACAGGATGCCCGTGGCGAGCGCGAGCAGCATATAAAGGAGAGACGTGTAGGTGCGTGGATCGCCGTACACGCTGAAGAAGCGCCTCCAGGCGCCGCTTGATGTACTGGCGCGCGCCACCGGCGTCTTCAGTGCCGCCCGCACCTTCGCCTCGGTGTCACGGTAGGCCGCCGCCACTTCTTCGGGCGCGCCATAAGTGCTGGCGATGAGCTCGAGCACGTCGGCCTCCGACTTATCGGGGTGTGCGGCAACTTCGGCGCGCAGATACTCCTCGGAGTCGTAGAGCGCGTCCTGGATGAGCGCGGGATCCTCGCCCTCGAGCGCGGCGCGCAGCTGCTTCAGGTAGTCATCGATCGAGCGGGGAGCGTGAGCACTCATGATTCTGTTCCTTCGATGAAGCGGTCGACGAAGCCGCGCGTCTGCCGCCAGATACCACTCCACTGCGAGAGCAGCGCACGACCCTCGTCGGTGATCCGGTAGTAGCGGCGCGGCGGCCCGGAATAGGACGGCACGACGCGGCTGGTAAGAAATCCTCCCGAGGCGAGAGTGCGCAGCACCGGGTAGACGGTGCCCTCCTTGAAGAGCGCCTCACCCTCGTTGGCCCGTTGCAGACGCTTGGCGATCTCGTAGCCGTACAGGTCGTCCTGGCTGCGATCGAGCACCGCAAGCAGCACGAGGGCCACCAGACCCGCGTTGAGGTCCTTCTGAAACTTGCGTGCCTGGCTATCATCCATAGGCTAATACTGTGTAGTATACAGTACTAGCTGTCAACTAGTATTATTTATATACCTGCCGTTAATAAGCGCCTCAATGCCCGCTGAGCGGCAGCCAGGGAGGCCTCCTATCCCGGGCGGCCTCGCGCCGGCAAAACGGAGGGACGCATCAGGCTGCTAGACTTCGGCGCCGATGAGAAGCGCGCTCCTCGAAGTCACCCCGGTCATCCCTCAGAGCCTTTCGCGTCTACCCGAGCTGGCCGCGAATCTGTTCTTCAGCTGGCATCGCCCGACCCGCGCGCTGTTCGAGGACCTGGATCCCACGCTGTGGAAGCAAACCCACGGCAACCCGCGCCTGATGCTGCGCTGTGTCGACCAGGCGGCCCTCGAGCGCTGCGCACACGATGGCGGCTATCTCGAGCGCTACGCTCGCGCGCTCGAGATCTTCGATCGCTACGTGCACGCGCGCGCCGCCGGCGCCGCTGAGCCGCTGACCGCGTATTTCTGCGCCGAGTACGGCTTTCATGAGAGCTTCCCGATCTACTCGGGCGGCCTCGGCGTATTGGCCGCCGACTACTGCAAGGCGGCATCGGATGAGCACGCGAGCTTCGTCGCCGTCGGGCTGCTTTACGAGCAGGGCTACTTCAGCCAGACGGTCGACAACGACGGCATCCAGCACGCCGAGTATCGCGAGCGTGACCCGCGCGATCTGCCGGTCGAGCCGCTGCGCACCGCCGAGGGCGAGTGGCTCAAGGTGAGCGTGCGCATCGCCGGGCGCGACGTCGTGGCGCGCGCCTGGAAGGCACAGGCCGGCCGCGCACCGGTGTACCTGCTCGATACCAACTGCCCGGAGAACGCGCCTTCCGACCGCGACATCACGCATCGGCTGTACGGCGGCGACGATTCGACGCGCGTGCGCCAGGAGATGATCCTCGGCATCGGCGGCGTGCGCGTGCTGCGGGCACTGGGACTGGCGCCGGCCGTGTGGCACCTCAACGAGGGTCACGCGGCGTTTCTGATCCTCGAGCTGCTGCGTGAGCACCTCTCGGGCGGCCTGCCGTTCGCCGCAGCGCTTGAGGCGGTGGCGGCCGAGTGCGTGTTCACCACGCACACGCCCGTGGTCGCCGGTCACGATGCGTTCTCACACGAGCTGATCGTCGGCCATTTCGGCGACTTCATCCGCGAGCTTGGCGTGCCGGTGGAGCGCTTCCTCGACCTGGCGCGCTCGCCGGCCGCGCCGCACCTTTTCAATATGACGCGCCTGGCGCTCAACGGCACGCGCCACGTCAACGGCGTGAGCCGCATCCACGGCGGCGTCTCGGCGCGCCTGTGCGCCGATCAATGGCCGGAGCTGCGCCCCGAGGACAATCCGGTCGGCTTCGTGACCAACGGCGTGCACGTGCCGACCTGGCTGCATCAGCGCTGGACGGACTTCTTCGATCGCGAGCTCGGCGTCGAGTGGCGCGAGCGCCTGGGCGATTTCGACTACTGGCGTACGCTCGAGCGGGTCGCGGATGAGCGCTACTGGGCCACCGCACAGGAGGTCAAGTCGCGCATGCTGGCGAGCGTGCGGGAGCGGCTGCAGCGCGACCACGAGCGTCAGAGCTTCTCCTCCGCGCAGCTGCGTCACGTGACACGGCTCCTCGATCCGCAGCGCCCCGGCGTGCTCACCATCGGTTTCGCACGGCGCTTCGCCACCTACAAGCGCGCCACGCTCCTCATGCACGACCGGGCGCGCCTCGCGCGGCTGGTCAATGACCCGGAGCGGCCGCTGGTGCTGCTGTTCGCCGGCAAGGCACACCCGGCTGATGAGCCCGCCAAGCAGGTGCTGCGCGAGATCCGCCAGCTGATGATGAGCCCTGAGTTTCTCGGTCGCGTGGTGTTTCTCGAGGACTACGACCTGCAGCTCGCGCGCAGCCTGGTCTCGGGGGTCGACGTGTGGCTCAACAACCCGATCGCGCCGCTCGAGGCGAGCGGCACCTCGGGGATCAAGGCCGCCATCAACGGGCGGCTCAACCTGAGCATCCTCGACGGCTGGTGGGCCGAGGGCTGGATGCAGGAAAACGGCTGGGGGATCTCACCGGTGAGCGTGGCGGACTCCGGGCGGCGCGATACGCTCGAGGCAGAGCTGATCCTCGACACTCTTACCGAGGAGGTGCTGCCGCTCTACTACGACAGCAGCGCACCCACCTGCCCCCCGGAGTGGGTGCGCCGCAGCAAGCGCGCGATGATGACCGTGATCCCGCGCTTCACCATGGGCCGGGTGTTCCGCGACTACACCCGCGGGCTCTACCAGCCGGCACGCGCGCAGTACGCGCGCCTGGCGGGGGAGGGCTACACCGGCGCCCGCACGCTGGCGGATTGGAAGCAGCGGGTGCGTGCCGCCTGGCCCAAGGTGAGTCTGAAGCTCCTGGCCGACTCGGCGCGCGATCTGCCGCGCGGCGAGCGGCTGCGGCTGCGTGTTGCGGCGGCCTTGAACGGGCTGTCACCTGCCGAGGTGCGCGTCGAGTTCCTCGGCCGGCGTCTCCTGCCGCAGGCGGACCTCACGCCGCCGCTCCTGACCTCCTACGGGCACCCTGAGCGCGACGGCGTGTGGCGCGCCACGCTCGGCGCGACCGATGAGTCGGACGCACGCGAGACGGTGTTCGCGCTCGACGTCGAGCCGCAGGAGTGCGGGCAATTCGCCACCGAGATCCGTATCTATCCGTGGCACGAGCTGCTCACCTACCCCTATGAGCTCGGGCTGATGAAATGGCTGTGAGCGGGGCCTAGCAGCCGAGGTTGCGCGACCGGCGCGCCTTGCGCTTTAGTAGCGTCCATGAGCCGTCAGCCCGCACGCGCCTCTTCCGGCCGCTACGTGAGCCGCCTCACCGGCGGGACGCTCGCGATCATCATGGCCGGCGGCCGCGGCGAGCGCTTGCGCGACCTGACCGCCAATCGCTGCAAGCCCGCGACCCCGTTCGGCGGCAAGTTCCGCATCATCGACTTCGTGCTGTCGAACTGTGTCAATTCAGGCATCCGGCAGATCTCGATCCTGACGCAGTACAAGGCGCAACCGCTCATCCAGCACGTGCAGCGCGGCTGGGGCTACCTGCGCGGCGAGTTCGGCGAGTTCGTCGAGGTGGTGCCGGCGCAGCAACAGGTCGGCCCGCACTGGTACCGCAACACGGCGGATGCCGTGTTCCAGAACACCGACCTGATCACCTCGCACCATGCGAAGCACGTGCTGGTGCTGGCCGGTGATCATATCTACAAGATGGACTACGGCCCGATGATCGCCTACCACGTGGAGAAGGGGGCCGACGTCACCGTCGGCGTGGTGGAGGTGCCGGCCGACCAGTCGCGCCATTTCGGCGTGCTGACCGCCACCGAGTGGAACCGCGTGACCCGCTTTGCCGAGAAACCCCAGGTGCCGGACACGATTCCCAGCCGCCCCGGCTCGATCCTCGCCTCCATGGGTATCTACGTCTTCAACGCGCCGCTCCTCGAGAGCATGCTGGCCGCGGACGCCGCCAGCGAGACCTCCTCGCACGACTTCGGCAAGGACATCCTGCCCGATGCCATCAATTCCGGCCGCCAGGTGTTCGCCTATCCGTTTCAGGACGTGAAGACGCGCGCGCAGAGCTACTGGCGCGACGTCGGCACGCTCGATGCCTACTACGACGCCAATGTCGAGCTGGTGCACGTGCGGCCCGAGCTCAACATCTACGACGAGGACTGGCCCATCTGGACCTACCAGGTGCAGCAGCCGCCGGCGAAGTTCATCCTCGACGAGGATGGCCGGCGCGGCATGGCCATCAACTCCATGGTCTCCGGCGGCTGCATCATCTCGGGTGCCGTGGTGCGCGAATCGCTGCTGTTCTCGGACGTGCGGGTCGAAGAGGGCAGCACCATCGAGCGCTCGGTGGTGCTGCCGCACGTCGCGATCGGGCGCGGCTGTCAGATCAGCGGCGCGATCATCGATGAGGACTGCGAGATACCCGACGGTATGAGCATCGGCCGCGATCGCGCCGCGGACGCGCAGCGCTTTCACGTCACCGAGAAGGGCGTGGTGCTGGTCACTCCCGACATGCTGCGCAAGCTGCGCACCTGAAGACATGAGTGCAGTGAACGGCCCCCGTCTGCCGGTTGTGCTGCTCTGGCACATGCACCAGCCGCAGTACCGCGACGCGTTCACGGGCCAGTACGCGCTGCCCTGGACCTACCTGCACGCCATCAAGGACTACACCGACATGGCGGCGCACCTCGAGGGGGATGCGGCCGCACGCGCCGTGATCAATTTCACCCCGGTGCTCATCGAGCAGCTCGAGGACATCGCCGCGCGCGTCGCCGAGCACCTCAAGTCGGGCGCCACGCTCCCCGATCCGGTGCTGGCCCTGCTGTCGCAGGAGCCCGTGCCTACCGAACCCGCCCGCAGGCTCGCGCTGCTCAATGCCTGCCTGCGCGCGCAGCGCAAGCAGATGATCGAACGCTTCGGCCCGTACCTCGAGCTCGCGACCATCGCCGAGACGCTCGCGACGCCCGAGCGTGTCGCGTACGCCTCGGACCAGTTCATCCACGACCTGGCGGTGTGGTATCACCTGGCATGGCTCGGCGAGACCGTGCGCCGCACCCACCCGCTCGTGACGCAGCTCACCGAGCGCGGCCGGGACTTCAGCCCCACGCAACGCCGCGAGCTGCTCGAGCTGATCGGCACCCTGGTCGCGCAGGTCGTGCCGCGCTTTCGCCGTCTTGGCGAGCGTGGCCAGTGCGAGCTGTCGGTCACACCGTACGCACACCCCATCATTCCGCTGCTGCTCGATTTCGGCTGCGCCCGCGATGCGGTCCCCACCATGCAGCTGCCGGTGCACCCGGGGTATCCCGGCGGCGCGGCACGCTCCGCCTGGCACGTCGAGGAGGCGGTGCGGGTCTTCACGCGCGCGTTCGGCGAGCGCCCGCTCGGCTGCTGGCCGGCGGAGGGCGCGGTGAGCGGCGCAACCCTCGAGCTCCTCGCCGCCAACGGCTTTCGCTGGGCGGCAAGCAGCGCCGCGGTGCTGCGCAACAGTCTGAGTCTCGCCGACCCCCAGGCCGCCGACGACCCGCGCAGCTACAACCGCCCATACCGCCCGCAGGGGGCAGGTCTTGACTGCTACTTTCGTGACGACAACCTCTCGGATCTGATCGGCTTCACCTACGCGACCTGGCACGGCGACGATGCGGCACACAACCTGGTGAGCGAGCTCGCGCAGCTCGCGCGCAGCTATCAGGGCGATACCAACCACGCGGTGCTGATCGCGCTCGACGGCGAGAATGCCTGGGAGCACTACCCCTTCAACGGCTACTACTTCCTCAAGTCCCTGTACTCCCTGCTCGCCAGCCATCCGTCGCTCGAGCTCACGACGCTTTCCGGGTGCCTGGCGCGCGGCGTGCGGCCGGCGCCGCTGCCGCGCATCGCGGCCGGCAGCTGGGTGCACGGCACGCTCGCAACCTGGATAGGGGATCCGGCCAAGAATCGCGCCTGGGACCTGCTGTGCGACGCCAAGGAGGCCTACGACCGGGTGGTCAGCGCTCCCGCCTTCGGCGCCGAACAGCGCGCGCTCGCCGGCCGCCAGCTCGCGCAGTGCGAGAGCTCGGACTGGTTCTGGTGGTTCGGGGACTACAACCCGGCCGAATCGGTCAGCCAGTTCGACCGCCTGTTCCGGCGGCAGCTGGTGACGCTCTATCGGCGGCTCGGGCTCGAGGCTCCGGCTGAGCTCGCGCAGCCGATCTCCACCGGGCACGGGTCGCCTGAGCTCGGTGGAGTCATGCGCCGCGCCAGCGCCGGCTGAGTCAGGCGCGTTGGGCTCGATGCGTCTGCCCGTATTCGACCGGCGTCGCGCCGGCGCACTCATGCCCTTGTCGGCGCTCGAGCGGCCGCTCGGTCAGGACGGCCGTGCCTTTCTCGACTGGCTGGCGGCCGCCGGATTCTCCGTATGGCAGATCCTGCCGCTCGGGCCAACCGGAGCGGACGGCTCGCCCTACTGGGTGCGCTCCGACCGAGCCGGCGATCCGCACCTGCTGGATCACGCGGAGCTGCCTGACGTAGCCGCCCCCGTCGATCCGCAGTTTCTCGCCGGCGCCGCCGACTGGTTGCCCGACTATGCGCTGTTCGAGGCGCTCACCGAGACCCACGGCGGTGCGCCCTTCTGGCGCTGGCCGCCGGAGCTGCGCGACCGTGAGCCCACAGCTCTCGCCGCCGCGCGCTCGCGGCTCGGCGGTGAGCTCGCGCGCATCGAGCGCGAGCAATACGCCTTCCACCTGCAGTGGCAGCGGCTGCGCGAGCACGCCCGCGCTCGCGGGGTGCGCCTGTTCGGCGATCTGCCGTTCTACGTCGCCCCCTCGTCGGCCGAGACCTGGGCGCATCGCGCGCTGTTTCAGCTCACGCCGAGCGGCGAGCCGGCGTGTGTGGGCGGCGTGCCGCCCGATTATTTCGCCGAGCGCGGACAGCTGTGGGGAAATCCCGTGTACGACTGGCAGGCGCAGCGCCGCGAGGGCTTCGCCTGGTGGGTGGGACGCGTGCGTTGCCAGCTGCAGCGTCTCGACCTGCTGCGGCTCGATCATTTCCGTGCGCTCTGCGCCTACTGGGCGGTGCCGGCCGGCGCGCCCGATGCCCGCGGCGGTGCCTGGCATGCCGCACCGGGCGCCGAGCTCCTCACGCGGTTGCGCGAGGAGTTCAGCGATCTGCCGCTCGCCGCCGAGGATCTCGGCGACATCACGCCGGACGTCTATGCGCTGCGCGATGCTTTCGGGCTGCCCGGCATGCGCGTGCTGCAGTTCGCCTTCGACGGCAACGCCGCCAATCCGCACCGTCCTTACCTGTATGAGCGCTCGAGCATCGCCTACACCGGCACGCACGACAACGACACGACGCTCGGCTGGTACTCGCATCTGGATGGCGCGACCGCGGCGCGCGTCGATCTGTATCTCGGTGCGCACGGACCGGCGGTGCCGCAGGCACTCATCCGCGCAGCCCTCGGCTCGGTGGCGCGGCTCGCGGTCATTCCGGTGCAGGACCTCCTCGGCCTTGGCTCCGCGGCGCGTCTCAACACGCCCGGTACCGCAAGCGGCAACTGGGCCTGGCGGCTGCCGGCAGGCGCGCTGGATGAGGAGCTCGCGCGCCGCTACGCCGCGCTCAACGGCGTGTACGGGCGCGCCTGAGGGGCTGCGCGCTTTGCTAACATCGTTGCCCATGAGGGGCGGCGCATGAGGGCCGGAATCGCGGTGTGTGCGGCCGGCACGCTGCTGGTCACTGCCTGCGTGCTCGCGCCACACCTCAGCGCGCCTCACCTGCAGATCGTCGGCGTGCAGCTCGTGGGGAGCGATCTGCTCGCGCAACAGCTCAAGGTGCGCATGCACGTCGACAATCCGAACGACCGTGTGCTGCCGATCGCCGGGCTCGAGTACACGCTCGAGGTCGACGGCGAGTTGCTCGCGAGCGGTGAGTCCGCCGCCAGCTTCGTCGTGCCGGCGCTCGGCTCGGCGGAGTTCGACATGAACGTCACCACCAACGTCGCGGGCGCGCTCATGCACCTGCTGGCGCGCGGCACGGGCACCGCGAGCCTCTCCTACCGGCTCTCCGGGAAGGTCTCGCTGTCGTCCGGCTGGCTGCGCTCG
Organism: Steroidobacteraceae bacterium; assembly: GCA_035568235.1. Classification (GTDB taxonomy): domain Bacteria; phylum Pseudomonadota; class Gammaproteobacteria; order Steroidobacterales; family Steroidobacteraceae; genus 13-2-20CM-66-19. The sequence goes on along the minus strand of DATMOK010000044.1, from coordinate 21,161 downwards.
ATCCCCTTTGAGGAGCGCGGCACATTCAGGCTGCAGTGAGGGCGCGCACCTCTCAGCCGCCGGTCAGCCGCCGATAGAGCGCGAGGTATCGGCCACCCTGGTGCTGCCAGGAGAAATCGCGCGCCATGCCGTTACGCATCAGTCGCGACCAGTGCGCCGGCTGGACGTACAGATCGAGGGCGGTGTTGAGCGCCCACTCGAGCGCCGGCGCATCGAAGTCGTTGAACACCACGCCCGCGCCGTTACCGCTCGCCGCATCGTAGGGCTCGACGGAGTCGGCGAGTCCTCCGGTGCGGCGCACGACCGGCACGGTGCCATAGCGCTGGCTGTACATCTGGTTGAGCCCGCAGGGCTCGTAGCGCGAGGGCATGATGAAGAGGTCGGAAGCGGCCTCGATCCAGTGGGACAACGCCTCGTCGTACCCGGCCTCGAAGGCCACGCGCCCGGGAAAAGCCCGGGTCAGGCGGGCAAAGAACGCCTCGTACTTCGCCTCGCCGCTGCCGAGCGCGGCGAGCATGAGCGGACGACTGGCCAGCACCTTCGGCAACGCCTCGAACATGAGCTCGATGCCCTTCTGCGCCGCCAGGCGGGTGACGATCCCGGCGAGCGGCACCCCGGGGGCCGCGGTTAGTCCGTGGCGCGCGAGGAACTCGCGCTTCAGCGCGCCCTTGCCGGCGAGCTCAGTGGCGTCATAGTGCACCGGCAGGAAGCGATCGCGCCGCGGATCCCACTCATCGTAGTCGACCCCGTTGAGGATTCCGGTGAGTGCCGCGCCGCGCGCACGCAGGCTGTCATCGAGCCCCATGCCGTACTCGGGGGTGCAGATTTCGCGGGCGTGGGTCGGGCTCACGGTCGTGAGGGCATCCGCGTACAGGATCCCGTGACGCAGCGCGTTGATGCGTCCGGCTTTCAGATCGTCCTGGTGCAGCAGGGGCAGCTCGGCGGGCGCCAGGCCGAGGTCAGCAACGTCGGCGGCCGAAAAGATTCCCTGGTAGCCGATGTTATGAATGGTGAGCACCGTGCGGGTGGCGGCGAACGGCGCCTCGCGGCCGTACTCGGCGCGCAGCAGGAGCGGTGCGAAGGCGGTGTGCCAGTCGTTGCAGTGCAGGATCTGCGCGGCGAAACCGAGGCGCCGGCAGATGACGAATGCGGCACGCGTGAAGGCGAGGAAGCGCAGGTGCTCGTCGGGATCGGCCGTGTAGAGAGCGCCGCGCGCGTACAGCGCCGGGCAGTCGATGAGCAGCAGCGGGGCGCCGCTCCCCGGCAGCGGGGCCGCCAGCACCGAGAACACGTAATGGTGCGGCCCCACCTCGAGCGGCACCGCCGTGAGCTCGGCGACCGGCTGCGCGCCGAGCGCGCCGCGATCGATCGAGCTGTAGCACGGTGTGATGAGCCGCACGTCGTGGCCGCCGGCGTGCAGGAACTTCGCGAGCGCGCCGGCGACATCGGCCAGTCCGCCGGTCTTCGACAGCGGCGCGACCTCGGAGGCGAGCAGGCAGATCGACAGGTTGGCAGCGCGGGCGCTCATTTATTTTGCGGATGGGTGTTGCGGTTATGATGCGCGCATGCGGCGCTTTCTGATCGGGCTCACCCTCGCGTTGCTCGTCGCCGCCTCGATCAGTGTCGGGGTAACGGTCGCCCGCTGGCCCCATTGCCGCAACCTCTGCCCGTGGATCTGCGCGCGGGGGGCAGTGTAACCGAGGCGATACCGCCGCCGGAGCACCCGCAAGAATCGGGTCGCGCTGCCGCCGGGGTTGCCTATCATTCCTCCTCATGACGACCCCAAACGAACCGTTCCTCGACAGTCGCGACTTCCGGCGCATCGCCCGGGCGATCCGCTTCATCGACGAGCATTACCGGGAGCAGCCGCGCCTGATCACGATCGCGAGCTTCGCGGGACTCTCCGAGTTCCACTTCAACCGGCTGTTTCGACGCTGGGCGGGCGTGACGCCCCGGCAGTACCTGGCCTTCGTCACCGCACGCGCGGCGCACCAGGCGCTCGCCGGCAGCGCCTCCGTTCTGGAGGCCGCGTATACCGTCGGGCTCTCAGGGCCGGGAAGGCTCCACGACCTGATGGTGACACTCGAGGCGGTGAGCCCGGGGGAGCTGAAGACCCGCGGCTCGGGTGTGGCGATCCGTTACGGCTTCAGCGACACGCCCTTTGGCACGGCCTTCATCGCGAGCACGCCACGTGGCGTGTGCCGGCTGCGATTCCATGATCGTGGCGGGGCTCGCGCTGTGGCGAGCGAGCTTGAGGGAGAGTGGCCGCTCGCGACCCTGGTTCGCGATGATGCGTCGGCTTCGGATCTCAGCCGGCGCATTTTCGGCAGGGCGCCCGCGTCGCCCCCGGTACCGCTGCGAGTCACGGTCAGGGGCACGAACTTTCAGCTCAAGGTCTGGCAGGCGCTGCTGAGCGTCGGTGCCTCCCGGATCACGACCTACCGTGAGGTGGCACAGGCCGCAGGGGTCGCCGGCAGTGAGCGGGCGGTCGGGAATGCGGTCGGCTCGAATCCGGTTGCCTGGCTCATTCCCTGTCATCGGGTGCTGCGTACCAATGGCTCCCTCGGTGGCTACGCGGGGGGAGAGGACCGCAAGCGCGCCATGCTGGCGTGGGAGGCAAATGACATAATCCAACCCCCCGGAACGGGCGCTCCAGCCTCCGGGTCGATGCGAGCCTCATCTTATAACTAATTGTTTTATATATAAAAACATCAAAATCTGCGGGGCGTGGACCATGCGGAAGTGGTAGACTGACCACGTCCCTAGCGCCATCCAGACTTTCTGAGCAGCGCGAGTTGGGTTCCCGGAGGGAGCTCAGACCGCGCGACGAAGTGATTCATGTCCGCCTCGCCGTACAAGCAGCTCGAGCAGGAGTTCAAGCGTCTCCACGCGTTCCGTGGGGCGCTGTCGCTGCTGCGTTGGGACGCGGCGGTGATGATGCCGCGCGGTAGCGCCGACGTTCGCGGTGAGCAGCTCGCCGCGCTCGAGACGGAGTACCACGCGCTGCTCACGGCGCCGCGCATCACGCGGCTCCTCGACCGCGCGCAGGCCAATACCCAGGGCCTTGCTGACTGGCAGGTCGCTAACTTAAGGGAGATGCGCCGCCAACGGGACCACGCGATCGCGACCCCGGTGGCGCTCGTCGCGAGGCTGGCCAAGGCCACCTCGCGCGCCGAGGCCCGCTGGCTCGAGGCCCGGGCGCAGGGCAAGTTCGAGGCATTCGCCCCCTACCTCGAGGAGGTCGTGCATCTGGTGCGCGACAAGGCGGCGCTGCTCGGGCAGGCACTCAACCTGGCCCCCTACGATGCTCTGGTCGATGAGTTCAGTCCCGGCATCACGACCGCAGACATCGACGCCATGTTCAAGGCGCTGTCGCGCCGGATGCCATCCCTGATTCGTGAGGCGATAGCGCTGCAGGAGGGCCGCCCGCTGTTGCCGCTCACGGGCAAGTTCCCGGCCGGCAAACAGCGCGCGCTCACGGTTGAGGTCATGAAAGCGGTGGGTTTTCCGTTCGACCGCGGCCGGCTGGACGAGAGCGAGCAGCCCTTCACCGAGGGGGTACCGGGGGATATCCGGGTCACCACCCGCTTCGTGCCTGAGGATGTGTTCTCGGGCCTGCTCGGCGCGATGCACGAGACCGGTCACGCCATGTACGACCTCGGGCTGCCGCAGGATTACCGTGACCAGCCGGTCGGGCGCGACCGCGGCATGGCGCTCGAGGAGAGCCAGTCGCTGCTCTTCGAGATGATGGTGTGCCGCAGCCGCCCGTTCGTGCGCTACGTGCAGCCGCTGATCACCAAGCACTTCGGCGTCGGCGGTCCGGAGTGGGACGTGGAGAATCTCTACACCCACCTGACGCGCGTGCAGCGCGGCGTGATCCGCGTGGACGCGGACGAGCTCACCTATCCGCTGCACATCATGCTGCGCTACGAGCTCGAGAAGCAGCTGCTGTCAGGCGAGCTCGCGGTGCGCAATCTCGCCGAGGCCTGGAACGCCGGCATGGAGGCCCGCCTCTCGGTGCGTCCGGCCAACGACCTCGAGGGGTGCCTGCAGGACATCCACTGGGCGGTCGGCTCCTTCGGCTACTTTCCCTCCTATGCGCTCGGCGCCGTCATCGGCGCGCAGCTCTACGAGAGCCTGCGAGCGGAGGTGAGCGCGCTCGATGAGCAGCTGGCGGCGGGCGAATTCTCCGGGCTCCTCGGCTGGCTGCGTGCCCAGGTGCACGGCCTCGGCGCCAAGGTTGCGGTGCAGGAGCTGCTGAAGAGCGCGACCGGCAAACCGCTGTCGGCCACTTCCTTCATCCGTTACGTCGAGGCAAAGTATCTCGAGAGCGCCGCGACCGTCGCGGCCGCCTGAGCGGCGCCCTGGCCGCACCTTGAGGATGCCCGACCGTCCGGAGAGCGACGTGACGCACGCCGACGCCAACCCCTCGCGCACCCTCGAGCGGCTCGCCGCGCGGCTGCGCGGCTCGGTCGGCAAGGCCATCGCAGACTTCCGCATGATCGCCGACGGCGATCGCATCATGGTGTGCCTGTCGGGCGGCAAGGACTCGTACACACTGCTCGACATGCTCCTTTCCCTCCGGCGCAGCGCGCCGGTGCGCTTCGAGCTGCTGGCCGTCAACCTCGACCAGAAGCAACCCGGCTTTCCCGCCGAGGTGCTGCCGCGGTATCTCGAGAGCATCGGCGTCCCGTATCACATCATCGAACAGGACACCTACAGCGTCGTCAGGCGCGTCGTGCCCTCGGGCCGGACGCTGTGCGGGCTGTGCTCGCGGCTGCGCCGCGGCGCGCTGTACCGCTTCGCCGCCGAGCACGGCATCAGCAAGATCGCCCTCGGCCACCATCGCGACGACATCGTCGAGACGCTGTTCCTGAATCTGTTCTTCGGCGGCCGGCTGAAGGCCATGGCGCCGAAGCTGCTGTCGGACGACGGTCGCCACATCGTCATCCGTCCGCTCGCCTATGTCGCCGAGCGCGACATCGCCCGCTACGCCCGCGGCCGGGCCTTTCCCCTCATACCGTGCAAGCTGTGCGGCTCGCAGGACAACCTGCAGCGCCGCGCCGTCAAGCAGATGCTCGCCGGCTGGGAGCGGGAGTTTCCGGGGCGCACCGAGACGATCTTCCGCGCCCTGCGCAACGTCGAGCTGCCGCACCTCGTCGACCCGCGGCGCTTCGACTTTGCGGGCCTCGATGCGCGGCGCCTCGCGCCGATGAGCGACAGCGAGGAGCGGACGCTCGAGGCGGAGCTCGACGCGGGCCCGGCCCTCGCCTGATGCCGCGATGCAAGCCGCACTGACCCCTGAAATCCCACCGTTGCCGTTCGCGAATTGCTATTGGGTGCTGCCGGGGCGGCTGCTGGCCGGGGAGTATCCCGCTGGCCTCACTCGCGAGGCGACGCGTGAGCGGCTGCAACGGCTGGCAGCAGCCGGCATCGGCTGCTGCGTCGATCTCACCGTCGCCGGGGAGCTGCCGCCGTACCAGGAGTGCTTGCCGGCCGGCTGCGAGCATCGGCGTTTCCCGATCACCGATCACGGCGTACCGGCGGAACGCGGAGAGATGGCGCAGGCTCTCGAGTTCCTTCACCAGGCCCTGAGTTCCGACCGCGCCGTCTACCTGCACTGCCGCGCCGGGATCGGACGCACCGGCATGGTGGCGGGGTGCCTGCTCGCCGAACGCGGCTTTTCCGGAGAAGCCGCACTCGTCGAGCTCAACCGGCTCTGGCAGCAGAGCGGGCGCGCAGCGCACTGGCCGAGCGTGCCGGAGACGCCGGCGCAGGTGGCGTACGTACGCGAGTGGCAGGCGGCGCGCGCAGGGTCAGCTGACCCGTTTCTCGACCCGCAGGCGCTGACCGCCGCGCGCGGGCTGCGCGAGCGATTTCTCGGGGCGCTGCTCGGCCTGGCGGTGGGCGATGCGGTCGCGGCTGCCACCCAGTACCGCCGACCGGGCCGGTTTGCCCCGGTAGGCGACCTGCTCGGCGGCGGCCCGTTCGACCTGCCACGGGGCGGATGGAGCGATGACACGGCGATGGCGCTCTGCGTGGCCGAGAGTCTCATCGAGTGCGATGCGTTCAATGCGCATGACCAGGTGGAGCGCTACCTTCGCTGGCAGCAGCAGGGTCATCTGTCGGCGACCGGAGAATGCCTCGGCATCACCGCCGGCACCTCGCGGGCGCTGGCGCGCGCCCGCTGGCGCCGGCAGGCGTTCTCGGGGTCGCACGATCCGGAGGTCCTGGACCCCGAGGCCCTCTCGAGGGTGGCGCCCGTCGCCATGTATTTCTTCGCCGATGCGCAGCTCGCCGAGGCACAGGCTGCGGAGGCGGCCCGCACCACCGCGCAGGCGCCGGCGGTGCTCGCAGCCTGCCGGACGCTCGCACGCGCCCTGCACGCAGCACTTGCGGGCCAGCCGCGCGCCGCCATCCTGGCGCAGGCCCCCGCGCCGGTACGCGGTGCGACCGCCCCGGCGGTGGCCGGGGTGAGTGCTCCGCAGGCCCTGGCGGGGGCGATCGATGCCTTTGCGCGCAGCGACAATTTCCGCGACGCGGTACTCGCCGCCGCCAATCTGGGGGGCAACTCCGACGTCATCGCGGCCGTGTGCGGCGCCCTTGCCGGCGCCCACTACACTGCAAGTTCCATCCCCGCTTTGTGGCGCAACAGCCTGATGAAGCGGGAGTTGATCGAAGCCTACGCGGACCGACTGCTCGCTCACGCCCTGGTCGAGCTCGGCGGCTGAGCGCGAGCGGCGCTCGCAGCCGAAGACAGTATCCGGGCGCTCGGCTAAGCTGAGCGCAACGCCCGCTGCCTTCGAAAAATAAAGCGCTCGCACCATGTCGCCGCCCCGCGCCACCGGCCGCCGTTCACCCGGCACGCGCTCGCACCGCGCCCGGCGGTACGCCTGGGCGCATCTCGCCGACGAGGAGCTGCTCAAGCTCCGTTTCTGCGATCTGAAGCTTTCGCTGCGGCGCTCGCCGCTGGCACCACACCTGCGGCGGCTGAACAGCGATCTCGAGCGGCACGGACTCACGCTGCGGCCGCACGTGTGGCTATCGGAGGAGTGGTTCTCGCCCGACGGCGTGCCCGGTTTCGCCGTGCCGTTCTACCTGGCGCACCCGCGGCTCGAGCGACTCGAGCGGCGCATCACGCACGAGGCCGAGGGCGGCAACACGCGACTGCTGCTGCGGATCCTGCGCCACGAAGCCGGTCATGCGCTCGACAATGCGTATCGGCTGCGCCGCCGGGCACGCTGGCGCGCGGCTTTCGGCCATGCCTCGGTCCCATATCCGGCCCGCTACCGCGCGCGCGCCGGCAGCCGCCGTTACGTGCACCACCTCGGCGAGTGGTACGCCCAGGCGCATCCCGCCGAGGATTTCGCCGAGACGTTCGCCGTGTGGCTGACGCCGCGCTCCGCGTGGCGCAAGAGTTACGCCGACTGGCCGGCGTTGCACAAGCTCAAGGCGGTCGATGAGCTGGTCGCGAGCGTACGCGGGCGGCGCGCGCCGGTGCGCAATCGCACGCGCATCGAGCCGCTCGAGCTCAACACGCGCACGCTCGGCGAGCACTACCGGCGCAAGCTCCGCCACAGCCGCATGATCCGGCGCGGTCTCGCGGACGAGCTGCTGCAGCGTGCGTTCACGGCCACTCCCGCGCGCCAGGGCGCGCCGCGTGCCGCCAGTGTGCTGCGCGGCGCGGCGCGCAGCCTCACCGCCAGCGTGGTCCGCTCGCTGAAGGTTGAGCCCTACAGCGCCGCGCAGGTGCTGCGCATGCTCATCGAGCGCAGCGCGCACCTCGAGCTCTACGTGCGTGGCAGTCGTCGCGATGCGCTGCGCTACTCGCGCTGGATGCTCGAGCGGCTCACGGGTCTGTACTCGCAGGGCGCGACACCCCAGCTTCCCTTATGAGACGACTGCGCGCGCTCGTCGTGGTGCACGCGAGCCTGGTACCGCCGGAGAGTCTCGAAGGCCACAGCGACAAGGAGATCGAGGAATGGCGTACGGAGTACGACGTCACTTCGAGTCTGCGTAAGCTTGGACACGATGTGCGCTGCGTCGGCGTGCTCGACAGTCTCACGGAGCTGCGCAGCGCGATCGCCGACTGGGAGCCGGACATCGTCTTCAACCTGCTGGAGGAGTTCGACGGCATAGTCACCTACGATCAGCACGTGGTGGCGTTCCTCGAGCTGATGCGCCAGCCCTATACCGGCTGCAATCCGCGCGGACTGCTGCTGTCGCGCGACAAGACTCTCGCCAAGCAGCTGCTCGCCTTCCACCGCATCGCCACCCCGCAGTTCACGGTGTTCCGTCGTGGTGCCCGCCTGCAGGTGCCGCGCAGGCTCCGTTTCCCGCTGTTCGTGAAGTCCACCGTCGAGGACGCCTCGCTCGGTATCGCCCAGGCCTCGGTAGTCGAAGACGCCGCGCGTCTCAAGGAGCGCATCGAGTTCGTGCATGAGCAGATCAAGTCCGACGCCCTGGTCGAGGAGTACATCGCGGGGCGCGAGCTGTACGTCGGGATCATGGGCAACGAGCGCCTGACCCGTCTGCCGGTGTGGGAGATGGTGTTCGGCTCGATGCCGGACTCGCTCGCCGCCATCGCCACCCGCAAGGTCAAGTGGGATAAGCGCTATCAGGCGAAGTACGGCATCACCACGCACGCCGCCGAGGACCTGCCGCCGGCGGTTCTGACCGCGCTCGACCGGTTGTCACGGCGCATCTATCGGGCACTCGGCCTGTCCGGCTATGCTCGCATGGATTTCCGCGTCAATGCGCAGGGTCAGGTGTACGTGCTCGAGGCCAATGCCAATCCCAATCTCGAGGCCGCGGAGGATTTTGCCGAGTCGGCGCGCGCCGCCGGCACCTCCTACAGCGAGCTGCTCGAGCGGCTCATGGACCTCGGACTGAAGTACCGCGCACAGTGGCGGGCCACCTATGGGTGAGCGCGCTCGACTGGCCGCTGCCGGCGCTGCGCTCGGCTGCGGAGTACTGCTCGCGCTCGGCGGCTGCGCCGCGGGCAACAAGCCGAAAGAGAAGGAGAGCGATCTGCTCCTCATGCTCACCATGCTGCCTGGCCGCTACGACAATACCGTCCAGGCCGAGCTCGATGCGCGCAACAACACGCATCCGGCACATGAATCGGTGCTGCTGATCATCACCCACGTGTACACGCCGCGGCTCGGCAAGTACGTGTACTACGTACAGGAGTCGGCCGCCGACGACCCGCGCCGGGTTCTCAGCCAGAAGATGTACGGTTTTCAGCTCGACGAGAAGCGCGGCATCGTTCAGACCCTCTACGAATTCAACGAGCCGGGACGCTGGCGCGATGGGTATCTGAGCAAAGACCTGTTCACAAGCGTGCAGATGGAGGACGTGCAGCCCGAGGGCTGCACGCTCATCTGGAAGAAGAAGGGCGATGGATTCGTCGCCGCGCACGACCCCAAGGTGTGCCCCGACAGCGCCGCGGCCACCGCCGCACCGCAGATGGAGCTCACGGCCGGCGCGCTCGCGGTCGGGGATTACAGGTTCCGCAAGGGACGCTAGTGCGTGCCCGGGTGCCCGGCCGGTGCGCTAATTTTTCAGATGCGCATCCAGCCAATCCAACACCGTGTGGTACCACTGCACGCTGTCGGCGGGCTTCAGCACCCAGTGATTCTCGTTGGGGAAGACGAGCAGCCGGCTCTCGATGCCGCGCCGCTGCAGCGCGGTGAATACCCCAAGTCCCTGCGACACCGGGATACGGAAATCCTGCTCGCCGTGGATGACTAGCATCGGGGTGTGCCAGTGGCTCACGAAGTTCACGGGGTTGAACTTCTCGTAGAGCTGCGGCGCATCGTAATACGTGCCGCGCATCTCCCACTCCGGGAACCACAGCTCCTCGGTGGCGTAGTACATCATGCGCTGATCGAACACGCCGTCGTGGCTGACGATGCAGCGGAAGCGGTCCGGCCAGTTACCCTCGATCCAGTTCATCATGAAGCCGCCGTAGGAGGCGCCGAGCGCGCAGACGTGCTCGCCGTCGAGCCATGGATAGCGCTCGATCGCCGCGGCCAGGCCCTTGTGCAGATCGACGAGCGGTTTGCCGCCCCAGTCGCCGCTGATCGAGTCGGTGAACGCCTGTCCGTAGCCTGTGGAGCCGTGGAAGTCGATGGACACCACGGCATAGCCGTGGCCGGCGAACGCCTGCCAGTTCCACCGATAGCTCCAGGTGTTGGCGAAGCTGCCCTGCGGGCCGCCATGGACTACGAAGGCCACGGGAAAGCGCTTGCCCGGCTCGAAACCGTAGGGCTTCGTGACGTAGCCGTATACCGTCTCGTTGTTCCAGCCCTTGAACGAGAATTGCTCGAACTCACTCATGGCCCGCGCGGCGAGCAACTCGTGATTTACGTCCGTGAGGCGATGCGGTGTGCCGCCCTTAAGAGAGACGGTGTATAGGTCGACAGGGCCGCCAATCCCGGCGAGCCCGTACACGATCCGGTCGCGCTCCACGGAGAAGTCGGTCACCTCGCCGCTGCCGGTTAGCCGGGCGGGCTTGCCGCTCGCGACCTCGATGGAATAGAGGACCGCCTGGCCGAGCTCCTCGACTTTTACGATGAGGTGCTTGCCGTCGCGAGCCGCCGCCATGTGGCCGACGGAGCGGTCCCACGAGGCGGTGAGCGCACGCACCGCGCCGGTCGCGGCCGACTTCAGCACGATGTGGAAGCGGTCCGACTCGAATCCCGGCCGGTCCTGCGCCAGCCAGGCGAGGTCGCCGTTCGGCAGGAACACCGGCTGCGCGTCCCAGGCGGGATTGTTGGCGGTGAGATCGACCGGCGCGGCGGAGCCGTCGACCGGCACCTGGAAGAGGTCGAAGTTAGTCGACCAGGGCTCACTGTGGCCGGCGATGCGGGCGGACAGCGCCACGGACTTCTCGTCGGGGCTGAAGGCGTAGTCGGCGTCATCGCCGAAGGGCTTGCCCGGCACGTCGGCATCCAGCGAGCGCGACAGGTCGACCGGGGGGCCCGCGGCGCCATCGGCCGCGAGCCGCGCGCAGAACAGGTGCGAGCGCGTGCCGTCGCTCCAGGTGTCCCAGTGGCGGACGAACATACGCTCGTAGAGGCGTCCGCTCGCCTTATCCTTCGCCCGGGCGTCGAGGCGCGCGCGGCTGCAGGCGAGGTCTGCACAGTCGGGAAACACCTCCATCGAGACAGCCAGCAGGTCGCCGCGCGGCGAGACCTGCAGCGTGCCGACGTCGAGCGGATAGTCGCTGACGCGCCGTGCCTCGCCCGCGGTGAGCGACAGCCGCCACACCTGAGAGCTGCCGCTGCGCTCGGACAGAAAATACAGAGTCTGCCCGTCCGGTGCCCAGCGCGGGCTCGAGTCGTTCCCCTTGCCGTCGGTCAGGCGCTGCGGGGTTGCGCCCGGCCGCTCAAGGTCGAGCAGCCAGAGGCTGGTGCGGCCCTTGTTCGCGTCCATGTCGGTCTCGCGCTGCACGTACAGCAGGCGGCGGGCATCGGGAGAGAGCTGCGGATCGCTGACGCGCTTGAGGCGCACCAGGTCCTCGATCGTGAAGGGTGCGGCGGCGGCGCCGTGCGCGCGCGGCGCGCCGCCGAGCGCAGCCAGCAGGCAAACGACGGCCAGGGGGGCGAGGGGGATCGAACGCATGGCTATCTCCGGGTTATTCTTCTTCAGCCGACTTCATCGCTGTCGATGCTCCAGGGCTCGGCGCGTGCGGCTGTAATCCACTCCTGGAGAGCCGCATCCTCCAGCACCGTCGCCATGTACCAGCGCGCCGTTTCGGAGACGCGCGCGCCGTAGGTGTTGAAGCGTAGCACCACCGGTGCGTACATCGCGTCGGCGATCGTGTAGTCGGCGCCGAACAGCCACGGCCCGCCACTGCCGAAGCGGTGCCGGCAATCGTTCCAGATCTCATCGATCCGCTCGACATCCGCCGCGAGCGCCGCGGTCATCGCGGTGCGCCGGTTGCGCGCCCGTGCGTTCATCGGCCACAGCGATCGCAGCGTCGCGAAGCCCGAGTGCATCTCGGCGCTGACCGCGCGCGCCACGGCCCGCGCCTCGGGCGGCTGCGGCCAGCCGCGGCCGGTGAGCTCGGCGGCGAATTCGCAGATCGCCTGTGAGTCCCATACCGTCAGCTCGCCCGAGCGCAGCACCGGCACGCGCGCGCTCGGCGCATAACGCTCGAGAGCCTCGTGTGTCTCGGGGGTGTTGAGCCGTATCTGCAGCTCGTCGAATTCGAGTCCGAGGTGGCGCAGCGCGATCCACGCGCGCAGCGACCACGAGGAGTAGTTCTTGTTACCGATGACGAGAGTGACCCGCGCCATTTGGATGGTAATCTTTGCCGGTGCTGAACGACGTACGTGCCGTCGCGTTCGATCTCGATAATACACTCTGGGATGTGGAGCCGGTGCTGGCGCGCGCCGAGACACGCCTGCTCGAATGGCTGCACGAGCATTGCCCGCGCATACCGCAGCAGGTCTCGGTCGCGGACATGCGCACGGCCCGCGAGCAGCTGGCGCGCGAGGAGCCACATCATGCTCACGACGTCACGTACCTGCGTCTGACCGCGCTCACGCGCCACGCGCGCGACTGCGGCTACCATGAGGACATCGCCGCGCGTGCCTTCGAGGTGTTCCTCGCGGCGCGCTGCGAGGTCGAGATCCTGCCCGATGTGCGGCCGGCGCTGGCGCGGCTCGGGCGCCGCTTCCGGCTGGCGTCCCTCAGTAACGGCAACGCGGATCTCAAGCGCATCGGCCTCGACGGCGCTTTCGCCGTCTCGCTCAACGCCCGGCAGATCGGCGCCGGTAAGCCCGACCCGCGCTGCTTCGAGCGCCTGGCGCGCGAGCTTGGGTTTACCGCCGCCGAGATTCTCTACGTGGGGGATGAGCCGTATCTGGATGTGGCCGCCTCGAGTGCCGCCGGCTGCCGCAGTGCCTGGATGAACCGGCGCGGCGCGCCCTGGCCCAAGGAGCTCGTGGCCGCCGATCTCACCGTCGTTGACTGCAACGAGCTGGCCACACGCCTCGGCACCTGAGCGCCGCGGCGCCTCTTCAGGGCGGCAGCACCCGGCCGCGGGTCTCGACGATCACGAAGTGCGACAGCAGCGCGGCGATGAGCGGCACCACGCCGAGCCACACCATTACCTGCATGAGCGCCGTGGCCGAGCCGCCCGCGGCGGAGGTGACGATGCCGATCAGCAGTGGGCCGAGAGCGGCGAGTATGCGCCCCGTGTTGTAGCAGAAGCCGGCACCCATGGCGCGGATGCTCGACGGGAACAGCTCCGGCAGATAGAACGTGAAGGCGCCGAAGATGCCATACACGCCGGCGCCCACCAGGAACAGCAGCGTGAGGCGCGTGTGCGGCGCGAACGACAGGCCGAAGGTGATGAACAGCGCGAGCGCCGACCACAGGAAGTAGACGATGAACATCGGACGCCGGCCGAGGCGGCGCGCCAGCGGGATGGCGGCGAATGTGCCGACGAGTCCACCCAGATTGAAGGCGTTGGAGGCATGCGCCTGCCAGGCTGCCGCCAGCGCCTGCGTCTGCGCCGGCGAGAGCCCGAGCTCGAGCGCCTCGTGCGCCGACAGGCTGGCGCCGAGCAGCGGTACGAAGGCGTTGCAGCCCCACCAGCACAGGATCGCCACGGCGGCCGCGAACAGGCCGCCGAAGGTCGCCGCGCGCATCGCGGGCGCGAACAGCGCGCGCGGCTCGGACGGCGCCCCGCGCGCGCGGCTCGCCAGCCACTGCGGGCTCTCGCGCAGGAAGATCCGTACCAGCAGTGCCAGCACCACCGGCACCAGGCCGGCGAGAAACACGTAGCGCCACGCCACCTGCGGTTGCCCGGCGAGCCACACACCGGCGATCAGGTAATTGGCTGCGCCGGCGAGTACCACGCCGAGCGGCGAGCCGGTCTGCATGATCACGCCGGCTTCCACGCGGCGGTTCTCCGGTACGGCTTCCGCCACCAGCGCAGCGCCGATCGCCCATTCCCCGCCGATGCCGAGCGCCGTGACCGTGCGGCACAGGATGAGCTGTCCGAGGTTGCCGACCAGCGCGCACGCGCCGGTACCGAGCGCATACAGCCCGATCGTCAGGAACAGCGCGCGCTTGCGGCCGATGCGATCGGCGATCCAGCCGAACAGGAAGCCGCCGAGCGCCCAGCTGACGAGCAGCGTCGAGGTGATGACGCCGTTCCAGAACACCACGGCTCGGTGCGCGGCCGGTGAGTCGGGCGGCAGATGCAGCAGCGCCGGAATGCAGTTGCGTGCCACGAAGTTGAAGAGCACCGCGTCGTAGACGTCGAAGCCCCAGCCGGCCCAGCCCGCGGCAATCACCACCCAGTGATAGGCCGTGAGACCAAGGACCGTCGCCTGTGAACCAGTTAACGCACGCGCTTGCATGACTCCCTCACGGCGCGCAGTCAGCACTCGCGGGTGTGCGCTGCCAGTCTCATGGCGGCAGTTTAGCTCCCGTTCAGGGCAGCGCGTCACAGTATCGAAGCGGGGCTTGGAGGGAGCCTGTGTACGCGCCGTTACAGGTCTCGAGGAGGTGGCGGAGCCATGAGCGCCGAAGCGGAACGAGTGGTGCCGGTAGCGAACCTGCAGGAGTTCTTTCGCGACAGCCTGCAGGGGGCGCTGGCGCGGCAACGTCTGGCGGTCGAGGATCAGACCGAGCACTACGTGGTGAACCTGCTCACCCTGTTTGCGCGCTCCGAGGCTCTCTACGAGGGCACGGCCGGCAAGGCGCGGCTCAAGCCCCTGGCGCTGATGTTGTGCGAGGCGCTCGAGGCGCCGACGGCCGCCGGGCGGCAGCGGGCGCTGCAGCGGCTCGGCGACGTGTCGCTGTTCATCGCCGGATTCTTTGCGCGCGGCTTTGCCGCCCGCACCATCGACATCGACTACCACATCGCGATGGGCGGGCGCGCCTACGGCGCGCTGGCGGAGGTCTGCGCACGCGGCCGCGGGCGGGTGCTCGGCACGGTGTTCGCTGAGCTGTCGGAGAAGTTCCAGCCCATGGTGGACGCTCTCAACGAGATCAGCGAGACCTCCTACCACCACACCGACCAGGACGTCCTGCGGCTGTATGAGCTGTGGCTGAAGACCGGCAGCCGGCGCTGCTATTCGATTCTCGAGCGGCTCGGCGTCGCGCCGACGCGCGGCGGCGGCGGCATCGCCCGCGAGCACTGACGGCGGTCCATATGCTGCTGTCGCGCCTCCAGGCTCTCATCGGCGGCATCTACGATGTGAGCGTCGCTTACGACGTGTATGACTTCCTGGTCACCGATCGCAGCCGCTTGCCGTACGCCACGCACGGCGGGCTCGCCGATGAGGAGCTGATCGTCGTGCAAAGCGCCGACGGCGCGGAGGTGGCGCTGTCGCTGTATCTCGATCCGGCGCTGCTCGAGCGCCTCGACGGCGCCGACCCGCTCGTCGAGCTCAACGCCGCCAACGTCGCCGACTGGTGGACGGCGCTCGAGGGCGTGAGTCATTTCCTGTATCTCGCCTGGAATGCCGGCCACGACCGGCCGGTGTCGCTGCTCGAGCTCGAGATGCAGGCCGAGGTCGACAAGTACGTGGCGAGTCACTGGCTGATGCGGCGCCAGTACCCGGGACACTTTCCCGCGGAGCTGCACCGGGTGCTGTTCGAGCGTACCCGCATCGATCCGCGCCTCGAGCGCCAGCGCGCGCAGCTATACGGCGAGGCCAACAGGTACGCGGCGCGCTTCTGCCGCCGTCTGGAGCGGCGCCTCACCGGCGGTACGTACGGGGAGCCTGAGGTTCTGGCGGAGCTGCGGCGCTTCTATCGCCTGGGGACGGCGCGCAAGCGCGCGCACATCGAGCGGACTTCGTGAGGGCTTGAGGCCGGCGCGGCGCTCAAGTCTCGTCGTCGCCGCGCTGCTTGCGCGCTTCGAGCTCGCGCTTCAACTTGATCCACTCCGACAGCTTGCGCAGATCGGTGCGGGTCGTGTTACCCGGATTGGGCTTCGGCAGCGAGCGGGCGTGGCGCGCGTACGGGTCGTGGCTCTCCTCGGTCTGCAGCGTGAGCTGCGGATTGCCGAGCACCTCGAGCACCGGCCGCTCGTGATTTTCCACGGGCGCGTCGTGCCACTCGACCGAGGCCATGCCGCGGTCGTCGTGCACGATCAAGCCGATGCGGCGGCGGTCGGCTGCTGCCGCGTTGCTCTGCACCGTCTTCTTGTTGACTGGCTGGCCCACAGATTATGGTCACTGACTCGCGATGTGCATCACGCTTCGTGAGCCTAACCGCGGTCGCCGCACGCGTTCTGCGACCTGCGTCACGGATCAAACAGCGACACCTGTGTTGGTTATGGCAAAGCGCGCACGCAGCAGCCCGATGACCGTCTTGGCGTCGGTAATGGTGCCGTCGAGCGCCCATTCGCACACTGTGTCAAAGGGTAACCAGTGAATCTCGATCACCTCGGCGCGCTCGTGCGCTGTCGCCGCCGGGACGATCCCGGTGGCGAGGAACAGATGCAACACCTCGGTGAACACGCCGGGCGAGGACAGGCAGGTGCCGAGGCTCGTCCAGTGACGTGCGCTGACGCCGCTCTCCTCGATGAGCTCGCGCTGGGCGGTCGACAGCGGCGGTTCGTGCGGCTCGAGCTTGCCGGCCGGCAGCTCCCACAGCCAGCCGCCGGCTACGTAGCGATACTGGCGCAGCAGACATACGCGCCGCTCGGCGTCCAGGGCGACCGCCGCCGCGCCACCCGGGTGATGCACCACCTCGAGTTCAACACGCTGGCCGTTGGGAAGCAGCACCTCATCGGTGGTGACCTGGATCACCCGGCCGGCGAACTGCGCGGTCTGACGCTCGGGTTTCATGCCTCGCATCCTAACCCGCCCGCGCGCCAGCCCCGCAGCTGCCGCTGTGCCGGCCCGGCGCGCCGCCCGGGACGCGCGGGCGTCGCCGCCGCGCGGCGAGTATAGTCGGCGCGCCGATGGCCACCAGCGCGCACCTCGACAAGCTGAACGCCGCCCAGCGCAAGGCGGTGACGTACGGTCAGCCGCTCCCCGACAAGGGCTTTGCCTCCGGGCCGCTGCTGATCGTCGCCGGCGCGGGCACCGGCAAGACCGACACGCTCGCACACCGCGTCGCACACCTGGTGATTCACGGGGTCGATCCGGCGCGCATCCTGATGCTGACCTTTACCCGCCGCGCGGCGCAGGAGATGCGCCGGCGCGCGCACGAGATCACCAAGAAGGCGCTCAACGAGTCCCTCGGTGGGGTGAGCGCCACCATCTCGCAGCGCCTGTCGTGGTCCGGGACGTTTCACTCGATCGGCAACCGCCTGCTGCGCCACTACGCCGCGCACCTGCAGCTCGACCCGCACTTCAGCGTCATCGATCGCGGCGACAGCGCCGACCTCATGGACAGTCTGCGCGCCGAGCTCGGGCTCGCCGCCCGCGATCAGCGCTTCCCGCGCAAGGACACCTGCCTGCAGATCTACTCGCACCGGGTCAACACACGCAGTCCCCTCAAGGACACCCTCGAGCAGCACTTCCCCTGGTGTACCCAGTGGGAGGAGGAGCTCACGGTTCTGTTCCGCGGCTACGTCGAGCAGAAGCAGCACGCGCATCTGCTCGACTACGACGACCTGCTGCTGTACTGGCACGGCATGATGTCCGAGCCGCGGCTCGCGCAGCACATCGGGGCGCACTTCGATCACGTGCTGGTGGACGAATACCAGGACACCAACCGCCTGCAGGCGGAGATCCTGCACGCCATGAAGCCCGACGGTGCGGGACTCACCGTGGTGGGCGACGATGCCCAGGCGATCTACTCGTTCCGTGCCGCGGCCGTAGACAACATGCTGGGGTTTGCCGCGCGTTTCCAGCCGCAGGCCGAGGTGGTGACGCTGGCGCAGAACTATCGCTCCACGCAGCAGGTGCTCGACGTCGCCAATGCCGTCATGGCCGAAGCGCCGCGCGCGCACCGCAAGTATCTGCTGTCGATTCGCGGCCAGGGGAACAAGCCGCGCGCCGTAACGGTGGAGGAGCTGGCAACCCAGGCGGAGTACGTCTGCTCGGAAGTACTGCGACGGCGCGAGGCCAGCGTGCCCCTGAAGCGCCAGGCGGTGCTTTTCAGGAGCGGCAGCCACAGCGACGTGCTCGAGGTGGAGCTTGCCAAGCGCAAGATCCCGTACGTCAAGTACGGCGGGCTGAAGTTCCTCGAGGCGGCGCACGTCAAGGACCTCATGTCGGTGCTGCGCTGGGCTGACAATCCGCGCAACTCGCTGGCCGCGTTCCGCACCCTGCAGCTGCTGCCGGGCATGGGTCCGGTGAATGCCGCCGCGGCCATCGAGCACCTCGAGACGGGCGCGCACTCATTCGAGTCACTGCGCACCTTCAAGGCGCCACACATCCACGAGATGGACTGGAAGCGCCTCATCGACATGCTGCTCGAGCTTGCCGACCCGCAGCGCGAATGGCCGGGGCAGGTGCACCGGGCGCGTGAGTGGTATCAGAAGCACTTCGAGCGCATCTACGAGCACTTCCACACGCGGCTAGGCGATCTCGATCAGCTCGAGCACCTCTCCGGCCAGTACGCCTCGCGCGAGCGCTTCCTCACCGAGCTGACGCTCGATCCGCCGAATGCCACCAGCGATCTCGCCGGCCAGCCGGTCATGGAGGAGGACTATCTGGTGCTCTCCACGGTGCACTCCGCCAAGGGCATGGAGTGGGATACCGTGTACGTCCTCAACGTGGTGGACGGCAGCTTTCCCTCGGAGTTCGCCACCGCGCGTGCCGAGGCCATCGAGGAGGAGCGGCGCCTCCTGTACGTCGCCATGACGCGGGCACAGAACGATCTGCTGCTCATCGTGCCGCTCAAGTTCCATCTCACCCAGCAGTCACGGCACGGCGACGCCCACGTGTACGGCGGCCGCAGCCGCTTCTTCACGGAGAAGGTGCTGAAGACACTCGACGCGGCGGTCTTCCAGGGCTCGCTCGGCAGCGGCGACAGCCTGCAGCAGGCGAGCGCCCCCGTCACGGTCGACGTCGGCGCGCGCCTGCGCGACATGTGGTGAGTACGGCGCGTCGCGCGGCCGGCGCGGCAGTTACTTGGCCGGCTTGACGAACTTGAGGGTCATGCGGTCGCTCTCGCCGATCGATGCGTACTTGTCGTGGTCCTTCTCGCCTAAGCGATAGGTGGGCGGCAGCGTCCAGACCCCCTGCTCGTAGTCCTTGGTGTCTTTCGGATTGGCGTTTACCTGCGAGCTCGCAACCAGGCGAAAGCCGGCCGCCTCGGCCAGCTTGATCGCGTAGTCCTCGTTCACGTAGCCACTCTTGGCCTGCGGGTCCTGCGGTACGGCGGGATTACCGCGATGCTCGGTCAGGCCGAGCACGCCGCCGGGCTTCAAGGCCCGGTACATGGTGGCGAAGGCGGCGGCAGCCTGATCGCGCGCCATCCAGTTATGGACATTGCGGAAGGTCAGCACCATGTCGAGTGTGCCCGGCGGCACCGCATCCGACCCGTCGAGCGGAAAGCTCACCACCGCCACGTGCGCGTAGATGTCGGGGCGCGCAGCAAGCTTCTGGCGGAAATCTTCCAGCCGCCGCGTGATGTAGGTGCTGCGCGGATCGGGCGCGATGAGGGCCGCGTAGTACTTGCCCTGGTCAGCGAGCAGCGGTGCGAGCACCTCCGTGTACCAGCCGGGCTCAGGCCACACCTCGAGCACCGACATCTCCGGGCGGATGCCGAAGAACAGCAGCGTCGCCTTGGGGTGGCGATAGCGATCGCGCGCGCGATTCTCCTCGGAGCGCCAGTCGCCGGCCAGAATGCGGTCGAGCGCCGCCGCGGTAGTCTGGCGGGTGCTGTAGGTGGCGCAGGCGCTGGCGAGCAGCGCGCAGGCGATGATGAGGGCGGGCTTGCTTTTGTTCATCACACTCATAGTTGCCCCGTGCCGCCGCATGGTGCGCACAAGTTAAGCCAAATAAAAAACCCCGCGGTATGCGGGGTTTTTTCTCGGACGATGACCGGCAGCAATCCGTCAGCGACGGAACGGGCCGCCACCCTGGCGCGGGCGCTGCGGACGCTCCTGCGCCTCGTTGACGCGCAGCGGCCGGCCATTCATCTGGAAGCCGTTGAGCGCCTGAATCGCCGCCTGCGCTTCGCTCTGTGGCATGTCGACGAAACCGAAGCCGCGCGGCTTGCCGGTCTCCCTGTCGTTTATGAGCTTGACGGACTCCACCTTGCCGTGACGCTCGAACAGAGTCTTCACATCTTGGTCGGTGGCATTGAACGGCAGATTACCTACGTAAATCGTCGTCACAGGTAAGTCTCTCTATGAAAAGCGGACAGCGGCGACCGCGCGGCGTCGGTCGCATGTGCCGCGTGAACAGTCAAACAGGTCAAGGCTTCAAGGCACACGACAGGACAATTCAGTCAATGCGCAGCGCTTGGGCCGGCGGCCTGCACCTGCGTTCGCGCACGGATGAGAGGCGCGCGGGGCGGGAGATGAACTCAACACATTCAAGCAAAGCGCACTCATCCACGACGGATACGAACGCCACGATCATGCTACTCCCCGACCCGGCGGGACGCAAACAAGGGGCCGGGCTGGTGGTGAGCCGGCGCGTCCGGCTTCAGACCGGAGCGCTCTCGAGATACGCGTAGCCGTCGAGCTCGCTCTCGTAGAAGCGCTTCAGCGCCTGACTCTCGGCGAGCGTCATGCGGCCGTCGCGGATGGCCCGCTCGCAGTCGCGCGCCAGCGCCGGATAGAGCTCGGCGACGTCGTACTCCATGTACTCGAGCACCTTGTTGGCGGTGTCGCCCTTGACGATCTCCTCGATCCACCAGCCACCCTCATCGTGCAGGCGCACGTGTACCACGTGGGTGTCGCCGAACAGGTTGTGCAGGTCACCGAGCGTCTCCTGGTAGGCGCCCACCAGAAACGCCGCCAGGTAGTACTTCTCGCCGCTCCGCAGCTCGTGCAGCTCGAGGGTGCGCTTCACGTCCCGCAGCGACACGAAATGATCGATCTTGCCGTCGGAGTCGCAGGTGATGTCGGCGAGTACCGCGGTGCGCGTCGGCCGCTCGTCCAGCCGATGGATCGGCAGGATGGGGAACAGCTGATCGATCGCCCAGCTGTCGGGGAGCGACTGGAACACCGAGAAGTTGCAGAAGTAGGTGTCGGACAGGATCGACTCGAGATCCTCGAG
>DATMOK010000043.1:0-83882 GCA_035568235.1 Steroidobacteraceae bacterium | reverse complement strand
TGCGCATAGTCGACCCCCATGCGGCGCACCGCATCCGCAATAGTGTCGGTCTCGACGTACTCGGCGACCGTGTCCATCGACAGCCCCTTGGCGAGCTCGACGATGCCGCGCACCGTCGCCTGCGAGCGCTTGTCGGTGGCGATATCGCGCACGAAGCTGCCGTCGATCTTCACGCGGCTGATCTGCAGCGCTTTCAGGTTGGTCAGCGAGTTGGTGCCGGTGCCGGCGACTGACGCACGCTCGGCCCGATGGCGACCCAGGCGCTGCGAATCTCGTTCAGCAGGTCCAGAACTTCGGTAATGGGCCGCGGGTCACTGTTGGCGTTGCCGAGCAGCAGACGCCGTACCATGTAGTCGTACAGGTTGCTGAGATTCTCGGCCAGCGAGCCGCCCTGGGCGAGGTTGAGGCTGCCGCGCAGCTCCGCGATGATGTTGACGCTGCCGTGCAACAGCGCGGCCTTGCGCCCGATCTCGCCGCGCTCGATACAGCCGAGCGCAGCGGTCATGCGCTCCACCGCTCCGTCCATCAGCATCAATACCAGCCGATGCGGGTCGGCACCCGCCACCCCGCCGTGGGCGGCGACGCGCTGGTAGGCCGCCAGGCCGGCATTGCGTGCGTAGGAAGTCACGTGGTGCTCCGGCGATTGTGCATGCCCTGTTAACGGCTGCGGCACGCCCGGCTTGAGCCCGGATGTACCTTAAGCCTGCGGCACGCCCTGTACCAGCGGCAGGCTGGCGAACGCCTGCGACAGATAGGCCGAAGTGCTCTGCAGCGAGGACAGCAGGCTGTTCAACGCCGAATACTGCTGCGTGAGACTGGTAGTGAGTGCGGCCATCTGCGTATCGAGCTGGTTGCTCTGCTGCGTGAGGGCGTTTTCCTGCTTGACCAGGGTCTGACTGCGAGAGTCGATCTCGCCATTGCTGGCCAGGGTAGCGGTGACCTGCTTATTCAGTCCGGCGGCGACTCCGTTCGTGCCGCTGAACAGCTGACTGACCGCCGTGAAATTCGCAGACAGTGCGTTCTGCAGCGTCGCGGAATTGAGGCTGAGCGAGCCGTCGCTGTTGGTCGTGATACCGACGCTCGCCAGCGTGTTGTAGGTGCTAGACCCGGTATTCACCACGCTGTACAGAATCGAGCGCAACTGGTTTTGCACGCCGTTCAGGATCGCGTCCCCCATGAGCGGGCCGGCCGAATTGGTGGTGGCATCGAAGCTGCCGAGCGGGGCAACCGTGCTCACCAGCGTGTTATACGCCGTGACGAATGCGCCGATGTTGGTCGCAACCGTGGAGGTGTCGTTGCTGACCGTCAGCGTGGCATTGCTGGTGGGTGAGGCGGAGACACCCGTCAGGGTGAGCGCTACACCGGTGAGGGCGCTGCTGACGACGTTGCTGGAACTGGTGTAAGCGATGCCGGAGACGCTGAACTGCGCGTCCTGGGCGGCGGAATTCTGCGTGTAGTGCCCGGTGTTGCCGGTGCCGTAGGTGAAGCCGGCAAGCGCCGTGCCGCTGTCGGTCTCGGCGACCTTGATGGAATTCGCGGCACCGGTCTGCGTGGATGACAGGACCAGGTGAGCGCCATCGGTGCCGGTAATGACCGTGGCGGCGATCCCGGGGTTGCCGCTGGCCGCGTTGATCGCGGCGGCGAGCCCCGCGACGGTGTCGTTGCTGGTGCCGACCGTGACATTGAAACTGGTGCCGCCGAGGGTCAGCTGCAGAGCGCCGGTGCCGATGGCGGCGGAGCCGCCGCCGACGAATGGACCGGAAACCAGCTGCTGTGCCTGGGCGAGCTTGGTGACATTGACGCTGTAAGTGCCGCTCACTGCATCCGCACTGGCGGTCGCGGTGAACACCGTGTTGTCACTGGTGTTCGCGCTTTCGGCGCTGAAGGCCTTGCTGGTGCTGAGCGGCGTCAGCGATGACTGAAAGGTCGACAGGGCGCTCTTGAGCGTACCGAGCCCGGAGATCTGCGTCGTGACCGCCTGGGTCTGGCTGGCGATGAGAGAGTCCTGGGGTGCGCGCGTGGCCGCAACCAGCTGCGATACCAGGCTGCTCACATTGATGACGGAACCGCCGGCGGCGCCCGCGCTCGAGCTGCTGGCTACTGAAACCGGTGTGCTGGCCATGAGCGGTTCCTAGGGAGCGGGAAAGACCGAGGGCGGGCGCCTCGCGGCGCCCGCCCCGGATACTCATCAATGAATCTCAACCTTTGCTTCATCAGCAACCGTTACGGGAGCTTCTGGAGCAGGGTCAAGATGTTCTGCGGGATGGTATTGGCCTGAGCCACCATCGCCGTGCTCGCCTGCTGCAGGATCTGGGCCTTGGACAGCTGTGAGGTCGCCATCGCGTAGTCCGTATCCTGAATACCGCTGCGAGCGCTCTGCAGGTTGGTCGAGTCGGTCGTCAAGCCAGTGATGGCGGCCTGGAACCGGTTCTGGTACGCGCCGAGCTGAGCACCGGTCGCGGCCACCTGCTGCAGCGCAGAGTCGATCTGCGTGAGCGCCAGGTTCGAGCCATCGACCGTGTTCACGTTGGCGACGTTCAGGTTGGTCGTAGTGCCGGCCGTGGTGATCACGTAGCTGGCCGCCACGCCCATGTTGGCGAGCGTCACTGACGCGCCGTTGCCGGCGCCAGCCGCCACCGCCACCGTCTGGCTGGTGGTGCTGCTCAGGTTGATGCCGTTGGTGGCATTCACCGTCGCAACCACACCGCCGTCCTGCGAGGAGATCGCATTGATCGCCGCCGCAATCGTCTTGGCATCGGTCGCCGGGGTGCCGGTCACCGTGAAGCTGCTGGTCGCAACGCCACCGATCGTGAGCGAGCCGGTCTGGCCTGCGGTCATCGCAGCGCCCGTGCCACCCGCGGCCGTGTACAGCGTGCCGAGCGCCGAAGTCTTGGCGCTGGCAACCGAGGACACGGAGATCGTCTGGCCGACGTTGGCACCGACCTGGAAGGTCGCGCCCTGGAAGGAGCCGTCGAGCAGATTGACGCCGTTGAACGAAGCCGTCGCGGCGACGTTGTTGATGTCGGCCTGAAGCTGCGAGAACTGCTGGTTCAGGTCGGCACGATCCTGGGAGCTGTTGGTCGCGTTGAGCGATTCGACAGCGAGGTCGCGCATCGTCTGCAGGTCGTTGGTGATCTCGGTGAGGGCGCCCTGAGCAGTCTGCGCGAGCGACACGCCATCGTTGGCGTTCTGCGAAGCCTGGTCGAGGCCGTTGATCTGCGAGGTCATGCCCTGCACGATCGCGTAACCGGCGGCGTCATCGGCTGCGGTGTTGATGCGCAGGCCCGAGGACAGCTGCTGCAGCGCGGTGCTGAGCTCACCGCCCGAGGTGCTCAGGCTGTCCTGAGCTACCAGCGAGCTGTAGTTGGTGTTAAGGACTAATGACATGTGTGCTACTCCGTTAGTTGGTTCACACGCCGGACACTAGTCCGTCGCGCTCTGGCAGCGGCCCTTGGCCGTTGTCGTACAGTTGGTGTATCGGTGCCTCGCGGCCGAACTTGAATCGGCCGGCAGAAACCGCAGCAAACTGCCGAGTGCCTCACAGTCCAATGTCTCCCTTAGCCGACAGCGGCCCGCGGGAGCGCGGCGGGCAGGGGGTCGAGCACCGGGGCCAGCAGCCCGCGCAGCGGCTTGAGGTCGCGCTCGAAGCGCTTCCAGCGCCCAATCGAGACCGAATAGATCGGCTGGCGGACCTGCGCCATGCTGGCGGTGCGCACCGGGCGCGCCGTGCGGTGAAAGCGCAGGCAGTTCTCATCCCACGGCACGCCGATATGGCCCAGCATTCGTCTGGCCTGGCCCTCCAGATCGTTGATGAGATCCTCGTAGCGCACCTCGAGGATGCGCCCGGGGGGCAGCACCGCCCTCCAGTGCTGCATATGGCGCTCATAGCGCAGGTACTGCCGCGCGAGCGCGCTCAGGTCACTCGCGTAGTCGTGGCCGTCGGTGAAGGGTGTGGCGAAGCAGGAGAGACAGGTGTCGAGCGGATCGCGCCGCACGTGGATGATGCGCGCCTGCGGCAACATCAGGGCGATGAGGCCGAGGAAGCGGTAGTTGCCGGGCATCTTGTCGACCACGAAGCGGGTCTTGAGGTCCGCGCCCCACACACGTCCGCAGTATTCCGCGCCGAGCGCACGCAGCCGCTCGCAGAGCGCCCTGCGCTCCGCGGGCGCGGCAGGCGCATCGCTCGGCAGCCGCGCGAGCAGCTCGCCGATCAGAGGCAGCTCACCGGCGCCGCTGATCGCGGCATGGCTCGCCAGCACCTGCTCGATGAGACTCGTGCCCGAGCGCGGCATGCCGACGACGAACACCGGCACGTGTGCGGCAGCGTCCGGGGGGATGGAGGCATCCTGGGCGCCCGAGGCGAGCAGCTGGCCGCCGAGGGCGGCGAGGGTGGTGTGAAAGTGCTCCTCCGCGGCCTCATCGAACGGACGCAGCTTGAGTCGCCCGCGGTTGGCCTCCGCGTAAGCGCTGAAGGCGGCGTCATACTCGCCGAGCTCTTCGCGCACCTTGGCCATGGCGAAGTTGAGCGCGACGCAAGCCTCCGGCGCGAGGCTCTGGCGGCGCGCGTAGGCTGCCTCGAGGCGCGCGACCCACGGGGCGCCACGCTCGGCGCGCGTCACCAGCGTGCGGTTCTGGTGTGCGGCGGCGCAGTCGGGCGAAGCCTCGATCGCAGCGTCGAAGAGCTCGACCGCGCTGGCGTGCTCGCCCGCCTCCATGGCGAGCCGCCCGCGGCTCACCAGGGCCTCCGGGAAGCGCGGCTTTAAGGCGAGCGCCCGGTCGAGCTCGGTGCGGGCCTCATCGAAGCGACCCTTGAGGATCAGCGCCTGGCCGAGGTTGCTCGCCGCATCCGCGTTGCCGGGCTCGAGCTTCGCGGCGCGCCGCAGCAGCGCCTCGGCGTCATCGAGCCGGTTGAGTCTCACGAGCACGGCGCCCAGGTTGTTGAGTGCCGAGGCGCTGTCGGGCGCGAGTGACAGCGCGCGGCCGAAGCAGCGCGCCGCATCCTCCAGCGTTCCACGGCGGTAGTTGAGCACGCCGAGATTGCTGTGCGCCTCGGCGGAGGCGGGATCGAGCGAGATCGCGGCCCGCAGGAACTTCTCGGCATCGGTGGTGAGGCCGAGCGCGAGCGCAGCTCCCGCGCCTAAGTTCCACGCTGCCGCATCGCGCGGCTGGGCGCGCACGGCGAGGCTCGCCGCTTTCAATGCGTCGAGGTAGCGGCCCGCGCCGTACAGCCTGGCGGCCGCGGCACGCGAATCGGCCGCGCTCTCAGTTGACATAGTTGAACAACGAGAGCTTGGCGATCGAGGCGTAGGATTCCTGCGCCGCCTGCAGCGCGAGCTCCTCGGTGCTCAACTGCGTGGTGGCCGCCGCATAGTCGGTGTCGGAGAGCGTCGAGATCGTGCCCTGCAGCTGCGTCTGCGTGCTCTGGGCGCCGTTGCCTGCCGCGGTTATGGCGTTCAGCCGCCCGCCGACCGATGCCTGCACGTCGTCGAAGTTGTTGAGCGCATTGTCCATCTGCGTGACCGCGGTGCCGATCTGCGTGGTGACCTGCGCGCTCGTGAGCGTGCCGGAGTTCAGCGCGCTGATGAGGTTGCCGATGGTGCTGAAGATGCTCGCCTGGCCGGCCGGCGCCACGGTGAACTGATCCCCGGCGCTGGGCGTGCCGCTCACGGTCGTCTCGATGCCGTTGAAGGTGATGGCCTGGCCGCTGGTGTAGGTGGTAGCCGGGACCACGACGTTGCCCGCACTGTCGGTGACCTGGTATTGGGTGGGGCTGGTGAACGTGATGGTGTAGGTGTCGGGGACCCAGGCGGCCGGGTTCGTGACGCTGCCGGGATCGATCGAGGCGCTGCCGGTGTTGGCCGCGGCGGCTGCGGTGGTGAAGGTGCCGTTGCCCGCCGGGATGTTCATGAACACCGAGCTGCCGGAATCCCCCGCCGAGACACTCTGGTCGGCGGCGATCTGCACCTGGTTCACCTGGCTGTCGCCCTGGTAGCTCACGGAGCTCCCGGTCTGGGCGAAGGGCTGGGTGCCGCTCGCCGTGCCGGCGAACAGGTAGTTGCCCGCCGGGTCGGTGCTGTTGGCAGCCCCGAGGAGTGCGTTCTTAAGCTGCTGCAGCTGCGTGGCGATGTCCTGGCGGTCGGTCGCGCTGAGTGCGCCGTTGTTGGCCTCGACCGCCAGATCACGCGCGCTCTGCAGCGCGTTCGTCGCGCTGGTGAGCGCACTCTGCTCGAGCTGCAGATTGGCGGTCGCGGCCGTGCCGTTGCTCACGTACTGCTGCGAGGCGGCGAGCGTCATGTTGAGCTGATTGACCTGCTCCGTGGCGGCCGGGTCGGCGGCGGCATTCGGCAGCCTGCTGCCGGTCGAGAGCTCGGTCTGCGTCTGCGTCATCGCAGTCTCGAGCGCCTCCATTTCCGCGAGCGCGTTGGTCTGGAAGGTGAGCGTGGAGATGGGCATGGGATCAGCCGTCCGTGATGGCGGTCATGAGAGAGGTGAACATCTGGCCGGAGGCCTGGATGACCTGCGCCATGGCCTGGTAAGCCTGCTGGTACTGCAGCATCTGCGCAGCCTCGGCATCCAGGTTGACGCCCGAGAGGTTGCTGCGCGCGGTGGTGGCGTCCTGGTTCACGGACTGCTGCGCGCTGGCGTTGGCCTGCGCCGCCTGGGTCGTGACCCCGACCTGCGTCACCAGGTTGTTGGCGACGCTGGTGAGGGAGGTTGTGCCGCCTGCGAGTGTGTTGGCCGACAGCGCACTGATCATTGCGAGTGCGTTGCTGTTGTCGCCGCTGTCGGCCGAGGTGCTGCTCGAGATGGTGAAGGTGTCGCCGGTCGCCGGCGCGCCCGTCAGCGTCACCTCGGCGCCTTCGAAGGAGATCGGCTGCCCGGCGGTGTACGCCGTAGCCGGGACGACGACGGTACCCGCGCTGTTGGTGACCTGGTACTGGCTCGGGCTGAGGAAGGACAGTGTGTAGGTGTCTGGCACCCAGCTCGAGGGCGTGGTGATCGTAGCCGCGGAAATGACGCCGCTGCCGGTGTTGCTGGCACTCGCCGCGGTCTGCGCAAGCGATGCCGCGGCGATCTGGTTCGGATTGGTGAGCAGCAGCGCGAGCCCCGCCGGCGCAGCTTCGGTCGGCTGGATGAGGTAGCTGTCGCCGTTCACCGGGGCACCGCCACCGACGACGATCGACACGCCCGCCGCCTGGAACGGGCTCGCGACCGTGCCGGCGCCGGTCATGGTGACCGACTGCCCGCTGGTCACATCCTTCAGCTGCCAGGCACCGCCCTGGTAGCTCAACTGGTAGTCATCCGCGGTGAGCGCGCTCAGGTTACTGCGCGTGACGCCGACCGTTGCGGCGCCGGTGTTGTTGCTGCTCGGCTCGACCTGCACCGCGCCGACCGAGAACATCGGCTGGCCCTGGGCGCCGGTCAAGTCCATGCCGGAGGCTTGGCTCTGGTTCATGATGGTGGCGAGGCCTACGCTGACCAACCCGAGGGCGTTCTGCGCCGGATTGAGCACCTGGCTGCGCGAGGCGATGAGGCCGCCGAGCTCGCCGCCATTGATCTCGGAGGTGATGTCCGTCGTGCCGCCGGCGCTCGTGACGCCGATGTCGGACACGGTGGGGTTGTACTGATTAGGGACCGTGGTGAGCTGCTGCGACGCCCCGCCCGTGACGATCGCCTGGCCCGAGCCGACGTAGACGTCCATCGAGCCGTCCGACTCGGTAGAGGTCGAGACGGTCACGTACTGGCTCAGCTGGTCGAGGAGATTGTCGCGCTGGTCCATCAGCTCGTTCGGTGTCTGCCCGCCGGCGAGATCGGCGGCGATCTGCGTGTTGAGCTTGGCGATGCCGCTGGAGATCGAGTTCACCTGCGTGACGTCGGTGCCGATCTGCTGCTCGAGGTCCGACCCGTAGGTCTGGATCTGCGAGCTGTAGGAGTTGATCTGCTGCGCGAGCGCCTGCGCCTGGGAGAGCAGCGCCTGGCGCGAGGCGGTCGAGGAGGGGTCGGTGGTCAGCGTCTGCAGCGCACTCACGAAGCTCTGGATGCTGGTGGTGAGCCCGGTGCTCGAGCTGCTCAGCATGTTGTCGATCTGCCCGGCCTGGGTTGCGAGCGTGTTGTAGCTCGAGTAGCTGGCCTGGGATGAGCGCACCTGCTGGGCGAGCAGCTCGCTGTAGGAGCGCGTGATGCCCTCGACCTCGACGCCGGTGCCCAAGTAGCCGCCGCCGGTTGGCTGCGCGGGGCCGGGGGTCAGCTCGATGTTCTCGAGGCTGTATCCCGGGGTGGAGGAATTGGCGATGTTGTTGCTCGTGACATCGAGCGCCTGCTGAAAGGCGAGCAGCCCCGAGACACCAGTCGACAGAAGGTCACCCATGGCCTAACTCCTTTCCCCGGGAGCTTCAGACACCGAGGGCATCGGCGCGGCATCGGCAAACTTTAGGGGCGTGACTTGAGGCTGTGCGCTGCCTCGGGCGAGGGTCGCCACCACCTCGCCCGCGACGCGGGTGACCTTGTTGGCATAATCCGGATCGGTCGCGTAGCCGGCACGCTGCAGCGCGCCGGCAAAGGCGCCGACGCCCGCACCGCTGCCGAGCGCGGCGCTGAAGCGCGCATTGCCGCGCAGCAGCGCCACATAATCTTGGAAGCTCTCGCCGGGACTGCCGTAGGCACGGAAGGCGGCGCTGGTCGTCTCGAGGGAGCCGCCCGAATATTCCTGGGTGCGCGCGCTCACCGCGGGCCCGCCCCAGCTCTCGCCCGCCTTGATGCCAAAGAGATTGTTGCTCGACGCACCGCTCGCCGCGCGCGGCACGCTCTGGCCCCAGTTGCTCTCGAGCGCGGCCTGCGCGACCAAGCCGAGCGGGTGCACGCCGAGCTGCTCGGCCGCCCTGCTGGCCTGCGGCCAGACCTGACTGATGAAGCTGGCGCGCTGCGCCGGGGTCGCCGGCGTCACCGGGCTTGCCGGCGCTGCGCGCGCCGCGGGGCTGCGGCCCGAGAGCGCACCCGGCGTGCCGCCGGCGCCGGTCTTCGCGGCGCCGCCCGCTGCACTGTTGTGCGTCAGTTGCTTGACCAGCATGTCGGCGAGCCCGAGACCCTTGCCCTTGGTGAGATCGAGCGACAGCTGGTTGTCGAACATGCCCTGGTAGGCCTGCGCCTGGTCGGAGCCGAAGATCGGGTCCTTGCCGATCGCATCGCGCATGCTCTTGATCATCATGCGGGCGAACAGCGCCTCGAACTGCTGCGCGACCTGGCGGATCGCAGCCGGATCGTGCGCGCGTGCCGCGGACTTGAGCTTGTCGAGCCCGGCGAAGTCGCCGTACACGGCGGCGCTCTGGCCGGCGGCGGGGGTGTTGGAGAGGGGTGCGGTCGGCATGGGCGCGGCTTCAGATGACGATCAGCTCGGCGCGCAGCGAGCCCGCTTCCTTCAACGCCTCGAGGATCGCCACCAGGTCGCCGGGGGCGGCGCCCACCTGGTTCACCGCGCGCACGATCTCATCGAGATTGACGCCGGCCTGGAAGACGAACATGCGGGCGTCCGCCTGCTGCACGTTGATGTCGCTCTTGGGTACGACCACAGTCTGGCCCTGCGACAGCGGACCCGGCTGGCTGACCTCCTGGCGCTCGACGATCGTCACCGAGAGGGAGCCGTGCGCCACCGCGGCCGCGGTGACCCGCACGTGCGAGCTGATGACGACAGTGCCGGTGCGCGAGTTGATGATGACGCGCGCCGGCGCCTCGCCGGGCTCGACTTCCACCGCTTCCAGCGTCGCCATGTAGGCGATGCGCTGGCCGGGATCGAGCGGCGCCACCACCCGGATCGACACCGCATCGAGCGCTTCGGCACTGCCCGCACCGAGTGCGCTGTTGATGGCGGTGGCGACGCGCGCGGCGGTGGTGAAGTCCGGGGTGTTGAGGTTGAACGTCAGGTGCGGGTCGGCGGCGAACTTCACCGGCACCTCGCGCTCGACGGTCGCGCCGTTGGGGATGCGGCCGCTGCTCGGTACGTTGACCGAGATGCGTGAGCCGTCCTTGCCGGCGATGCCGAAGCCGCTCACTACGACATTGCCTTGCGCCATGGCGTAGATCTGGCCGTCGGCGCCGCGCAGCGGTGTCATGATCAGATTGCCGCCGCGCAAGCTCGAGGCGTTACCGATCGTGCCGACGGTGACATCGATGGTCTGTCCCGGCTTGACGAATGGCGGCAGGTCTGTGGTGACCGTCACCGCCGCGACGTTCTTCAGCTGCGGATTGGTGTTGGGTGGAACCGTGACGCCGAAGCGCTGCAGCAGATTCTGGATGCTCTGAATGGTGAACGGTGCCTGCGTGGTCTGATCGCCGGTGCCATCGAGTCCCACGACCAGCCCGTAACCCACCAGCTGGTTGGTGCGTACTCCGCCCACCGAGGCGAGGTCCTTGATGCGCTCGGCGCGGGCCGGGGCGCTCGCGACGAGCACCGCGGCAACCAGCATGAGGCCAGCGAGCAAACCGCCGGCGCGCGACATGCGACTGCCGGCATGGGAATGGAATTGGACGCGCATCAGAACGGCACCCACGGTGAGTTGAAGAAGCGCGACAGCCAGCTCTGCGCGTTGGCATCGTTGATCGCGCCCTTACCGTTGTAGGTGATCTTGGCGCTTGCTACCCGGAAGGAGGGGATCGAGTCATCGGACGCCAGATCGATGGGGCGGATGACGCCAGTGACGCGGATGTATTCCTTGCCCTGGTTGAGCCCGATCTGCTTCTCGCCGGCGATAAACAAGTTGCCGTTCGGCAGTACCTTGAGCACGGTGGCGGTCAGGTAGCCGGTCAGGCTGTCGCTCTGCGCACTCGCCCCCTCGCCGTCGAACTTGGAGGAGTTGCCGACGTTGTTGTTGAGCCAGGAGATGTTCTTGCCGAGCAACTGCGTGCCAGGCATCGCGATGGTGTTGGCCTTGCTGGTCGTCGTGGTAGCGTTTTTCTGCGCCGTCGTCGCCTCATTCAGCACGATGGTGACGATGTCGCCGACGTGATGGGCGATCGGGTTCTCCGCCAGCACGACCTCGCGGCCGGCCTGATAGATGGCGCCGTTGGAGGGCGGTGGCGGCTGCTCCTGCGCCCAGGCCATGCCGTCGTCGGACTTCGGCGGCCGGGTCGTCTGGCAGGCGCTTGCGCCGCACAGCGCGGCGAGGGCGAGTAGAACGTGGGCAGTGCGCATCAGTCCTCGGCTCACATGTTCTGCGTGGCGTAGGTGAGCATCTGGTCGGTGCTCTCGACGGCGCGCGAGTTCATCTCGTACGCCTGCTGGGTCGCGATCATGTTGACCAGCTCCTCGACCACATCGACGTTCGAGGCCTCGGTCGAGCCCTGCAGGAGCGTCCCCGTGCCGTTCAGGCCCGGGTTACCGGTCACCGCCGTGCCGCTCGCGGCCGACTCGACCGAGAGATTGCCGCCGAGGTCCTGCAGTCCTGCCGGGTTGATGAAGTTGGCGAGCTGCAGCGTGCCGACCGTGGTGGGCGCCGTCTGGCCGGCGAGCTGCACGCTGATCGTGCCGTCCGAGCCGATGGTGACGGTCTGCGCGCCCTGCGGAATGGTGATCGCCGGCTGCACCTGGTAGCCGGCGGAGGTCACCAGCTGCCCCTGGGCATTCACCTGGAAGCTGCCGTCGCGGGTGTAGGCGAGCTGACCGTTCGGCTGCAGCACCTGAAAGAAGCCCTGACCCTGGATAGCGAGGTCGAGCGAGTTGCCGGTGTTGTTGATGCTGCCCTGGGTGTAGTTCTTCTCGGTGGCGACCACGCGCACGCCGGTGCCGACGTTGAGTCCGGTAGGCGCCTGGGTGTTCTGCGAGGTGTTGGCACCGACCTGCCCGAGGTTCTGGTACAGCAGGTCGTCGAATACCGCGCGGCTCTTCTTGAAGCCGGTGGTGTTGACGTTGGCGAGGTTGTTCGCCGTGACCGTCATCTGGGTCTGCTGGGCGTCGAGCCCGGTCTTTGCGGCCCACAGTGCGGGTTCCATGTCGGTGGTCCTCTGTTACGAAAGTGGTTTGATCAGGTGGCGCCGGACTGCAGCAACTTGGTCGAGGCCTGGCCGTCCTCATCCGCGGTATGCAGCGACTTGATCTGCAGCTCGAAGCGCCGCGACAGCTCGATCATGTTGACGAGGCACCCCGGCAGGTTGACGTTGCTCGACTCGAGCACGCCCGAGGCGAGCCGCACACTGGCATCCGCCGATGCCGGCTGTCCGTCGGTGGTGCGGTACAGGCCGTCCGTGCCGCGGGTAATCGTGCTGGCCGGCGGATTCACCAGCTTGATGCGGCCGACCGCCGCGACCGTGTTGGGTGTCTGGCCGGCCGGCACGACCGACACGGTGCCATCGGTGCCGATCGACACCGAGTTGGCAGGCGGCAGGCTGATCGGCCCGCTGTCGCCGAGCACCGGGGTGCCGCCTGCGGTGACCAGCTGTCCGTTCAGGTCCACGTGCAGGTCGCCGGCACGCGTGTAGGCCTCGTTGCCCGACAGATCCTGTACCGCGAGATAGCCCGGACCCTGTATCGCGACGTCGAGCGCGTTGCCGGTGGCCTGCTGCTCGCCATCGGCGGCGTTCCAGCCGACGGTGCCCGCGGTCGCGTAGGCACGCGAGGCATAGCCTGGGCCTGAGACGCTGCGCGTCTGGAAGGCTGACAGAGCCGCCTTGAACCCCGTCGTGTTGGCGTTCGCGAGGTTGTAGTTGTTGGCCTCCTGGGAGGCGAGCGTCTCCTTCGCCCCCGACATGGCCACGTACAGCAGCTTGTCCATGACTTACCTGTAGCCTTCCGTGGCGCGCTTCAGGCGCCGCGGATGTCGATGATCGACTGCGTGACCTGGTCCTCGGTCTGGATCATCTGCGCGTTCGCCTGGAAGTCGCGCTGCGCGACGATCATCTCGACCAGCGCAGACGTCGTATCGACGTTCGACTCCTCGAGCGAGCCCGACTGGATGGAGCCAAAGCCCGAGTCGCCCGCCACGCCATTGACCGCGGCGCCCGAGGCGTTGGTCTGCGCCCAGGTCGCATTGCCGAGCTGCTGCAGACCCTGGACGTTGGCGAAGTTGGCGAGCGCGACCTGGCCTAAGTTCACGGAGTTGCCGTTGGTGAACTGCGCCTGCACCACCCCGGTCGCGGAGATGTTGATGCCGGTGAGCTGACCGGTGGTGTAGCCGTTCTGCTGCACCGCCGTCACGCCGAAGTTGCCGCCGTACTGCGTGGTGTTGCTGAAATTGAACGTCATGTTCATGGGCAACGCACCGGTCGCCGGGGTGTAAGGCGGGAAGGTGACCTGGCCGTTGGCGGGAGTGGTCAGCTGACCGGTCTGCGAGTACTTCAACACCTGCGGTGCGCCCACCGCGGTGCCATCGACGGTCAGCTGCGCCTCCCAGTCATTGGGCGCGGTGTTGATGAAGTACAGGCTAGCGGTATGTGCGGCACCCAATGAGTCGTACACCGTGAGCGAGGTGGTGTTGTTGTAGCTGTCGGGATCGGTCGCCGAGAACGGCGCGTCCGCCGGCGGGGTCGCATTGGCCGGCAGGTTGGCGGTGATCTGTGCCGTGCTGGTTGCCTGTGGCTGGCTCTCATTCGTGGTGAGCGAGATGTTCGACAGTCCGCCGGTATTGAAGCCGCCATTGGCGAGCGGCGGGTAGGCCTGCAGCTGCTCGCCGCTGGCGGTGACTACCTGGCCGGCGTTGTTCAGCTGGAACTCGCCGTCGCGGGTGTAGTTGAGCGCGCCGTTGTTGCTGACGATGAAGAAGCCGTTGCCGCTCACCGCCATGTCGAGCGTGTTGCCGGTGGTCTCGATGTTGCCCTGCGTGAACTGCTGGGCGATCTCGGACACCGCGACGCCGTTGCCGGAGGCGATGGCGCCTTCCTGCGTGGAGGCGAACAGGTCCGCGAACTCGGTGCGCGAGCCCTTGAAGCCCACGGTGGCCGCGTTGGCGAGGTTGTTGGAGGTGACCGACAGGTCCTCGTTGGCGGCATTGAGGCCGGTGAGTGCGATGTTGAACGACATGGGGGAATCTCCGTAAGAAAGTCTTGTCTGGCGGACGGCTACTGCTGGACGCTGACTACCGAGCTCAGCGGGATGGTGCCGTTGACGGTATTGAGGTCGAGTGCCTGCGTGCTCTGGTCGATGGTGACGCTCTGCACCTGGCTATAGAGGAGCGGGTTCACCGCCTGGTTCGCGGCTCCGACGGTCGCGTTCACGCTGAGCGAGTACTGGCCGGCAGCCGCGGCGGCCCCTGAGGTGGTGGTGCCGTTCCAGGTGAAATTGGTGTATCCGGAGCCCTGCGGGCTCACGTTGAAGGAGTCCACCAGCGCGCCGGAGGCATTGGTCACCGACACGGTGAGGTTCGTGGCCCCGTTCGGTGCGCTCACCGCCCCCGACACCGAGCCGCCGGCGCTTAACTCGGCGGTACTGCCGGGAGCCAGCACCGAGTGCCCGAGGAGCGAGGTGCCGCTCAGCATCTGTGCGCTCTGCATGCTGGAGGTGAGCGATGAGATGGAGGTCTGCAGCGCCTGCAGGCTCGACACCTCGGAGAGTCCCTCGATCTGCGCGAGGAACTGCGTCGGATCGGTGGGGTTGAGCGGGTCCTGGTTCTGCATCTGCGTGCTGATCAGCTGCAGGAACTGCGACTGGTTGATCGTCATGTTGGCCGGCACGGCGCTGGCAGCGCTGGTGGTGCTGCCGCTCGAGCTGGCGCTGGTGGTGCCGCCGGTGCCGTTGGTGCCGTTGGTGCCGTTCGTGGCGGACCGGTGCGTGGACAGCACGCTGCCGATCGGAAGGATAGTGGCGGACATGAGGTTCCTTGGTGGTCAGTAAGTGGTGGTCAGGGTCAGTCGCCGAGCTTCAGCGTGGCGAGCATCAGGTCCTTGGCGGTACTCATGACTTCGACGTTGTTCTGGTAGGCGCGGGAGGCCGAGATCATGTCGGTCATCTCCTCGATCACATTCACGTTGGGCGCGTAGACATTGCCCTGGGCGTCCGCCAGCGGGTTGCCGGGGTCGTTGCGCACCGTGGGCGTCGCCTGGCTCTCGACGATGCCGGCGACGCGCACGGTGGCGGCGGACTTGGCCTGCTGGCTGTTGGCGGCCGCGCCGACTGCGGCGTGCACCGCCTGGAAGACCGGATGGCGGGCCTTGTAGACAGTCGAGGGATCGCCGCTCACCGAGTCGGCGTTGGCGAGATTGCTCGCCACCGTGTTGAGACGTACCGACTGTGCGGACATCCCGGAGCCGGCGATGTCGAATACCTTGAAGGAGGGCATGTGTCAGTCTCCGCAGCTGGGCGTCACGACTGGCCAGTGATGGCCGTCATGAGCTCCTTGAACTTGCCCGACAGAAAGCTGAGCGCCGCCTGGTAACGTACCGTGTTATCAGCGAACGCCGACTGCTCCATCTGCACATCCACCGTGTTGCCATCGAGCGAGGGTGCGAGCGGCACGCGATACTTGAGTCCGCTGCCGGGTGCGCCCGCCGCGGAATCGGACGAGGTGGGGGCGAGGTGCGCACCATTGGTGGTGCTGAGCGCGAGGGGGGCGTTGGGGCTCCCGGCCTGCGCGAGTACCGAGCGAAAGTCGAGATCCTGGGCCTTGTAGTTCGGCGTGTCGGCGTTGGCGATGTTGTTCGCCAGCACCGAGGTGCGCTGGGCGTACACCTTGAGCGCGTCCTGGTGGACACCGAGGTAGGCATCCAGGTTGAGAGGCATGACAGACTTCCGTCGTAAGCTGAACCTGACGGGGACAAAGCAAGACGCGTGCCACCCCTGTTTCAAGCGGCGTAGCGGCGGTCCCACGCTCCACGCGCGCGCAATGCGTGACGGCGGTCACGCTGCGGGGAGCGAGGGCGGCAAGCGCTTGCCGCCCGGCCCCAGGTGGCGGCGGTGCACTGCGGCAGCAGCTCGCCGCTTGCTCTGGCGCGCCATTTGCAAGTCCACCGGCATGAGCGCTTTGAAGATGTCGAGATTCCGTCGCCGCGCCCTCAGTGGCGCCGCCACGGCGGTGCTTATCGCGACCTGTGTCACGATCGCGGCGGCGCACGCCGAGACGCTTGAGACCGAGCCCCTCTCGAGCGTCAAATCGGCAGCCGTTGGGCTGCTGCGCTCGGAGCTGCGCGACGTGAGCTACGGCGTGCACCTGTCCGCGCAGCTCGATCCCCGGCTGCATCTCGTGCACTGCCCGAGCCCGCTCGCCGCCGCCCGCGGTGCGGGAGCTGAGCTCGGTGCGCACGTAACGGTGCGGGTGAGCTGTCCGGCGGCGGCTGCGCCCTGGGCGATCTATGTGCCGGTGAGTATCGAGTCGGACGTCACTGTTCTCGTCTTACGGCAAAGCGCGCTGCGCGGCGCACGCCTCACGGCAGCTGAGGTGAGCCCGGAGACCCGCCGTGTGCCCGGACTGGCGGTCGGTTATGTCACCGACGTCGGCGCGCTCGATCACCGCTCGCTCGCCCGTACCCTGCCCGCGGGCACCGCCCTCACGGCGGATGCGATGCTGGCCGATCTCATCGTCCATCAGGGCCAGGCCGTGACGCTGATTGCCGCCTCCCCCGGCATCAGCGTGCGCGCGGCCGGCAAGGTGCTCGAGGATGGCCGCGAGGGGGCCCGGGTTCGGGTGCAGAATCTCGCCTCCCTCAAGATTGTCGAAGGCGTGGTCGATGCCAACGGAGTGATCGAGGTCACACCCTAAAGGTTTCGCCGGAACTGCCGTTAACGTCATCAGATGCCCCAGGAGTGTTCCCGTGTCGAACAAGATCAATGACTTGACGACTAGCCTGACACCCGGCCGCTCGGCCCCGGTGGTCCCGGCT
The DNA here is from genome assembly GCA_035568235.1 of Steroidobacteraceae bacterium. Taxonomy (GTDB): domain Bacteria; phylum Pseudomonadota; class Gammaproteobacteria; order Steroidobacterales; family Steroidobacteraceae; genus 13-2-20CM-66-19. Next base: position 67,085 of record DATMOK010000043.1, on the reverse strand, counting down.
CGCGACGTCACCACAGGCAGCACCCAGGCCCAGCCGCAGACCGCTGGCACGGGCGAGGTGCACATCACCGATACCGCTTCCCAGCTCGCCTCCCTCGAGCAGTCGCTGCGCGACTCGCCGGCCGTCGACTCGGCCAGGGTGGCTCAGCTGCAGAGTGCGATCGAGCAGGGGACCTACAAGGTCGACCCTGAGAAGGTCGCGACCGGCCTCATGCAGATGGAGCACGCGCTCGCGCAGTTGCCGGGCGGCAAGGGGAAATAGTTCATGGATCCGGGCTTGTGTCGTGAGCACCTGGCCGAGCTGCTGGGTGAGGAGATCGTGCTGCTGACGGAGTTACAGCAGCTGCTCGAAGAGGAGCGCGACACAATAGGCTCAGGGCTGCCCGAGGCGCTGCAGCGCACGACGGCGGCCCGCCAGCAGCGTTTGGGCGCACTGGCGCGCATCGAGGAGCAGCGGCGTGCGCTGTGCAGTCTGCACGGTCACACGTCCGATGGCGCGGGGCTCGAGCGCCTGCGGCAGTGGTGTGATCCGACGGGCGCTCTCGCGCCCCGCCTGGCTGAGTGCCTGGGCCGTGCCATGCGATGTCGGGATCTCAATGATCGCAATGGACTGCTGGTCGCGGCGCGCATGAAGCGCGTCTCCGAGCTGCTGCAGGCGCTGACCGGGCGAACCGCCCGCGCCAGCACCTACGGACCGAAGGGCTATTCGGGCAACGTTCACACCCGCCGGGTGCTCGGCACCGTCTGAATGGCGCGCCTCCGATAGGCTGTCAGTCTCCAGCCGTTCTGCTGAACTGAACCGCAGAGCGCTACAGCAAGCGTATGGGGTGCCGTCGCGCGGGTCCTTGCGCGGCGTTTGTGACACGCCGCGAGCGGAGGATGCCCACCGCTTTGCCGATACCTGCCGCGATGAAGGCGCAGGCGAACACGCGCAGACTGACTCCTCCAAGAGAGAGCGTGGACGAAGTACTCCATTGCCACGCGTACCAGCACGCGGATCCAATAAGGCCCAGCGCTGCGAAGCGTGCGCTCATTGCGCACCCGCAGGTATCGCCAATGGCATTTACTCGGCGCCTGTTCATTGCGTCTGCCGTCAGAACAAGATAGGTCCGACAGCCGCATCGAAGGCGGCCGACGGTATCCCGTTAGCGACGACAAATACCTGCGAGTTGCCCCTGTCGATGTCGTCGGGAATCTCGACATTCGTAGTAATTGTCGCGTTGGCTGTAGAAACGCCCATAGAAGGAACGGTGCTTCCGTTGACCACGGTCGTGTGATTGAACGTACGGCAATAGCGTACGTGACCGGTCTGTAAATTGACGATGCGCACCAGCGGATAGTTGGTTGCGGTTTGACAGTCATCGCCGTACGCCACTGCCTGCGATAGACCGTTGAACTGCAAACCGGATATCTGGATGGTCGAGCCCGGTGCGATCTGTGACGGGCAGGTCAGAATCACGGGACGCCACGAGTCCTGTGGCACTGCAGTGTCAGAGTGATAGGCGTAGAAGGCGGAGCTGTTCTCCGCGCAGAACAACACATCGCCATCGGGTAACAACAATAGCCGCGTTCCGTATGTGTAGAAATCGTTGTTAGGCGGATCGCTGGTTCGATGGAAGCCGGTTCCGTCGAACTCGAAAAACCACGCGGGCTTGCTCCAGTGCCCCCCGTTCTCCATTACGGGCCTACCGGCGCAGAACAAAAAGTTTCCATTCACCATCATCGAGCCCGGGCCGTCGTGACTGTCGACCGGGACATCGCGATTGTCGGTAGCAACGCTGGGAAGCGGCGGCCCGTTTTGCCACTGGGGGATGGCGTTCGGCGAGTACACGGCCGTCGCCATCGTCGAGTCGTTGGCACCGATCCAGAACGCGCGCCCGTCGTAGAGTAAGACGCCGGGGCCGATTTCCTGATCGTCTGGGCCGACCACGTTTGTCATCAGGGGATTCCCATTGATCCACTGATTGCTGATGTCCTGGCATACCCACGTGTCAGGAGAGCTGTCGCACCCGACCGAGGCTATCGTATTGTCGGGCATCAGTACCCATGACTCCTCGCTGCAAGACAAGCCGTCGGGACGGGACGGCCTGGGGAGCCACTGGTTCAGGTTGCTCGGTGCCAGCTCCGCCATATCCGGGCCATCAATGGAGCCCATGAGAAACGTGCCCCGCGGCAGCACGACGCAGGGCGCATCGCCAATGTGCGTCCATCCGTTCGGCGGTCCGAAGGCTGTCCATGTGTTGGCGACGGGGTCGTAGATCTCACAGGTGTTCGTGTCGTCGTTGAGAGCCGGGCCGGATGCATCGGACCACTCGCCGCCGCATACGACCACCCTTCCGTCCGCCAGAACACCGGAGGCAAAGTATTTTCGGCCAATGTGCGAATCAGCCAGCCGGCTCCATGTTCCGTTCGCGTAGCTGCCGAGCGAGTCCGGGGTCAGCTTCCACCATCGGCGGGTCGCCCACGTTGGCGATGCCCAGTGAAGGGAAAGCGACGCGCACTCCTGCATCATGACGCTGCCGTCGGTCAGCAAAAATGCAGTGCCGCCATTTGGCTTGGCGGTGCAGAACCAGAACGTGATGAGTGTCCAGAGCAGGCACACTATGTAGATGATGACGGTGACCGCCGCGCAAATGGAGATTGCCACAAGGCCCACTGCGATGCAGACCAGCGTACTGATGATTTCCCACAGAAAGCAGAAGAGCCAAGACCACCAGGAGCAGCTCTTGGTGGTTTGCCATCCCCACTCAATGCACTCGGTTACGTAGTGGGTGACCCAGTATTGGCACTGCGCCATTTCCTGTTCGCCGATTTGAGCGCAGCGCAGGTAAACCAGCCAGAAACCGCTCGAACAGTTGTCTGGCAGCCGAATCCACTGACCAGGCTGGAATGACCCGTTCGGCATGCTGCACTCTCCCCAGGCAGTATTCCCGACTGCCCGTGCCGGCTTCTGCAGTGGCGCTTCGTGATAACACTCCCATCCGCGGGGAGTGTCAACAGGCGGTCTTGCGCCTCTCCTAACAGTGAAGTTGAGGCGGCGGCTGGCAGAGATAGGTTGCCGCCGGCGAGAGCTCGTTGGCAGCACGCGCGTTTTTGCGCGCGAAAGGCGCGTTGAGGAACGAGGGTGGCCGTGGCGGCTGAGGTTCGCCGGCCCATTCCATGGGCCGGCAGGCTGAGCGCCGCGAATCTCTCCGCGGCGGGTCTCCTCCTAAAGCGACAGCACCTCGCGCAGCGACGCGACATCTTCGGCTGCAGTGGTCATGAAGTTCTCGCAGCCCTCGAAGTCGAGCTGCAGGCGCTGGAAGGGCCGCGAGGCGGACACCAGGGCGCGCAGCGTCTCGGGCGTGCCGGCGTAGTCAGACAGCAGCGCCGCCACCATCAGCACGTCGCCGAGGTTCACCGGGCCACGCGCATCATCGTCCACGTTCTCGGAATCGCGCACCGCCTCCACGATGTCGGTGGGGAACCCCCAGCTCTCGATCAGGGCCACGGCGATGTTCACGTGCCAGGTCTGCTCGACGTGGCGGTAGGCCTCCTGGTCGGCGAACAGCACCTGGTGCTTGGAGGCACGCGCCAGGATGTAGAGCTTACCGATCCCCTGTAGCAGCCCCGCGAGCATGGCGGCATCGGCGTTGAGCTGGGTGAGACGCCGGGCGATCGCCTGCGACAGGCTCGCGACCCACACACTGCGCTGCCAGAGCCGGTCGACCTGCGGCTCGATGCCCTTCAGGTCCGGCGCCTTCTTCATCTGGATCATCGCGAACGACACCGTCGCGGTGCGTACCGTGTTGAGTCCCACCCGCGTGATCGCGGCGCGCAGGTCGGCCGCCGGTACGCCGCGTGGATTCAACGCCGCGGAGTTCGCCATGCGCACGATCGAGCCCGCGATCGCCGGCTCGCTGCCGATGGCGGTGACTACCTTGGCGATGTCGACGTCATCGTCGTTCAGCATCTGCTGGATGCGCGCCACCACGGCCGGGTAGCCGGGCAGCTCGATTTCGCCCTTCGAGAGCTCCGCGGCGAGCGCCTGCACGAAGGCAAAGGCGACCTGGTTGACACTCGGGGCGGGGGCGGTTGCTTTGGCGGCAGGCATGACTTTAGGCCCTCATAGCGTGCGCATCGCCGTGCAGGCGGCGCACGAGCTCGGCTTCGCCGAGCGACAGTCCACAACTCGACATGAGCTCCTCGCGCGAGGCGCCGCTGCGCGCCAGGCGGATGGCGATCTGGTAACCGGCGGCGGGAGCTGAGCCTTTGAGCTGCGGCGCGGCGGGTTGACCCGCCCGCTCGATGCGCTCATCGAGCCGGCGGACCGCGCTCACCGTGGCCGACATGCGCGCATCGAGCGCGCTCAACTGCTGCCGCAGCGACTCGGAGTGGCTGAGAATATGCTGGCTCTGCCGGCGCGTGGCGCGCCGCCAGCCGTCGAAGGTGACCGCGGCGAGCGCGAACGCGCACACCATGAGCGCGCCGCATCCGGCCAGCAGCAGGTCGACGGGTGGTATGTCAGTCATGTGCACCATGGGCTCCTGTGAGCGAATTCGCATCGCGTAGCGCAGTCGGAATTCCGCCGCGCGCAGTCTCGAGGCTGCATGATCCGTGCCATCAGTGACTCTCCGACTCCGACGCCGCCGCGGCCACGGCGGCAGCCGAGGCCGTGGGCAGTGCCGGCAGCCCCGAGGAGGCCGGTGCCACGATCGAGCCGGTGGTGGTGGAGGGTGCCGGCGGGGCCGAGGGCGGCGCGGGCGGCCCGGAAGGCGCTACGGGGGTGCCCGCATCGCCTGCGGGCGTCGCGAGCTGCGCGGCGCCGTCGACGGTAGCGGTACCGGGCGGGGCAGCAGGGGGTGATACCCCGGCCGTCGCGTTTGGACTGAGCGGATCATCGGTGCCGTGCTCGGGCGCGAGGATCACGACCACGACGCGGCGGTTGGCGTTACGCCCCTCCGCGGTGTCATTGCTCGCCGACGGACGCTGGTCGCCGTAGCCGACCACGGCGAGCCGCGCGGGGGCGACGCCTGAGCTGGCGAGCACGCGCACCACGCTGCCGGCACGCGCGGCGGAGAGCTCCCAGTTGGAATAAAAGGCCGTGGTACGGATCGGCACGTTGTCGGTGTGACCTTCGACCCGGATCGTGTTCGGCAGCGGTGCGAGCACGGCGCCGAGCCGCTCGAGCACCGACACCGCGCCGGGCGCAGGCTGCGCGCTGCCGCTCGGAAAGAGGATATCGGTGCGCAGCTCGACCTCGACCCACAGCTCGTTGCGGCGCACGGTCACGAGGTTGTGTTTGATGAGATCGCCGAGCGCGTTTTGCACCTGGTCGGCGACCCGCGCGAGCGCCGCATCGGAGCGCGCCGCCTGCTCGAGGAGCCGTTGCTGGCGCTCCGGAGCGAGCTGCGGCGTCTCGGGGAGCTTCACCATCTGACCAGCCGGGGGTGCAGACTGCGTATCCGGATGCTGCTGCTGCAGCACGCCGGTACGGCTGTCGGCGCCGGCCCCCGCCTGGTGCTGGCCGAGCTGCACCGGCTCGAGCGTGCGCGGCTCGCCGCGGAAGGCCGCATAGAGTGAGTCCGACAGCAGCCGGTACTTGCCCTGGTTCACCGTCGACAGCGCGTACATGACGACGAAGAAGGCGAGCAGCAGAGTCACCAGGTCGCCATAGGGAATGGCCCACGCCTCGTGGTTGGTGTGCTCTTCGTGTCGGCGCGGCTTGCGTCCCATGGGGGGCCTTTAGTGCAGATAGCCCTGGAGCTTCGACTCGATGGCGCGCGGGTTCTCGCCCTGCGCGATCGACAACATGCCGTCGATCACCATCTCGCGCATCTGCGTCTGGCGCTGGATGATGACTTTAAGTTTCTGCGCCACCGGCAGGAAGAACAGGTTCGCGAGCCCGATGCCGTACACCGTGGCGGTGAAGGCCGCGGCGATGCCATGCCCCAGGCGGGTGGGGTCGGCGAGATTCTGCATGACGGCCATGAGGCCGAGCACCGCGCCGATGATGCCAAGCGTCGGGGAGTAGATGCCCATACCCTCGAATACCTTGGCGGCGGTGATGTCGGCGTGCTCACGCACGTGCAGCTCGACGTTCATGACGTTGCTGATCGCATCCGGCTCGCTGCCGTCGACCACGAGCTGCAGCGCCTTCTTCACGAACGGGTCACTCTCGCGGTCGATGTGCACCTCGAGCCCGAGCAGCCCCTGCTTGCGGGCGGTGTTGCTCCACTCGACGATCTTGGCGATCAGCAGATTGCCGTCGCGCGCCGGCGGGCGCATCACCCAGGAGAAGATCGACAGCGCGCGGCGCATCACCGGCAGCGGTGTCTGCACCAGGATGGCAGCCACCGTGCCCATCACCACGATCATGAAGGCGGCCGCCGAGACGAGCGCCATGAGGCCGGCGCCCTTGAGCACGGCGCCCACCAGCACCGCGCATAAGGCCAGCAGCAGCCCGAAAATGCTCAGGAAATCCAAGCGCGTTCCCTACGCTTCCGTCTCGGTCTGCTGCTCGCGCCAGTCGGCGAGCCGCGCCTTCAGGCGCACCAGCGCCTGGCCATGCAGCTGGCAGGCGCGCGACTCGGTCACTTTCAGCACTTCCCCGATCTCCTTGAGATTCAGCCCGTCGCTGTAATAGAGCGACATCACGAGGCGCTCGCGCTCCGGCAACGTGTCGATCGCCCGCGCGAGCGATGAGCGCATCTGGTCATCCGCCGTCTCGCGGAACGGGTCGGCGGATGCCTCGACGTTGCCGCCGGTGTCATCGTCCAGGCTCGCCAGCCGGCAGCTGGCGGCGTCCTGCACGATGGAGTGATATTCCTCGAGCGACACGCCCATCTGCTGCGCAATCTCCACATCGCGCGCACTGCGACCGGTGCTGCGCTCGATCTCGCGGACCGCCGCCGCGGCGGCGCGCGCCTTGCGATGCACCGAGCGCGGCGCCCAGTCGAGAGCCCGCAGCGCATCGATCATCGCGCCGCGGATGCGGATGCCCGCATACGTCTCGAAGCTCGCGCCACGGCTCGCCGTGTAGTGCGCCGCTGCCTCCATGAGCCCCAGCATCCCTGCCTGAATCAGATCATCCACCGCCACCGAGGGCGGCAGCCGCCCGGCGAGGTGGTAGGCGATGCGCTTCACGAGCTCGGCATGCCGCACGATCAGCTCATCGCCCGCCCGGCCGCCGGGAGCCGCCCCATAAGCCCCTGCGGCGCTCATCGGACCACCTGCGGCCGCACGGCCGTGCGCCGCACCAGGCGCTCGACGAAAAATTCGATATTGCCGCGCGGGCCAGCCGGTACTGGCCAGGTATCGGCATGGGCCGCCAATTTCTTAAATGCCCGGGAAGCGGGGCTCCCGGGGTACTCATCCAGCACCGGGCGCTGCCCCTTGACGGCACGGCGCAGGCAGTCGTCGTCCGGGATCTCGCCGGCGTACTCCAGCGTTACGTCAAGAAAGCGTGCCGCGACCCGCTCGAAGCGCTGAAAGAGCTCGCGCCCGCCGCCCGGCGTGCGGATCTGGTTGCAGAGCACGCGAAAGCGCTGCACCCCGTGATTGCGGCTCAAGACCTTGACGAGCGCGTAGGCATCGGTAATGGAGGCCGGTTCGTCGCAGATCACGACCACGACCTGCTGCGCGGCCTGCGAGAACTGCAGCACGCTGTGCGAGAGTCCCGCCGCGGTATCGATGATCAGTATGTCGAGCCGCGCGGCGAGGGCTGAGAAGGCCTGCACCAGGCCTAAGTGCTCGGTGGCGCTCAGCTGCGCCATCTCGGCGGCGCCGGCCGCAGCCGGGATCAGCTGAAAGCCCTGCGGCGCTGCCACCATGATCTCATCGAGCGTGCGCTCGCCCGAGAGCACGTGCGCGAGCGTGTAGCGCGGCGACAGGCCCAGAAACACATCCGCGTTGGCTAAGCCTAAGTCGCCATCGAGCAGCACCACGCGGCGGCTGAGCGCTGCGAGTGCGGTCGCGAGATTGACGGCGATGCTGGTCTTGCCGACGCCACCCTTGCCGCCGGTGATGGCGATCACCTGCACCGGCTGGGCGAGGCCATCGAGTCGGGTGTTGTGGATCACGCTGAGCTCAGGCGATGCCATGATGGGTCCTGCCGAATCGCCGGCGCAGCAGATCCTCATCCGCACTGGCCTGAGTGGTCTTGGCGAGCTGTACCGCCTGCGACACGAGCTCGAGCGCGCGCGCCGGCTGCAGGTCCTCGGGCACCCGCTGTCCGCTGCTGACGTAAGCCACCGGCAGGCGCGCGCGGATCAGCACCGAGAGCACGCCGCCCAGGCTCGCGGACTCGTCCGTCTTGGTGAGCACGCAACAGGCGGGATTCGCCGGCGCGAAGCGCTTCACCGCCTCATCGATCGCGCCGGCCTGCGTGTTGGCGGGCAGCACGAGCGCCGATTCGAGCTGCGAAGCGGAATTGGCGAGCACTGAAAGACGCGCACCGAGCTGCGGATCGCGCACGCTCGTGCCCGGGGTATCGATGAGCACCAGCCGGAACGCTCCGAGCTGGGCGAGGAGTGCCGAGAGGCCCGCAAAGCCGTCGGGGGCGAACACCGGCACGCCGAGCAGCTGGCCGAGCGACTGCAGCTGGTCCTGGGCGCCGATGCGCACCGAGTCCGCGGCGACCAGCGCGAGCTCGCGCGGGCCATGGCGCAGCACCCAGCGCACCGCGAGTTTGGCGAGCGTGGTCGTCTTGCCGGCGCCGGTGGCGCCGACGAGGGCCACGCGGCCACCGTCTTCCTGCCAGCGGGGGCCGGCGATCTGCAGATACTGCGAAAGGCCTGCGATCGCGAAACGGCGGGCAGTCGCTAAGTCGACCTGGTCGGGAAGCTGCTCGGCGAGACGCGCGGCGAGATCCTGGGAGATGCCGATCTCGGTGAGCTCGCGCAGCAGCTCGGCGATCACCGGTGTGCGTCGGGTGCGCTCGCTCCAGGCGAGCTGCTCGAGCTGTGCCTCGAGCATGCGCCGCATGATCTTGAGCTCGTGACTCATGTTGTCCATGGCGGCGTTGCTTACCGCCGGGACGCTCGCGGGCGGCGCGGCGGCCGGCGGAGCCAGAGGCTTCGCGGCGGCGGTGGCGCCGGCTCTCGCGAGTGCCGCGGGCGCTTTGGCAGCGGGCCTGGCGAGAGCGGCGGGCGCTGCGGGTGCTGTGACTGGGGCGGGTGCGCGGGCAGCGGGCGCCGTTGCAACCGGGCGGCGTACGGGAGCCGGGCGGGGAGCGGTACGGGTCGCGGGGCGTGTCTCTGCCTGCGGCGTCGGGGCGGGCGGTGCGGGGGGCTTCGCGGCGGCCTTCGCGCCGGGTGGCGCCGTGGCGAGCTGCACCGCCGCGTCCTCGAGACGACTTGCATCGAAGTCGATGGCGGCGGTCACCTCCACCCCCTCCGGCGTGCGCTTCGAGGACAGGATCACCGCATCATCGCCGAGCTGTTCGCGTATGCCGCGCAGCGCTGCTCGTGTGTCCGGTGCCATGTATCTGATGATTCTCATCCACTCTCTCCGTCAGCATCCTTTGCGCCGTCAGCGCCCGACCGTGTTCACAAGGCGCACCTTGCGGTTGTTCGGAATCTCGTTCCAGGCGAGCACCCGCAGGCCGGGTACGCTCGAGCGCACGAAGCCGGCAAGCGGGGCGCGCAGCGGCGGCGGCACCAGCAGCACGGCTGCCTCCCCCGCCATCTCGCGTCGGCGCGCCGACTCCGACAGACGTTGTTGCAACTTCTCTGCCAGACCGGGCTCAAGGGAGGGGTTGGCGGCATTGCCGGTGAGTGCGCTGGTTAACAGTCGCTCAAGATCGGCATCGAGTGACATAACGGGGACCTCGGCGGAGGCGCCGGCGATGTCCTGAACGATCTGCCTGCCCAGCGCGATGCGCACTTGTGTGAGCAAAGTCGCAGGATCGTTCGAGCGCGGCGCCCACTCGGCGAGCGTCTCGAGGATGAGGCGCATGTTACGGATCGGCACCTGCTCGGAAAGCAGACCCTGCAGCACCCGCACCACGGCCGCCAGCGACATCACCTTGGGCACCAGGTCCTCGATGAGCTTCGGCGCCGTCTTCGCCACCAGGTTCAGCAGCTGCTGCACTTCCTCGTGGCCGATGATCTCGTGGGCGTGTGCCTGGATGAGGGAGGAGAGATGGGTGGCGATCACGGTGCCGGGGTCGACCACCGTATAGCCGAGCGTCTGCGCGTGGTCGCGCGCGCTCGGCTCGATCCACACCGCTTCCATGCCAAATGCAGGATCGCGGGTCGCGATGCCCTGCACGGGCCCGAACACACGCCCCGGGTTGAGCGCCAGCTCGCGGTCCGGGTGAATGATGCCCTCGCCGATCGGCACGCCGCCCAGGGTGATGCGGTAGGCATTGGGCTGGAGTTCCAAGTTGTCGCGGATGTGCACCGCCGGCACGAGGAACCCTAAGTCCTGCGACAGCTTGCGGCGCACGCCGCGCACCCGCCCCAGGAGGTCGCCTTTCTGCTTGGCATCGACGAGCGGCACCAGTCGGTAGCCGACCTCGAGGCCTAAGCGATCGACGGGCTGCACGTCGTCCCAGCTCAGCTCTTTGTTCTCCGCGGGCGCGGGCTTCGGCGCCGGCGCTGCCTTGGGCGGCGCCGCGCGGCGCTGCTTCAAGATCCAGGCGCCACCGCCGGCGAGGGCCGCCATGGAGAGGAAGACGAGATTCGGCATGCCGGGGACGAGCCCCATCACGCCCAGGAGCGAGGCCGCCACCCCGAGCGCCTTCGGGTTGCCGAGCAGCTGCTTGCGCAGCTCGCCGCCCATGTCCTGCGGGCGCGACATGCGGGTCACGATGATCGCGACCGCGGTGGACAGCAGGAGCGCGGGCAGCTGCGCCACGAGTCCATCACCGATGGTAAGGAGCGTATAGGTCTTGGCGGCCGCCGAGAGCGTCAGTCCGTGACCCAACGTGCCGATCGCGAGTCCACCGATCAGGTTGATGAAGAGGATGAGAATGCCGGCCACGGCGTCGCCGCGTACGAACTTACTCGCTCCATCCATCGAGCCGTAGAAGTCGGCCTCGGCGCGTACCTCGGTGCGACGCGTGCGCGCCTCGTCCTGGGTGATGAGGCCGGCGTTCAAATCGGCGTCGATCGCCATCTGCTTGCCGGGCATGGCGTCCAGGGTGAAACGCGCGCTCACCTCCGAGATGCGGCCCGAGCCCTTGGTGACCACCACGAAGTTGATGATGGTGAGGATGCCGAACACCACGACGCCGACTGCGAAGTTGCCGCCAATGACGAACTCACCGAACGAGTGGATGACGTGGCCGGCCGCCTGCGGGCCGGTATGGCCGTTGAGCAGCACCACGCGCGTCGAGGCGACATTCAGCGCCAGCCGCAAGAGAGTCGCGAGCAGGAGGACCGTGGGAAACACGCCGAACTCGATCGGGCGGGCGACGTAGAACACCGCCATCACGATCACCATCGAGAGGGCGATGTTGAAGGTAAAGAGCACATCGAGCGCCATCGGCGGCAGCGGCAGCACGATCATGGCGAGCACCGCCAGCATGCCGACCGGCACGCCGATTCCGGCACGCAGCAGCTCGCGCAGCCCTGGGCTTGCAACCGGTGAGTTAGCGGGGGCGGCCATGGGTCTGCCTTAGTGGACCTTTGCGTCCGGATCGAGCGCCACGTCGATCGTCGGCGGCGGCGGCGGGAGCTTGCCGGTCTCGCGCGCGGCGCGCAGCTGCGCGAGGTAGGTGAGCACCTGCGCCACCGCGACGTAGAGCACGGCTGGGATCTCGGCGCCGATCTCGACATGCCGGTGGAGCGCGCGCGCTAATGGCGGGGCCTCGAAGATCGGCACCGTGTGCTCGGCGGCGATCTCGCGGATGCGCGCGGCCATCAGGTCCTGGCCCTTGGCGACCACGAGCGGTGCGCGCATGCGCTGCTCGTCGTAGCGCAGGGCGACTGCGAAGTGCGTCGGGTTGACGACCACGACATCGGCCTTCGGCACCTCGCGCATCATGCGGCGGCGGGCGCGCTCGTTCTGGAGCTTGCGTATGCGGCCCTTAATCTCGGGCGAGCCCTCGCTGTCCTTCATCTCCTCGCGCACTTCCTCGCGCGTCATGAGCAGGTTCTGCTTGTAGCGCCACAGCTGCCACGGCACATCCACCGCGGCGATGAGGGCCATGCCGGCGGCGAGCAACAGCAGCGCCGAACCTGCGAGGGAGCCGGCGTGCGCAATCGCAGCGGGAGCTGACTGCGCGCCGAGCGAGAGGATCGCGCCCGACTGCTGCCAGAGCACCGCGGCGGCAATGAGGGCGAGCAGCAGGAACTTGGCGAACGCCTTGACGAGCTCGACCCCGCCGCTTAGGGAAAACATGCGGGCGAAGCCGGCGCCGGGCGACAGGCGCGAGAAATCGGGGACCAGCGCCTGCGGATGGAAGCCGCGGCCGCCGAGGGCGAGCGGTGCAGCGAGCGCGGCCAGCACCGTGATGCCGAAGAACGGCGCGCAGGCGAAGAATGCCTGCTTGCCGGCGACACCGAAGACGGCGAGCGCCGCGTTCTCATCCAGCGCCCGCTCGCGCGAGAAGGACAGGCCCGATTGCATCAGGCCATAGAGGCGCGTGCCGCACCAGCCGCCAAGGAGCGAGAGGCCGCCGGCGCTCGCCAGCAGCACCGCCGCGGCGTTGAGATCGGCCGAGCGCGCCACCTGGCCGCGCTCGCGCGCCTGCTCGAGCCGCTTAGCTGTCGGTTGTTCGGTCCGTTGCCCGGCGCTTTCGTTCTCGGCCATGGGCTAGCCACCTGCGATGAGCTGCTCGAGCGCCGTGAAGGTGCGCCCCATCAGCTCCATGAAGGTGGCCTGCACCGCGGGCAGCCCCACGGTCAGGATCACGAGACCGAAGACCAGCGATACCGGCAGTCCGATCGCGAAGAGATTGAAGGCGGGCGCCGCGCGGCTCATGACACCGAAGGCGAGGTTGACGATCAGGAGCGCCGTGACCCCCGGCAGGGCGATCGCGAGCGCACCCGCGAAGAGCTGCGAGCCCCACTCGACCACCGTATGGAGCCCACCGGCCCCGAGACCCGTGGTGCCGACGGGGAGCGTGTCGAAGCTCCTCACCAGCACCTCGAGCAGTGCCAGGTGGCCGTTGAGACCTAAGAAGGTCAGCGTGACGAGCAGCGTGTAGAGCTGTCCGACCGCAGGCGAGCTCGCATCCGAGCCGTGCAGCGGGTCGACGTTCATCGCCATCGACAGGCCCATGCTGTTGGCGAGCATCTGCCCGCCGAGTGTCACGGCATCGAACAGGATGTGCAGACAAAAGCCGAGCGCCACGCCGATCAGCACCTGTTGCACGGTGACGATGCCGCCGGCGAGCGAGAAGGCCGCGACCTGTGGCTGCGCCGGGAGGATTGGCGCGACCAGAAGCGTCACCGCGCCAGCCAGCACGACCCGCACGCGTGCCGGCACCGTGGTGGCGCCGAAGCACGGGGCGATCATGAAGCACGAGCCGATGCGCACGAACGGCCAGTAGAGCGCCGTGATCCAGGTCTCGAGCTGATTGGCGCTGAAAGTGAGCATTGCGCGGCGCAGGTGCGTCAGTTGATGAGTGTCGGGATGCTCTCGAAGAGCTCGCGCGTGTAGCCGACCAGCACTTTGAGCATCCAGGGGCCGGCCACCATGAGGGCGACCGAGATGGCGATCAGCTTCGGGATGAACGACAGCGTCATCTCGTTGATCTGGGTGGCGGCCTGAAACGCCCCGACGACGAGACCGGTAATGAGTGCCACCAGCAGCATCGGCGCTGCCAGCATGAGGGTGATCTCGAGCGCGCGGCTGCCAACGGTCATCACGGTCTCGGGACTCATGGGGTCTCTCTTTGGGGTCAGGAGTAGAAGCTGGCCGCGAGCGTGCCCATCACCAGCGACCAGCCGTCGACCAGCACGAACAGCATCAGCTTGAAGGGCAGCGAGATCAGGACCGGCGACAGCATCATCATGCCCATCGACATGAGCACGCTCGCCACCACCAGATCGATGATCACGAACGGGATGTAGATGAGGAAGCCGATGAGAAACGCGGTCTTGAGCTCACTCGTAACGAAGGCCGGCACCAGCAGCGTCAACGGCACGTCCTGCGGCGTCGCGAAGCCCTTGCCGCCGGAGATACGCACGAAGGTCGCGATGTCGGACTCGCGCGTCTGGTCGAGCATAAACTTCTTGAGCGGCACCACGGCGCGATCGAGCGCTACGCTCGCCTCGATGGCACCGGTCGAGTAAGGCTGGTACGCCTCCTCGTTGATGCGGCTTACCACCGGACTCATGACGAACAGCGTGAGGAACAGCGCGAGCCCCACCAGCACCTGATTGGGGGGCGTCTGTCCGGCGCCGAGTGCCTGGCGGAGGATCCCGAGCACGATGATGATGCGGGTGAACGCGGTCATCATCAGCGCGATCGCCGGCAGCAAGGTCAGCGCCGTCATCAGCGCCAGCACCTGCAGCGAGAGCGTGTAGGTCTGGCCGCCGGTGGCGCCGGCACCGGTCACGGTCACGGCGGGGATTCCGGTGGGTGCGGTGGCAGCAGTTGCGGCGGCGGCCACTGCGGGCAGCAGCGCGAGCGCAACCCAGAAGAGCGCTGCGGGCAGGCGCCTCATCGCGTCAGGTTCTTCAGCAGCGTGCGAAACGATCCCGGGGCGCCGTTCGCCGGAGCACTGGCGGGACGCGCGGGCTCGAGCGGCTCGGGCAGCACGTAGAGCGCATTCACGCGGCCGGGTGCCACGCCGATCAGGAGCTGGGTCGGACCCACCTTAAGCAGTACCGCGCGCTCCTTGGCGCCGAGCGGCACGTGGGCGATGACCTCGAGGGAGGAGCCGACGCGCGAGTTGAAGCCGCGCACGCGCTTTAAGAGCCAGGCGAGCGCGAACACCGCGCCGAGCACCAGCAGCAGGGCGAGGGTCACCTCACCGAGGCCACCCAGGCCCCCGACGTGGGTGGCGGGAGCAGTTTGCGGCGCGGCGAACATCGGCTCACTTCAGCTTGCGCAGCCGCTCGGCCGGACTCACGACGTCCGTCAGGCGGATGCCGAAGCGCTCGTTGACGACCACTACCTCGCCGTGGGCGATGAGGGTGCCGTTGACGAATACATCGAGCGGCTCACCGGCTGCGCGATCGAGCTCGACCACCGAGCCCTGATTGAGCTGCAGGAGATTGCGGATCGGGACGCGGGTGCGTCCGACCTCCATGGACAGAGTCACAGGCACATCGAGGATCACCTCGAGGTTGACATCGCCAGCGGCCGGCTGGCTGTCGTCCTGTATCTGGTCGAATTCGGCGACCTCGGCCGCCTCGGCATTGGCGTTCATTTACGGCTCTCGGGTTTGAAGCTAAGGGGGTCGACGGGCGGTGCGCCCAGGCGGCGCATGCGCGTCTCGACCTTGACGGCCTGCTGGCCGCGCGACACACCGAAGCTGCCGCGGAACAGCGGCACGTCCTCGGCGACCAGCGTCACCTTGCCGGCGAAGTCGCACGGCAGGATGTCGCCGGGTTTGAGATTCAGGAGGTCGGCGAGTGTCAGGGAAGCGCGGCCGAGGAGCGTGGTCAGTTGCACCTCGGCGTCCTCGATCTCGCTGCGCAGCATATTGGTCCAGCGCGAGTCCTTGTCCATGCGGTCGCTGGCGATGCCGGCATCCAGCACGTCACGCAGCGGCTCGATCATCGAGTACGGCATGGTGATGTGCAGGTCGCCGCCGCCGCCGTTGAGCTCCACGTGACAGGAGGTCACCACCACGATCTCGGACGGCGAGACGATGTTGGCGAAGTGCGGGTTGATCTCCGACTGCAGGTACTCGACCTCGATGTTGGCGACGTGTGCCCACGCCTCGCGCAGGTCCGAGAAGGCGCTGCGCAGCAGCATGTGGATGATGCGCTGCTCGGTGGCGGTGAACTCGCGGCCCTCGATCTTGGCGTGCCGGCCGACGCCGCCGAAGAAGTTATCCACCACCGCGAACACGAGCTTGGGCTCCAGCACCACCAGTGCCGTGCCGCGCAGCGGACTGATCTTCACCATGTTGAGGCTGGTGGGAACGTGCAGCGTGTGCACGTACTCGCTGAATTTCTTGATCTGCAGCGGGTGCACCGAGATCTCGGGCGAGCGGCGCAGCAGGTTGTAGATGCTCACCCGAAAGAGGCGTGCGAAGCGCTCGGTGATCATCTCGAGCGTGGGCATGCGCCCGCGCACGATGCGCTTCTGCTCGGCGAAGTCGTAGGAAACCGCCTCGCCCGGCGCGGGCGCGGGCTCGGTGTTGACCACGCCTGAGTCGACGCCGTGAATCAGCGCGTCGATCTCAGCCTGGTCCAGTACCTTCTCGCCGAGTGCAGCCACGGTTGCGCCTTACTGCATCACGAAGCTGGTGAAGTACACGGCCTCGACCCGCTCGGGGTGGCCGCCGGCGCTCTCCAGCACCTTGCGCACGTCGGCGAGCGCCTGATCGCGCAGGCCTTCCTTGCCCTCGCGTGTGGCCAGCTGGGCGTATTTCTGGTTGCCGAACAAGAGCAACAGGTCGTTGCGCACGATCGGATCGTTGGTCTTGAGCATGTCGATGGTTGCCTGGTCGCGCGACATGAGCTGCACGGTGATCTGCAGGAAGCGCACCGCCTGCTCACCATCGAAATTGACGACGAACGGCGGGTCGAGCGCGAGGAACAGCGGGGGGCCAGCGGGGGCCGGTGCCGCCTTGGCAGCCTCAGCGGGGGCTGCCGCCTTGTGGCCGCTCGAGCTCAGCCACCATGCGGCACCGACGGCTGCGGCGAGCAGCACGACGGCGACGCTGCCGACGATGATGAAGAGCAGCTTGCGCTTGCCGCTGGGCTTCGCGCTGGCGGTCTTATCGGCAGCCTGTACAACCGGGATTTCAGCGGCCATCGTCCTGCGCTCTCCTGCTGCGTTTTGGATGTGCGACGAACGCATTCAGTGCAACGTGCATGCCATGCCCCCCGGAACCCACCTAAGTCGAGAGCCGGTAAGGGTTTTCGCGCTTTTTCAGAGCGTGATGCAGGTCGCAGTGGGGAGGGTGCGACGGAAAGTTGGCGGCGGCCGCGGGGAGCGGCGCCACAGGGGCTTCAGGCGTAGGTGTCGATGAGGCCCTGATGGACGCGCGCCGCCGATGTGACCGGCGTCGCATTGAGGCCGCGCAGCGCCGCTGCCTGGGACGGCGTGGGCTGCGATTGCGGGTCGCGCTGTGCGCCGCGGGTCGACTGGTCCGACACGCCGCTGTGCGCGAGATTCATTCCCTGCGAGGCGAACATTTCCTTGAGCTTCGGCAGTGCCTGCTCCAGCGCGCTGCGCGTGTCGGGCTGGGCGGCGCCGAACCAGACGCTGGCGTTGTTCTGATGCACCGAGATCCTCACCTCCACCGGACCTAACTGCTCGGGCGTGAGATGGAGCGAGGCGGAGCTGATGCCCGCCTGGGCCATCCAGTTGAGGTGTACGCCCAGCTCCTGGCCCCACCCGGCGCTCCCCACCTCGGCATGCACCGGAACGCTGACGGTGCCCGTGGCGGGCGGCGTCGGGGACGCCGCTGACGATGCACTGTTGGCGGCCGCCGCACCGGCGGCACCGAGCGCGTTCGCAGCACCGGAGTCCGCGGAAGCTGCGCCGGAGGATCCGTTCTGTGCATCCAGAGAGCCCTGGCCCTGAGTCGCCGCGGCAGTCAGCTGCGAAACGGCGGGGTGCGCGACGATGATCGGAACGGCGGCGGATGCGACAGGGGCGTTGGCGGAGATCGCGGATTCAGGCGCAGTCGCCTCGTCCGGCTCATCGCTCGGTGTCTTGCCGGCAGCCGGTTGGGCGGACGGCTTGGAGCTGGCGAACGTCGCCGCGGCGAAGCTGAGTCCCTGACTCGCAGGCGTGGTGGCGCCGGGGCTGTCGGGGGCGTTGGGAGTGTCGGTGGCGAGGATGGTTGGGCTCGTGGGAGCCTCAGGGGTCTCTCCGTCGGACTCGACGGTGTCGGCGGATGAGCCCGACCCGCGCGTCAACGCGCTGACCGCTTGAGTCGCGCCGCCACTGCTTGCGGGTGTGCTTGCGGCTGTGATCGCAGGCGTCTCTGTCGCGGCGGCCGGCAGTGAGAGCGCCGGCAGGAGTCCCGCGGCGGTCTGCGCTTTGGGGTCCGTTCCTTTGGCTTTCGCGCCACGTGCGCTCGTTGTGCCTTGCGGAGCGGTTGATGAGCCGGACATCGAGGCGGCGAGTGTCTCGCCAAAGGCGGAGCGCGAGGGCGTCGTCGTACTGGTGGTGTCCGTGAGTTTCGTCGTGCCCGTGGCGGCGCCGGAGCCGGCCTGGCCCTCGCCGGTGCCCCCCGCAGGGGCTTCTTCCGTCGAGCCCGCATCACTCTGCCGCACCGGTCCGGCCTGCGCCGTGCCCTGGGTAGAGCGTGATGGCGTGGCCCGCAGCAACGAGGTCAGATCGCTGGCCGCCGAGCTCGGCGGCCTGCCGGCCGATGCGCCGCGCACGCTACCGGACACGGCGGTTCTCTGCGGTCGACCAGCGGCGCTGCGAGCGCTCGTCGGCATCGGACTGCTCGCGCCGTTCGCCGCGGCGCTGCTCCTCGGTGAGGCCACGCTGCAAGGCGCGATCGACAGCGGCGGTGTGCTGGGCCGCACCGCGCCACTTGCTGAGGAGCTCCGCGCGCTGCTCGCGGGCGCGGACGACGATCTCGTTCTGCTCGCGCAGCGCCTCATCGAGGCGCGCGAGGAATGCCTGGTATTCGCGCGCCCGTGCGGCGGTCATGCCACCGCCCGCGCGGCTGGCAAAGTCACGCAGGTAGGCTTCCCGGTACTTGTCGAGCTCGGCGAGCTTGGCCTCGCTGTCCTTGACGTGGCGCTCGCTGCTCGCGAGCGTCTGCGCCTTGCGCTGCTCGTCGCTCTCGAGCACGCCGTGGGCGGTCTGCAACTGCCGGATCCGTGGCACTGGTTATCCTTTCGCTGGGGCGGGCGCGTCCTTGACGGGGGGCTCGGCGAGCAGGGTGGTGAGTGCGCCGAGGCTGGCGGCGTAGTCGACGCGCTGGCGCATGTCCTGCTGCAGGAACTGCTGCATCTGCGGCCACAGCGCCATCGCGGCATCGACCTTCGGGTCGCTGCCGCGTACGTAGGCGCCGAGGCTGATGAGATCGCGGTGCTGCTCGTAGATCGACAGCGCGCGGCGGAACAGCTGCGCCTGCTGCGTGTGCTGCTGCGAGGTGATCTCGTGCATGGCGCGGCTGATCGAGGCGCCGATGTCGATCGCCGGATAGAGGCCGGACTCGGCCACGCGGCGCGACAGCACGATATGCCCATCGAGAATGGCGCGCGCCGCGTCCGCGATCGGATCGCTCTGGTCGTCACCCTCGGTGAGCACGGTATAGAAGGCGGTGATCGAGCCGCGGCCGGCCGGGCCGTTGCCGGCGCGCTCGACGAGGGCCGGCATGCGCGCGAACACCGAGGGCGGAAAGCCCTTGGTGACGGGTGCCTCACCGATCGCGAGTCCGATCTCGCGCTGCGCCTGGGCGAAGCGGGTGAGGGAGTCCATGAGTAGCAGCACCGAGAGACCCTGGTCGCGGAAATACTCAGCCACCGCGGCTGCGAGCCACGCGCCGTGCAGGCGCATGAGCGGCGGGCTGTCGGCGGGAGCTGCGACCACGACGGCGCGGCTGCGGTCCTTGGGACCTAAGATCCGCTCGACGAATTCCTTCACCTCGCGGCCGCGCTCGCCGATCAGTCCCACCACGATCACGTCCGCCTTGGTGTAGCGGGCCATCATGCCGAGCAGCACGCTCTTGCCGACGCCGCTGCCGGCGAAGAGCCCGACACGCTGGCCGCGGCCGATGGTGAGCAGCGAATTGATCGAGCGGATGCCGACATCGAGCGGCTCGGAGAGCGGCGCGCGCGCCAGCGGATTGATCGGCCGGCCGGCGAGCCGCACCCGCGCCTCGCAGTCGAGCGGGCCTAAGCTGTCGAGCGGCCGTCCGGCCCCGTCGATGATGCGGCCGAGGAGCTGCGGTCCGACCGGGACATATTCTGCCCCCGGCCGCGGGATGACCCGCGCCTGGGGTCCAAGACCGTGGCTGTCGCCGGTTGGCATGAGGTAGAGGCGGTCGCCGGCGAAGCCGACGACCTCGGAGTCGATTCGCGAGCCGTCCTGGGCGATGAGCTCGCAGTGATCGCCGATCGAGGCCTGGCAACCGACGGCCTCCAGCGTGAGTCCCACCATGCGGGTGAGGGAGCCCTCGACCGCCAGCGGCGGGGTGCGCTCGACGCGCCGGGTGAGACGGCCGAGCCGCTCGCGCCAGGCGCTCGCGCGCTCGGAGGCGAGATCGGGGTGGCTCACTCGGGGCTACCGCTGCCTGAATCCGGGGTGACGGCGCGCTCCGGGGCACGCTGCTCGCCGAGTGCACTCGCCAGCACGGCATTCACGCGGCTCTCGAAGCGCGCATCGATCTGGGAGTTGTCGCTTCGCACCAGGCAGCCGCCGCGCGACAGCGTCGGATCCTCGATGAGTGTCCAGGCGCGCTCCTCACTGGGGGCGGCCAGGCGCTCGCGTACCACGGCGGCATCATCCGGGTGCAGATGAACACGCACTTCGCGGGCGGCGAGCGGCAGTTGGCCCAAGCACTCGCGCAGCACGGCGAGGATCTGTGCCGGGTCGGCAGACAGCTCGCGCCGCGCCAGTTGCTTGCCCACCGCAACGGCGAGCTCGAAGAGCTGCTTCTCCACCTGCTCATCGAGCGCCGCTAACGGCTGGGCGAGCAGCTGCAGCACGCTATCCAGGCGCCGCACGCGCGCGCTGAGGTCCTCGAGTCGCGGGGCGATCTCCGACTGGGCGCGCGCCAGGCCCGCCTCATAGCCGCGGGCCGAGTCCTGCGCGCGTGTGCGCTCATCGCGCGCGCTGTTCGCCAGCGGTCCTTCGACGGACGGGAGTGGCCAGCGCTCGATGGGCTGCAAAGCAGAGCGGGACTGACTGTGTTCCTTCACACGAACCTTTCGAACCCGACTCCCTTAAAAGACAGTGGCGCGGGTTGCAATGTGAAACCGATGTTGCGGGAAAGCGGCGTTCTCGAACTGTGAAGTGCATCTTGCCTTGCGCCTAAAGAATCGGTGTGGGCGGTCGAGGCCTCGTAGGCGTGACGAACGGCGGCTCAGCGGAAATCGCTCGCCGCCCATCCGGCAAGGTTCTGCCGCCCGGTACGGACCTTAAGCCCGCAGCCTCGGCGCCCGGGACGGGCGCACCTCACAGGGCGTGTGCATGGCACCCGCCGCGAGGGGCCGGATACCTCAAGAATCCCCACCCCGCGCCGATGTTTTCAGTTGCGCGACATCGCGGCCGCGCGATTTCTTGAACGGCGTCACACAGGTCATGAGGACCTTAAGGGTGCGCCGCGACTGGTTGTGAGGACCTATGAAAAAGGATTTACGGTTCCTGGTCGTGGACGACTTCTCCACCATGCGGCGCATCATCAAGAACCTGCTGCATGACCTGGGCTATGCCAATGTGCAGGAAGCGGACGATGGCAAGACGGCGCTGCCGATGCTGCAGGCCGAGCCCTTCGATGTCCTGATCACCGACTGGAACATGCCGGGGATGCCGGGCCTCGACCTCTTGAAGGCAGTACGGGCCGATCCCAAGCTCGCCAAGATGCCGGTGCTGATGCTGACCGCCGAGGCCAAGCGCGATCAGATCGTCGAGGCCGCCAAGGCCGGCGTCAACGGCTACGTCATCAAACCCTTCACGGCGCAGGTACTCGCCGAGAAGCTCGAGAAGATCCTCGCGCCGGCATGAGCGCCGCACCCATGACGACAGCACTGCAACAGCAGTGGGGTGAGCCGTGCCTCGCCCTGCGCCTGGCGCTGGAAGCGGGCGATGAGACGCGCTTCCTGACCGCGCTCGATGCGCTCACGGGGCTGCGCGAGCGGGGACTGTGGGACTCGCTGCGCCAGCTGGATCTGCGGCTGCGGGCGGCGCTCGATCAGTTCCGGCTCGACCCGCGCCTCCTTCGCCTTGCGGACAAAGAGATTCCCGACGCGCGCACGCGGCTCGATCACGTGCTGCGCCTCACCGATGAGGCGGCGCATCGCACCATGGACCTGGTCGAGAGCTCGACCCCGCTCGTGGCGCGCACGGCCGCCGCCGCCGCGGCCCTAGGGATCGAGTGCCGCCGGGCGCGCGAGAGCGGTGTGCCGGTGGCGCAGCTGCCCGAGCTCCTCGCGCGGCTCGAGAGCCACTGCACGGCCGCACATGCCGACGGCGACAAGGTGCGCGCCAGCTTAAACGAGGTGCTGATGGCGCAGAGCTATCAGGATCTCTCCGGCCAGATCATCCGCCGCGTGATCGAGCTCGTGGCGCAGCTCGAAGCCGAGCTCGCGCGGCTCGTTCAGGACAGCGACCGCATGGCTTCCGCCGGCCGCATCGACCTCGCCCCCAGGGACGATGCGTCCCGCGGCTTAGGCCCGGTGGTTCCCGGAGTCAGCGTCAACACCGTCGACGGCCAACAGGACGTGGATGAGCTGCTGGCGCTCGGCGTGGCGATGAAAGGTGCGACATGAGTGCCAATGACTTCGCAGCGACCGTGACCCTCGGTCCGACGGCGGCTCCCTCGCCCGACTCGGTGCTGCGCCTGCCCGCCCAGTGCACGATCCGCGATGCGGCGCAGCTGCTCGCGCAGCTGTTGCTGCGCATCGAGCATTCGGCGCCGGTGTATATCGATGCCGCGAAAGTCGAGCGGGTCGATACGGCGGCGCTGCAGCTGCTGGTCGCCTTCCTCAATGACCGCAAGGCGCAGCAGCGCGCGGTCGTCTGGCTCGACTGCAGTGATGCCCTGATGCGCGCCGCGCGCTCGCTTGATCTCACGGGCGCGCTTGCGCTCTCGGCGGCCGGCTGACACGCCGATGGGCATCGATCTCGCACAGTTCCACGAGGCGTTCTTCGAAGAGAGCTTCGAGGCGCTCGAGTCGATGGAGGCCGCGCTCCTGAAATTCGACGTCGCCGCGCCCGATCCCGAGATCATCAACACCGTGTTCCGCGTGGCGCACTCGATCAAGGGTGGCGCCGGCATGTTCAACTTCGCCGACATCGCCTCCTTCACCCATACGCTCGAGACCTTGCTCGATGAGGTGCGCGGCGGGCGCACGCGCCTCACCACGCCCGTCATGGATCTGCTGCTCAAGGCCGTGGACGTGCTGCGCGAGCAGCTGCGCGCCACGCAGCGCAAGGAGACCTTCGATCCGCAGCGCGTTGCCGACCTGCAGTTCGACCTCGAGGTCGCGGTCGCCAAGTCCCCGGCAGCGGGAGAGGCGCCGCCGGCCGCCGCGCCAGCGGCACCGCCCGCGGCCGCGGCGGCTTCCGCAGCCGCGGCGCCGCACTGGAACATCACTGTCCGGCCGCTCGAGACCATGCTGTCGCGCGGCAACGAGCCGCTGGCGCTCTTCGCAGCTCTCGCCGAGCACGGCAAGCTTACCGTCAAGGCGGACTCAAGCGCGCTGCCGGCGCTTGCCTCGATCGACCCCCATCGCTGCTACCTCAAGTGGCAGCTCAGACTCACAAGCGACGTCAGCCGCGAGCGCGTCGCCGAGGCCTTCGAATGGGTCGAAGGTGACTGCGACTTCGAGATCACCCGCGAGGAGGGCTCGGCAGTCGCCGCGAGCCCGACGCCTGCCACCACGTCCGTCGCGCCCACGCCTGCAGTAGCGACCGCTGCAGCGGCAGCGCCGCAGCCCGTTGCCACGCCGGCGGCGGCCCCCGCCGCCGAAGCGCAGGCGGCGCGCGCCGCGCCGCGCGCCGAAGGGGCGGCTGCCGCAACGGGTGATGCCGCCTCGATCCGCGTCAGCACGCAGAAGATCGATGAGCTCATCAATACGGTAGGCGAGGTCGTCATCACGCAGTCGATGCTGGCGCAGCTCGGCGCGCTCGCCGAGGGGCCATCCGCCGAGCGGCTGCGCAGCGGTCTGGCACAGCTCGAGCGCAACGTGCGCGAGCTCCACGAGAGCGTCATGCGGGTGCGCATGCTCCCCATCGGCTTCGCCTTCAGCCGCTTTCCGCGCCTGGTGCGCGACGTCGCGCAGCGGCTCGGCAAGCAGATTGATCTCAAGCTCACCGGCGAGCAGACCGAGCTCGACAAGACGGTGCTCGAGCGCATCGGCGATCCGCTCGTGCACCTGGTGCGCAACAGCATCGACCACGGCATCGAGATGCCCGACGCACGCGTCGCCGCCGGTAAGAGCGCCGCGGGCACCGTGCACCTCGAGGCGTTTCATCGCGGCAGCGCCATCATCATCGAGGTGAGCGATGACGGCCAGGGGCTCGACAGCGACCGGATTCTCGCCAAGGCGCGCGCCAAGGGACTCGTCGGCCCGAGCGAGACCCCGAGCCAGGAAGCCATCTTCGAGCTGATCTTCCTGCCGGGATTCTCGACCGCCGAGCAGACCACCGACCTGTCCGGCCGCGGCGTCGGCATGGACGTGGTGCGCCGTAACATCAAGTCACTCGGCGGCAAGATCGACATCAGAAGTCAGCGCGGCAAGGGCTCGCGCTTCACGATCTCGCTCCCCCTCACGCTCGCGATCGTCGACGGGCAGTCGGTGTGCGTCGGGGAGGAGACCTACATCGTCCCGCTGGTCTCCATCGTCGAGTCGCTGCAGATCAAGTCGGGCGGCGTCAACCGACTGTCGAATGCCGGCGAGGTCATCTCCTTCCGCGGCGACTACCTGCCGCTGCTGCGCCTGCACGAGCTGTTTGGCTTGCAGCCCCGCTCGCACGCCGTGCACGAGGGCCTCGTCGTGGTGGTCGAGGGCGACGGGCAGCGTGCGGGTCTTTTCGTCGATGACCTGCGTGGCCAGCAGCAGGTGGTGATCAAGTCGCTCGAGGCCAACTACGGCCAGGTGCAAGGCGTCTCCGGCGCCACGATTCTCGGTGACGGCTCGGTGGCACTGATTCTGGACGTGCCGGGCCTGCTGCGTTCCACATCCTCCCGTCGCGAAGCGGCCTGAAGGACCTAAGACCCCATGAGCAACAACCCCACCAAGAGCGCCGCTGCAGAAGCTGAGTCCCATCAGGTACTCACCTTCGTGCTCGGCACCGAGACCTACGGTGTCGACATCCTGCGCGTGCAGGAGATCCGCGGCTGGCAGGCGGTGACCAAGATCCCGAACTCACCGCCGCACGTGCTCGGCGTGCTGAACCTGCGCGGCTCGATCGTGCCGATCGTTGACCTGCGCAAGCGCTTCAACCTCGAGCAGGCCGAGTACACCGCGGTCACGGTGATCATCGTGCTCACCGTGCGCTCGGAGGCTGGGCGGCGTGACTTTGGCGTGGTGGTGGATGGCGTCTCCGACGTGGTCGACGTCGAGGCATCGGCCGTGCGGCCGACGCCGGATCTCGGCTCGCGGGCCGCCACCGATCACATCAAGGGCCTGGTGCCGCTCAATGAGCGCATGGTGGTGCTGCTCGATATCGATCGCCTGATCGGCGCGCAGCTCTCCGAGACGCTCGCCGATGCCACCGCCGTGTCGGACGCCGCGCGCGCGGCCTAAAGAACACCGATCTCAACCCGCAACGAGTAAACGAATTTTATGGCGAGCAAGACAAAATCGACGCGTACCAAGGCCGCCCGCAAGGTCGCGGTGGACGCCCGGCTGCTCACCGACCTCGAGGGGGAGGCCGCGGCGCTGCGCAAATCGATGGCGGTCGTCGAGTACGCGCTCGATGGCACGATCCTTACCGCCAACGACAATTACCTGAAGATGGTCGGCTACACGCTCGACGAACTGCGTGGCCAGAACCTCACGATGCTGCTCGACCCGGCGCATCGCTCCGGCGAGGCGCATAAGCGCCTCCTCGAGCAGCTCTCGCGCGGTGAGTTCACCGCCGGGCTGCAGAAGCGCATCGGCAAGGGCGGCCGCGAGATCTGGATCCAGGCGACCGTTAACCCGATCCTCGATGGCGCCGGCAGGCCCTACAAGGCGATCACCTACGCGAGCGATGTCACCGCGCAGGTCACCGCCGCGATCGAGTCCAAGGGCCAGATGGCGGCGATCAACCGCGTGCAGGCGGTGATCGAGTTCGCCCTCGATGGCAGGATCCTTGCCGCCAATGAGAATTTCCTGAAGACGATGGGCTACGCGCTGGAGGAGATTCGCGGCCAGCACCACGGCATGTTCGTCGAGCCCGAGTACCGCTCGAGCGATGCCTACCGCCTGTTCTGGGAGAAGCTCGGCCGCGGCGAGTTTGACGCCGGCCAGTACCGGCGCCTCGCCAAGGGCGGGCGCGAGATCTGGATCCAGGCGAGCTACAACCCGATCCTGAGCGCCGACGGCAAGGCCTACAAGGTCGTCAAGTTCGCCACCGACATCACCGAGCACATGAAGGCCGCCGAGAACGCGCGCATCAAGGGGGCACTCGACAAGGCCGGCGCCAACGTCACGGTGGCGAACGAGAAGCTCGAGATCATCTACGTCAATGAGGCCGCGCAGCGCCTCTTCCGCGGCATGCAGCCGGAGCTGCGCCGCGAGCTGCCGCAGTTCGATGCCGAGAAGCTCCTCGGCGCGCACGTCGACCTGTTCCGCAAGTGCCCGAAGCTCGCCAATTTGAGCAGCACCCACGGCACGGAGCTGCGCATCGGCAGGTGCGTGATCCGCCTCGAGGCCAATCCCGTGAAGGATACCGACGGCAAGCGCGTCGGGACAGTGGTTGAGTGGTGGGACCGCAGCCAGGAAGTCGAAGTGGAGGAGGAGGTCGCGAGCATCGTCAAGCGGGCGCTCGCGAACGATCTGAGCGAGCGAGTGCCGACCGATGGCAAGAGCGGCTTCTTCGCCAGCCTCTCGGCCGGACTCAACCAGCTGCTCGATAACACCTCGCAGATGGTGCGCGACATCAAGAGTGCCTCCAGCACCGTGCACCAGGGGGCGCAGGAGATCTCCAAGGGCACCGAGAATCTCTCGCAGCGCACCGAGGAGCAGTCCTCATCGCTCGAGGAGACTGCCTCCTCGATGGAGCAGATGACCTCCACCGTGAAGCAGAATGCGGATAACGCCGGCCAGGCCAACCAGCTCGCGACCGCCGCGCGCGATCAGGCGGAGAAGGGCGGTGTGGTGGTCGGCAAGGCGGTGCGCGCCATGACCGACATCAACGAGGCCTCCAAGAAGATCGCCGACATCATCGGCGTGATCGATGAGATCGCCTTCCAGACGAATCTGCTGGCACTCAATGCCGCGGTCGAGGCCGCGCGCGCCGGCGAGCAGGGCCGCGGTTTTGCGGTGGTGGCGACCGAGGTGCGCAGCCTTGCCGGCCGTTCGGCGACCGCCGCCAAGGAGATCAAGGGGCTCATCAAGGACTCGGTGCGCAAGGTCGAGGACGGCTCGGCGCTCGTCACCCAGTCCGGGCAAACGCTCGAGCAGATCGTCTCCTCGGTCAAGAAGGTGTCGGACATCATCGCCGAGATCGCCGCAGCGTCGCGCGAGCAGTCCTCAGGCATCGAGCAGGTCAACAAGGCCATCATGCAGATGGACGAGATGACGCAGCAGAACGGCTCGCTGGTCGAGGAGGCCACCGCCGCATCGCAGGCGATGGCCGAGGGCGCTCGCGAGCTCACGCAGATGATGGACCGCTTCGTGCTGCCGGGACAAACGGCCCCCGACGCAACCGCGGCCGAGCACGGCGAGCGCCGCGGCACGAATCGCCCGTGGAGCGGGCAACCCCCAGCGGCCACGCCGGCCGTTGCACCCAAGGCACGCACGGCTGTAGCCGGCGGCGACTGGCAGGATTTCTAGGAGAGTTGACATGGCACGCATTCTCGCAGTCGATGACTCACCGTCGATGCGCCAGCTGGTGAAGCTGACGCTCTCCTCGGGTGGGCACGAAGTGGACGTGGCAACCGACGGCGTCGAAGCGCTGCTGGTCGCCGACAAACAGCAGTTCGACGTCGTCATCACCGACGTCAACATGCCCAACATGGACGGTATCGCGCTGGTGCGCGAGCTGCGCCGCCGCAGCAACTACCGCTTCACACCCTTGCTGATGCTCACCACCGAGTCCACCTCGGATCGCAAGCAGCAGGGGAAAGAGGCGGGCGCCACCGGCTGGCTGGTGAAGCCCTTCGATCCCGACCGGCTGCTCTCGATCGTTACCAAGGTATTGACCTGATGAGCGCCGCCGCTTCGGCGGCGCCATGCCGGTGCGAGACGCTCGGCGTCTCGGCGGAGGCTGCCGCCATACTGCTTAGCTTTGCGATGCGCGAGAGCGAGGCTCCCGCGGTCGAGCTCGGCACTGCGCTCGAGCGCATCACGAGCGGACTGCGACCGCTCGAGGGTGCGAAAGCGGGCGAGCTCGTGACCCAGGAACTGGCCGCTTGCGTGCGTGCGCTCCAGTTTCACGACCGCCTCATGCAGCAGCTGGCCGTGATCCGCAACCTCCTGACGCGCCTCACCGATCACCCGCTGCCACAGATGGGCGGCTTCGGTGCGCAGCGCTGGGAGGAACTCCTCACGATGCTGCGCGCGCGGCTCGCCGAGCACTCGCACCACGATCTGCTCGAGCTCCTGGTCCGCACCGGCGGGGTGGCGCCGGGCGCGGCCGCCGTTGAGGCCGAGGGGACCAGCGAGCTGTTCTGACCGAAAGTGCAACATGGAGACCTTAAAGAGCTGGAAGCTCGACTTCGGTGAGGAGGATTTCTCGGCGCTGCGCGCGCTGGTGAAGGAGCACACCGGCATTCACCTGAGCGAGCAGAAGCGCGAGCTCGTCTACGGACGGCTGTCGCGCCGGCTGCGCGCGCTTGGACTGGAGAGCTTCCGCACCTACCGCGAGCTCCTCGAGAAGAACGAGGGCGATGAGCTGGTGCAGTTCTGCAACGCCATCACCACGAACCTCACCTCATTCTTCCGCGAGACGCATCACTTCCAGTACCTGCGCGAGCATCTGCTTGCGCCCCGCGCCGCCGACCCCCGGGGCTTAAGGCGCCTGCGCTTCTGGTCGGCGGGCTGCTCCACCGGGGAAGAGCCGTATTCGCTCGCCATGACGATCCACGAGGCGCTGCCTGATGTGCGGCGCTGGGACGTCAAGATCCTGGCGACCGATCTCGACACCGACGTGCTGGCCAGGGGCGCGCGCGGCCTTTACGACGAGGAGCGGGTGCGCAACTTAAGCCCCGAGCGCATCGAGCGCTTCTTCCGCCGCCAGGGGGCAGGTTTCGCGGTGCGCGACGAGCTGCGCGACCTCATCAGCTTCCGCGAGCTGAACCTCATGCACACGCTGCCGATGAAGGGGCCGCTGGATGCGATCTTCTGCCGCAACGTGGTCATCTACTTCGACAAGGATACGCAGCGGCAGCTGTTCGCGCGCATCGCGCAGCTGCAGGGCCCGGGGGGCATCCTCTTCCTCGGGCACTCGGAGACCCTGTTCCGCGTTTCTGATGACTACACGCTGGTCGGCAAGACCGTCTACCGGAGGAACTAAGTGTTGTCCGCGCCACGTCAAGGAATGACGCCCTGTCCGCCCGCGGTAACGGGATTTGAGGACATTCACCGCTTCTGGGATCCGACCACCACGCGCTGGACCGCCAAGGTGCTCCCCGGGGAGTACTACGTGACGCGGCACGACGAGGCGGTATCCACCGTGCTCGGCTCGTGCATCGCGGCCTGCATCTGCGACCGCCGGTTGGGCGTCGGTGGCATGAACCATTTCATGCTGCCGGAGGATGGCGGCAGCAGTGGTGACTCGGACCGCTGGCTCGATCCCAAGGCGGGGCTCGCGACGCGCTACGGCAGCCATGCGATGGAGTGCCTCATCAATGAGCTCATGAAGCTCGGCGCACGGCGCGAGAGTCTCGAGATCAAGCTGTTCGGCGGCGGCCGCATCCTCGCCTCGATGACCGATGTCGGCGCGCGCAACGTCGCCTTCATCCGCGAGTTCCTCAAGTCCGAGGGCTTCGAGATCGCTGCCGAGGACATGGGCAATATCTATCCGCGGCGCGTCATCTACTTTCCGGACAGCGGCAAGGTGCGCGTGCGGCGCCTGCAGCCGCTCGAGGCCACCGCCATCGCCGAGCGCGAGCGCCGCTACCAGGGCGACCTGGCCAAGAAGAGCGGCGGCGGCGACGTCGAGCTGTTCTAAAGGGCGCCATGCAGACACCCCCACAATCGCCACGAGCGGGCATCGGCAAGCCGCCGGTGCGGGTGCTGATCGTGGACGATTCAGCGCTGGTGCGCCGCATCCTCACCGAAGTGCTGTCCGCCGACCCTGGGATTGAGGTCGTGGGCACGGCGAGCGATGCCTACGTGGCGCGCGAGCGCATCAAGCAGCTCAATCCCGATGTGATCACGCTCGATGTCGAGATGCCGAAGATGGACGGCGTGACGTTCCTGCGCAATCTCATGCGGCTGCGGCCGATGCCGGTGGTCATGGTGTCCTCGCTCACCGAGCACGGTGCCGAGGTGACACTCGATGCACTCGCGGTCGGCGCGGTCGACTACCTGCCGAAGCCGAAGATCGACATCGCCGCGACCCTCACCGACTATGCGGATGAGCTGCGCGCCAAGATCCGCTCCGCCTCCCAGGCACGCGTGCGCCCCTACACGGGTGTCTCGGGCTCGAGCGTCGCGCCGCGCCTCGGCGTCGATGCGGTGATCGCCAAGACGCCCGTGCGGCGGCAGCTTCGCACCACCGACCGCATCATCGCGATCGGCGCCTCCACCGGCGGCACGGAAGCGATCAAGGAAGTGCTCGTGCAGCTGCCCGCGGACACGCCCGGCATCGTCATCACGCAGCACATCCCCAAGGCGTTCAGCTCACCGTTCGCGCGCCGCATGGACGCCTGCTGCCAGATGACGGTCTGCGAGGCGCAGGACGGCCAGGGGATTCTGCCGGGCCACGTCTACATCGCCCCGGGGGATAAGCATCTGCTCGTGCAACGCGACGGCGCGCGCTACGTGTGCAAGCTCGATGACGGGCCGCCGGTCAACCGCCACAAGCCAAGCGTGGACGTGCTGTTCCGCTCGGTTGCCCAGCAGGCGGGGCGCAACGCGGTCGGCGTCATCCTCACCGGCATGGGCAAGGATGGCGCCGTGGGCTTGAAGGAAATGCGCGAGGCGGGCAGTCCCACCATCGCGCAGGATGAGCCGACGAGCGTCGTGTGGGGCATGCCGGGCGAGGCGGTGGCGCTCGGTGCGGCGGCCGAAGTGCTGCCGCTCGGGCAGGTGTCGGCGAGGCTCTCGGCGCTCGCCGAGTCGATGGATCTGGTACGCGGGGGTAACGGCAGCGGCGGTAACGGCAACGGGGCCGGCTAGAAGTTGCCCGCCAGCGGCCGCCGCCCGGTCAACCGATGCGGTCGGCGCTCAGAACAGATCCACACTGCCGCACTTGAAGTCGGCGTTGAGCTCCCCGACCGGCAGCTCTTCGCTGTTGCGGACATTGTTGCGGCCCTGCCCCTTGGCGTAGTAGAGCGCGGCATCGGCGCGCGCCAGGCACAGCGTCGGGATGTCCTGTGAGTTGATGCGTGTGTAGCCGATACTGACGGTGACGCTGCCCACCTGCGGGAACGGATACTTCGCAATGGCGGTACGCAGGCGCTCGAGCGCCAGCAGCGCCCCGGCCTCGCTCGCGTGCTCGAGGATCACGATGAATTCCTCGCCGCCGAAGCGAAACAGCTGATCGGCGCCGTGAAAAGAGCGGCGCATCAGCTGACTGATGAGCAGCAGTACCTCATCCCCGAACAGATGTCCGAAACCGTCGTTGATCGACTTGAAATTGTCGATGTCGATGAGTGCGAGCCAGCTCGGCTCCTGCGGCTGCGGGTCGCCCCCCGCAAGCAGCGTTGCGGCATCGCTCCCCTGGGCGGTGCTCATTCGCTGACGCAGCTTCTCGAAATGCCCATCGAACCGCTTGCGGTTGAGAAGCCCGGTCAGGCTGTCCTGCTCGCC
The DNA here is from genome assembly GCA_035568235.1 of Steroidobacteraceae bacterium. Lineage (GTDB taxonomy): Bacteria > Pseudomonadota > Gammaproteobacteria > Steroidobacterales > Steroidobacteraceae > 13-2-20CM-66-19. The sequence continues at coordinate 35,212 of DATMOK010000043.1, read as the reverse complement.
GTAGTCGAGCAGCGCGAGGTGGTTGCGCACGATCCGCAGCACCCCGCGCACCAGCTCGGTGGTGCGATCGGGCAGCGGGGTCGCATTTTCAATCACCAGCATGCCCGCGACGCCACTCGCCCCCTGAATCGGAAAGATGGTTGCGAGCAGGCCACCGGTCCCCTCGCAGTGGACCACATCCCCACCCAGGGCGTACTGCCGCCACGCCGCCATGCCTATCTGCTGCGGCGCGGGGCTGCCGTCGCGGCTCATGCGCACGCGCTCTTCGATCCTCGGCACGAGCTCATCCGCCACGACGCGCAACAGGGTAATCGCCTGGGGCTCGATGAACTGCAGCAGCAGCGCCACGACTGCCCGGTCGAGCTCATCACGATCGCGGTGGGCGGTCGCCGCAGCGACGCCGTTGAGGAGTGAATGCTGCACGGGCGTCGCGCTGCTAGACGTATTCGTCGCCCTTGCCGCCGAGTGCGATGGTGCCCGCGGCGGCGAGCTTGCGCGCGGTCTGCAGGATGATCTTTTGCGCCCCCTCGACATCCGCCACCCGCACCGGGCCCTTCGACTCGAGGTCGTCCTTCAGCATCTCGGCGGCGCGCTGCGACATGTTCTTGAAGATCTTGTCCTTGAGCGCATCTTCCGCGCCCTTGAGCGCCAGCAGCAGCTGATCGCCCGGAACCTGGCGCAAGAGCTCCTGCATGCTGCGATCGTCGAGATCGATCAGATCGTCGAATACGAACACCAGGTCCTGGATGGTGGTGGCGAGCTGCTCATCGGACTTGGTGATCTGCTCCATGATGGCGCTCTCGTGGCTCGGCTCGAGCGCGTTCATGATGTCGGCGGCGGCTTTCGGACCCCCCAGCGTGGACGTCTTGGCGCCGCCATTGCCGGAGAACTGCTTCTCGATGATGTCGTCGAGCTCGGTGAGCGCGGTCGGCTGCACGCCGTCCAGGCTCGCAATGCGCACCACCACCTCGGCCCGCATGCCGCTCGGCAGCAGCTGCAGCACCTCGGCGGCGTGATCCGACTCGAGATAGGCGAGCACGATGGCGATCATCTGCGGGTGCTCGAGACGGATGAGCTCGGCGACCGCGCGGGCGTCCAGCCACTTCAGCGCCTCCAGTCCCTTGGTGGAGCGTCCGATGCTGATGCGGTCGATGATCGCGGCCGCCTTGTCCTCACCGAGCGCATTCACCAGCGCCTTGCGCAGGAACTCATCCGCCCCGACGCCGACTGAGGTCTGGGCCTCGACATTGGTGGTGAACTCCGCCATCACCTTCTCGACCTCGGACCGCGAGACGTTCTTCACCTTCGCCATGGCGGAGCCGACGCGCTGCACTTCCTTGGCACTCATGTGCTTCAAGATCTGTGCGGCCTCCTGCTCGCCGAGAGTCAAAAGCAGGATCGCGGCACGCTCGGTGCCGTTACGGTTCGATTCGACGCGCTGCTCAGGCATCCTGATCCACCCACTCGCGCACCACCTGTGCGACGCGCTTCGGATCCTGTGTCACGAGCGAGCGGGCCTGCTGCAGCTGCTGCTCATGCGCGACCACGGCCGCTGCCGAGGGCGCGGGGCTGGCGATCGCCGGTGCCTCATCGGCGAGGGCGGCGCGCGGCATACGAAGCCCCGCGAGCAGGCTCGCGATCAGCGGGCGCAGCACCGTCAGCGTCAGCACGATCAGGATCACCGCTCCCGCGACCAGCTTCAGCACGTTAAGGAGCAGCGGATTTTCCCAGATCGGCGGCTTCTCGAGATCGCCCGCGGGAGCCGGCGCCTGATCGGCGGTAAAGGAGGAATTGACCACGTTGACGACGTCGCCGCGCGACTCATCGAACCCGACCGCATCCTTCACCAGTGCCGTGATGTGATCGAGCTGGTCGGTCGTCATCGGCACCGCCTTGGACTTCCCGTCCTTGTCGGTGACGTGCGCATCATCGATCAGCACCGCCACGGTGAGGCGCTTCAACTTCCCCCCGGGCTGCTTGGTGTAGGCGAGCGTGCGGTCGATCTCGTAGTTGCGGGTGCTTTCCTTGGATGAGTTGCTCTCGTTGTTCGCCGCAGCCACTGAGCCTGCAACCCCGGCCGCGGCTCCCGCCGCTGCCGCATTGGCCGCAGCCGGCGGCTTCGCACCATTCGCAGGCGGGGTGGCCGCCGCGTTGGCGGTAGCCGCCGCGCTCGGCGGGGGGGCACCGGCGACGCCTGCGGGCGGGGGCTGATTGCTGAGCGCGCCGGGCACGCCGCCGGCTGCGCCGCCCTCATGGCTCGTCTGCTCGGAGGTCTGTTCGCTGCGCACGACCTGACTGTCGGGCTTGTACTGCTCGCGCGCCTCCTCGGTGGACGACATGTCCATCTGCGCGACCACCTGCGCGCGCACGCGGCCCGCGCCGACCAGGGGCTCAAGGAGTGCCTCGACGCGCTGGCGATAGTCGTCCTCGAGCCGATGCGCCATGTCGAACTGCTGCTCGCGGAGCGAGAATTCGTCGTGGCCATCGGGCATCGAGAGGAGCCGTCCCTGCTGGTCGACCACCGTCACCTGCCCGGGCTCCAGCTCCGGGATGCTGGAGGCGACCAGGTTGATGATGGCCTGCACTTGCTCCTGCGAGAGGCGCTTGCCGGCCTTCAGCTGGACGAACACCGAGGCGCTCGCCGGATGATGATCGTGCACGAAGGCCGACTGCCGCGGCTCGGCGAGGTGCACCCGGGCCGCTTCCACGGGACGCAGACTCGCGATGGTGCGGGCGAGCTCGGTCTCGAGCGCATGCTGATAGCGGGCGCTTTCCACAAACTGGCTGACGCCGAAGCCCGGATCCTTATCGAGTGCCGCGAAGCCACCGCCGCTCTCGGGCAGTCCCTGGCCTGCGAGCTTGAGTCTTGCATCCGTCAGGCGGTCGGCCGCCACCTCGATGGCATTGGATCCCGGCTGCAGGCGATAGGGGATCTGCGCGGCATCGAGCGCCTGGGCGATCTGCGCCTGGTCCTCGCTCCCTAAGTTCGCGTAGAGGAGGCTGTAGCTCGGTCCCTTCCACCAGAGCGCAACCGAGAGACCGACCGCAACCGCCGCTGCGACACCGACCAGCAGCAGCAGGGGGCGAAGGCCGGTCGGCAAAGACGGACCTGCCATCTGGGCAGCGTCAGCGGCCATGGCAGCTCATCCAGAGCGCGCGAGGGATGCGCGTTTGTCTCGTCAGGCTCTTCATAAGGAGATGTTCATGATTTCCTGGTAAGCGCTGATCAGGCGATTGCGCACCTCATTCAGCGCACGGAACGAGACGCTCGCCTTGCTCATCTCGAGCATCACCTGCGGGAGCTCGACCCCCGGGGTGCCGCGCTCGAAGGCATCCGACAGCTGGCTGGCGCGCTGCTGCTGGGTGTTCACCGCATCGATTCCCTGTTTCAAGATGTTGGCGAACTCGCTCACTCCAGTGCTCGCCGTCGGCTTGGCCGGGGTGGCCGCCGGATGCAGCTGCGTGGACAGGGCGCGGATCTGCGCCAGTACGCGGTCGATCTCCATCTGACTCATGGGTAATCCTTCAGGCCGCGGGCACTTCGATGCCGGCCTCGCGCAGCCGCGCGAGCTTGTAACGCAGGGTCCGGGCGCTGATGCCGAGCGACTCGGCCGCCGAGCGCCGGTTGCCGTTGCCCGCGCGCAGCGCGTTAAGGATCAGGTCGCGCTCACGCTGATCCAGTGAAGCGGCGAGCGATGCCGGCGTCGTCGCCGGCTTTGCCTCCGTGGCGGCATCGCTCGCCAGCTCGAACTGAATGTGCTCGGGGCGAATGACAGGACCGTTGACCAGGATCAGGGCGCGCTGCAGGAGGTTGTCGAGCTCGCGGACGTTGCCCGGCCAGGGGTAGGTGAGGAGCAGGTGCGCGGCTTCCGCGCTCAGTGCCGGGATCGGCGCACCGGGCCGCACCCGGTTACTCAAGAGCTGCATGGCGAGCGGCAGCACGTCATCGCGCCGCACACGAAGTGGGGCAATCGCGAGCGGAAATACGTTAAGACGATAGTAGAGATCCTCGCGGAAGCGGCCCGCGGCCACTTCCTCGCGTAAGCGGCGGTTGGTGGTGGCGAGCACGCGCACATCGAGCGACACGGGTCCCCGGCCGCCTATCCGCTCGACCTCGCGCTCCTGCAGCACGCGCAGGAGCTTCGCCTGAAGTCCGAGCGGCATCTCCGTGATCTCATCGAGCAGGAGCGTCCCGCCCTGCGCCTGCTCGAACTTGCCGGCGTGGCTCGAGTGCGCGCCGGTGAACGCGCCGCGCTCGTAACCGAACAGCATCGCCTCCAGCATGTTCTCGGGGATCGCCGCGCAGTTGACCGCGACGAAAGATTGCGCGGCACGGGGGGAATTGCGATGGATGAAGCGCGCCACGACTTCCTTGCCGGTGCCCGACTCGCCGACCACCAGCACCGTGCACTCGGTGGCAGCGACGCGCTGCGCGAGCTCGATCAGGCGGCGCGAGCTTGCCGCGCAGGCGACCGGTTCGGGCATGGGCAGCACGGCACGCTCGGCGGCCGGCTGCGGATCGTTCGGGGTCTCGCTCATCTCTTGCCTCCCGCGCACTTAGTGGGTGCGGGCAGGGGGATGAGTGCAAGAGGCGTGCCTGAGAGGGCAGGGGTAAAGCGTGGAGCGGGTCACAAAGGCGGCATCGGCTTGCCGCCGCGAGCGTCAAACTTCCGTCAGCGACTCCGCGGTGCCGATCCCGAGCTTGCGCAGCTTCTCAACCAGGGTCGTGCGCCGCAGGTTCAGGAGCCGCGCGGCATGCGCCACCGTGCCGTTGGCACTCGCGAGGGCCTGCTCGATGAGCGCTCGCTCGATGGCGGTGAGATAGGCCCGCAGATCCAGGCCCTCGGCAGGCAGCTGCACCGCGGGGACTGAGGTCGCGGCGGCGGCCGCGGCGAGCGGCTCGGAGTTGGTATCGAACGGTGTCCCTTCGAGGACCGCGGCGACGGCTGTCTCGGTGAGCGCCTCGTCACTGACCGCAATGGCGTCGGCTGACTCGGCGAGGGGCGCGAGCGTCTCGTACGTGCCGGTTGCGCAGGCGAGCGCGGCGGCATCGCGCGGCTGGTAGCGGGGGGGGAGATCGGCGATCTCGACAGTTCGCCCGGCGCATACGATGGAGAGCCGCTCGATGAGGTTGGCGAGCTCGCGCACGTTGCCGGTCCAGGTGTGGAGTGCGAGCGCGGTGAGGGCGCCGGACGACAATTGCACCCGGCCGCGGCCCTCGGCGACGTTCTGCGCGACGAACTCGCGCACCAGCATCGGCAGATCGTCGATGCGCTCACGCAGCGGGGGCATGTCGATGGGAAATACGTTCAGGCGATGGAACAGGTCTTCGCGAAAGCTGCCGCGGGCGATCGCTTCCTCGAGATTGCGGTGCGTGGCGGCGATGATGCGCACGTTGCACGGCACGGTGACGTGGTTGCCGACACGCTCGAACACGCGCTCCTGCAGGACGCGCAGGAGCTTCACCTGCATGGCGACGCTCATGTCGCCGATCTCATCCAGAAACAGCGTGCCGCCTTCGGCGATCTCGAAGCGCCCCTTGCGCGCGGTGATGGCGCCGGTGAAGGAGCCCTTCTCGTGACCGAACAGCTCGGACTCGAGCAGATCGCCGGGAATCGCGCCGCAGTTGACGGCGACGAACGGTCGATTGCGGCGCGGACTTAATTCGTGGATGGTGCGCGCGGCGACTTCCTTGCCGGTGCCAGACTCACCGAGCAAGAGGACGGTGGAGTCGTGCGCGGCAACCTGACGGATGAGGGTGGTGATGCGCTTGATGGCGAGCGAGTTGCCGCTCAGCATGCGCGAGGGACGTGCGTCCTGCGTGCCCGGGCGGTTGGGCGGCGCGGCACCGACTATTGTCGAATCGGTGAAGCTTCCGAGAGATTCCGCCGTTGCGACCATTCTTCTCGACACCCGTCCCTGTGTTCTCGTGGCGAGCCTACCGCTGTCACGAGGTCTGCCATGACCTGAGCGCGGCCGTATGTTGCTGGAACGGATGTTAGGATTACTGTGAAGCGGTTAGTGTTTAACAAAAGAGACACGCGGGTCGGCGTGACCCGCATCACGCACATAATGCAGTTTCAGCGCGTGCCGCGCGGATGACGGTGGCCGGCGATCTGCCGGCGGTGGCGCCGGAAGCACAATTTCTCGAGGAGATCCGACACCGTCTCGGTGACCGGTGCGAAGCGCACCTTGACATGACCGTCGGGCGTCACGTTGCTGACGCGACCCGGCAGACGGAGCGGCTCCGCAAGTGCGTCATGCAGGTAAATCTCGAGCACGCCCGTGGCACCGGCTTCAGGGAGCGGGGCGGGGCTGCGCCACACGGCGCCCTGCGCGTTGAAGCGCACGGGCAGTGCCTGCGGACGCGGCCGGCTGGTGGCGAGCACCTGGCCGACGAGATCGAGTAGCAGATTGATTTTGAGCTCGAGGCGCATGAGATCCGCGGCATTGGCCGCGTTCTCTTCGGCCTTCTCAACCGGGCCCAACTGATCGAGCGCCTCGCGTGCCTGCAGCACCCGCGCATTGCGCTCCATGAAGCTCGCGGCCGCATCGGGATCCGCCGCCTGCGGCAGCACACGCCACGCCAGCGGCAGGACATCCTGCACCGCGAGCTCGTCATAGAGGACGACGGTGTCAGACCCGTCGAACATGCGCATCTCCTGCGGCATAGGGCGGTTACATCCTCACCGCCCGGACCGAAGCATCGCACAGAGTGGATGCAACGGGGGGCAGTGTCACCCAGGCACAGCGGATCTCGCGCAGCAGGTCACACATGCGCCCGAGGGTCTCTAAGTCACCGCTTCCTCCCACCGTGCACAACTGGCGGCACATGTAGGCGGAGAGATCGGCGAGATTGGCGATGCTCGCCTCATCGGAAGGGGCGAGCGTTGCCGGCAGGCGCGTGATGCGCCGCATCGCCGCGCGCAGCCGGCGGTTGGGATCAGCGCCTCGCTCGATGCATTCCCGGGCGAGTTCGAGCCGCCGGTGTGCACCCTCGACCAGGCGCAGGCTGGACGCCGGGCCACGGCGGCGGCCTATCGCGCCTGGGCGGCGAGCTAAATGGGTGCTCGAATTTGGGGTGACGGTCATAGGGAGCCAAGTACCTAGAAAACCCGCCTCTTCAGACCAGTTAGCGGCACTTATTCGCCCTACTTAAGGCGGTTTCGAGCCCAATGCTCAAGGGGAACGGTGGAGGGTGTCCCGGCCCCGGAAACGAAGCCTTAGAAGGGGGGTCAGGCGGGGCTCTTGGGGGCCGATTCCGCGTGGAACGCCTTAAGCGTGTCGGCTTCCTTCGCAGGATCGAGGCCGGCACGGAGCTTGCCCTGGCGCTCCGCCGGCAGGGTCTGAAACCAGGCCAGGGTGTCGCGCACCGTGGCGTCCAGCGGCCGCGTGCGCAGTCCCGCCTTCTGGGCCGCCGTGGTCGAGGTGAACGAGAAGCCGGCCTCGTCCCCCTTCAGCGGCGCCCAGGGTGGGAGATCGAGATCATCCGGCTTCCAGTGCGCGGTGAGGAAATCCTCCGACACCCAGGTGGCTTTGGTGCCCGCCTGGGGTGAGGCATTCACACTTGCGGTGACGAGCTCGCCCATCGTGAACTTGCGCGGGGCGGAGTCCGCATTGAAGGTGCCGTTGGTACGCGCCTCGACGAGCGTCATCATGAACGCGGAGAGATCGCGCACGTCGATGATCTGGATCGGATCATCGGGCGTCCCGGGCGCCAGCATCTCGCCGCCCTTGGAGGCACGCACCGGCCAGTAGGTGAAACGGTCGCTCTTATCGAGCGGTCCTACGATGTAGCCGGGCCGCACGATGCTGACGCGCCCGGCGAAAGCCGCCGCCGTGTACTGCTCGCACAGCGCCTTCATCGGACCGTAGGTGTCGTTCGTGACTTTGTCGACATTGGGATCGTCGAGCTTACCGAGCGGGGAGCTCTCATCGTTCGGCTTGGCAAAGCCGGCGTAAGCCGAGATGCTCGAGATATAGAGACAGTAGCCGACGTTTGGCGCCAGGAGCTCAGCGGAGGTCTTCACGTACTTCGGCACGAAACCGGTGTCATCCACTACGGCATCGAACTTCTTTCCGCGGAGCGCATCGAGCTGGCCGTTGCGATCGCCGATGAGTGTCTCGACGCCTGCGACTCCATCCGGAGCACTCTTGCCGCGGTTGAAATGCGTGACCTTCCAGCCGCGTTGCTGCGCCTCTTTCGTCAGGTGCGGGCCGATGAAGCCCGTGCCGCCGAGAATCAGGAGCGTTCGTGGCTTCGTTTTCCTCGCAAAGGCGGTAGGTAACGCCGCGCAGGCCGAGGTCAGGGCGGTGAGCTTAAGCGCAGTGCGTCGGGTGGTCACAGGGCGCTGATTTTAGGCGTCTCTCGGGCGGTCGCAAACCGGATTGCGACAGAGCGCAGGTCACACGCGCTGTGCCGCCATCCACGATCCGATGAGGATCAGAGCGAGGCCTGCGATCAGGCTCCACCCGAAGCGCTCGTGGAGCACGATGATACCGAGGAGAGTTGCCACCGCGGGATTCACGTAGGTGAATACCGTCGCCCGCGCGGCACCCAGCTTCGCTACCAGGTAGAAGTACAACCACAGCGCGGCTGCAGTGCACACTACCCCGAGCACGATCACGGAGTAGATGGCGAGCGCCGAGGGCATGTGCTTAGGCACGCTCAGCAGCGTTGCCGGAAGAAGCAGGATTGAGGCGACGGCGAGACTTAAGGACACGGTGCCGAACTCATCCACGCCGTGCAGGTAACGCTCCACGATGAGCGAGCCTGCCGCGTAACCCAACACACCCGCGACCATGCAGGCGACGCCTACCCAGGCGAGCCAACCCTGGACTGGGTCGATGCCGAGCAGCACGACGACTCCGGTGAAGCCGCACGCGAGCCCTGCGATCCGCCGGCCGTTAAGCTGTCGGTGCACCCCAAAAAGCGGTGCCAGCAAAATCACTGTGAACGGCAACGTAGCGATGAGAATCGCGGTAAGGGAGGAGCTGATCCAGCGCTCACCGAGTGAGATGAGCGGAAAGGGCACCACGAGCTCGACCACGGCGAACGCGCACACCGCACGCCATTTAGCAGCGGCGGCGCGCAACGACCCACGCTGCCACGCGACCGGTAACAAAACCGCAGCGCCGAGCACGATGCGCCCCCAGGCGACGTCCACGGGTGGGATCTCGGCCACCGCGAGCTTGATGAAAAGGTACGGCAGCCCCCAGATCACCGACAAGGCGGCGAACGCCGCCCAGACGGTCCAGGTCATGGATTTCCCTGCGGAATGGGCCACTCAGGTATCCCGATCTCGAGACTATGAAGGAGGACGGGGCGGAGTTTGACACTGCGGCGGGCGGGTGAGGCTCTTGTCTATATTCCGACTAAGAACTGAGGAGTCCTGGATGCCGAAGATCGACCTGGCGTCCCCGTGCGCAAGGGGTCCGGCTATCCGCCGCCGTTCGATGCACCGTGCGCCGAGCGCACGCGCCGGCGTCTTGGCAACGCCGGCGGGCTGCGCGACTTTGGCGTGAATCTCATGACGCTGCCGCCCGGGGGCTGGTCGAGCCAGCGTCATTGGCACAGCGCGGAGGACGAGTTCGTCTACGTGCTAGAAGGCACGCTCACCCTCGTCGAAGATGGCGGCGAGACGACGCTTCGGGCCGGAGACTGTGCGGCGTTTCCCAAAGGCACCGGCAACGGACACCACCTGCTCAACAAGTCCTCGACGACGGCGGTCTATCTCGAAGTCGGGTCGCGCAACCCGCAGGACCTCACCACCTGCTCCGACATCGACATGAAGAGTTCGAACGCTGATGGGCGATTCGTGCACAAGGACGGTACGCCCTATTAGAGAGTCTAGAGAGTCGAAAGAGACCCTTCCGTGGCCCGATCGGGGCGCCGTTTGACACTCCGGGGTGCCCCTGAGGACAATGCGCGCCCCTCGTGGAAAGGTAGCTCAGCTGGTTAGAGCACGGCACTCATAATGCCGGGGTCGAGGGTTCGAGTCCCTCCCTTTCCATTCAAATTCAGCATATTACGCGTGCTTCTGAGGCGATGCACGATTTGGTATGCCCTTTTTATGCTCCGCGAAGGCACGTAGGTGCTCAACGGTGAGATGACCGTAGCGCTTCACCATCTCGTAGGACTTCCAGCCGCCCAGTTCCTGCAGGATGTGCGGAGGCGTGCCGCCCTGGATGTGCCAGCTGGCCCAGGTGTGACGCATGTCGTGCCAGCGCAGCCAGGGGACGCCTGCGCGGCTCGCGGCACCCTTGAAGATCGCTCCGTTCGCATCCGACAGCGGTAGCTCGCCGCCGCGCGGCGCCCGCTTGAACGTGAAGACATAGGTGTCGTGCTTTCCTTGCTGCTCCTTCAGGATTCTCAGCGCTCTCACGGATAGTGGAATGGAAATCGTCTCTCCGGCCTTCGCGCGCGCGGCGGGGATAATGAGGAGCTTCCGGCGCAGATCGACCTGTGGCCAGGTGAGGCCCGTGGCGTTTCGCATGCGAAGTCCCGTCTCGAGACTGAACTCCGCGAGCGCCTTGAGGTGCGGCCACGGGCCGAGCTCCTTGAGCAACGCGGCTGCCTGAGCCGGCGTTAGGAATCGCGGCTCGCGCTTCTCCTCTCGCACCATCGGCACGGGTGGCACCTTGTCGAGCCAGTCCCACTCCCGGTGCGCCTTGCGGAGAACGACTCGCAGCATTGCCATGAACCGGTTCGCGGTACTTCGGCCATCGCTTCGATTGCGGCCTCGCTTTGCAGCCTCCGCGGTGCGGAGTGCACGTAGCTTGGCGATTAAGGTCGGGGTGATCGCAGTCAGCGGCAGATCATCGAGGTACTGAGCAAACCAGCGCAGTCGCTCCCGGTTTCGTTCTCTCTCGCGACCGATGGCTTCCGCGTACCAGCGCTCGACCGCCTCCTTCCACGTATACCGCGGACGCTCTCCTAACTTGTGCTGTCGCCAGAGATCCGCGCGGAGCTTCGCCTCAAACTCGTTGGCTGCTCCCCGGTCAGTTGTGCCAGTGCTGCGTCTAACTTTGACTCCGCCGACTGCGAATCGGACCCACCAGTAGGGGCTCTTATGTTGGCGATAGAGTGGCATGCGCGCTCTCGAGCTTGTTGCCTGATCAGTTCGAGCAGATCGGTGCGTATAAAAACCCACTGCCGCCCGATCTTCGCTCCCGGGACCCTACCTGCCCGCGCTTTGCGGAGCAAACAGTCTTCGCTGATGCGCAGGAGTATTGCGGCCTCGGTGAGGCCGACAGTGGCGGCATCTTCCTTCGTCTCCATGCGTTCAGAGGCGGTCGTTTCACGCCATCACCCGCGGCTTTGGCAACTCTCATACTGCGGCAGGCTTGAAGCGATTGCAAGTGCATGCAAGCGACTATAGACTCATGACTAGCAGTTCGTTTGGGGGTGGAGCGTGAAAAGCGACAACCTGCGCAACTTCACCGTCCGATTTCTGGAATCCGCGCTTCGTCGCGTCGAGTCGACGGCAAAACCCTTCTATGGCGGACGACTCAGCACCGGCGAGGCCATTCGTCGGCTCGCGGAGGAGAGACTTGATGAGATCGAGAGCAAAGAGGCGGGAGAACGTAATCGCGACGCGCTGTTGCGCATTCTGAGTGACTGGCGTGCAGGCCGGCCGCTCCCCATTGCCGACCTAAGGCTCATCGCTGACGGCGCAAACGCCGCATATCAGCGTTGCCGCGCCGACGTCGTTTCTCGGGACCTCCTGATTGCCGACGTAAGCGCATTTCGTGAGGCCGTAGGAATTGCTGCGAGGGCGAAGAGTGGGAAGGGGAACGAGCTCGATACCCGGTACTACCTGGGCAACTTCTCGACCTCGCGCGGCAAGATTGAAGCCAAGAGCCTCGCGGAGTCGGTCGACAAATGGATCGCACTCCTGCCGGACTTAACCACGCCACAGCAGGCCGAGTTCGCGAGTAGGAACCTCTTGTCGTTCATGCGAGATGAAGACTGTCCAGACGACACGCAACTCGATCGGGCGCTGCGGCCTTACATGTCCGGGCTCCTCCAGCTGGCCATTCGCGCTCACTGGTACGCAGAGCGCCGACCGCTTCTGGGCCCGGAAGACGAATCACAAGGCTCCCGAGTAACGCACTTGGGTCCCTTTCAGCATGGCCGGATTACTCTGAAGCCACTCGTTCGCGATCACGTGCTTGCACTGTCACTGCAGCTCCCGGACGAGCATTCGGTCGTGACCGCAAATAATTTTGTGGAGGTTGAAGACCTGGTCGGAGTGACCCGACTAGCTCTCGATGGCCACGACATCCGCGGCGAAGTCTTCCAGTGGTCCAAGCAGCTCGATGAACCGAGGCGTTTCACACTCACGACGGAGCGCGGTTGGTGGCTGCTGGAAGCCGCCGATGTCGAGTCCGTTGGCCAATGTCTCGACTCGCTGTTCCGCGAGCCGTCTGTGGCCGCCCTCGCCGAGCGCTCACGGTACATTTATGGCTGCATCTAGTGCGCGGGGCTTCGCCCCGTACCCCAAAGCGTGTGCACGCCGGCCGCTGGCGCGGCCTGGCAGACGATCGGCCCTGGCGCCAGACATCAGAACTCGAACAAGGGCGTATTCAGCGGACACAGCACGCAATCGTTGATTGCTGCGCGGCTGCGCCGAGGAGAGGAGGGATTCAAAGAGTTAGGCGTAGACAGGGTTGTCTACGGGCATTTGAGATCCGTAGACGCACCGCCACCGACTCGCCTGCAAGTGGCTGAATACCTGGCTCTCGGTGTGTATACAGCCCGAGTGCGAGGCGCTTGAGCCCGCGGGGTCATCGTGACCACGGAAGTTGCGAGCACCCGCCTGCCGAGAGAAGTCCTGCGGGAGATCGACCGTGCAGCGTCCGCGCGCGGGGTTTCCCGGAGCGTCTACCTCGCCGACCTTGTGACTCACTGCAAGCTTCGCGAGACGACCGGCAATGGCGGCGCGCAGGTTGAGGCCTTAAGTACCGCGCTGGCCGGCGAGCTGCGAGAGCTTCGCGAGACTCAGCGGGGCCTCGCTCAAGGACTCCGGGAGGTTCAGGTTGCACTCAGGGCCGCAGGGTCGCCGGCCGGCCCTGAGGTCCACTCGCCGTTCTTCGAGCGCCTGACCTTCTCGACCTTCTTTTCCGAAGCCTTGATCAAGCGCGTGAGCGCACTCCTGTACCGCAACCCCAGCGAGCTCGGCCAGGTCGTCCGTGCTGCCCGCGAGGAGGCCCTTGCCGAAGCCAAAATGTGGAATGAGCGGTTCGGGGGACGTGAGAATCCAAAGGGGTCCTCGTGAGTCGTGCCTCAGGGGTCGTGCGACTGGCGCTGATCTGGATGGCGACCGCGGTCGCCTTCTTTGTCGTCTTCAGCGGCCCGTGGCAACGTGCTCAGGCGCTTGCCGAGATCTTCGACGCGTGGTCGGTTTCCGCTCATTGGCGCGTGCCGGCGGGGAGCGTCCATAACCTCAGGCCCGCTGCTCAAGTGATCGGGGCTCTCTCAAACTACCCCGAGCTCAGCCTGAGCGTGAGACTGCTGGCATGCGAGTCGCTGGTGCTCGCGGCCGTAACCTGGGCGCTTCTCTACGCCGGACTTCGGGAGGCAGTCTGGGCACGCCGGGACGGAAGCGTCCGCAGGATCGGACACGGTCCCCGACTTGCGCCGGTTTGTCCCGAAAGCACTGTCGTCCGCTCGTTGCGGATCGCCTTGCTTCTTTCCGCCAGCGTGACGGCACTCGCTTGGATTCTTGGCCTGCACGCTTGGGGCGCAGCAGACCTCAACAGCGCCCGGGTCGCGCTCCTCGCAACGCTGCGCGTCCCGGAGTTCCAAGGAGAGGTGCTCCTCAATTTTGCCGTCACTTTCGCCGCCGCCGGCGTCTTGATTGCGCTGGCGCGTGCGGGCCGTCTCGTGACGGGGCATGGCGCGCTCATCGGCGGCGGCCGGATTCGCTTAGGTGGCGTCCCGATCCCGCGTGCGCTTGAGACGAACCACTTTCTCCTAGGCGGCTCGACCGGAACCGGCAAGACAGAACTGGCCCTCTCGATGGCACGCACGGTGTCTGAGCGTTGCGAGCGGGCGGTATTCATCGACTATGGGGCGAACTTCCTCACCCGTATCGCCCGCTCAGGAGATTTCATCCTGAACCCCTTTGATCAGCGCTCGGTGTGTTGGGTCCCTTGGGCCGAGCTCCGCAGCGAATCCGACTACATGATGATGGCCCGTGCCATCGTGCCCGACGGCTTCGGGGAATCGCGCTTGTGGCACGGGCTCGCGCAGCAGCTGGTCGCGGCCGCTTTTCGGGCGTGCGTGGAGAACGGCCGGAACTCTATCCGCGAGTTTCTCACTCTCCTTATCTCATCACCGGATGAGCTGACCGTGTTCGCAGCTGACACTCCGGCGGTCGTCATGACCCAGAAAGGCAACGAGAAGATGTTCGCGAACACGCGCAATGTGCTCATGGAGTACTTAGAGCCCTGGCGGTTCCTGCGCGAGCCCGCCCAAGGGGAGCGGGGCTTTTCCATCCGGGCACTCATCGAAGGGCAGTACGACAGCAAGGGTAAGCGCGGCCGGGTGTTCCGCCCCTGGCTCTTCATGACCTTCCGCGACGATCAGCGAGCGGCCATGCAGTACCTCTCGGCCACCTGGATGGAGCTCGTCATCCGGGCGAAGCTGAGCCTGCCCGAGAGCCGCAAACGTCGGATCTGGGAGTTCATCGACGAGCTGGCGGCCTGTAAGCGCATCCAGAGTCTCCCCGATGAGCTCGCGTTCGTGCGCAAGAAAGGCGGTGCGGCAGTGATTGGCGTCCAGGATGTCGCGCAGATCCGCGGGATCTATGGGCCGGAGATCGCGCAGACCATGCTCCAGAACCTTAAGACCAAGGTGATGCTCGCGTGCGCGGATCCGGATACTGCGCGCTATTTCTCTGACGTCATCGGCGAGCAAAGGATTCTGCGACGCAAGAAGACTACGACGCCACCGAGCGATCTCAAAGGAATCCATCGCGTCTCCACGTCCTGGGAGCCGCAGATGCACCGGCTCGTCACCTATTCCGAGATCATGTGCCTGCCAGTGAGGAGGGCATACCTCAGGCTCCCGGATGGCTATGTGCACCCTATTAAGGTTGCTCTCACGCGCCTAAAGCCCGCTATTCCGCCGTTCGTGGACCGGTGACCCGTGGCACTCGCCCGCAACATCACAGCTCGTCATGCCGCGACCTATTACGAAATGGACGACTACTACACGCGGGACCGGTCCCCCAGCGAATGGCACGGGGAGGGCGCTCGCGCCTTAGGACTCTCAGGGCCCGTCGACCGGGAAGTGTTTGCCAATCTCGTCGAGGGGAGAATACCCGGCGGACCAACCCTTCACCGGGGAGGCGGCCCGCGACGGGGCGGCACGGACTTTGAGTTCTCGGCGCCGAAGTCTTTCAGCGTTCAGGCGCTTGTAAATGGGGATCGACGCTTACTCGATGTCCATCGAACGGCCGTTGCCATCGCACGGGGACGGATCGAGGCAACTGTGGCAACGCGGGTGACCGAGCAGGGCGCCACGCGGCTCGAGTTCACGCGTGCTCCGGTGATTGCTCAGTTTGAGCACGCCACCAGCCGCGCGGGTGATCCGGATCTTCACAGCCATGTCGTGGTCTTGAACCTCACCCGCCGCGTCGATGGTCAATGGCGATCCATCGAGAATGCGGAGATGTTCAATGAGCAGCGACTCATGTACGAGACCTACCTGTCCGAGCTCGCTAAGGGCGCAAAGGACTTAGGTTACGGCATCACTGTGGGCAAGCACGGGAACCCCGAGCTCGCGCACATCACGCGCGGGCAGATCGAGCATTTCAGTCGGCGTTCCCGCCAGGTGGAGGCAGAACTCGAGTCCGGCGGACAGACCCGTGAGACTTCCACGGCCGCGGCAAAACGCACGGCGGCGCTTTCGACACGGGAGCCGAAGCAGGAGTACGACCACGCGGCTCTCCGAACGGACTGGATGGAGCGCGGACGGCAGGTTGGGCTCCTCGAGTATCGGCTGACCGAAGAACCGCACCTACCAGCACTGACCGAAAGGCAATCGGCTGAGGAGGCAGTTCGCTTTGCGGTCGAACACTTAAGCGAACGGCAAGCCGCCTTCACCCAGCGCGACGTGCTCGTGCAAGCGCTCCGCGCAGGCCGTGCCGCCGCCGCGAGTGGGGCGATCAGCGCAGAGCTGGATCGGCAGATCAGTTCCGGGGAGCTCGTGCACGATGCCTCCGGTCAGTGGCTGACTACTGGCATCGCGCTCGAAGCAGAGGAGCGCGTTCTCTCGATCGAGCGGGAAGGGCGGGAGGCAGTCTCTCCAATCGCCATGACGACGGGGTCCGCCGAACACACTCCCGGACTCAATGCCGGCCAGCGCTCGCTCGTCAACCAAGTTCTCAGCACTCGCAATCGCGTCATCGGTATCAACGGACTCGCCGGGACCGGTAAGACGACGGCGCTCAACGTCGCCCGGGACCTCGCGGAGCGCGAGGGCTTTGAGTTTGTCGGCCTGGCACCATCGCACAGCGCTGTGCGTGCTCTCAAAAAGTCGGGCATTGCATCGCAGACCGTGCAGCGCTGGCTCTTGGATCGGAATGCAGGATCGAAGCTGACACTGCGCTCAATCGTCGTGCTCGATGAAGCCGGGCTCGCTGGGACCACAACGCTACGCGCCGTCCTCGAGCGCATCGAGCGGGCCGGTGCCCGGGCAGTGCTGGTGGGCGACGTCAACCAATACGAATCCGTCGAAGCAGGGCGAGCTTTCGCTCAGTTACAAGAACACGGAATGCAGACCGTAGAGTTATCCGAAATGATCAGACAACGCGACGCGACCTTGGCGGAAGCGGCGCGGCTCTCGGTGCGCTACCCCGGGGAGGCCCTGCAGCGGCTGCCCGTCATCGAGGAGAAGGATACCGCTGCGCGTCACGCGCGCATTGCGGGTGACTTCGTCGCTTTGTCGGCGTCCGACCGGGTTGAGACGCTTGTCCTCACAGGCTCCCATGAAGCCCGTCGCGACATCAACGAGCGCATTCGAGCCAAGCTCCGGCTCCGGGGCTCGGGCGAGCGCATTCGGGTGTTTCAGGCGCTGGATAAGACCGCCGCACAAAAGAAACAGCTGGAAACCTATGAACCCGGTCTCACTCTGCGCTTCGAGAAGGATTATCGAAGTCTCGGTGCGAGCCGTGGGGACACGGCGCAGGTTGAGAGGGTACTTTCCGATGCACTGATGGTGAGACTGTCCAATGGCACAGGTCGCACGCTGTCGCTGGGCAGGCTGAGTGGAAAGGGTTGGTCCGTAGGTGTAGTCGAGGAACTCGAAGTCGCACCCGGGGAGCGGGTGCGTTTTACGGGCACGAACCCGCGCGCGGGGTTTCGGAACGGCGAGCGAGGTATCGTCGAAGAGATAAGCGCCGAGGCGCTCACGATACGGCGTCCGGATGGGAACACGGTGAGGCTCCCCGCCGGCCATGTGCTCTCACTCGACTACAGTTACGCGATGACGGGACATAGCGCGCAAGGCCTGGACGCATCCCGTGTCGTTCTCGAGAAGGACACACACTCGCGCACCACGAGCCACCGATCCTTTTACACCGACTTGACGCGCGCACGGGATGCGGCGGTCGTGATGACGGATTCGTCACGTCGGCTCCGGCAGCGAGTGCGCCCCGGTGAACGAAAGCCTACGGCCTTAGAGGTCGGCGAATTGTCGGAACGAGCTGCCGCGCGAGGTCCGGAACTCGGCAAGGAATGACGTGCACGCTGTGCGCAACAATGGCGACTCTTTGGGCATCTGCAAACATTCCAATCCCAGTCGCAACTACACGTTTGCTAGAAACTTCTTTCCAATGGCGGCTACTTCTTCCTTCGCGCGCCTGATTTCTTCGCGGCTCTGAAGGAGATCCCGGAGCGCATGGCCTTTTGCTGGATCGCAGCAGCGGTGCGGCCAAGCTTCCTGGCGACCTGGCTCGTCGGGGTTCCGGCCTTGGCGAGTGCCTTCAAGGTCTTCAACTCACTCGTTGTCCAGGTCGCCCCATCGTTGGGTGAACGTCGCTTGTGGCGGGGCCAGCCGTTGGTCATGTCAGATCCCCTTCATTTCAGAATGTCGCGCAATTTAGCATACATACTGCTCAGGGCATCCCGCGACGCCATGAACAACACCACGACGAGGATCCCGAGCGCCACATAGAGTGACGTCGGGTTTTTCCAGTGTTGCTTCACGGCGTAGACGGCGAACGCACCGATGACCGCCACGAGGCTATTTGCGTAGTATTGATAGTAGCGGTAGTGGTTCGCGATGATCTCCTTGTAGGTCGCGAGCGTGTCGGCGTCTTTCAGTTTCTCGTAGGTCAGTCCCTTGCCGTGGACTCCGGTCCAGCGCATGAGGAGATCGATGAAGCGCCAGCGGACGCCGCTAATGAGGAGGCCCAGCGCGAGCGAGGCGAGCGTCGAATACAGAAACCCGCCCACTGTCGAGGCGTGCTCGCCAGACGTCGCAGCCAGCCAGGTCGCCACCTCGGGAAAAGTTAATGACAGTCCCCAGAGGAAGATGAATCCCGGCAGGAGAAACGCGATCAGGAGCCCGAAGTTATCCTGGTTCAGGTCTTTCATAGTTGAGTCAAGCGGGAGCGATGGGGTCCGCCGCGATCGCTTTCAAAATGCGCAAGGCCCCGCTTCCGATGTCGGGAACGGAGGTCGGCTTCAGCGACCGGGCTATGTAGCGGATAATGTAATGGACATCCTCATCGTAAAAAATGACGCCATGGATGCCATTGCTGGTGTGGATGTCGGTCGCGTCAAAGAGAATGTCCAGGATGGGTTGCTTATCCGTGCGCGCCTGCGCTCGCCACAAAAAGCGCGGCATTGAGCGAGTCAACCATCGCAATCGATTTGCATCTATCAGCGATGCGTTTTGCTGCAGGCTCACTTTGAGCTCATTAACTGTCGTTAAATGGATGTCCCACTCGAGGTCCGCGAGACCTTTGTGTTGTGGAGGGAAGGCTAGCGTCTTCAGGAACCCGTCGAGCTGAATCACCGCTTCGAACACATCCGCATAGGCGATGCGGACCTTATGGTAGAGAGGGATCAGGAGAATGCGCGGGATAGCTCGGACCCGCATGGATCCATCGGCGGACTCCCAGCTCGTCGATAGCGACTGAGAAGCTATCACTCTCCCGCGACCCACGGGCTCTTTCACGCGTGCTCCGTCGAACTGCATTCGTGCAAAAGGACCTAACTGGTCATCGTGAACGTATATCTTGTCGATGCAGGTGGCACGGTGGCGGAACCCTGTCTTCCGAGCGCGGGCGGCGCGCTTCCCGGAGAGGTGATACCCAGTCACTGCGACGGCGTGCTCGCCGATGAGCTTTGGTGCCTTTGGTCGCGAAACATCGGCGAGCGTAACGCCCATAATTATGGGGACTCGGCCGCGCAGGTAAGCGTAGAGCGCGGACCGAAGCGTGTCATCGCTGTTGTCCGGAACTTCCCACAGGAGCGGCTCGAGGCCGACGCCGCGTATCGCTTCGGCCATCATGGCAGTCGAGAGACCGCTACGGTTGGGTATTATCCGACTTTCGGCGGGCAAGAAATCCGTGGCTGCCCTCGTGATCTCAATTGGAGTCAGCAGTGGGTGTTGGAACTCCTTGGCGGTAGCTTGGAGCGCGGACCATAACGCGCTCGTGGCGCAGGCTGCTACGACACTGTCTTGCTCTTGAAAGGGGAGGGTCTCAGGAAGGTCGAGGGGTATTCCGAAAAGGTTTGCGCTGAAGCGCCGAGTCACAGGAAAGTGGCGATTCGTTCCGGCCGTCGAGTAAGTCCGCAAGCATGTGCGCCCAAAGACGGTTTGTGGCAGCGGCTTCACGACGATGAAACCGAAGTATGAATCCCGAAATCGCTGCATCTCCGGGGCGGAGATTGGGAGACTCAGAATTTTCCGAAAGCCACGGTCGGTAAATGACTCAGTGAAGAAATGCAGGCGACCACAGTGACGGTCGTACTGCTCAAAGCACCGAACGTAATAGGCCGCAAAATCTTCAAGGTAGTCTCGATCGACATAGCGACGTTCAACAACTATCGTCTTGACCTCGCCGTGTTTGAGGTACTCATTTAGATAGCGCGGATGACGCTTTTCGCGGATGTCATCGACGATGTTCTTCCCGGATAGCTCGGCTGTAAGTTTAAGAAGTGCATCCAAGGAATAGGGATGCACCTGATACTGGCGGCCAGTCTCGCTAGGCACGGGTGAAGGAGGGAGAGCCGCAAAGGCGGCTCTCCCAGGGTGTCAGACCGTGAATCGGCGGTGCAGTTTTTCCGGCGTGATGTCCCGGGCTTTGCGGAACGGCTTGACAGCGTCCCTGGTGCGTTCGGTTGCCATCCTGAGCGCACGGCGCCCGCTGGGTGACTCCAATTTTTTCAGCGTGCGTGTAAGGAACTGCCGGGTTTCCATTACAGCCTTGTGCTTCATGGCGACTCCTCGGGTGAAGAAACTGACAGGCGGGAAATCCGTGGTCCATACGGAGTCACCGTATCGGCTACCCCGTACGATGAGAGCAAAACGCTCCACTCAGCATTCCCTGAGATGTGATGGTTCTTAATTCATTGTTTTTCAAGGTCGCGCGAACTGTACGCAAGTCCCAACTTCAGTGCAACCAAAGGTGAGGTTATCGCTTCGTCAGCTGCGAGTACGCCGCCCGAACGATCTGATCAAGCGCCTCAGCGCTAGCCTTAGAGAGACGCTGATCTTCCCGAAGAAGCTTCGAGATTCGCGCCAAGGGTTCCGTTTGGTGCCGCGGTCGCGTCGGAGCGTTCAGCACAAAATCCGCTGGATTCAAACTTGCCCATGCGGCCAGGGAGGCTAACCCGTCAGCATCGGGTCGGCGGTCGCGCGACATCCTCGCCAATGTGGAGGCGCCCACTCGCGATTCGTCTGCCACCTGCTTCCAGGACATCTGCCGCGCTTCGCGCGTTGAATTCACGGCCTGGTAAAAGCCGTGAAGGTCGAAATTGCCTTTCCTATCAGCCACTTCTGCCTCCTTCGCTGTAATTGCATTTTAGCAATTGACATGCGTATATGCAATCAGTACAGTCGAATTGCACATAAGCAATTTATTGCTGTATCGCAAGATGATTCAAGCCCCGAAAGGGCTAACAAACAACTGCCAATGAGGTGATCACATGGAAGGTTCGAACATTGAGATCTTTCTCCACGGCCCGGGCCGCCCGCAGGTCGTGCATGGCCGCGCCGCCGAGACCCTGCGCGAGCTGCTGGTGCGTCACGATGCGCTTCCGGCAGCGGGCGAGCACGTCTTCGTGGGCGAGCCTGACGACGCGCTCCGCGATTCGAACGCCGAGTCCGACGTGCAGGAGCCCGTCGACATCGAGAAGACTCTCGAGGCGCTCGAGCTATCGCGGCACCGGCATGTGCACACCCGGGCCCGTCATCGGGTCGAGGTGATCGTGCACTACAGCCGTAAGGTCAAGCGACGCTTCTCGCCGGCGGCCACGATCGCGGTGGTGACGGCCTGGGCTAAGAAAGCGCTCGGCATCGACGCGTCCGCGGGCGCAGATCTCGTGCTGGTTCTCCTGCCGGGCAAGGAACAGCCGCGTCCCGACGTGCATCTCGGGGAACTGCTGAAGCCTGGTCAGCATGCGCTCGAGTTCGACCTCGTGGCCGAAGTGAAGCCACAGGGATAATCCCGTGCCCATCTCCGCCGCACAGCGACTGCTCGAGGCCGATCTCGCCCGGCCGGAATTCCTCGCCGGTGTCGCCAGGGGAGATTGGTGGCTGGTGCGACCGGTCTCGGAGCTCGAGTGGCCGCGCGTCTACACGTGGGTCCGCGCGGCGCCACGGCCGAAGAGTCCGGACGCGTACATGACGCGCTGGGATCTGGACGGCTACAACGCTCAGTCGCCGACCGGCGCATTCTGGGAACCCTCTGCAAATAGCTTCCTACCAACGGACCGCTGGCCGAAGGGAACGCCTGGCTCGGTGGTCGCAGTGGTATTCAAGGTGTCCGGATGGCTACATCCCGGGCGGGGCTTTTACCACCCCTATGATCGCCTGGCTCGTGACCGCCACAACGAGTGGCCCTCGCAGGACCCTCAGCACGTCTGGACGAATCAGAACACTCTCACGGACTTCCTGAGCCTCGTCCACCGCTGGCTCAACTGTGAGTCCTACCTTGGCTGCTGATCCTCCGATCGACATTCCGCGCCTCCTCTGGTGGAGGCTGGTCGGCGAGCTCGCGGCGCGCAGCCTGGGCGAGCGCGAAAGCGGCGCTTTTCTCCTCAAGCGCGCGGCAGCCAACGAGCGACGCGTGTGCGCCTTCGTGTGTTACGACGACCTCGACCCTCACTGCCTAGTCGGATCGATCGAGTTTCACGGCGACGGCTACTCGACCCTGTGGCAGCTCTGCAGGGAGCGCGGGCTTGAGGTGGCCGCCGACATCCACACGCACCCGGCTGCCGGCGTCGGCCAGAGTCCGATCGATGCCCGCAATCCCATGCTGGCCGTGCCCGGGCACGTCGCGCTGATCGCACCGCACTTCGGGCGCACGTCGAGGCTGTCTCTCTCAGGGATTGGGATCCACGTCTTTCAGGGACGCGGCCGCTGGGTCTCGTACTCACATCGCTCGCGTGGTGCTCCGGTTCGTCTGGTGTGGTGATGACGACATGAACATCCCAATCACAAGCGACGATCTGTCGCGTATCGACAAACTGTCCCTAGACCGCGAAGGAGCCGATCCCCGCGAGGCGGGACGTCGGCGTGCGGCGCGGGGCCTCGACATCGTGATCGGCAACGACGTCGCCGCTTCTTGGATACTGCAGCTGGCGCTGCTGACGGCCGTCAACCTCGGCGTCAAGTGCTTCGGTCGGGCGAAGGTTCACGCCCGCGCGTCCGATGTATGGTCCGCGCCCTGCCGGCTGCCGTGGTCCGAATCGCGCACTCTGCGCGATGCGATCTCCAAACTGGGAGGCACGCCTGTCGTCTGGGGCGGCGTCCCGCCCGAGCAGGCCTTCGTGGTGCTTGGCGACGATTACGCCGAGGGGCGCGCCATCAGGGCCACGTACGATGGGTGGCTAATCTCTGTGGGTCCGGCACGAGAGGTCCCGCGAATGCGTGAGAGGCCGTACTGCCCGCTCGCCGGCATCGGCGCCGCGGCTCTCGCGATGAGCGAGATCTTCGCGGAGTTCGCCGGCATCAGCGTCGCCGCGGCGCGAAGAACGCTCCATCTTTCTCTCTGGCGTCCGGATGCGCCGAAGAGCGAGGACGCAGTCGGCGAGCCTTTGGGCGAGCTGCCGGGGTCGTGGGCGGTGTTCGGGCTCGGGCACCTCGGCCAGGCTTACCTCTGGGCGCTTGCGGGGCTGCCTTATGAGTTGCGTGAGGACGTCCTGATTCTCCTCTGCGACGATGATCGGGTTGCACCCCCGAACATTGAGACAGGGGCGCTGCTCGCGCCGGGGTCCAGAGGCCTCAAGACGCGAGTTGCCGCCGAGTGGCTCGAGACACGCGGATTTCAGACCCAGCTGCTGGAGCGCCGGGTCGATGAGAACTTCAGGCGAACGCAGAAGGAGCCCGTGATTGCGCTCGCGGGTTTCGACGACAATCACGCGCGGCACTGGCTTTCCGAAGCCCGCTTCGAGCGGATCTTCGATAGCGGGTTGGGCGGCGAGGTCGCCAACTTCGATACCATCGCCTTTCACACGTTCCCAAATCCGAGGACCGCCGGCGAGCTATGGCTCGTCGCGCCACCCGATGCGCCCGATTTTCGGGCGGTCAGGGCGCAGCACCTCGCGAAGAATAACGCCCGGTATCAGGCGCTAGACGCGGAAGAGTGCGGCCGGCTGCTGCTCGCCGGTCAGTCGATCGCTGTGCCGTTCGTCGGCGCGATCGCTGCCTGCGTTGTGGTCTCGGAGTCGCTCAAGACTCTCAGCGGTGGGCCGACCTATTACGACCTGACGCTCCGTATCGAATCGCTGGCGGGTGAGGGCGTCGTGGGCCGGATGGCGCACGATCGGACACCGCCGATTCGCGGGCTATCCGCTCGACGTGCAAAGCCGGTCACGTAATCTGTTGTCGGAGGAATGACCACACGGGTGGGCGCGGCCGCTTCGACTCTCTCGGTGAGCGGCTAAGTGTACGTCTCCCGCTGAAGTGGTCGACGGCGAAAGCTCGCACCGCGCGGCCTTCGGCTCAAGCGCTTTCGCGGCATAAAGGCCGCCGCCCCGCGCGAGGACACGCGGGTCCCCTCCATATTTATTCCACGTTCGCTTGACCCGTCGGCCTCATGCGCCGTGCGGAAGGGCCGTCGTCAACTTCATCTTGGGAGACGACGATGGCTCACACGCTTCTCATCCGCGATGGCGATCAGCTCCGCGCAGCTTCCGCGCGGGAGGTCCTCGACCGCGCCGCTGCCCTCCTGGCGCAGCGCTTCCGGCCCGGCACAGCGGTCCTCGAGAACCCCAAGCGCACTCGCCAGTACCTCCGTCACCAGATCGCGACGCTCCCCTACGAGGTCTTCGGCCTCCTGCTGCTCGACACGCGTCATCGCCTGATCCGGTCCGAGATCCTCTTCCGCGGCACGATCGCCGGTGCCTCCGTGCACCCGCGCGAGGTCGCACGCGTGGTGCTCGAATCCAATGCCGCGGCCGTGATCCTCTTCCACAACCACCCGTCCGGCGTTGCAGAGCCCAGCCAGGCCGACGAGCTCATCACGCGGCGTCTGCGCGAGGCGCTCGCGCTCCTCGACGTCCGCGTACTCGATCACCTCATCATCGCCGGCGCGCAGGAGTACTCCTTCGCCGAGACCGGGCTCCTGTAGCCCGGTCTTGGTCCGCGGCGGACCATCCCATCGCACGGCTTGGGACTGCGCGGCCGCCATGATGGCCCGGTGTGTTTCGCAACCTTATCAATTGGGGTATCTGGGTAGTGGTCATGAGGCCACTAAATCGACTCTGAATGACTACTTGCCGGGGGGACGATTTCAGGACACAATGCGCAAAATTGTCCCGCCGGGATCAGGGGGTAGATTGCGCAGCGTGGACGAAATACGGGCTCGGGAAGCGCTAAGAGCGGCCTACAGTAGGTTTAGCAAAGACGAGCTAGCGCGTGAGCTCGAAACGGACCACCGCACATTAGCTCGGTGGGATGACGGGGCAATTCCCCGGCCGAGGCTCGTTTGGCATGCGATCTCCAACCTGCTTCGCCAGGAGACTGTTCGAGTCGAGCCTCATCACGCAGCTGACTTTACGTTTATCGACCTCTTCGCCGGCATCGGTGGGACTCGTCTGGGATTTGAGCGGGCCGGTGGTCGATGCCTTTTTACTTCCGAGTACGATCGGTTCTGCGTTGAGACCTATCGCGCCAACTTTCGCCCGGAACACGAGATCACAGGCGACATCCGGCAAGTCACACGCTCTGAAGAAGTCATTCAGAAGCTAGTCCCCGAGCACGATGTGCTCGTCGCGGGATTCCCATGCCAACCATTCTCAATAGCCGGGGTCTCTAAGAAGAATGCGTTGGGTGATCCGCATGGCTTCGAGTGTAAAACCCAAGGGACTCTGTTCTTTGAAATCTGCAAGATCATTCAAGTCAAGCGGCCGCTAGCCTTCGTGCTTGAGAACGTGCGGAACCTGAAGTCGCACGATAAGGGCCGCACATTTAGAGTCATCATGGACTCGCTCGCAGAGCTCGGTTACCACGTGGATCATCGGGTCATCGATGCGAAGCCTTGGGTGCCGCAGCATCGTGAGCGGATTTTCATAGTTGGCTTTCGGAGACTTACTCCTTTCACGATGGACTTAGTGCAGATTCCGCAACGGTCTCTTCGTCTCGATGCTGTACTTCACCGTGAGGACGGTTCGGAACGCGCAGAACCGGACTATACGATCGGGGCAAGTGCCGCTGTAAACGGCAAATACACCCTGACCAGCCACCTCTGGAAATACCTCCAAGACTATCGACAAAAGCATTCCGCTGCCGGTAACGGCTTCGGATTTAGTCTAGTCGCGAGGACTGACATCGCCCGAACGCTTTCGGCACGCTACTATAAAGACGGTTCGGAGATCTTGGTGTCGCGTGGTGCGCGGAAAAATCCGCGACGGCTCACACCACGGGAGTGCGCCCGCCTCATGGGATTTCCGGATGACTTTAAGATTCCGGTGTCTGACACGCAGGCCTATAAGCAATTCGGCAATTCGGTCGTCGTACCAGTAGTCGCTGCTGTAGCCGCGGCGATGAAGCCTCATGTGATGGCGCTCCGGGCCGCCGAAGCGGTTCCGAATCAGGTGGCCATGGTCGTCTGATGACCGATGTCCATTCTCCGGCCGCCCGCAGCCGCAACATGGCTGCGATCCGGTCAAAGGACACCGCTCCCGAGATTTCGCTTCGTCGCGCACTGTTCGCACTGGGTCTACGATATCGCTTGCACGATCCACGACTGCCGGGTCACCCGGATCTTGTCTTCCCAAAATATCGCGCTGCAATCTTCATTCACGGCTGTTTCTGGCACGGTCATAACTGCCGCTTCTTCCGCTGGCCGGCCACACGGAGCGCGTTCTGGCGGAAAAAGATCACACACAATCGCCAGAGGGACAAAGTCGTGCGCGACGCGATGTCTGCCGCGGGTTGGCGATCACTCATCATCTGGGAGTGCGCCATTCGCGGTCGAGGACAGCGCGCACTGAAGCGGACCTCTGAGGCTGCGGCCCGATGGCTTATGCATCGGTCGAGCAGGATTATCATGATCCGTGGCCCTAAATGAGCCTTGCGACTCTCGATCAGCTCTTGCGCCGCCTCTCTGACCTTGGGGCGCACCGCATTCTCTGCAAACGCCTTGCAGAAAACGACAACAGCAAACAGCAAATCTATCTCGGACCGGGGTTTGAGTCGCTCAATCTGATTCCCTATGGTGCGGTTAAATCCGACAGATCAACAAGGCAGCCGACCCTTAAGGCGTCGCTATCACTCAGCTGGCTCGATGATGAAGGAAGGGTCGCTCGTGCACCGAACGCACAGCTAATCCTCTATCCCAATTACCCGGAAGTTCGGATGTCAGGTTTTCTTCGAGGTTGCCTCCTAGCCCCGTCGAAATTCATGAGACCGGTTCCTCGTGCGGCGCGGCGCTTCAACAATGGCCCGGACGGAAGGCTGTTGTTTCTCGCCGTACTTGGCACGCGGGAACTCATCGCATACTTGGCTCCGGAGGGATCTGCAGTCGCGGCGGAATTTGATCGGAGGGCGCGTCGTACTTCACTACAGGAAGTCGGCCTGTTTCTTGACGTCCCGTTACCCGGGGTTGGCGACTCCCGGGCACGTCTGCTCGCGCAGCTCCGCGAGATCTGCGCCGATGGTTGGCACGCCTCCCGCCGGCTGTATCCCGATGGGATCACCCGCCCGTACGTCGCGCTTAACGGAGGTGGCTACACACTGGAGGCCCTGTTCGGGGTCGTACCCAACGGGCGAGCAGAGCCGGATTTCCTGGGATGGGAGCTCAAAGCCTGTGGTTCGGACCGAATAACACTTATGACGCCCGAGCCCGACTCTGGCTATTACGGCAAGCATGGCGTCGAAGCCTTCGTACGCAAGTACGGACACGAGCGTTCAGACGACACGTTGTATTTCACCGGAACACACCGCGCCGACCAGGTTTGCGAGCCCACCGGTCAACGGCTGACGGTGCGAGGTTTCAGGCGGTCGGACAACAAGATTGTGAGCGTGGATGGCGGGATTGATCTGATCGATCCGGATGGCGAGGTAAGCGCCGGCTGGTCGTTCGGCCGGCTGCTCGAGCATTGGGGGCGCAAGCACGCTGCCGCAGCGTACGTGCCATACGACACCCAAGACGCACCCCGGGCCTATCGGTATACGAGTCCCGCGCTGCTGGGCGAGGGTACGAGTTTCGTACGCTTCCTTGCGGCGCTTATTGCCGGCGAGGTCATCTACGATCCAGGTCCGAAAGTTACTGGCGCCAGCACAACCAGACCCAAGACAAAAGCGCGCAGCCAGTTCAGGATACGAAAGAAATCATTGTCACTGCTCTATGACCGATTCGGCGCGGAGCCGATCGATTAGCGTCATACCATTCCGTGCGCCCTCGCGATTTGACCTAACGCGGCCTGGATTGACCCCTCGGTTTCACTTTCGCTAAGATCGAGCGGTCTTCATGCTGGATGCTTGACGCATAACGTGTCGGCGCTAGGCATGTAGGACAGATTGGCGGCGTATCCATTGCGGGTCGCTTGCCTGAGGCTCCGATCATGTCAGTATCTACTTTCCGCTTCCCAACGAAGCACTTCCGGTCAATTCCCGCCCCTACGGGGGACTCCAAGTTTGGGCTGTTTTTCACGCCGGCGAGAACCCTGCCGCGTGACCTGTGGGATTGGCGCGACGTCAACCCACGTGAGGTCAACCAGCGCAGTACGACATACAAGGCCATCGCGCAAACGCTGACTCAGGAGCCCGAGCGCTTTCACGAGCGCAACCGCGGTATCACAGTCGTGGCCGAATCTCTGACCTTTGACGACAAGCGCCAGGAGGTAGTCATCCAGTTCAGCGATGCCAACCTCCACGGGGTTGTCGACGGGGCCCACACGCTTCACGCAGTACTGGAGGCGCAGAAGCAGCCACCCGAGAATGGGTGGCCGGCCTCAGTCTTCGTCAAGTGCGTGACAGGCGTTGATTCAAGTCAGATTGCCGAGATAGCAGGTGGGTTGAACACCAGCCAGCAGGTCGATCTCAAGAGCCTTGAGAATCTGCGCGACCATTTTGATGAGCTGCGTAAGGTGCTGCACGGCCAGCCGTACGCCGAGCAGATTGCGTACAAGATGAATGAGGAAAAGCCCGTTGATGTTCGTGAGATTCTCTATTACTTAGCAGTGTTTGATTGCAACGAGTACGACGACAAGACCCATCCGGTCGCTCTTTTTGGGCGGAAAGAGGGGATCGTTCGTCGGTTCGCCGAGCAGGCAGCGAATCCTCAGAGCAACGACTCCTTCAAGATTCTGATTTCAAAAGCGCCGGAGATTTTACGCCTGCGCGATATGATCGAGAAGAAGGCGCTTGCTGGTACTTCCGGCCGTTTCAAGGCCGGAAAAAACTCGCGAGTGCGCAGTCAGACTAATCGCGAAAACACACTCGTGTTTCTTAATGAAAAGGTCAACGGCAAGATCTCGCTCGGCTGGGTCATGCCGATGTTGGCAAGTTTTCGCGCAAACGTAGTTTGGAATCGGCCTAAGGGAACCTTCTCCTGGAAGGTCCCTATTGAAGAGCTCGTTGACAGCTGCATCGACCAGTTGGTGCTTGCGATTCAGGATATCCACCAGCAGGAGAACAGCCGGCCCGAGTATGTCGGACGCAACGCGATCTCTTGGCGTATGACTTACAACACAGTTGCCCAGGCGATTCTTCAGTGGGAGCTGGATATAGCTCGTTCGAAGTAACTCGTGAGCAGCAGCGCCCGTGGGGCCGGACGCGGGCGCTGCTGGCTCCTCATTCCGATCCGTTGACCGCGGGCGCGACACATTCCCGGAGCGCGTTTTCGATCGTACTCGTGCCGCCCTGGCCCCAGATCGGGACGAAGGTCGCCCGGATCAATTCCTTGGGGATGCCCCATCCAAGAGCAGGGCAGCCAGGTCGCGGTGATGCGCTCCCGTCGGCGCTGCGCGCAGCGTAGCGGGAGCTTCCGTGGCCCTACGAAGCGGCTTCGCATACCAGAAGCGCATTAGGCCGCGGAGAAACCTCGGCTGCTCGGGCGTCCCCTATTTGCTGCCTGATGTTGGTTTGAGGGGCGACAACGACGGGAGGCAACCGAGGAGGGCATCTGTGTTGGTACGCTTACCCGAAGCGGACGTTGCAGAGTTATAGGGCCTGAGAAATACTTCGCAGGCGATCGCGGCCTGGTCGTATTCCAAGGAGCACGCATGGACGCCACCAAATGGATTGCAGACTACGAAAAGACAAGCAGGAATGCTCTGACTGTTGAATGGTTCGTTTCGCCCCTTGAATATGCATGGGGCAATGGGAAGCAAATTGCCGACAGCGTGTTTCGTGGTCCCTCGACCCAGAACGCTACCCTTGATCAAAGAATAGCGCCGGAACTCTATAAGGTCGCGATGAAATTCGACTTCCGCGCAAAGATGATGGTTTACGCGTTCATGCGAGAGCTCATTGCAAAGACCTACGCTCTGGAGATCGAGAGCGGCCTTATAAGCTTGTATGGGCTGGACTTCATGTCATGCCTGTCGCAGTGGATCTACGTGGTCGAGGGGTACTGTCGGAAGCTCTTCCAGGTTACAAGCCAGACCAACGTCAAATCCACCTCGTGGGTTACTCCTACAACGGGCGACCCGAAAGACGACAGGACAATCGATGTGGTCTGCAGAGCCCTGGGTCGCTATCTCGACACGATTGTCTACCAGAGTACGAACGATGCCCAGACGACAAAGTTGAATCGACATCTGATGCTCCACGGAAATCTTCAGAGCGAGGCGTTCTACAGCCAGAAGAACTGCTTATCACTGATGTTTGTTCTGGATTCGTTAGTTTTTATCGAGATGGTGAAGAACGGGCACTTTCCCCAAATTTTCCAAGACGGGCCTGGCGAAGCTGACCGCATCGCGCGGCGCAAGCTTGTTTATGCACACGAAATGGAGCACTCGATGGAGGATCCGAATCTTATGAAGATCGCGCTGTTGGAC
Source organism: Steroidobacteraceae bacterium (assembly GCA_035568235.1). Classification (GTDB taxonomy): domain Bacteria; phylum Pseudomonadota; class Gammaproteobacteria; order Steroidobacterales; family Steroidobacteraceae; genus 13-2-20CM-66-19. The sequence goes on along the minus strand of DATMOK010000043.1, from coordinate 4,522 downwards.
GAGCATGTCTAAGTTGGCATTGCGCTTTGCTACGACAACGTCGTAGGTGTTTAGCCAACATGGGTGTCTAGCCTTCCCGCGTAGAGCTAATTGACCGGGCCGCCGGATCAGTTGCGTTCTTGGTCTTGACCTTAACTCCACGTTGACCGTCCGCTGCCGTCTGCGTGCAGCGGAAAGAGCGTATCGGCCGCTTCCCAGCCTGAACCGCCTATTCGCGGCGCACGAAGCGAAGCGCGTAGACCATCGCCCTATGTCTTGCGCGACTCCTTCAGCTCCGACGCCGCCGCTCTCCGACACTTCTCGGGCTGCACCGGTCTGGATAACCGGTGCAGCCGTGAAGCACGGGCGGGGTGGAGGACCCTTCTTTACCGTTGTCGCCCGCAGCGCAAGGTCGCTTCAGATCACAGTAGATTGACGATCGCTAGAAGAGTGAGCCGATAATGCCGACGATGGTTGAGCCAGTGCTTACGATGTTGCCGACGGTGCACCAGAAGCCGCAATCGCCGCCGTTGTTCGCTGCATTGAGTTGGCTCTGGAGACTGCTTATCTGCGCTTCTAGGTTATTTATCGTAAGGCTCGCCTGTAGCCAGGCTGTCGTATAGCCGGATACCCAACCATCCTGCCATCCAGCAGCAAATCCAAGGGCATATCCATCATTGAATCCGGTGGCGTACCCGATTCCGTAGGAAATATCGGCGATGTCGTTATAGATGTCGTTTGTAGCCGAACTCACGCCTCGCCGGTAGCCATCAATCAAGTTCCCATATCTGGTTAGAGCTGTAACACGATCAGTCGCAGAAAGCTTCGTGTTCGTCGCGATCGCATATGACTCGGCTGTCAGTAGATTCCCGAACGACGTAACTAGATTCTTGGCGGCCGACACGTTCTTGTCCGCAGCTGCCTGCATGACAATCTTACTGAGGTCGTTCGTCGAGCCGGGATCACCCTGATTGTTTGCGATCGAAAGCACGCGTTGGTTCTCGGCGTATCCCGCCAAGTATTGGAGCGTGTAGCCGACCATCGCCCCGATTTGCTCGGGGGCGTAGTGGTAGCTCATGAGACGCCAAACGTCGTTTCGCAGATTGTGCGTCGCCACATTGTCGTCTTTCAGCAGTTGACCGGCGGCCTGCCATCCATAAAGCAGGCTAACGGGTGCCACCGGACTGTTCGCCGCAACAGCGGCGATGTCGACGTCCAGCGTTTGGGCGTTGGGATAGCTTGCTATCTGCGTGTATGCCGCAAACACATTCGTTGCCGCGGTATTAACGCCGCCAAAGTCGAGCTTCACGCCTGAAAGCCCGCCCGCTCCCTGATAGTTTTTGGCGGCTTCAATGTAAGCCGACATAAAAAGTCGAGTGGCAAACCCGCGCACAAAGTCTGCTTCGACGACACGCGCAACGGCAATGGGGACCGGAGCGCCGAAGCCATCCAAACGGACAAAAATTCGATCATTCGCGCCGCCGCCCTGAAACACCGACGCGCTTTTAAGAGCAGAAGGCTTAATAAGAGAAAGGCCGACCCCGGGAAACTGAGCCAGCGTCCAATGCTGCAGGACGGCGACCTGATCATCTGCCACTGAAGTCATCAGGTTTGTGCCCTCCGCCTTGATATCAAACTTCTGGGGCATCAAGACAAAATATCCGGCGTATTGCGCGCGCGCGGGCGCCCAATTCTGAAAGAGGTCGGTCAGCGTGCTCTCAATATCGGGCTCGTTGTAAGCCCGCTTCGGCAGACGCGGTAATACGTTCGTGGAGGTCGCGGCGGCCTTCGCCAGCTTCTTACTCGCAAAGGGGCTCGGAGCGACTGTCGTAGTGCCAGTTACGGTGAACCGTATGTTGGCGGGCATCGGAGTAGCGGCAGCCGATGCAGCTTGCGCGAGCTGCGCGCAGCCGATTGCGAGGCAGAGACACGGCGCCAAAAGCAATTTTTGATTCCTCACGTTTGCTCCCTCGGTGCGTCAATGGACGCTTCTTGACTACTTTCCAAACTCACAATGACCCCGTTGCACGCCGTCTTCGCAGACTAACTGACAGCGGAGCGTTACCGGCTTAGTGCTGTTAGCGGGTTGCTGCGGCGCAGTGCCGCTGTGTCGTCAATCAGGACTCGGTGCCATACATTCATAACTGTGTGGCGGACTTGATCTATCTCATCTCATATCGGCCCGACGTGATGCTGCGCCGCAACTTGGTTGGGGATTCACGGAATCATCACCAAGTCGTCATCGGCCAAAAGGCAGACGGCAAGAAGGTCAGGATGAGAGCAAAGCAGCCCGCGAAGCGAACCGCGTAGATCCTCTTGGAGTTGCTCCGTTTTCGATGGACAGGTCTTCGTCGTAGCTCTTTGGGAACAGCGTCAATCTCTGATCCGACGGGCTAGTCATGAGCGGCGTCCGACTCCGCAAGCGCCGTCGCAGTCAGCTCGATGTCGGCGGAGCGATCCTGAGAGCCTTCGCCGCACGCCGTGAGTGTCGCGTCTCGTTCAGGACTTCCGCGACGATCGCCCGACCACGGTCCTTTGATTCGACATACCACTCGGCGGTCTCGATGACGGTAGCAAGACTCGGACGGTTGTCCGACTCGTCGATGTTGACGACGTGATCGGCGCGATCGATGTTCGGATTCATGTCGAAGGCGGGGGCGAGCCGCCACCACCCCGTGGGTGTGGCAGGATGCACCTGCTATCACACGTTCGTGCTCATAAGGCCCGCCATGGACGCCATCCTGCAAAACGCCGCGCAGTCTATTCAGCTTGGTGTGGAGGACTATCGGTCTAAGGACCCCCGTAGAGTACTGTCTGCCGTTCGTAACATCACGGCCGGAGTCCTTCTCCTCTTCAAGGAGAAACTGCGTCGATTATCCCCACCTGGCTCTGAAGACGTGCTCCTGAAACAGAAAAGCCGACTCCGCAGAGGCAAGGGCGGGACAATCGAGATAGTCGGCGTCGGGAAAAGGACGGTCGACGTAGAACAGGTACGCGAGCGCTTTACTGACCTGGGCGTCGGCGTCGATTGGGAATGCGTCAAGGACATTGTGGACGCCAGGAACGAAGTCGAGCACCACAGTACCTCGCTGACTCCAGCTCTGCTGAAGAGCTTGATCTACAACACATTCACTGTGATAGGTAAGTTCATCAGGACCGAGCTGGATCAAGAGCCGGTGGATTTGCTCGGTAAGGAAACCTGGGGGGCGTTGTTGGAACAGGCCGAGGTTTTCGAGGTCGAGCTTGCTGAGTGCACCAAACGTCTTGAGGAGATCAGCTGGCCAACAGAGGTGCACGAGCATGTCGCAAAAGAACTGCGCTGCAGGAATTGCAGTTCAGAGCTGATTTGCCCAACTAATCCAGGGGTGGAAGATCCGCTGATGCTGGCATTTGCATGTCGGGCGTGCGGAAAGGAGATGGAGTACAGCGAGATCGTGGAGGCTGCCATCTTAGAAGCCTTCGCTGGAGAGCAATATATAGCGGCGAAGGATGGGGGCGACCCCCCGATTGAGGATTGCTTCGAGTGTGGCAACGCCACGTACGTTGTAGAGCTTGCCGAATGCCTTGCATGCGGCGTGACGCCGAAGCATGAGAGATGCGTCGTGTGCCACACACTTCTGGGGGTGCAGGAGCAGCCTCTCGGGGGGCTGTGCAGCTATCACCACCACCTCCTCCAGAAGGATGACTGACCGTCCGCATGCGGACGGCATTGCACGCAGGAGCGGTTTAGACGGCCCAGAAACCTCGGCTGCTCGGGCGTCCCTTAACGGCAGTGCGATGTTGGTTTGCGGAACGGCGGGCCACGGGAAGCAGCCGAGGAGGGCATCCTGTGTTGGTATGCTCTTCTCATGTCCCGCCACCGCCTTTTTCTAACTCCTAACACACTCCGGTACCCCGGAAATACAGCTACTTAGGCGCGTTTGGGCCGTCGCTTTAGCTCTCATAATGCCGGGGTCGAGGGTTCGAGTCCCTCCCTTTCCATTGAAAATCAAGGCTTATGGAGTCGAAATACGGCAAATCCTGACACTACGCTAACAGTACGGTAGATTTTTCGCCTCGTCCCAGTCACAGAGTGTCAGATAGCCCAACCTGCTTAAGGGTGTAAGGGAAACTGTGGGTCAACTGGACCCCGATGGACTCCGACGTAAACCGGCATCGACGGTCGACCAGTCCCCGGCGTCGCTATTGACCATGTAGAGCGTGCCGCAACCTCCAGATCCTCATCGGGAAACGTCGGTAGGGCACCCTTCGGCGCCGGTTCGGCCAAAATCCTGATCACACTTCGATGCCTGTTCACACACAGATGGCCGGTTGCCGGCATCAGGCGCTACGCAGCCCGTTCGGCTGTCGAGGTTGTCTGGGCGAAATCGGGCAGAAACTCTCACGGGCGTCTAGCGGCGGCTCGACCTGAAACCCGAGTTTAGTCCGGGACGGGAGTAGAGTCTGCTTCACCAGGAGCAGACGATGAAATCCAAGAGGTTCACCGAAGAACAGATCATTGCGGTGCTGAAGGAATCCGAAGCCGGAGCCAAGACGAAGGAGC
>DATMOK010000042.1:0-239398 GCA_035568235.1 Steroidobacteraceae bacterium | reverse complement strand
GCCCTCGCTCCGTGCCACCGGCACCGTCGTCGAGGTCGATCACCCCAAGCGCGGCAAATACCTCTCGGTCGGCAATCCCATCAAGCTCTCCGACAGCCCGACCGAGGTGAAGCGCTCCCCGCTGCTCGGCGAGCACACCGAGCAGGTGCTGAATGAGCTGGGCCTGAGCGCACAGGAGATCGCGGCGCTGCGCGCCGAGAAGGTGATCTGAAGTCTTTACAGCCTGGCGCACCCGCGGTCCGTGGGGCGCAACGGCGAGGAGGCCGGGGAATGTTAGGGTCACAGACAAGTCTTCGGGTCGCAGATCGAGGGTTCATCACTCACAAGGGGGATCGTATGTGTTGTACTAAAGTGCTCCGATCGCTGGTCGCGACGTTCGCGACCGCGTTGGTGCTGTTGGGCTATTCGGCAACGGGCGTCGCGCAGCAATCGACCCCCGAAAGCGTGCAGGACCGCATGCGCGATCTGCAGCAACAGATCGATCAGTTGAACCAGCAGCTGAAGCAGATGCGCGAAGACCAGGCGAAGACCCAGCAGCAGGCCAGCGCCGCGGTGCAGCAGGTAACCGCCACCCAGAAGAAGGTGGAGGCGTCGGACAAGACGATGAGCGATTTCATGAAGGGCTTCTTCGGCACCTTCGACATGTCGATCGACGAGACCACCAAGGGCATGGACGGCATGCTGGCGTACCCCTACACCTGCACGGGTGCGGGCGGGACCGCATGCTCCATCGCGCCCGGCACTTCGCCGAAGATGACGCCCAACTGGGGGCCGAGCCCCTATGGGCGCGTCGGCTGGATGGCCATGATGTCCAGCAACGGCTCCAATGTCGGCTACCGCGGCACCCATAAGATCGACGGTACGACCGTCGACTTCATCTATCAGGTCTCGACCGCCCTCAACCTGTCGGCTGCGCCGGGGTTGCAGGACACCTGGACCAAGCAGTCGAACACGGTGATGGGAGCCGTCGGCCTCGGTGACACCTACATCGGCTTCAAGGAAAGGGGGTTCGGCACGCTCAAGTTCGGCACCATGTACATGCCGTACAAGACCTCGACCGATCGCCTGAACCCGTTCTCCGGCGGCCTCGGCGACTACTCGGTCATCATGGGCAACACCGGCGGCGACAACCGCGTCGAGTTCGGCACGCGCGCCGATCACGTGGTGGTGTACGACTCGCCCAACTGGCAGGGCTTCAGCTTCGATGCCGCCTATCAGTTCGGGCAGAACCCCGATCCGTACAACAATATCGTGTCGCTCGGCGGCACCGACTGCTACGGCGGGAACCTCCCTGGCAGCGGTAACCTGCCGCTCAACTGCGACGACGGCGGCTACAACTGGGGCTACAGCGTCGATTTCAAGCTGGAGATGGGCGGGCTGTACCTGACCGCCGCCTACGAGCTGCACAGCGGCGTCAACCGCAGCAGCGACGGCGTCGGCGCGAACAGTCCGATCTACGGCGCCCTGCTCGGCCCGGCCGGCGCGAACGGCTGCCCGACGCCCGCCAATGCGCTCAGCGCCCAGATCCTCGACTGGACGGATTACGAGGCCCTGTGCGCGGAGTTCCCCAATTCAGCTATAGCCGGCACGCCCGAGTACAACCCGGCGTACGACACGGCTGATGAGTTCGCCTACAAGTTCGGAGTGCAATACACCTTCGAATTCGGGCTGACGATCGACTACATCTTTGAGGAGCTGCATCGCAACTTGCCGGCCGTTCTGGAGTTCCAGAACGAGCGCCAGCGCAGCGGCGACTGGCTGGCCATCGAGTATGTGTTCAATAGCGGCGCCGATCGGCTTGCCGCCGGCTGGGCACACGCCGGCGCATCGGTCGGCGATCCGGGCGGACAGCACAACTTCAACCCGAACGGCATCGGCGACAACCAGGCCAACATGTACACCCTCGGGTGGTGGCACAAGCTCGACAAGCAGCTGAGCTGGTATCTGCAGGCGGCCGACACTGCCAACGACGGCAACGCGCACTACGACATCGGCGCCGGCGGGCATGGCATCAAGACCGACTGCCACGATGCTACGCATCCGCAGTTCATCGATTACAGCAGCGCCGGTCCCACGACCTGGGGCGGCTGCCACGAGCTTGGGATCTCGACGGGGGTGAACTTCAAGTTCTGAGCCCGCGTTGCAGGTTTCGGTAGTGTAGGAAGCCCGCGTGGCAGCCCGGCACGACCGGAGCGGCTCGCTGCCAGCGCCAGCGCTGGCAGTGGTCGCTCTGGTCGCCTCGCCGGCGCTGCGCGCACAGCAACCGGTGCCAGCGCCAGCCTCGGCGCCCCCCGAGGTCGTGATCAGCGCCACGCGGGAGTCCGATGCCGTGCTGGTTGCGAAGGTCGAGCAAGCGATGCAGAACGACCCGTACCTGTTCGTCAGTCACATCAGCGTCAGCGCCGACAAGGGCGTCGTGCGCGTCGAGGGGGTTGTTCAGGATCCTTTCGATATGTTGCAGATCGTGCGCATGGCGCGGCGCATCGCCGGCAAGCGGCGCGTCATCAACGAGATCGAGGTGGCCGACCCCGGCGTGGATCACGATTAAAATCGCGGCGAAGCGGCCGCGTTGACGCAGCGTGCCGGCGACTCGCTAAGTGAGCTACCATCGAGACACGAAGGAGGAAGAACGATCGTGCCATCAACGAACTATCGCACTGGCTGCGCCGCTCTGGTCATTGCGCTGCTCGGCAGCCTGCTCGGGTGTGAAACCCCCCGGACCGACGCCCAGAAGCAAGTCGACAAGGAAATCGCCGACCGCGTGGATAACGCGCTGCAGGCGGACCATCAGCTGTACGCCAAGCACATCATCGTGCGCGCCAACAACGGCGTCGTGCAGCTCACGGGTTACGTCTGGGAATCACCCGACCTGCTCGAGGCACAACGCGTTGCCGAAGGCGTCCAGGGTGTCGCGCAGGTCGTAAACGACCTCGAGCTGCAGCGCAACGGCCTGGGCGACTCACCGGTCTCGCGCTAGCGACTGTCACGACGGCTGGCGAATTAGCGCGCTCGAGTGCGGTCTCAACGCATGTGTCTGGGCGAATGCCGCTGCTCGTTGGCTGCTGTCTGCTGCTGGCTGCGGCCTGCGTCGAGGTGCCCGCGAGGACTGCCGCCGAGGTGGCGGCAGACGTTGCGCTCACCGAGCGCCTGCAGGCCTCGCTGAGCGCCGATCCGATGTTTTACTTCGCGCACGTGGACGTAGAGGCGCAGCGGGCCGTCGTGACCCTGAACGGCTACGTGCAAACGCGGGAAGCGAAGTTCCAGGCACGCAGGCTCGCAAAGCGTGCCGGGGCCGTGCGTGTGGTGGATCTGATAAAGCTCGATCGCGAGGACAAGCACCCGTAGGCGTCACGACCCCCACCGCGGGGCGCGCTTCTCGATGAACGCCTGCACACCCTCGAGTGCCGCCTCCTCCATCATGTTGCACGCCATGGTCTCGCCTGCCGCAGCGTAAGCCGCCTCGATGCCGAGCTCGACCTGGGTATAGAACAGCTCCTTCCCCATCGCGATCGCGACACGCGGCTTGGCCACGATGGTGCCCGCGAGCCGCGCGACTTCCGCGTCGAGCTCCTGCGGCTCCACGACCCGGTTGACGAGTCCGCGCACGAGCGCACCCTCAGCATCGATGAATTCCCCGGTCACCAGCATCTCGAACGCCTGCTTGCGCGGCACGTTGCGCGACAGGGGCACGCCTGGCGTCGAGCAGAACAGCCCGAGGTTGACGCCGCTGACAGCGAAGCGTGCGCTGCTCGCCGCCACCGCCAGATCGCACTGCGCCACCAGCTGGCAGCCGGCCGCGGTCGCGACGCCCTGCACTCGCGCGATCACCGGCACCGGCAGCCGCCGCAGCGTCAGCATCATGCGCGTGCATTGCGCGAACAGCCGTCGGTAGTAGTCGTGCGAGGGCTGCGCGCGCATCTCCCGTAAGTCATGTCCGGCGCAGAACGCCTTGCCTGCGCCGGTAAGCACCACGGCCCGCACCGCCGCATCGAGGGCGATCGAGTCGAGCTCGCGCTGCAGCGCTGCGAGCATGGCCTCCGACAGGGCGTTGTAGGCCTGCGGGCGGTTGAGAGTCAGAGTCACGACGCCGCGCGCATCCTGCGCGCGCAACACCAGCGGTTCATCGCTACTCATGGCTTGCCTCCTTCAGGATTGTGCCGCGGCCGCGGACCAGCAGCCAGTTCACCCCGGCCGTGAGGATCACCGCCAGCAGGATGACAGACTTCGAGAAGTCGACGCGCGTCAGCAGCGCCGCGCAGATCGACACCCCGAGCACCGGCAGCACCGCACCGCCGGGCAGGCGGAACAGCGCCGCCTGCGGCTGGCGGCGGCGCAGCACCGGTACGCTGGCGCACACCGCAGCGTAGTAGAAGAGGCGCGCCACCGCTGACAGGGTGACATTCCACGCAAAGCTGCCGAGCAGTGCGAACGCCCACACCGCGATCGCGATAGCAACGATCGACAGGTGCGGTGTGCGAAAGCGCGGATGGATGGCAGCGAACGCCGCCGGGAAGTCGCCGCGCTCGGCGAGCGCGTAGGTGCCGCGCGGCACGGTGAGCAGGTTGGCGCTCAGGTAACCGTACACCGAGACCAGCGCCCCGAGCGACACGAGCGCCGCCCCCGTCGGTCCCAGCATTACGCGCGCTACATCGGCGAGCGGCCGGTCGCTGTGCGCCGCATCGGGCAGCGCCCCGGCGACGATCAGCTGCAGCGTGGTGTAGATGAAGGTGACAACGATGAGCGCCAAGATGAGCGCGAAGCCGGAGTCGCGCCGCGGATCCTTCGCCTCGCCCATGGGATTGAGCGCCACCTCATAGCCGCCGTAGGCGAAAAAGAGCAGCAGCATTGCCTTCAGCCACCCGTCGACACCACCGGCCGCCGGCTGCACTGCGGTGGCGCCGTGGACAGCGAGGTAGCTGAGCCCGACGGCGCACACCGCGACCAGCGGCACGAGCTTCGCAACCACCGAGACGTTGCTCAGGCGCGTGCCGGAGGCGACGCCGCGGTAGTTCGCCACGGCGAGCGTGCCGACGAGCAGCGACATCACCGCGAACCGCGCCCAGGGCGCGCCGGCCTGAGGCCAGAACTGTTCGAGTGAGATCACGAGCAGATTGACGGCGGCCGCGCAGGCGGTGAGCCGGCTGAGGAGATTCATCCAGCCGACCTGCAGCCCCGCGAATCGACCGAAGGCCCGCCGCACATAGAGGTAGTGTCCGCCGGTCTCGGTGAACTGCGAGGCAACCTCGGCGTAGCAGCCGATGATCACCGCCATCCCGACTCCGGCGAGCAGCACCGCCACGGGACTCATGCGCCCGACCAGCCCCACCACCACGGACGGCAGTCCGAAAATGCCGCTGCCGAGAATGCTGTTGATCGTCAGCGCCACCATGCTCCAGCGGCCGATGGCTCGGACCAGTTGCGGTGCTCGGCTGTCCGGCGGCTCCGTGGTCATCGCCTCGCGCCGGTGTCCGCCTCAGGGTGACCAGGTCCAGTCGGAGGCGCTGGCGCGGCAGCCGCCGCCTGCGACACCGGTCCAGGCGCGGCCGCGCACTGCCCGGCCGCTCGCCGTGCCTGTCGCCACCTCGTGACGCAGCGCGCGCACGCCGTTTACCCACACGTCCTCGACCCCGGTAGCGAGTTGCTGCGGCCGCTGGTAGGTGGAGTGATCCTGAACCTTCGCCGGATCGAACACCACGACGTCGGCAAAGTAGCCCTCTTTCAGCAGGCCGCGGTCCTTGATCGACAGCACTTCGGCCGGCAGCGCCGCGAGCTTGTGGACCGCCTGCGGCATCGTCAGCACCTTCTGCTCGCGCACATAGTGCGCGAGCACGCGCGCGAAATTGCCGTAGGTGCGCGGGTGGCGGCTCGACTTGAGAAATACGCCCTCCGGGGCCGGTGCGTCCGCGTCCGAGTCGAAGCTCACCCACGGCAGCGCCACCTCGCGGCGCACGTTGTCCTCCGACATGAGGAAATACGCCACCTCGACCCGCGAGCCGTCCTCGACGACGAGGTCAATGGCGGCGTCCTGGGGGCTCACGCCGCGCGCCTTGGCCACCTGTTCAAGCGTCTTGCCGGTGAGCGCCTTCAACCCCGGGTTCTTGAAGCCGAGCAGCAGCGTCCCCCGCGCACCGGCGGCCATCAGCAGGTTCTCCCAGTCGGGCTTCGGCGCGCGCATGTCGGCGAGCACGCGCGCGCGCATGGCCGGATCCTTGAGGCGTGCGATCCACGCCTCCAGCCCCCCGTCCTGCACCCACGGCGGCATGGCGGCATCGAGGCCGGTCGCGCCCGCCGTGTAGACGTACATGTCGGCGGTAATGCGCACTCCCGAGGCACGCGCCGCATTCACCGCGCGAATGAGCGCATCGAGCTTCCCCCAGTTGCTGCGCCCGGCCTGCTTGAGGTGGTAGATCTCGGCCGGTGCGCCCGAGGCACGCGCGATGTCTACCGTCTCCTGCACGCCCTCGAGCAAGCGGTCGCCCTCGCTGCGCATGTGCACGCTGTAGATGCCGCCGCAGCGCGCCGATTCCTTTGCGAGCGCGATCAGCTCCGGGGTCTTGGCGTACTCGTTGGGGGCGTAGATCAGCGCGGTCGTCACGCCCATCGCGCCCTCCTCCATCGCCTGGTGCACGAGCCTCTGCATCTCGGCGAGCTGGGCGGGTGTGGGCTGCACGTCGCGCTCGCCGAGCACATTGGTGCGCACGGTGCCTGCGCCGACATAGGAGGCAACGTTGGGCGCAACGCCGCGTCTCTCGAGCTTCGTCAGGTACTCCCCGAGCGTCGTCCAGTCGATGTCGTAGTGGATGTCGCCCTGGCGCTTGAGGCCAAGGCGTTTCATCTCCGGTGTCAGCGGACCCATCGAGTCCTCGCCGATCACCTCCAGCGTCACCCCCTGGCGCAGATCGCTCAGCGCCCGCCCATCGACGAGGAGCGACTCCTCGGGATGCGCCAGCATGTTGACGAACCCGGGCGCCACCGCCCTGCCACGCGCCGCGACCTCCTCCGCGCCGCGCCCGGGGGCGTGCGGCCCGATATAGGCGAGGCGGTCGCCGCGAATGGCGACATCGCCCACGAGCGGCGCCTGTCCCGAGCCGTCATAGATCGTGCCGCCGCGGATGATGACGTCGTAGGTCGGCTGCGAGTCAGCCGCGCGCGTTGGCAGCGCGGGCAGTAGCAGGCAGGCGAGCAGCGTCGGGGCGGCAATCGAATGGCTCATGGATGTTGCTCTGCGGTTTGACCTGCGCCGCGCCAGGCGCTGCGCTCGCTGCGCGCGAGCGCAAACGGCCGCGCATCAATGTCCGTAGGCTGGCCCGCCATGAGCTGCGCGAGCAGCTTGCCCGAGCCTGCCGCCTGGGTCCAGCCGAGATGTCCATGGCCGGTGTTGACGTACAGGCCGGACACCCCGGTCGCGCCGATGTAAGGCTTGCCGTCAGCCGACATCGGACGCAGTCCGCACCAGGGCTGCGCCCGGGTGCGGTCGACGCTGCGTGCGAGAGTCGGGCTGAGCAGCGCGAGCAACTTCCACAGCGCCTGCACCCGCCCGGGGCGCAGCGTGAAGTCCCAGCCGCTGAATTCCGCCGTGCCAGCGAGGCGCAGCGTCCCGCCAAGTGGCGTCATCACCGCATGCAGTGAGTCATCGGCGAGCGCATGGCGTGGTCCACGCTCGGGCTCCACCGGGATCGAGAGCGAATAGCCCTTCACCGGGCGCACCAGGATGCGCACACCGCAGGGGGCGAGGAGCTTCGGCGACCAGGGTCCGGCGGCCACCACCACCTGCGCGCCCGGTACGAGGCCGTCGGCCGTCTCGACCCCTGCGACCCGGCCCGCCGTCACACGCAGCGCGCGCACCTCGCGATTGAGCTCGATGCGCACGCCACGCTCGATGAGGCGCGCGCGCAGCGCCTGGCAAAAGAGCCGCGCGTCGCCGCTCTCGTCGGCCGGGAAGTGCAGCGCGCCGACGAAGTCGCCGCGTGTCTCCTCGAGCAGCGGCTCGAGGCGCGCGGTTGCCGCGGCATCGAGCGTCGTCGCCGTGAGCCCGAGCGGCGCCAGGCTGCGCACCTCGGCCACCGCCTGCTCGAGCGCGCGTGGCTCGCGGTAGATCTCGATGGTGCCGAGCGTGCCCACGGCGTACTCGAGGTTGAGCGCTGCGCGCCAGGCGCGCAGCCGCTCGAGACTGTAGGCGCACAGCCGGTAGTTGGCGCGCATCGCCGCGTGATAGGAGCGCGGCGCGGACCCGGCAAGGAAACGCAGCCCCCAGCCGAAGTAGTCCGGGATCGCAGCCGGCCGCAGCAGCATCGGCGCATCCTCGCGCCCGAGCCAGCGCAGCAGCTGCCAGTGCACGCCCGGTGCGTTCCACGGATCGGGCATCGAGGGCGTGAGGATCCCGCCGTTGGCGAAGCTCGTCTCGAGCGCCACGTCCTCGCGCCGCTCGATGAGCTGCACCGTATAGCCCGCCTCATGCAGCGCAAAGGCACTCGCAAGCCCCGCGAGCCCGCCGCCCACCACGATGACTTCGCCGCGACTCATGCCGCCAGTCTATTCGATGGCACTGGCCGACCTGGCCCGCTCGCGCAGCAGGAACTTCTGGATCTTACCGGTGGAGGTCTTGGGGATCGCCTCGAAGCGAATCTCGCGGGGAATCTTGTAGCCGGCGAGCAGTGTGCGGCAATGCGCGAGCAGCTGCTCCGCGCTGACCTCGGCGCCGCTCTTGAGCTCGACGTAGGCGAGCGGCGACTCGCCCCACTTGGGATCGGGGCGTGCCACGACGGCACACACCATCACGGCGGGATGCCGGTAGAGCGCATCCTCGACCTCCAGGGAGCTGATGTTCTCGCCCCCCGAGATGATCACGTCCTTGCTGCGATCCTTGATCTTGACGCAGTGGTCGGGCTCGAGCACGCCGAGGTCGCCGGTATGGAACCAGCCGCCGGCGAATGCCTGCGCGGTCGCCTGCGGGTTCTTGAGGTAGCCTTTCATCACGATGTTGCCCCGAAACATGACCTCGCCGAGCACCTCGCCGTCGGCGGGCACCGGGCTCATGGACTCCGGCGCGATAACCGTCATGCCCTCCTGCAGCGGGTAGCGCACACCCTGGCGGCCGTTGAGACGCGCCTGCTCGGCGAGACTCTGCTGCGCCCAGGCGGGCTGGCGGGCGGCGAGCGCTGCCGGACCGTAGGTCTCGGTGAGTCCGTAGGCATGCGTCAGCTCAAAGCCGATGCGCGCCATGCCCTCGATCATCGCCGCGGGCGGCGCGGCGCCCGCCACCATCGCCCGCACCCGCCGCGTGATGCCGGCGCGCCAGGCGGGATCGGCGTTGATCAGCATGTTGTGAACGATCGGCGCGCCGCAGTAGTGATCGACGCCGTGCGCGCCCATTGCCTCGAGAACGGTGCGCGCTTCGACCTTGCGCAGGCACACCTGGGTGCCGCCGAGCATCGCCAGCGTCCACGCGAAGCACCAGCCGTTGCAGTGAAACAGCGGCAACGTCCACAGATACGTCGGCTGCGCCGGCATCGACCAGGAAACGGCGTTGCACACCGCGTTGAGGTAGGCGCCGCGGTGGTGGGTCACCACTCCTTTCGGGTTGCCGGTGGTGCCGGAGGTATAGGAGACCGCGATCGCATCCCACTCATCCGCGGGACCGGCGAGCTGCGCGAGCGGCTCATGGGTCGCTAGCAGCGACTCGTACTCGAGCTTGCCGAGCCGTGCGCCCGGCCCGAGGTACTCCGCGTCGCATACGTCGATGACGATCGGCGTGCGGCCGTGCTCATCCTTGAGGAGGCGCAGCGCTTCCCCCATGACCGCCGAGAATTCGCGGTCGGCGAGCAGCACCGCGGACTCGCAATGCGCCATCTGCCAGGCAAGCAGCGGCGCATCGAGGCGTGTATTGAGCGTATGCAGTACGGCATTGAGCGCCGGCACGGCGTAGTGCGCTTCGATCATCTCCGGAGTGTTGGTGAGCATGGCGCTCACCGTGGTGCCGCGCCCTACCCCGAGAGCACGCAGCGCCGCGGCGAGGCGCGCGCTGCGCTCGCGCGTCTCGCGCCAGCGGTAGCGGCGCGCGCCGTGCACCACCGCCGGCGAATCGCCGTACACCTCGGCGCTGCGCTCGACGAAGCTCACGGGTGACAGCGCCACATAGTTGGCGGCATTGCGATCGAGGGCCTGGTCGTAGATGCTCATCGTCCGCTCACTTCCCAAGCGCCGGATCGCGGAACTTGATGGCGGCGTGCGAGCCGTCGCAGAAGGGCTTGTTCTTCGAGGCGCCGCACCGGCACAGCGTCACGCGGTTACGCACCTCGTAAGAAAATCCGTCCGCGGCGATCACCGGAATGCCGCCGCGCAGCCACAGGCCGCCGCTCACGCCCTCGGGGGGGTCCTCGATCACCCCGATGGAGACCGGCAATGCCGGCTCGAGCGCCTTGCCCGTGCGGCGCTCCGAGGCGACGAGCCGCCCCGAGGGGCACTCGCCCACCTGCCGGACGAAGGTCGCACGTACCTGCGGCTCGTCGGTGTGCTCGACCTGGTTCCACACCTGCCCGTGAGGATCGCAGAAGCGCGCAAACGCGCACAGCGGCTGGGCGTCGCTCAAGGCGTGCTCCGGCCCCTCCATGAGCTCGGCCTGCTGTCGATAGGGCTCGCGGCTGGCGCTCTCGGTGCCATCGAAGCCGACCTTCGAGTGGCTGCCGTCGCAGAAGGGCTTGGTTTTGGAGTGGCCGCAGCGGCACAGCGCGTAGCTCTCCTGCGGCGGGAAGGCATGGCTCTCGCGCCATTCCTCGGAGCCACCCTCGGCGTCGGCGACGATCGTCTGCCGCGCGAGCGGCACGGCGCCGCTCACCAGGTATGGCCCGTTCTTCGTCACGGTGACCCGTGGCTCAGCCCTGGACTTGCTCATGCCTGCCTCCTGAAGGCCCGCGCTCTGTTGGATTGCCGTGGGGAGCGCCTAGCCTGAACCAAGCGCCCCGACGCCACAAGAGTATGGCCGGCGCCGGCGGCAGCGCGAATAATGCCCGGCCTGCAGGGCGCCCGTGAGGGGCGCGGAGGAGTTCCATGGCCCGAGAATCCACCGGCAAAGCCGCCGGCAAGACCCCGTCTGCACCCCGGCTCCCCCGGCACCGCTATGCGCGCGAGCTGCGCAGCCTGCAGATCGAGCTCGTCAAGCTCCACCGCCAAGTCATCGCGCGCGGCCGCAAGGTGCTGGTGATTCTCGAGGGCCGCGATGCCGCCGGTAAGGACGGCACCATCAAGCGCATCGTCGAGCACCTCTCGCCGCGCGAGGCGCGGGTGGTGGCGCCCGGCAAGCCGAGCGACCGCGAGGAGAGCGAGTGGTATTTCCAGCGTTTCACATCACAGCTGCCGGCGGCGCAGGAGATCGTGCTGTTCAACCGCAGCTGGTACAACCGCGCCGGGGTCGAGCACGTCATGGGGTTCTGCAGCCGCAAGCAATACGAGGCATTCCTCGACTCGGCTCCCGAGTTCGAGCGGATGCTGGTGCGCTCGGGCATCCATCTCCTCAAGTATTACCTCGACATCAGCCGCAAAGAGCAGGCGCGGCGGCTGCGCGAGCGCCGCCGCGACCCGCTCAAGACATGGAAGCTGAGTCCGGTCGACGAGGCGGCACAGCGGCACTGGAAGGACTACAGCCGCGCCCGCGATCGCATGCTGACCCGTACCCACAGCCGCGCGGCGCCTTGGGTCGTGGTGCGAGCCGACGACAAGCATCAGGCCCGCCTCAACGTCATGCGCGACATGCTGGCGAGGATACCGGCGCCGGACGTCGCGCCACGTCACGCCCGCCCCGACCCGCGTGTGTTGCGCGAGTTCAGCGCGCAGCTGCTCACCGCCGGTTGGGTGGCGCGCTGAAACGCTCCTGCTGAACGAGCGTTCGAGTACAATGGCGCGCCGATGTTGGTGGAAGCCCTGCACCATGTTCAGCTCGCCATGCCCGCCGGGGGCGAGGTGCGCGCGCGTGAGTTCTATCAGGGCCTGCTCGGCATCCCCGAGGTACCGAAGCCGCCGAGCATGGCCGTCCGCGGCGGCTGCTGGTTCGAGCGCGGCGCGCTGCGCGTGCATCTGGGCGTTGAAGCCGACTTCCGGCCGGCGCGCAAGGCACATCCGGCGTTCGTGGTGACTGGCCTCACGGTGCTCGCCGCGCAGCTGCGCGCCGCGCGGCACGAATGCCGCGAGGACCGCGAGCTCGCCGGCTACGACCGCATCTTCGTCGACGATCCGTTCGGCAACCGTATCGAGCTCCTCGAGCCGCGGAACCACTCCGCATGAGCGGCGCACGCTCCGCTACCCCGTCGTTCGCCGTGCAGACCCTGATGTTCGCCGCCAGCGCGATCGTCATGCTCGGCAACTACTACGGCTACGACTCGATCGGCCCGGTCGCCGAGCAGCTGTCGCGCGAGCTGCATTTCAGTGATACGCAGATCGGCACCCTGAATGCGATCTATAGCCTCCCCAACATCTTCCTGGTGTTGATCGGCGGAATCCTGGTGGATCGCCTGAGCGCGCGGCGCATGGTTGTAGCGACCACGGCCGTGTGCCTGGTGGGTGCCGCCGTCACCGCCCTCGGCACGCAGTTCCCGGTAATGGCGGTCGGCCGGCTGCTGTTCGGGATCGGCTCGGAGACGCTGGTGGTCGCGGTGCTGGTGGCGCTCGCGCAGTGGTTCGACGGACGCTACCTGGCGCTCCTCATGGCGATGAACCTGAGTCTCGCGCGCCTCGGCTCCTATCTCGCCGACCGCTCGCCCTCCTTCGCCAGCGATCTGTACGCGCGCGGCTGGCAGCCGCCGCTGTGGCTCGCGTTCGCCTTCGCGGCCGTCTCGTTTGCCGGAGCACTGGTTTACTACTGGCTCGACCGGCGCGAGGCGCAGCGCGGCACGCTGGCGCTGCCGCCGCCCCCCGAGCGCTTCGACTGGCGCCACCTGCTGTTGTTTCGCGGCGACTACTGGCTGCTGGTAGCCGTGTGCATCACCTTCTACTCGGTCATCTTCCCGTTCCGCAGCACGTTCGCCATCAAGTACCTGCAGGAGGCGGAGGGCATGACCCTCGCCGCGGCGAGCACCCTCAACAGCTACGTGTTCCTGGCGGCGGTGTTTGCCACGCCCGTGTTTGGCCTGCTGCTCGACCGCACCCGCCGCAATGCGCCGCTGCTCGCCGCCGGCGCGGTGCTGCTGCCCATGAGCTTCCTGGTGCTGGCAGTCGTGCCGGGCGGCGCGGGGCTGTCGACCGCGTTGCTGGGCGTGAGCTTCTCGCTCCTGCCCGCAGTCCTCTGGCCGACGGTCGTACGCTACGTGTCCGCCGAGCATCTCGGTACTGGCTACGGCCTCATGACGAGTCTGCAGAACGCCGGCCTGTTCGGCGCCAACGTCATCGCCGGTTACCTCAACGATACGAGCGCGGCGAGCGCTGCCAATCCTGCTGGCTATGCGCCGATGCTGTGGTTCTTCGGGGCGCTGAGCCTGACTGCCTTCCTCGCCACGCTGTGGCTGTGGATGCGCGACCAGTCCGCCGCGCCGGCGCCGGGCCGCGCCGCCGCGAGCGGCAGCCGCGAGTAGTGTCAGGGAGCCTCAGGCGCTCTTGGCGTAGTTGCTGGCGCCGAACCAGTCCACTACCACCACCGGCTCAGTGCCGATCACCCATGCATCGTGGCCGCTCGGCAGTGAGGTGATATCGCCCGGGCCGGCCACGAACTCCGTACCGTCGTCCATGCGGATGCCGAGGCGCCCGCTGATGTGATACTGAAAGTGCGGCGCGGTGCAGCTGTGAGTCTTGGCGATCGGCTTGACGTCGTTCGACCAGCGCCAGCCGGGCTGAAACACCAACCGCCCCACCTCGCCGCCGCCGACCTTGAGGATCTCCGCGTGGCCGTGCGGAAACTCGCGCCGCTCGTCGGGCTTGTGAAATGTCTTGTGCTCGGTGGTCTGCATGTGTGCCCCCTGCGGCGGCTCCATTGCCGCCAGTGGGAGCGAGTATCTACCAACTAGTAGATAGAAACAAGGGCCTCACCTGCTAGAATGCCGGGCATGAACCGACCTGCCAGCGCCGCGCCCGAAGCGACCCGCACCCGGATCCTCGACGTGGCCGAGCGGCTGGTGCAGACGCGTGGCTTCAACGGCTTCAGCTATGCCGACATCGCCGCCGAGGTGGGTATCACCAAGGCGAGTCTGCACTACCACTTCGCCACCAAAGCCGAACTCGGGCGCATGCTGGTGCTGCGCTACAGCGAGGCGTTCAACGCGGCGCTCGCCGGCATCGTCAGCGGCTGCGAGGACGCCCAGCAGCGGCTGCGCGAGTACGTGCGCCTGTACACGAACGTGCTGACCGATCAGCGCATGTGCCTGTGCGGCATGGTGGCCGCCGAGTACGGCACGCTGCCGGCGCCGATGCAGGAGGCGATCCGTAACTTCTTCGAGCTCAACGAGAGCTGGCTGACCGGCCAGATCGAGCACGGCGTGCGTGCCGGCCGGCTGGCCGCATCGCTCAGCCCGCGCGAGGCGGCCCGCATGCTGGTGGGCGCGCTGGAGGGGGAGATGCTGGTGGCGCGGGCCTACGGCGATCCCTCGAGGTTCGAGACTGCCGCGCGGTTTCTGCTCGCGCAGCTCGCCGACGGCACCTCCGCCGCGCCGGCGCGCCGTGCGCGCAAGCCGCCGCGGCGTGCCGCACCCCGGGCGCGGCCCATACACCGGCGCGGTTAGCGGCCCGCGCGATGCAGTGGCTCACTCCGCTGTTCGTGGTCGCGGTGCTCGCGGGCCTCATCCTCGAGCTATGGCTCGGGCATCGCCAGGCGGCCGCCGCTGTCGCCCACCGCGGCACGGTACCGGCGCCGTTCGCGGCCAGTATCTCCGCGCTCGAGCATGCCAAGGCGGCCGATTACACGGCGGCGAAACTGCGCCTCGGGCGGCTGGAGCTGCTCGTCGACGGCGCCCTGACACTCGCGCTCACGATCGGCGGCGGCCTCGCCGCGCTCGATGCGCTCTGGGGGCGTTGGCAGCTCCGCGAGCCGTGGCTCGGACTGGCGGTGATCGCGAGCGCGTTCCTCGTGATGCGCCTCATCAGCCTGCCGCTCTCGCTGTGGCGCACCTTCGTGCTCGAGGCGCGCTTCGGATTCAACCGCACCACGCCTGCCCTGTACCTCGCGGATCTCGCCAAGAGCCTCGGGCTCGCGGTGCTGCTGGGCGGTCCGCTGCTGCTCGCGATGCTCGAGCTCATGCAGCGCGCCGGGCGCAGCTGGTGGCTGTGGGCCTGGGGGCTGTGGCTCGCGGTCATGCTGCTCATGGCCTGGGCGTGGCCGGCCTTCATCGCACCGCTCTTCAATCGCTTCTCGCCGCTCGCCGATCAGGATCTCAAAGCCCGCATCGAGGCGCTGCTCGAGCGGTGCGGCTTCGCGTCCAAGGGCGTATTCGTGGTCGACAGCTCGCGCCGCTCGACCCACGGCAACGCCTACTTCACCGGCATCGGCCGCAACAAGCGCATCGTGTTCTTCGACACCCTGCTGAAGACCCTCGGACACGGCGAGGTGGAGGCGGTGCTCGCCCATGAGCTCGGGCACTTCCGCCTGCGCCACGTGCGGGCGCGGCTGGCCGTTTCGGTGGCGGCGGCGTTCGTCGGCCTCGCGGTGCTCGGCTGGCTGACCACACGCTCCGGCTTCTATCGCGCACTCGGCGTGCCGACGCCATCGCCGCACGCGGCGCTGCTGCTGTTCCTGCTGGTGGTGCCGGCGTTCACGTTCTTCCTGACGCCGCTCGGCGCGCTGTGGTCGCGCCGTCATGAGTTCGCTGCCGATGCCTTCGCCAGCCGTAATGCGAGCGCTATCGAGCTCGCGAGCGCTCTCGTCAAGCTGCACCGCGACAACGCCAGTACGCTCACCCCGGACCGGCTGTATGTCGCTTTCTACTACTCGCACCCGCCGCCGCTCGCGCGCATCACACGCCTGCGCGAGCTGACTCAGACGTAGGACCGCGCGGCTACGCCCGGTTACCTGCCAGCGTCCACGACGATGGCATTGGTTACGGTTGCTACCCCCGGTACGTGCCGCGCGATATCGGTGGCTGCATCGTATGCGGGTGGGTCGAACGTCAGGCCGGTGAGATACACCCTGCCGTTCCTCACCTGCACTTCCAGCGCCGGGTAAAACCAGGTGGGGCTCGCCTTGATCGCGGCATACACCCGTGCGGCAATGTCGGCATCCGTTCTCGCCTGCGCAGGTGACGGCGCAGGCATGGACGTGCAGGCGACGCCCAGAAAGAAGCTCGCGACTACAGCAAGCAACGCTCTACGCATGTTTTCCACCACGGGACGCCGCCGATCGGACCCGACCCGCAGAGAGAGTTCACCACGGATCGCGCTACGGAATGTAGTACAGATCGATCGATTTGCCGACGTGCTCGACCGGCGTGTAGGTGTCGAGCCAGGCGTAGTCGCTTAAGTTGCGGGTGCGCGCCAGCTGCGAGACCGCCACCCAGCCGGTGGTCGGGTGATGTGGCGGCAGGATGACGAACGACGGCAGCGGCTCGCGCGTCAGGTCCGCGGTACCGCGGTAGGCGAGGCTCAGGCGCGGGATCTTGAGCGCGGCGGCGCGCGCTTCCAGACGGCGCAGATCCTGGCCCCAGTCGAGATCGGAATCGACCAGCACGCGCTCCGGGTGTCGGACGGTCTCGTTGAAATATGCGAGGTAGTCGGGCCACGCCGTCCACAGGGTGCTCAGCTGCCAGGTGAGCACGGCGGCGAGTGCCACGGTGCCCGCCGCTGCCTTGCGCCGATCCGGCATCTGGCGCAGCGCCTGCCACGAGCGGGTCACGACCCAGGCACCGCCGATGGCGAGCAGCGGATAGAGGATCAGCACGTGGCGTATGCCGATGTTGATGTGGCTGAAGGAGCTCGCAAATACCAGGATCGCCACGATCATCAGCGCCGGCGTGAGCCGCCAGGTATCACGGCTGCGCCAGCCCTCGCGGGCAATCCAGGCAACCCCGACGCTGCCGCCGGCGAGCAGCGGCAGGGGCGTCTTCACGGCGAGCGCCACCAGGTAGAAATACCACCAGCCGGTCATGCGGATTTCGCCCAGCAGGAACGACAGATGTCCGCCGTCGTTGTGTGCTTCGACGGCGACCATGCCGTTGAGCAGATCCTTGAGCTCGCGCGGCAGCCAAAGGTGCGAGAGCACCACACCGAGTGCGTGCTCCGCGCCGTGCTGCTGCAGGAGGTACGACAACGCCCAGCTGAAGCGTGCCGCGACCCGGGCCTCGCTCGGGGTGCGGATGCCGTAGGCGATGAAGAGCGGCAGCAGGGCGGCGACCGCCACCACCACCAGCTCTGCCGCGCGCATGCGCCGCGCGCGGGCGCGCGCCGCGGCCGTAGGATGCGGCGTCAGCAGCCAGTGAGTGAGCGCCAGCGCGATCAGCGACAGTCCGATGTACGGCACGGCGGAGAACTTGGTGCCCACCGCCAGCCCCGTTGCGAGTCCGAACCAGACCGCGGTACGCCAGCTCGGCGTATCCAGCCAGCGATCGAGGCAGTAGAGCGCGAGCAGGATGGTGGCGGCGGCCGCCACATCGAGCGCCGCGAGGCCCGCATGCCCGAGCACCGGCGGCACCGACAGCAGCAGGATCACGGCGAGCAGCGCCGCGCCCTCGCCGGCCAGCATGCGCCGTGCCCACAGCCAGGTGACAAACAGCAGCAGCGCAAGAAACGGCAGCGCTCCGGCGCGCGCCAGGGTGAGATAGAGATCGTACTTGCCGTCGCGGTAGAGGATGTCCTCGCCCTCGGTCACCCCGCTCGGCGGCGGCGTGCCGTAGGAGTGCGCGCCCGCGAGGTACGGCCCGAGCGCCAGCACGACCCGCGCGATCGGCGGGTGCTCGGTGTCGTACTCGTAATAGCCGCGGTCGAGGAGCTCGACGCCCGCGGCCAGATGTTCCGGCTCATCCCAGGTCGCGAAGAACACGTGCCAGGTGCTGGCCGCGAGGCCACAGGCGCCGAGCACGATGAGTGCCAGCGCGACGCGCGCCGGCCGCGTCGCACGCGCGCCGGCCGCGGTGCTCGACTCAGCCACCGAAGGGGTGCCGCAGCACGATCGTCTGCTCGCGCTCCGGGCCCGTGGAGATCATATCGAGCGGCACTTGCGTGAGAGCCTCGAGCCGCTCCAGGTAACGGCGCGCGTTGCCGGGAAGAGCCGCGTATTCGGTGACGCCGACGGTCGACTCACGCCAGCCCGGCAGCTCCTCATACACGGGTTCGACGGCGGCGTACCCCTCCAGCGTGAGTGGCGGCTCGGGCGAGCTCACTCCGTCGATGCGGTAGCCGACGCCGATGCGGATGGTCTCGAGGCCGTCCAGCACGTCGAGCTTGGTGATGCACAGGCCCGTGACGCTCGAGTTGACTATGGCGCGCTGCAGCGCCACCGAGTCGAACCAGCCGCAGCGGCGCCGCCGTCCGGTCACCGAGCCGAACTCGTGGCCGACGCGCGACAGGTGCTCGCCATACTCATCGAACAGCTCAGTCGGAAACGGACCCGCACCGACGCGCGTTGTGTAGGCCTTGACGATGCCGAGCACGCCATCGAAGACCCGCGGACCGAGCCCCGAGCCGGTGGCGGCGAAGCCGGCGGTGGTGTTGGACGAGGTCACGAAGGGATAGGTGCCGAGGTCCACATCGAGCATCGCCCCCTGGGCGCCCTCGAACAGCACGTTGGCTCCGGCAACCCGCAGCTTCTCGAGCGCGCCCGTCACGTCGGTGATGAGCGGCGCGATGCGCGCCGCGAGCGCCAGCTGCGTATCGAGGGTCTTCTGGAAGTCCACC
The DNA here is from genome assembly GCA_035568235.1 of Steroidobacteraceae bacterium. GTDB lineage: Bacteria > Pseudomonadota > Gammaproteobacteria > Steroidobacterales > Steroidobacteraceae > 13-2-20CM-66-19. The sequence continues at coordinate 220,600 of DATMOK010000042.1, read as the reverse complement.
CCCGGCACGCGGTAGTAGTGCTGCAACACGAAGTTGTGGAAGTCGAGCACCTCGCCGAGCTTCGCGGCGAAGCGATCGCGCTGAAAGAGATCCGCGACACGCACCGCGCGGCGTGCCACCTTGTCCTCGTAGGCAGGTCCGATGCCGCGCCCGGTGGTGCCGATGGCGTTCGGCCCGCGCGCCCGCTCGCGCGCCTGGTCGAGCAGCACGTGCGAGGGCAGGATCAGCGGGCAGTACGGCGAGATGCGCAGCCGCTCGAACACCGGCACGCCCTGCGCGCTCAGCATGTCGCTCTCGGTGAGCAGTGCCTCGAGCGACAGCACGACGCCGTTGCCGATGAAGCAGCGCACCTGATCGCGCAGGATCCCGGACGGGATCAGCGACAGGATGGTCTTCTTGCCGCCGATGACGAGCGTGTGGCCGGCGTTGTGGCCGCCCTGGAAGCGCGTGACCGCGGCAGCGCGCTCGGTGAGCAGGTCCACGACCTTGCCCTTGCCTTCATCGCCCCACTGGGTGCCGATGACGACGATGAATCTGCCCATGCCTCCCCTATCGCGCCAGGTACAGGATGATGACGCCGACCAGCATGCTGCCGAGACCCGCAATGCGCAACTCGCGGTCGCGCACCTCGAGCAGGCGCGCGACAGCGCGCTTTACGCCCTGGGGACTGAGGAACGGGGCGATGCCTTCGAACACGAGAAACAGGCCGATCGCGGCCAGCAGGTCGGAAAGATTCACGCCGCCGGCTTCACTTCGCTCCGCGGCCCTTGGCCGGGTCCTTCAGGTACTTGAAGAACTCGCCGTCGGGAGTGAGCACCAAGAGGTCGCCGTCCTTGCCGAGCGCGTGGTCGTAAGCCTGCAGGCTGCGGTAGAAGGCGTAGAACTCCGGGTCCTTCGTGTAGGCGCGCGCGTAGATCTGGGTGGCCGTCGCGTCGGCTTCGCCCCGAATCTTCAGCCCATCGCGCTCGGCATCGGCGAGGATCTCGGTCTGGCGGCGGTCGGCGGTCGCCTTGACCGTGGTGCTGCTGCTCTCGCCCTCCGCGCGCAGCCGCTTGGCGGTGCGCTCGAAGCCGGCCTTCATGCTCTCGTAGACGCGCGCCGCGACGTCGTCGGGCAGATCGATGCGCTGCACGCGCACATCCACCAGCTCGACGCCGAGATCGGCGGCCTTCTTGCTCGCCTGGCCGAACATCTCGCCGGTGACGGCGGCGCGCTCCGCGGACACGATCTGCGGCAAGGTGCGCTGCGCCATCACGCTCTTGATGCCGTCTTTCACCATGTCGGCGAGGCGTTCGCCGGCGGCATCCTCGCGGCCGCCGGTGCTGGTGTAGAACAGCACCGCATCCTTGACGCGCCATTTCACGTAGAAGTCGGCGATCAGGCCACGGTTGTCGTTGGTGAGGAAGGTCTCGCCGTTGTAGGTCTGCGAGAGGATGCGGCGGTCGAATTTGGTGACCATGTCCCAGGGCCACTTGCCATGCAGGCCCGGCGCATAGTGGCTGCCGGTCACGGCGCCGAATTCGGTGGAGATCGCCAACTCCGTCTCGCTCACCGTGAAGAGCGACAGGCTGCCGAGCACGGCGACCACGGCGATGACGAACAGCACGGGGAACAGGCGCCCCATCAGCGCTCCCCCCGCCCGCGTGCCTCGATGACCACCTGCTCCTGCGGCTCCTTGGGCTGTCCACCGACCGTGGGACCTTCGGTGTCGGCGGCCGTGCCGTTCGCCTTTTCGAGGATCTTGTCGATTGGCAGATAGATCATGTTGCTGCCGGCACGCGAATCGATCAGCACTTTGTGAGCCCGCGACAGCAGGCTCTCGAGCGTGTCGAGGTACATGCGCCGGCGCGTGACCTCGGGAGCCTGGGCGTAGGCGGCCTGTTGCTGCGTGAAGCGTGACGCCTGACCTTCCGCGAGCGCGACCACCTTCGCCTTGTACGCCTGCGCGTCCTGCTGGATGCCGTTGGCGGTGCCCTCTGCCACCGGGATGATGCTGTTGGCGTAAGCCTCGGCCGCGAGGATCTTCTGCTCCTTGTCGGCCATCGCCTTGTTGGCATCGCGCTGCGAGGGGATCACCGCATCCGGCACCTGCACGTCCTTCAAGTTGACGGTGGTGACGGCGATTCCGGAGTCGTAGTTGTCGAGCACGCGCTGGATGAGCTCCTTGGCGCGGCGGGTGATCTCCGGGCGGGTATTGCCGACCAGCACCTCATCCAGCGTGCCGCGCCCGATCACCTCGCGGATGGCACTCTCGCTCACCTCGTTGAGCGTCGCCTCCGGGTCGCGCACCCGGAACAGTTTCTTCACCGGATCATCGAACCGGTACTGCACAGAGAACACCAGATCCACGAGAAACACATCGGAGGTGAGCACGCGCGATTTGAATTCGCTCGAGTAGACGTTCGCCACGTTGACGCGCGTCACCGTCTCGATCGGCCAGGGGAGCCGCCAGCCGATGCCCGGCGGGCGCACCGCGACCAGGGCGCCGAAGCGCTGGATGATGCCGCGCTCGGGGAGCCCCACCTGATAGAAGCCGCTGAACAGCCACAGGCCGAGCGCCACGAGCGCCGCCATGAGGATGAGCGAGCCGCCTTCGCCGCCCTTGCCGCCCGGGCGCAGCAGCGACTCGAGCTTGCGCTGCCAGCCCTTCAGGCGCTCATCCAGGTCCGGACCACCCTGGCCGGGGCGGCGTCCCCATGGATTATTCGGACCGTTCGGCTGGTTCCACGGCATAAGGGGGATTGCGCCTCGTGTCAGCGCAGCTTGCTGGCACTCGCGGCGCCGGTGGATTGTAGGTAGGCACTCCCGGGCGCACAAGGCGTGTCGGGCCCCTGCACCTCGAGGATCTGCACGCCGGCAGTCCTCGCCAGCGCCAGCAGCTCGAGGTCCGGGAGCTCGACGGCGAGCTCGATCGAGCCATCCGGCGAGCTCGCCTCGGCGCGCACCGCCTGCGCGGAGTACAGCCGCGAGCGCAACGCACCGGCGCTCGCCGGCATTCTGAGGCGCGCGCGGCGCGCAAAGCGCGACAGCCGCTCGGCGACCGCTTGTGCGAGCAGCTCCAGCCCGAGGCGCTTCTCGGCCGAGATCCACACGCCCTGCGCGCGCCCCTCGGCGTCGCGATCGATACGCGCTGCGCCGTCCAGCCGATCGATCTTGTTGTAGACGATGAGCTGCGGGATGTCGCGCGCGCCGATCTCAGCGAGCACGGCGTCGACCTGTGCGAGCTGCTCGGCGCGGCGCGGGTTGCTCGCATCCACGACGTGCAGCAGCAGCGTCGCCTCGCGCGCCTCGGTGAGCGTCGATTGAAATGCCGCCACGAGCTCGTGCGGCAACTCGCGGATGAAGCCAACCGTGTCGGCCACCACGACTGCGGTGCCCCCCGGCAGGCGGATGCGTCGCACGGTGGGATCGAGCGTCGCGAACAGCTGATCGGCGATGTAGGCATCGGCACCGGTGAGCGCACGGAACAGCGTCGACTTGCCGGCGTTGGTATAGCCGACGAGCGCCAGCGAGGGTACCGGGATCTCGGCGCGCATCTGCCGCCCGGTCTCGCGCTGCTGCTTGAGCTTCTCCAGGCGCTTGCCGAGCACGCGCACGCGCTGGCCGATGATGCGGCGGTCGGTCTCGAGCTGCGTCTCGCCCGGACCGCGCAGGCCGATGCCGCCCTTCTGCCGCTCGAGGTGGGTCCAGCCGCGGACCAGACGGCTCGCGATGTGGCGCAGCTGCGCGAGCTCGACTTCGAGCTTGCCCTCGTGGCTCCTGGCGCGCTGCGCGAAGATATCGAGGATCAGTCCGTTGCGATCCAGCACGCGCTTGCCGGTCAGTTTCTCGAGATTGCGCTCCTGGCTCGGGCTGAGCGCATGATCGATGAGAATCACCTCGGCCTCGCTGTGCGCGGCGACCTGGTTGAGCTCCTCGGCCTTGCCGCTGCCCAGGAAGTATCGCGGGTCCGGCCGCTCGCGCCGGCCGGTGACGGTCGCCACGGGATGCGCGCCGGCGGACAGCGCCAGCTGCGTGAACTCCGCGAGGTCTTCCGGATCGACGGGAGCGCCTAACCCCAGGCGCACAAGGACTGCGCGCTCACCGGACCGCGGGCGCTCGAACACTCAGGCTTCCCAGGGAGACGGGGACATTACTCGGCGGGAGTCTCCGGGCCGTTGCTGCCCTCTTCCGACAGGCGCACGTTGCGTGCCGGCACGACCGTGGAGATCGCGTGCTTGTAGACCATCTGGCTGACGCTGTTCTTCAGGAGCACGACGAACTGGTCGAATGAATCGATCTGACCCTGCAGCTTGATGCCGTTCACCAGATAAATGGAGACCGGCACCCGCTCCTTGCGCAACGCGTTCAGAAAGGGGTCTTGCAGGGACTGTCCTTTGGCCATAGGGGTTCTCCTTGTTTTGCGCGTATTCGAGTTCTTTGCTCAGCAGACGGATCGCATCTCAGCTTCCGTGCTGCGCGATCCAAACCGACAGCAAACGAGCCGCACCAAGGTGCGGAACCGACGTACCATCTTAACATGTCATCTCCCCGGCGACCCAACCGCTGCCAGGGAGTGACATATGTCTTTGTTCCACGACGCCCGGGACGCAGGCTCGACCCGTTCCGCACGCCGTTCGGCGCGCATCCAGGTCAGCTGCCGCTTGGCCAGTTGGCGCGTCGCCACAACGGCGCGCCGCATCCCCTCCTCGAGGCTGAAGCGCCCCTCGAGATGGCCCCATAGCTGCCGATAGCCTACCGCCCGCATCGAGGGGTGAGCGGCGGTTAGGTCACCCCGGTCGCGCAATCGCCTCACCTCGTCGAGAAAACCCGCGGCCATCATGGCGTCGAAGCGTCGCGCGATACGCTCCTTGAGCACGGCACGCTCGGGCTCGAGCAGCCAGTAGCGCACCGTGAAAGCGGCCAGCGGACTTGCCGTCGCGCGCTGCAGGCGCGAGATCGGCTCGCCGGTTGTGTAACACACCTCGAGCGCGCGCTGGATACGCTGGCTGTCGTTCACCGAGATGCGCGCCGCGGCGAGGGGGTCGAGCCGCGCCAGCTCGGCGTGCAGCGCGGGCCAGCCGAGAGCCGCCGCGCGCGCATCAAGGTCGCGGCGCAGCTCAGGCGCTGCGGGTGGGAGAGTTGCCAGTCCGTCAAGCAGTGCACGCACGTAGAGCAGGGTGCCCCCGACCAGCAGCGGCGCCCTGCCCCGGGCGTGAATCTCGCCGATCGCGCGCAACGCATCGTGGACGAAGCGGCCGGCCGAATAGCTCTCGGCCGGATCGCACAGGTCGATGAGGTGATGCGCTATACGGGCGCGCAGTTGCGGTGATGGTTTCGCCGTACCGATGTCCAGCCCCCGGTACACCATCGCCGAGTCCACGCTCACGATCTCGACGGGCGCGCGCTCGGCCAGCTCAATGGCCCAGTCGGTCTTACCCGCACCCGTGGGACCCGCAAGGATCAGAACCGGCGGCCGGGCTGCCGAGTTTGCGCCCCCCGGCACCACTCAGCGGCCCCGCAGAAACAGCTGATCGAGCTGGCCGATCGACAGGCGGGTCCACGTCGGCCGGCCGTGATTGCACTGGCTGGCGCGCTCGGTGGCCTCCATCTGCCGAAGCAGCGCATTCATCTCCGCAAGCGTCAGGCGCCGGTGCGCGTGAATCGCGCTGCGGCAGGCAAGGGTTCCGAGGAAACGGTCCGCGGCTGCCTCGAGATGATGCGACTCGGCATCGAGCAGCAGGTCGCGGACCAGGGAGTCCACCAGCGCCTCGACATCGGCCGCATCGAGTAGCGCCGGCACGCGGCGGATCGCCAGGCGCGTGGGCGAGAGCGCATCGATGTCAAAGCCCGCCCGCTCGAACTCGGCACGGCGCTCCAGCAGCGCCTCGAGCTCATGCTCCTTCACCTCGATCGCAAGCGGCGCAAGCAGCAACTGGGTCGCCGGCGATGCCGCCGCGCACTCGGCCTTGAGTCGCTCGTAGAGAACCCGCTCATGCGCGGCATGCATGTCGACGAGCACCAGGCCGTCGCGGTTCTGAGCCAGGATGTAAACGCCATGCAGCTGGGCGAGCGCGGTACCGAGCGGGTGCTCCTCTTCGGCGGCCGGCGCGGGCGAGCCGTTGCGCAACGGCTCCCTCACCGCGGCGGCGACTCCCCAGGGATCCCGGGAGGCCTGGTAAGGGCCATATAAAGAGAGTGGCATGGCGGGCGACGGCGCGGGCCTCCCGAGCGTACCGGGGGGCACGCCCAACAAGCCGGTGCTGCTCCCGGCCGGGCCCAACGCAAAATCCGGCCGCGTGCCGGCCAGCGTCCGCTCGAGTGCCCGAAACACAAAATCGTGGATCTGACGGCTGTCGCGGAAGCGCACTTCGAGCTTGGCGGGATGCGCATTCACATCGACCAGCTTCGCATCGAGCGTCAGATAGAGAACGTAAGCGGCATGCCGGCCGTGATACAGCACGTCGCGGTACGCGAGTCGCACCGCGTTCATGAGGAGCCGGTCGCGGACGCTTCGGCCGTTGACGAACCAGAACTGCTGGTCCGGCTGGGCACGGGCGCCGGTGGGCAGCCCCACCCAGCCCGAGAGGTGCACCGGACCCGCCGCGTGGTCGACGGCGAGCGCCGTGGCCGCGAACTCCTCGCCCAACACCGCCTCGAGGCGTGCCTGCTCCCCGGCCGCCCCCGTGACCGCGGCCGCCTCGAGCAACAGTCGGGTGCCGTGGCGCAACCGAAACGTCACGTCGAAGCGCGACAGCGCGAGCCGCTCCATGAGGCGCACGATGTGCGTGAGCTCGGTCGCATCGCTCCTCACGAACTTGCGCCGCGCCGGCACGTTGAAGAAGAGGTCGCGCACCTCAACGCTCGTGCCTGGCGGGTGGGCTGCCGGACGCACGGGGGCGATGCTGCCACCGTCGACCGAAACCTCGGCGCCCTGATCGGCACGCGCGGCGCGCGAGGTGATCCTCAGGCGCGCCACCGAGCCGATCGAGGGCAGCGCCTCGCCGCGAAAGCCGAGCGTCGCCACGGCCTCGAGATCATCCAGCGAGGCGATCTTGCTGGTCGCGTGCCGCGAGAGCGCGATGGCGAGCTCGGCCGCGGGGATCCCGGCGCCATCGTCGCGCACGCGGATCAAGCCGACGCCGCCTCGCTCGATATCGACCTCGATGCGATGCGCGCCCGCATCGAGACTGTTCTCAACCAGCTCCTTGACCACGGAGGCCGGGCGCTCGATCACCTCGCCGGCGGCAATCTGATCGACGAGCTCGCTGGGCAGAACGCGTATGGACATGCGTCGGGAGTTCAGGACGCGGTGCGCGCACCGCGCTGCGCAGTGTACAGGCGATCTCGGGCAGCCGCCGCGGGTGGCGGCGGCCGCCGCGCGAGCTCACTGCGCGGTACTGACCGAGGCGGCGGGCGAGAGGGCGGCAGCGGCCGCGGGAGCGGTGCCGGAGGCCGCGGACAGGCTGGCGCTGGCCACGCGCCGTTCCTGCTTGAAGCGCGTGCCGTCCGGCGGATTGGCGAGGAAGTAGCTGCGCACGCCGCCGCAGATCGCATCCGCAAGGCGCTGCTGCTGCAGCGGACTGCGCAGGTGCCGCTCCTCGGCAGGATTGGAGATATAGGCGGTCTCGACCAGCATCGAGGGAATGTCCGGGGATTTCAGCACCACGAAGCCGGCGCGCTGCACCTGCGCCTTGCGGACCTCGCCGACGCTCTCGAGAGCGGCCACCACCCGCTCGGCGGCGGTGGCGGACAGCCCGATGAACTCCTGCTGCACGAGATCGAGCACCACCGGCGCGGCAGCGCCCTCATCGGCAAGCCGCACGCCGCCGGCGAGATCCGCGGCGTTCTGTCCCTCGGCAAGCTCGCGCGCCGCCTCACTCGAGGCGCCATGCACCGAGAGGATATAGACCGAGGCGCCGGAGATGCTGCGGTCATGGATCGAGTCGGCGTGGATCGAGATGAACAAGTCAGCGTGCGCGGCGCGCGCGCGGGCGATCCGCTCGCGCAGCTCGAGGAACTCATCGCGATCGCGGGTGAGGACCGCGCGCATGCCGGGCTGCGCATCGATCTGCGCAGCCAGCGCGCGGGCAATCGCCAGCGTCACGTCCTTCTCATGCGTGCCACCGGGCCCGGTCGCACCCGGGTCGATCCCGCCGTGTCCGGCGTCCACGGCGATGAGGACGTCGCGCTCGCCTTCGCCCGGGGCATGCACGGCGCGCACCGCATGCGGCGCCGCATCCGCCACGACACGGGCCTCCTCACCGAGCGATACGAGAAGCTCCCGGCCGGGCGCTTGCGTATTCCAGGCCGTGCGCACGGCAAGAACGGACTTCAGCTGCAGCACGATGCGCAGCGTCCCGCCGGGCTGGCGACCGAAGCGTACTTCACTGACGACACCTGCGCTCCCGGGTACCGACACGCCACTGGCCCGGTGTGTGTCGGGGAGATCGATCACCGTGCGATCCGGATGATCGAGCGTGAAGACCTTAGGGGTGGGGGCGCCGGTCAGATCCAGCGTGAGGAGCGCGGAGTCCGCGGTCGCGGACAGGTGGATAGCGCGCAGCTCCGCCGCGCTCGCCGCGTGAGCCGCCGCGAAGCCCAGCAGAATGGCGGCGATGCTGGATGAAAATGCCTTTCTATTCATCGAGTTCGCAGCACAATCTGCCCGCTAATCTACGGTCTTTGTGCCTGAGTTTCAACTGCGGAGATTCAGCGGATGCTGCTGCCCGTGCGCGCCAGTCGGATCATCAGGGTCTCACCCAGGGTCGAGGCCGCCTCGAGCTCGACGTCGTGACCGGCCTCCTCAGTCGTGAAGGTCGCGATCACATCGGCCGCCGGCAGGAATCCTGCGCCGTGCTGCGGCCACTCGATGAGCCAGACGTGTCCCGGAAGGAGAAAGTCACGCAGGCCGAGTGACTCGAGCTCGGCGGGCGCCTGTATGCGGTAGAGATCGACGTGCAGCAGCATACCGGCGCGGAGCGGATAGACCTCGAGGAGCGTATAGCTCGGGCTGCGCAACAGGCCGCTCAGCCCGGCCGCCTGCGCAAAGCCCCGCGCGAAGGTGGTCTTGCCAGCGCCGAGCTCACCCTTGAGATACACCACCGTGAGCGCCCCGGCGCAGGCTGCGCGCGCCGCGGCAAGGCGGGCGCCGAGACCTTCGGTCTCCTCCGGCGTCGCGGTGCGGGTGCGCATGGGCTAGAGATTGACCGCGTTGTGCAGCTCGCGGGCGAGATCGCTCGCCAGTACGCCGCGCTCGCCGCCGCGGGCTGCAGCATCGCCCGCCATGGCGTGCACCAGCACGCCGACGCGCGCCGCGGCCCAGGGATCGCGGCACTGGGCGAGGATCCCGGCGATGGCACCGGTGAGCACATCGCCGGTTCCGGCGCTCGCCATGCCGGGATTGCCCCGCTCGCACACGCCCGGCGTGCGGCCGCGCGCACCGACGAGGGTGCCCGCGCCTTTGAGAACGATCGTGCCTTCGAAGCGCTCGATCAGCCGGTCGAGCGCGCTCAGCCGGTCGTGCTGGATCTCCTGCGTGGTGACGCCGAGCAGGCGCGCGGCCTCGCCCGGATGCGGCGTCAGGATCCAGTCGCGCCGCGGCCTGACAGAAGCCTCGGCGAGCAGGTTGAGGGCATCCGCATCCACCACCAGCGGCTTGTCCGTCGCCAGCACCGCATCGAGTGCCGCGCGTGCCCAGGCGCTGCGGCCGAGGCCGGGGCCGATGGCGACGACGTCGGCGCGCGCCAGCGCATCGGCAAGCACCCGCTCGTCGGTGAGCGCCAGGCAGATGAGCTCGGGGCGGCCCGCCGCGATCGCCGCCACGTTCTCCGGCGCCACCGCCACGGTCGTGAGCCCGGCGCCGGCGCGCAGACACGCCTCCCCTGCAAGTCGGGTCGCGCCGGGCATGCCGCTGCCGCTGCCGACGATCAGCACGCGGCCGAAGTCGCCCTTGTTCGCGGCGCGCGGGCGGCGCGGCAGAGCCTGGCGGATCTCGCTCTCGACGATGCGCGTCAGGCGCGGCTCGAACTCCCGCGGGATGGGGTTGAGCTCCAGATCGTCGAAAAACACCGTGCCGGTGTACTCCGGACCATCGCCTACCAGGAGCCCGGTCTTGAGCGCCACAAAAGTGACGGTGCAGTCGGCGCGCACCGCCTCCCCGAGCGTTACCCCCGCATCGCTGTCGAGGCCCGAGGGCACATCGAGCGCAAACACCGGCCGGCCGCTCGTGTTCATCGCACGGATGGCTTCCGCGTACTCGGGCCGCACGCTCCCCTTGACCCCGGTGCCGAGCAGGGCATCCACCACCACCTCACCGTGCTCGAGGAGCGAGGCGGTGAACGGCTGCACCCGGAGGGAGCTCGCGCGCAGGTCCTCATAGGCCTGGCGCGCCTCCACTTTGAGGGTTTGCGGCCCGCTGACGGTGAGTACCGTCACGGTAAGTCCGGCCGCCTGCGCAAATCGCGCCAGCACATAGCCGTCGCCGCCGTTGTTGCCGCCGCCGCAGCAGATGACGATGCGATGCACGAGCGGGTAGCGGGAGCGGAGGTTGCGCAGCGCCGCCTCGCCGGCGCGCTTCATGAGCGTGTAGCCGGGGATCTTCAGGACCTCGATCGCGTACGCGTCGAGCGAGCGCACCTGCGCACTCGAATACAAGGCGATGGGCAGCGCCATGGGGTCATTATACTGGCGCGGGTGCCAACACCATGACGGCCTCAGCCTCGATCGATCTGCACGCCGCCAAGCGCGATTTCAGCGCGCAGGCGCGCGCGCTCGGCTTCAATGCGGTCGGCGTGACCGCCCTCGACATCCCCGAGGACGAGCGGCACCTGCTCGCCTGGCTGGATCAGGGCCTGCACGGCGAGATGGAGTACATGCGCCGCCACGCGCGCCTGCGCAGCCGTCCGCAGGAGCTGCTTGCCGACACGCTGCGCGTCGTGAGCGTGCGCATGGACTACTGGCCGGGAGAAGCGCGCGCGGCCGGGGAAGTGCTCGCGGACCCCGCGCTCGGCTACATCTCCCGCTACGCTCTCGGCCGTGACTATCACAAGGTGCTGCGCCGCGCGCTGGCGCGCCTCGCGGAGGATCTCGCGCAGCGCATCGGTCCGTTCGGCTACCGGGTGTGCGTCGACAGCGCGCCGGTGCTCGAGAAAGCGCACGCCCGCAATGCGGGCCTGGGCTGGATCGGCAAACACACCAACCTGATCGCGCGCGATGCGGGCTCGTGGTTCTTCCTCGGCGAGATCCTCACCGATCTGCCACTGCCGACCGATGAGCGCGCCAGCGCGCATTGCGGCAGCTGCGAGGCGTGCATCCCCGCCTGCCCGACCGGCGCGATCGTCGCGCCGTGGCGGCTCGATGCGCGCCGCTGCATCGCCTATCTCACCATCGAGCACAAGAGCGCCATTCCGGAAGCGCTGCGCCCGGCGATCGGCAACCGCATCTACGGCTGCGACGACTGCCAGCTGGTGTGTCCGTGGAACAAGTTCGCGCACGCCGCGGCGCATCCGGACTTTAAGGTCCGCCACGGCCTCGATGCCAGTGCCCTGACCTCGCTCTTCCGCTGGAGTGCGGCCGAGTTCGAGGAGCGCATGCGGGGCTCGGCCATCTACCGCATCGGCTACGAGCGCTGGCTGCGCAACATCGCGGTGGCTCTGGGGAACGGCCCGGCGACCCCTGAGGTGTTGAGCGCGCTCGAGGCGCGGCGCGAGGACGCATCGCCCCTGGTACGCGAGCACATCGAGTGGGCGCTGAGCCGCCACCGCCACGCGGCGTGAGCGGCGTCGCGCGGCTAGGGGGCGCCGCGCAGCACGTCGGAGAGGCGCGCGAGCACCTCGGGCCATGCCTCGCGGTGGCGCTCGCAGGAGGCCTCGTCGGGGAAGCCCGCATGCCGCAGCCGCAGCCGCGTGCCGCCGCGCTCGCTGCTCAACTCCACTCTCACGATGGTCTCTGCGCCCTTGGTTCCCGCCTCCGTGACCCAGGTCATCTCGATGAGCCGCGGGCGCTCGAGCTTCAGGAACCGCCCGTAGTGCGGGTGCCGCATGCCCTCGTGGCGCGTCTCGAAGAAGAACGGCGCATCGACCGCGGCGCGCATCGCGAGCGTGCCGGGCGCCGCGAACCAGCGGTCAAACTGCTCGGTCCAGGCGCGGTACAGCGCCTCCGGGGTTGCCGGCATGACCCGCTCGAGGGACAAGGCACGGCGGGGCTCGGACGGATCCGGCGGGGCGAGCGGCATGGCTTAGCTCCCTTGGCGTAGCACCTGCACGTTGTCGATGAGCCGCGCCTTGCCCAGACGGGCCGCGGTGAGCACCACCAGCTCGCGCGTGCCAGGATCGGCAGCCAGCAGGTCGGCCGCGCGGCGCACCGAGAAGTAGTCGGGCCGCAGTCCCGCCGCTTCCAGCGTCTGAAAGCCGAAACGCTCGATGCTGGCAAATTCCGCATCTCCGGCGCGCACCCGAGCCGCGGCCGCCTCGAGCGTGCGGTAGATGATCGGCGCGAGCGCGCGTTCCGAAGCCGTCAGGTACTGGTTACGCGAGCTCATGGCGAGCCCGTCGGCATCGCGCACGGTCGCAGCGCCGACGATCTGCACCCGCATGCAAAGCTCGGTCACCATGCGGCGAATGACGGTGAGCTGCTGGAAGTCCTTCTCGCCGAACACCGCGACGTCGGGGTCGACGATGTGAAACAGCTTCGCGACGACCGTGCTCACCCCCTCCATGTGCCCGGGGCGGAACTCGCCCTCGAGGATCCGCGACAGCCCCGGCACCTCGACCCGCGTGGCGCGCTCGGAGCCGTGCGGGTAGATCTCGGCGACGTCCGGCATGAACATGAGATCGCAGCCCGCCGCCGCCAGCATGCCCTCATCCGCACGCGGCGTGCGCGGATAGTGGGCAAAGTCCTCGTTCGGCCCGAACTGCATGGGGTTGACGAAGATGCTGGCGATGAAGCGCTCGCCGTGGCGGCGCGCGGTCTCGATGAGACTCACGTGGCCGGGATGGAGATTTCCCATGGTCGGCACGAATACCACGCGGGCCGCAGCACCGCGCCAGGCGCGCACCCGCTCGCGAACCGCGCTGATGGTCGTGACGGTCTCCATGGGGCTCGCGGCTTATTCAGTAAGCGGCGATGCGGCGCGGCCTCAGAAGCAGTGCTCCGGCGCCGGGTAGTCGCGTTCCTTCACGGCGCGAACGTAACGCTTCAGCGCATCGAGGTTGTCGCTCGCGCCTGCCATGAAATTGCGCACGAAGCGCGGCTTGCGCCCCGTGGTGATGTCGAGCATGTCGTAGGTCACGAGGATCTGGCCGTCGGTGTCGGGGCCTGCGCCGATGCCGATCACCGGCACGTGCACCTCGGCCGCGATAGTCTTGCCGAGCGATGCCGGGATGCACTCCAGGAGCACGATGTCGGCGCCGGCGGACTCGAGGCGCCGCGCCTCGTCCACCAGCCGCGCCGCGGTCTCGCGCTCGCGCCCCTGGACGCGAAAGCCACCGGTCTTGTGCACCGACTGGGGCTTGAGGCCCAGATGCGCGCACACCGCGATGTCATGACTGGCGAGGAACTCGACGATGTCGGCCTGCTTGCCGCCGCTCTCGAGCTTCACCATCTGCACCCCGCCCTCCTGCATGAGACGCACGGAGTTGGTGAGCGCCACTTCGCGCGTCGGATAGCTCATGTAGGGCAGGTCGCCGATCAGGAAGGCGCGATGCACGCCGCGCGCCACGCACGCACAGTGGTACACCATCTGGTCCATGGTCACGGGTACCGTGGTGGCGTGACCCTGGATCACCATGCCGAGCGAATCCCCGACCAGCACCACGTCGACGTCCGCCGCATCGAGGAGCACCCCGAAGCTCGCGTCGTAACAGGTGAGGCTCGCGATCTTCTCGCCGTCTGCCTTCATGCGGGCGAGCGTCGACAGCGTGACCTGCGGTCGGGCGACGTCGCGTTGCAGATGCGTATACATGACCGGACCTACGAGGGGCCTAACCCATTGAGTCTACTTAGATTGCGCGGCTGCGCAACGGATTGTAGTAGAGCCGCCCGCGGCTCATGCGCTTGATGGCTGCCAGCAGCTCGTCGTAGTCGCGTTGATTGGCGACCGGATCGATCGAGGCGGCGTTGACGATGAGCAGCGGCGCCGAGGCGAACTCGTGAAAGTAGCGCGCGTAGGCCTGATTCAGCCGCTCCAGGTAACCGCGATCGATGTACTGCTCGTAGTCGACGCCGCGACGGGCGATGCGCTCGAGCAGCACGTCCACCGGCGCCTGCAGGTAGACGACCAGATCGGGCTTGGGCACCTGGATATCGAGGCGCGCGTAAACCTGCTCGTAGAGTGCGTACTCGGCATCATCGAGGGTCACGCGCGCAAACAGCCGATCCTTCTCGAGCAGGTAGTCCGCCACCCGCACCGGCGCGAACAGATCCGACTGCTTGAGCGCGGCGAGCTGCTGAGCGCGCTGCAGAAGGAAGCACAGCTGCGCGGGCAGGGCGCCGGCACGCGGATTGCGGTAGAAGCGCTCCAGGAACGGGTTCTGGGCGGCATCCTCGAAAACCGCCTCGGCCGCGAGACTCACGCACAGGCGCCGCGCGAGACTCGTCTTACCGACCCCGATCGGTCCCTCGACCGCGATGAAGCGATGCGTAACCTCCCCCGCCATATCTGTTCCCGTGCCGCCCCTGCTTACAGCCTGGTCAAGCCCTCGGTCGAGACCCTGCCCGCAAGCTCGGCGACGCGCCCGAGCCCGGGAAGATCAAGATCCGGGGCGATATCGGCCAGAGGATACAGAACGAAATTACGCGCCGGTATCCCGGGATGGGGGAGCCTCAGTACCGGGTCCGAGCGCTCTTCGCGAGCGTAGGCGAGGAGGTCGAGATCGATCACGCGCGGGCCCCAGTGCTCGTGCACGGGCGGGCGCCCCTGCAGTGCCTCCAGCTCGAGCAATCCATCCAGTAGCGCTCGCGCCTCGAGCTGGGTGAGGAGCGCGGCGACCGCATTCACAAAGTCCGGCTGTGAAGCCGGCCCCATCGGCCGCGAGCGATACAGGGGCGAGGCGAGTACGAGCCGGGTATGCGGCAGCTCCCTGATCCGCTCCAGCGCCCGCAGCACCTGGGTGCGCGGCTCCTCGAGGTTGCTGCCGAGCCCCACATAGGCCGGGCGCCACGACGGCTTGTCCATCTCAGGTGCTGGCGGCAGCCTTTGATCTCGGACGCCGGCGGCGGCGCCGCCCGCCGCGCCTGGGCGCCCCGGCGGCTCGCCCTTCGGGCGCGAGCGCATCTGCCATCTGGCCCCGCTCCTCGCTGGATACTTCCTGCAGCTTCGTCCACCAGGCCGCCATGTCGGGCGGCGCGAGCCCGAACTCGGCGCGCAGCAAGAGCAGGTCGTAGGCCGCGCGGAACCGCGGATGCTCGAGAACCCGCAGCGCCCGCCGGCCGCGGGGATGCTCGAGCCGGGGTTGCAGCGCGATCATCTCGCGCACGCCGAGCGCGAAGCGCTTCGGAATCGCGAGGTGTGTCTGCGCCTCGCGCAGCGCCCGGTCGCAGGCCTCGAGAATGGTGGCGAGCTCGTGCCAGCGTTCAGCCGGCGCTGCCTCGATGAGCGAGGCGACGGGGCCATAGAGAAGGAGCGCAAAGAGGAAGGTCGGCGTCACCGGCTTGTCGTCGATGACCCGCGCATCGGTGTTGCTGAGTCCCTTCAGCACGAGTTGCTCGACCAGGCTCCCCGGGTGGCTCACGAACCAGCAGTCGACGGTCGGCAGGAGCGCCGCGAGCAGGCCGCGCCGGCGCAGCACCTCGAAACTCCGCGCCCCGTGCCCCGTGAGGAAGAGCTTCAGCGTCTCATCGAAGAGTCGCGCCGGCGGCACCGCCGAGAGAAGCTCGCGCAGGCTCACGATCGGCCGCTCGGTGTCGGGATCGAGATGAAAACCGAGCTTGGCCTCGAAACGCGCGGCCCGCAGCATGCGCACCGGGTCCTCGCGATAGCGGGTCTCGGGATCGCCGATCAGACGCAGCCGCCGTGCGGCGATGTCCTCGACGCCGCCCACGTAGTCCCATACCGAGAAATCGGCGATGTTGTAGTAGAGCGCGTTGGCGGTGAAGTCGCGCCGCCAGACGTCTTCATCGATCGTGCCATAGACGTTGTCGCGCAGGATCCGTCCGCTCGCGTCGAACGCTCGCGCGGTGGTGTCGTCGTCGAGCTCCGGGGCCTCGCCGTCCTCGGGATCCGTGTCCGGCAGCGGCTCGTCCCCCTGGCTCGGCGCGCTCGTGGCGCGAAAGGTCGCCACCTCGATCGTCTCGCGCCCGAAGAACACGTGCGCCAGGCGGAAGCGGCGGCCCACGAGGCGGCAGTTACGGAACAGCCGCTTCACCTCCTCAGGCAGGGCATCGGTGGCGACGTCAAAGTCCTTGGGCGTAAGGCCGAGCAGCAGGTCGCGCACGCAGCCCCCGACCAGGAACGCGCTGAAGCCCCCCTCGCGCAACCGGTAGAGCACCCGCAGCGCGTTCGGTGAGATATGGGAGCGGGAAATCGAGTGGTCGGATCTAGGGATGATCCGCGCGGTGGCTCGGGGCGTCGTGACGGACGCGTGGGGGACGTTCAATTCAGGGCTTTCGCTTGAGCAATATGGATAGCTCTCTATAATACCGCGCTCCCGATCCAGGCCCGGCCTTCCGCTCCCTTCGTCTAGAGGCCCAGGACATAGCCCTCTCAAGGCTGTAACACGGGTTCGAATCCCGTAGGGAGCGCCATAAAATCAAAAGGTTACAAGATTAGTAACCACCTTAGACGCCATCTTCGTTAACTCTTCGTAAACTATCAGTCTGCTTCGCCGTCCAGCCACGTGGGAGACCTACCGGGTTCAGGACAGACTCAGTGAGAATGGGGCTTGGCGTCGGGGGCCACGTTGGACGTCATCACCGCAACGCTGAAACTGCGCTGGCTCGTGGGAGTCGCCTCGAGCTGCAAGCAAAAAAGAGCCATGCGAATAAACCTCGCGTGGGAGTCACCCTGAGAGGTGCCGCCAACTCGATCGATCGCATGGCGGGGACGCTGCTCGATGCACAGGTGGACCTGAACCCGCACCAGATCGATGCTGCGCTGTTCGCGACCAGCAACCCTTTGTCAAAGGGGGCGATACTCGCGGACGAGGTCGGTCTCGGCAAGACCATCGAGGCGGGACTGCTGATCGCCCAGAAATGGGCGGAGCGCAAGCGACAGATCCTAATTATCGTTCCGGCGAACCTCCGCAAGCAGTGGCATCAGGAGCTAGCGGACAAGTTCGGTCTGCCCGGCCAGATCCTCGAAACCAAGTCCTTCAAACAGTCGCTCAAGGATGGAGCGGCCAATCCCTTCGAATCCAAACGCGTCATCATCTGTTCGTATCAGTTTGCCGCTGGCAAGGCCGATTCTTTGAAGGCGGTCGTCTGGGACCTGGTTGTCATCGACGAGGCGCACCGATTGCGCAACGTTTACAAGCCTGAGAACAAGACCGCACGAACTCTGCGAGATGCACTGATCCATGGGCGCAAAGTCCTTCTGACTGCGACGCCGCTTCAGAATTCACTGCTCGAACTGTACGGGCTAGTCAGTTTCATAGATGAGCGCGTCTTCGGGGATCTTGACAGCTATCGAGTGCAGTTCGGCCAGCTGAAAGACACAAGCACCTTTGCGGCTCTGAAGCAGCGCATCAGTCCAATTTGCAAGCGCACTTTGCGTCGTCAGGTCGAGGCGTACGTCAAGTACACCAAGCGCATCCCGCTGCTCCGTGAATTCGTGCCCGGTCCTGACGAGGCACGACTGTACGACCTTGTTTCCGGTTACCTGCGGCGACAAGGCCTGTACGCGCTGCCGAACAGTCAACGACAGCTGATCACCCTAGTTCTGAGAAAACTCCTCGCCTCGAGCACCTTCGCCATTGCCGGCGCCCTCGACTCCTTGATTCGACGTCTGAAAAAGACGCTCGAGCAGAAGTCCCCCCCGGCGAGCGAGGTGATGGATGCACTCTTTGATGCTTGCCGAGTGGGGCCTGAGATAGGCCGCCGGCGCGGGACAGTATGGGTTATGCGGTCAGGAATCGCAGCTCAACCGAGCCGCAGATCACGAATGTCACGGGAGGGTTATATGCGCACAGTTACGGTGTTAGCCGCCATCATGGCGTCGTGCTTCATCGGCGTTGCCCATGCCGACAAAGTCTCCATCGGCGGGAGCCATTCCAGTTCCGAGATCAAGGGCGCCTGCGGGGCAGCAGGAGGCGATTACTGGGAAGTTGGCAGTTCCTACGGTTGCGTAAATGAGTGTCCGAACTCTAACGGTGGACTCGGCGTGTGCGGCGTCTCTTGCACAGACGGGAAGTGCGAAGGTACTACGCCCGATCGAACAATAACCGGGAGCCCGCGGGCGCTGCAGGGCTTGCTGAAAGGCAAGGTCGAGGCGGTGGAGGCGAAGCCAGTCACTCAAGGCAAACCTGAGTCGCGCTGACCACGAGTCCCTTCTACAGGGTTAGTGCACGCCGAGACCGGGGCGGACGCCCGGGCTGTGGTAGCGGTCAGGGCGGGCGGGCGTGTCGAGGCCGGCGGCATCGAGCGAGCGGAAGAGCAGCGCCTCGCTCACGTGGTGGACTGTCACCTCCCCTGCCCCTTCGAGATCCGCGATAGTGCGCGCCACCCTCAACGTTCGCTTGAGCCTGCGCGCCGAAAGCTTGACGCGCGCAGCGGCGAGCTGCAGCAGCTCCCGGATCTCGCCGCCCACCGGGGTCACCCGCTCAAAGTCGTGATCCGCGAGTGCGCTGTTCAAGGCGCCCTGGCGGGTGAGCTGGCGCTCGCGGGCGCGAGCCACGCGCAGGCGCACCACGGCGCTCGAGTCATTGACTTGAGCTGTCTCGAAGAGCGAGCGGACCTCAACAGGCGCGACGCGCACGTGCAGGTCCAGGCGATCGAGCAAGGGGCCGGACAGGCGCCCGCGGTAACGCTCGACGCTGATCTGATTGCACCGGCAGCGCCCGGTGCCATCGCCCGCATAACCGCAGGGGCAAGGGTTCATCGCCGCGATCAATTGGAACCGCGCCGGGAATTCGCTCTGCCAGGCCGCGCGTGAGATCGCGATGCGGCCGGTCTCGAGCGGCTCGCGCAATGCTTCGAGCGCCTCGCGGTCGAACTCCGGCAGCTCATCGAGAAAGAGCACGCCTTGATGGGCGAGCGAAATCTCCCCCGGCGCGGGCGGCGAGCCGCCGCCGACCAAGGCGGCGGTGGAGCTCGTGTGATGCGGTGCTCGGAAGGGACGCGCATGCCAGTTTGCCTCGCGAAAACCCTGCTGGCTTGCGGAGGCGATCATGGCGCTCTCGAGCGCTTCGCCGGTCGAGAGCGGCGGCAGGATCCCCGGGAGACGATGTGCGAGCAGGCTCTTGCCGGCACCCGGTGGGCCGATGAGTAAGAGACTGTGCGCGCCGGCGGCGGCGATCTCGAGCGCGTGCTTCGCTTCCCCCTGGCCACGCACGTCGGCCAGGTCGGGATAGGAAGCCCCCCCGACGGCGGGCGCCGTCCCGGTGACCTCGGGGAGCGGACGAGTGCCGTTCAAGTGACCGACGACTTCGCTCAAGTTGGCCGCGGCAACGAGGTGCGCCGACTCGATGCGCTGCGCCTCGTTGAGATTCCCGCGCGGCAGCACGACCGGGTGTTGATCGAGCGCCGCCTGGCAGACCGCGGGCAGCATCCCGGTGACGGCGCGCAGCTCGCCGCTTAAGGAAAGCTCTCCGTAGAATTCGTGCCGGGCGAGCGGCGCCAGCGGCAGATGGCCACAGGCCGCGAGCACGGCGAGAGCGATGGGGAGATCAAAGCGGCCGCCGTCTTTGGGGAGATCCGCAGGCGACAGGTTGACGGTCACTCGCCCGGGCGGCCACTCGTAGCCGGCGGTGGTGACGGCCGAGCGCACCGCGCCTTCGGCGAGCCCGACGACTGAGAGGCAAGGGAGCCCCACGGTCGCATGAACGTCGATGGTGACGGGAGGCGCGCGCATGCCTAACTGGGCGCGGCTAAAGACGGTAGCCAGCATCGGATCCCTCCCTCGGGGCGCAAGCGTCATCGTACGGGGAGAGCGGCGTGCTTCGAAGCCACTGAAAGTGCCGGGTGTGCAGAGTTTTGCTAGCCACCAGCCGCAGCGCGAGCGAGTGCCCTCGGCGCACGTCGCGAGCGGGCGCTGCGTGCGGTTGACCTACAATTTGCTTTTGTTGGTAAACCGCCGAGATAGTCAGCCTCGTCGAGCGCGCCGGCGTCGGCGCACCTGCCGCTTCCGTCGGACTTTGGGTTTGAGCTCGGCGGCCGCTTGCCGAATGAGGTGCCAGACGAACTCCACAAAGGGCACCGCGTCCTCATCCACTTGCGCGCTCTCGATGGCCTTGAAGAACGGCAGGCGCTCGTCGCTCCGGATCGTAACCCAGGGCAACCCGGCGCTGAGCAGTGCGTAGTTCATGAGGAGCCGGCCGAGTCGACCGTTGCCATCCATGAAGGGATGAATGGTCACGAACTCAAGGTGCACGAGGAGCGCTCGAGTCACGGGCGCAAGATCCTCGCGGGCCGCAAAGCGCTCGAGACCGCCGATCAGATCCGGGATCTTCTTCGGATTCGGTGGCACGTAGCGCCAGCCGCGCAATCCCACAGTCGCCGTCCGCCAGCCGCGGAGTGCCGCCGCGTCCGTAACCCCGGCGTCTATCGCTGGTCTGAAGAGCGCTTCATAGAGGTCGAGTATCAGCGCCGTGTCGATCGGCTCTTTTCTCCGCACGCGCTTGAGCACTTCCGCATAAGCGCCGGTGTAGCCCTGGACGGCCATCGCTGCCTCGAGTGTTTGCCGGTCCTGCGGACCTCCGGGCAACGGCTCCCCGCGCACGATGGCATCCGAAACCTCCCGCGAGATCCGGTAACCCTCCATCGTCGTGCTGTGGTAGGCGTCGTAGGCTTTGTTCTGCTCGGCATTTGCCAGGAGCGTCGACCAGTTGAACGTTGGGAGCTGCGCAGCGCCCTTGCCCACGATGCGTTGTATGTCGGCCTCTTGACGCGCCAGGCGCATGGCCTGGGCGTCGAGCCAGGGCGATCCGGTGCCGCGTGGCACCTCCTTGAGCGTCGACGGAACCGTGATTCGAGTGCCGACGCCCGTTCGGGACGGGCTGGTCTCGCGATGCGAAATCCGGCGTACGAGCTGCTCGAGCTGGCGGGCGAGCGACTCGTTGTGAAGCTCCGCGGCCAAGCCAGCGATGCGCTTCAGGATCACCGGGCGCGGATTCCGTTCCACTGCTGCTTCGAGGTCTGGCGTGCGCACGACGAGGTGGCGGAGCCAGGCGGACACGGGCTCAATGCCGGCCGTAATTTCGGATTCTGCCAGTGTCGTAAGCAGATCTGCGGGGGCCTGTACTGGAATCGCCACTTTGCCGGGGGCGGTGACGTTAAGGATGCCGGCTGCCGCGAGTACGCGCGGGCGCAGACGCAGGCGGAATCCCGGGTAGAGCGTAAGCCCATATTCACTCTGGTTAGCGCCCTGATACGCCGGGAGCTCTTCGGGGCTAGAAAAGTCCTCCAGGTGCAGACGAATCGCGGCGACGCCGGTAATGGCGACGGGTTCGTAGCGCTTGAGTACCAGGGCGACCACCGGCCAATAGTTCGCAAGAAACACTGCCTGGGCATCCGCCGGCTTACCCGGGATGAGGATCCACGCCCTCCTACCGGCTACGTCGAGGACCAGCCCCTCCTGGCGGAGCACGCGCGCAACCTGCGCGGATGGAGCTTCAGCGGGCGCGACGACATAGCGCTCCTGATCGGAGCGCTCTTTCCACCAGCTTCTCGCCTGCTCGAGAGGGGAGCTCGCCATGCGCGCCTGTCCGTAAAATAGATCAGCCTTCTATCCGTAGAATACTACAGCCATGTATCCGTAACAATGGCTGACCATATGTCCGTAAACCAGGTGTAGGGCTAACCTAATCGCATGGGTGTCGATCGCAGACTCACGGCCAAGAGAGTCGATTTTCTGAAGGTGGCAAGCACCACCGCCAGCGTGAGCTTCAAAACTGCCCTCACCGAGGACGAGCTTCTCCAGGCGCTCCTCACCGGGAAGGTGCCAACCGCTCGTCGGCCGCACCTGCGCGTGGTGCTCGAGGAATCCTCACGACCCGTCATCAAGGGGCTACTCGACCAAGTGACCCAATGGTCCACGCCCGACAAGGTAGCGCGGAACCTGAGGCGATTAGCCGCGGTGCTCGGTGTGCCGGAGAGCGCTGAGAAGTGGTTTGTTTGACACCCCGACACAGTGCCCATGAGGTGAATCAGCCCTGCTCGCCGCCGCATATGACGACTTGCAACGGGCGCCATGCGGCAAATCACGAGCAGGGCTGAAATCGGCCAATTCAACCCAGTACAGCGCGCGCGTCCTTAGTTGACCGTCACAGTCAGGGACTGCACCGGCGTCCCGAACCCCGTCGCCACGGCTAGCGTCGTTTGAGCACCGTGAGTGCTGCCGCCCTTGATCTTGAATGTGCCAGACGCTGCTCCCGAGATACGGAACTGTGTCGGAACGGAAATGACAGTGGTATCACCGGCAACGACATTTACGATCACGCCGCCCGCGCCCGGCGCCGGAGCGACTGTGACCTTGCAGCTCACGGTCTGGTTCACGTTAACAGGCGGACATGTTAGCGCTGCAACGCTGGATGTCGGACTGAAGATATACGCCGTCGCGGTGGCAGCGGGTTGTCCCGGAACGGGAGTGGTGTCGGACCATTGGTAGACATAGCCGGTCGAGGTGGCGTCTTTCGCGCAGGCCGCGGTCAAACTCCAAGTCAGGTGATAAACGCCCGGCTTGAGGTATTCGTGGAATGCGCCGACTCCGTCGTGAGTGTCGGGTAATGGGGTTGGGGTGTTCGGGGGGCTAGTTCCTTGAGTCCCATCGCCCCAATTAATCGCATCGCCCGGCGTGTTGACCCACCCATAGCCTCCGCAGATGTGGACCTTGCCGACTTCGTAATAGGCGAGAACACCCGCGGTGCCGGTAATCACGCCGGCCGTCCATTGGTGATTGAGCGGATCTATGCTCGGGGGCGGATCTGACCACGCGGCTCCTGAGGCAAGCACCGCGACTGCAGCCGCTGTGATGCGAGGGATCGCGCGATGGGTCATAGCCCGATGGTTCATAGCAAGCCTCCCTCTTCTTTTCCCTCTGCTTATAAGTGTTCTCGCAGCCGCACGGATCTCAGGCATTGCGTTTCGAAGGGCAGCCACGACGGCTTGAGAGCAAGCTCAGCGGCGAGCGATAACCTGGCGGCGAACCGCCTTTCGAGCGGGCGGCTCGAGCGCAAGGGGTATCTGTACGATGCGGCGGCGCCCTATGGCCTTGCGCTCCGCGGGAGCGACGTGGGTCGTGCTGGTGCCGATGAAGGCGGTGATTGCGGCGGCGGGAATGAAACGCCGGCGGCCGATGACCACGCTCGCGAGCTCGCCGTCGTTTAAGAGATCGTAGATCGTCTTGCGCGCAATGCCGCCCAAGAGGAACCGGGCGTCCTCGATGCTGTAAAGTTCGCGGCCTTTCATGGGTGGGCTCCGCGCTTGGTGGTCATCTGCGTGTTGGGCTGGCCCCGCTTGTTCTTGTTGGTAGCTTAGGCTCACCCGACCGGGTTTGCACTCACACCCGTGCGGAGTTTCTAGCGCGTTAACACAGAATTGCTGAAAGCGAGTGGCCGGGGGCCGCAAGGCTCATTTGCTGCGCCGCAGAGGTGGGAGTCTTGCTGCGCGCACGACAGTTAGTTGGTGAAGCGGTGTTTCGGTCGACAAGGCTCCCATGCCCCGAAATGAGGTAAAGCTGCGCGTTGCACCCCGACCCGTCGCGGCCAGTGTCGCAGGCCTCGCGGGCGCCCTCGCGGCTCACGCCTTGCTGATCCTGCCGTTTGTTCTGGACCTTTCTGCGGCTCCCCGAAAGCTGCCGGACAAGGGCGGAGCCGGCGCGACCTTCTCCTATGCCGCCTCGGATACAGAGATGACGGTGGTGTTCATCGACGACCCCTCGCCGCCCTTAACAACACCCCGTCCCCACCTTGAAGCGGTGGCTTCCCGCGGTCTCGCATCGCGCGCTCTCTCTGTGGTCGTCCTGAGCCCGGACCCTTCGCCGGCCGCTGAGGCCGAACCGACGGTCGTGCAAGAGACCGCGGACTCTACCGCAGTGTCTGCGGACCCAGCGCAACACGCGCTGATGTACGGGCGTTACGTGGCACAGATGCAGGCGAGGATTGATCGAGCGTGGCTGCGGCCACGGACAGAGATCGGTGCGGCGCAGTTCTCGTGCAGGGCGCGGATTGAACAGGATCGGCGGGGTAACGTGGTCGATGTGAGTTTGGATCACTGCAACGGCGGTGACCGCTGGCAGCAGTCGCTCGTGAGTGCTATTCGAAGCGCCTCGCCCCTGCCGGCACCGCCGGATCCTTCGGTGTATGCGGACGTCCTGTGGCTGACCTTTGCCTCCGCACCCTTCGAGGACGGTAGCTCAGGGCAGGGCTTTGAGCCCGAGACCCGAGTCGCCGCGACGTACCGGAGCGCGCTGGAGTCCTTCAAGCAATTCGCGAATGGAACTCGCGGTTTTAATCAGGGAGATGACAAGGAGACTTCAACCGCCATTCATCTCTCGATCATCGGGAGCCCGGGTGGTAACGCGCAGGAACCCTCGCCGGTCGAGCCGGCGGCCGAACCTCCATCCGCCGACCTACCCCCGCAATAACTGCGCAAAACACGTGCCGAACGCGCTGTAACCCCGACGACCGACAAGCGCATACAAATCCCAGACGCGCCGGATGAGATTCAGCGTGTCCTCGCGACAGTAGTCATTTAAGCGCCCGCGCAAGAGACCAGGGCTTCGCCTTGCGCGCGGAGGGATGGCGGACGGTGCCTTCGTTACGGACGACCCTCTACGATCCGAACGAAAAGGGGTAGCGATGTTCGACCAGCCCGATGTCGCCGGCACGCCGGCACGCCTGCACATTCACGCATTGCCCTGGCTTGTTCTCGTTGGCGCCGCCCTCACGCTCTCGCCGGTGGCCGCCGTCGCAACGACGGCCGCGGGCCGAACGGTTGGCTCATTCGCCGTCTCCCCGAGCGGCGCTGCGACCTACACGGTCCCGATCTGGGCGCCCCCGGGCCCCCACGGAATACAGCCGAACATTGCGCTCTCTTACAACAGCCAATCAGGAAATGGCATCGCCGGCGTCGGCTGGAACATCAGTGGCCTAAGTTCCATCTATCGCTGCAATCTGACCTATGCGCAGGACGCCGCGCCAGCGCCTGTGGCGCTTGCGACCGGCGACGGCTACTGCATGGACGGCGCGCGGCTCCGCCTAACGGGCGGGACTTACGGCGAGGCCGGTTCCACATATCAGACCGAGGTCGCGAATTTCGTCAATGTGACCGCCTATGGCACGGCGGGGAATGGGCCCTCGTACTGGGTCGCGACGGATAGAAACGGCCGCACCTATACCTACGGCGACAGCACCAGCTCCCGGGTTGTGGCCACGGGATCGACCACGGCGTCGGCTTGGATGCTCAACGAAGAGAGCGACCCGTACGGCAATACCCTGATCGTCGCCTACAGCCAAACGACCGGCTCCGCGGTGCCGTCAGTCATTTCTTGGACGCCTGCGAGCCACGGATCGAGCAGTTACAACTACACGATGACCTTCGCCTACGAGACCAATAACTCGCAGGGTTCACTCTACGCCTACACAGCAGGGACGGCAGTTACCAATACCAACCTTCTCGAGTCGGTCACGATCGCCTATCAGGGCACCACCGTGAAGGTTTACGAACTCACGTATCAAGCGGCGTCCTCTTCCATCACAGGCAGATATCGCCTGAGTCAGGTACAGGAGTGCGCCAGCTCGGGCACCTCAAATTGCAAGCTGCCGACGACATTCGCCTACCAGAACGGCTCGGAGGGGGTCTCGACGACGGCCACATCCATGTCGCCTGGCTATACCCACTACGACTTCAATGGAGACGGCTTCCCCGATCTTCTCTATCTCAACGGCAGCACTTGGTACGTCGCCTTTGGTTCGGCGAGCGGATATGGCTCTGGAGTAAGCACAGGGATTCCGAGCACCGCGAGCCAGATTCTCCCCGGAAACCTCCTCGGGCAAGGGAGCCAGGATGGGATTCTCGCCGCGGTGAGCGGCACCTGGTACTACTACGCCTGGAACGGCAGTTCCTTTACGAAGACCTCCACCGGACTCACATATGACTCGACCGCGGTGCAGTACCTAGTCGCGGATGTCAACGGTGATGGTCTCCCGGATCTCGTCTCGGCGCACTTTATAAACGACGGTCAAGGGAACGGCTACACCTATACGGTTAGCGTCCAGCTCAATACTGGTGCTGGGAGCACGGTGAGCTTCGGCAGCGCGGTTCAGGCTTACGAAATCGGCCCTGATTCGCTCGCCCTCGCCGCGCAGCCAGTGCTGGCTAGCAACACAGACAACGCCGGCGGGATAACGCAGGCGTTCGGCACGTTGCGTCGATTCGATTTCAACGGCGATGGGCGCGACGACCTATCGCTTCAAACAATCACGAAGACCCCCCTCAACTGCACCCCACCCGGGTGCACCTACAAAGTTAACGCCTCCGAACTCATCTCTGGAGGTTCGACGTCCAGCCCGACGTTTACCGGCTCTCTGATCTATTCAGCCACGGCGAGCAACGAGGTTCCCGTGGCCTTCCTGGATTTCAATTCCGACGCATGCACCGACTACCTGGTCGGCAGCACGATCTATATTGCAGGCTGCAATGGCTCGACCCCGAGCACAGTGTCTCTCGGTAGCGCGACCGTGATCGGCGCCATGGACTGGGACGGGGACGGACGAACCGATCTCCTCGTTGCGAACGGCAGTTATGTGGGTGTCTACGTCTCGACGGGGAATGGTGTCGGAAGCCTCATCTCGACGTCTATCCCCTACAACGCTTCCACCAATGTGTATTTCACCCTCCCGGACCCCAAAGGCGATGGACAGGAGGCGTTCGGCTACTCCAATGGCACCACCGCCTACTACTACCCACACAACGGCGCGGGCACGCCGCCCGATCTTCTTACCTCTGCAACCGACGGCTTTGGGAACTCCGCAAGCCCGACCTATGTATCCATCGTGCAGAGCGACTACTCGAAGTACTCGAGCGCGACTTATCCAGATGAGGACTTCATTGCCCCGCTTTACGTCGTGAGCCAAGTGACCTTTAGCGATCCGAGCAGCGCTACCGGAGGCACCTACTACCACACCTATGGGTATTTCGGTGCAACCACAAACCTTCAGGGGCGTGGGTTTGAAGCCTTCTACGAAACCACTGACTACGATAGCCGCAATGGCCTTGAGGACAGGCGGTATTACGAGCGTTCGTTCCCCTATACGGGTATGGAATCCGGGGAGAATATTTACAGTGTCAACCTGGGGTTCGACCCGACCTATGGCAGCTCCCGGTTGGCCTCCCTCATCACGCTCAGCTCAACGCAGTACCAGGAGCGCTACTTCGCCTATTTCAATAGCGTTACCAACACAGTCTACGAGGTCGGCGGTACAGAGAGCGGGGACCTAATCACGACGACGAGCACGAACGTCACGCTGGACAACTACGGGAACCCAACTTCCGTTACGAAGGTCATCACGGACAACGATCCGAACTCCCCGTACCTCAATCAGACGTGGACCACGACGACTACCAACACGTGGGACGAAAGCACGAACCCATGGTGCCTGAGCCTAATGTCGACCAGCCAGGTCGCATACACCGCGTCCGGCGGCGGCACAGGGGTCACGATCAACAAGACCTACACCCCAAACACGACTGACTGCAACTACACGCAAGTTGTCACGCAGCCGAATACGAGCTTCCAGGTGACTGAAGCGTTCGGCTACGACGCCTTCGGCAACATAAGCAGCGACGGTATAACCGGCACGGCCATGGCTGCGAGAACTACGTCGATCAGCTGGACGACCTCCTCGGTGACCACCGGTCAGTTCCCGATGACCGTCACGGATCCTACGGGCGCACAGACGCAGTACAACTACAATTTCAGCTTCGGCAAGAAAAGCAGCGTGACCGACCCCAATGGGATCGCCACTTCCTGGCAGTACGACGCATTCGGACGCGAGAACCAGGAGACGCGGCCTGACGGCACCTACACGGTGATCACCTACCAGAACTGTTCAGGTACTACGGGGTGCCTCGTCGGCTCGAATGGGCTTGTGGTGGGCCACACCGTGTATAACTCGAACGCGACTGTCCAAAGCTCGGGCACGACCTACCTCGATTCGGTCGATCGGCAGCTCGTGGCAAACCAAGTGATGCTGAGCGGGTCGTACTCGCGAAATGAACAGCGTTACGACTCGCTGGGACGCGTCAGTCAGAAAGCCTTCCCCTGCACTTGGGCTTCGCTCACGACAACTTGTTCGTATTGGACCACGAACAGCTATGACGTTCTCAATCGCCTGACCCAATCTCAGCGTCCAATCAGCTCAACGAACAGTAACCTTCAGACAACCACTTACGCGTACGCCGGCCGCACGACGACGGTTACGGACCCGTTGACTAATGCGCGAGTTGCAGTCTCGGATGTGAACGGTTGGCTGCGGCAGACCAAAGACCCGATGGGCTACATCGTGTCGATGGCTTACGACGCCGCCGGCAACAAGACCGGCGTTTCCGATAGCCTCAGCAACACCCTCTGGAGCGGCACATACAACTACGGGATCAAAGCGTTTCTTGCAACCGCTAACGACAACGACATGGGGGCTTGGAGCTTCACGAACGATGCACTGGGTGAAAAAACGGCCTGGAGCGATGCAAAGAGCCAGTCCTTCTCCGAAACGTACGACGCGCTGTCTCGCCCTCTGACCCGCACGGAACCAGATCTCTTTACGCAGTGGACCTACGGCTCGAGTTCTTCGAGTCATAACATCGGCAAGCTCCAGAGCGTATGCACGGGCACGGGTGCCAGCCCGACCAACTGCACTGGAACGCCGGGATACTCCGAGGCCGAGACCTACGACAGCGTGGGTCGCCGATCCCAGCGCGCCATCACGCTTCCGGGGACTTACGGCGGAACGTTCACCTACGCGTGGGGGTACAGCTCGACCAGCGGGCTCTTGAACACCCTCACGTATCCCGCCAGCTATCCGAGCACGTACGCCCTTCAGTTGCAGTACGGGTATGCCAATGGCGTGCTTCAAACGGTCACCGATATCTCGGACACACCGAATGTGACGTTCTGGACGGCCAACACGATGGATCCAATGGGCCACCTCACCGAAGAAACGCTCGGGAATGGAATCGTCACGAACCGATCGTTTGATGCAGTTACAGGATGGCTTGGCACGGCAGAGTCCGGCGTCGGTGGGGGCTCCGGTGTTAAGAACCTCGCATTCCTCTACGACGATATGGGAGATGTCATCGAACGGCAGGACAATAATCTTGGGCTCACCGAGAATGTCTACTACGACGACGACTACCGCTTCAGCTACTCGAAGTTGAACGGCACGGAGAACCTTTCCGTCACTTATGACGGAAAGGGCAACATCACGTCGCGCAGCGACGTCGCAAGCGGGGCGACCTGGACATATGGCACGAGCCAGATTCATGCAGTAACGCAGGCCGGTAGCAGCGCCTATCAATATGGTTACGACGCAAACGGGAATGCGACTTCTCGCCAGGGCAACACCATCGCTTGGTCAAGCTACAACTACCCCACGACGATAAGCGCGGGGAGTGGCTCGACTGCCGAAACGGTGTCTTTCAACTACGGTCCTAGCCGCCAGCGTTGGCAGCAGTCCTATTCCGGCAATTCGATGACCGAGACCACGGATTACGTGGGCCGGCTGTTCGAGGTTGTCACAAGCGGCGGAGTGATGAACTATCGTCATTACGTCAACGCAGGAGGTGAGAATGTCGCTGTCTACTCCCGCCAGAGCAACGGGACCAACACCTTCAACTACATGCTCTCCGATCACCAGGCCAGCGTTGCTTCCATAACCAACAGCAGCGGTACGCAGGTCGTTGGCGAGAGTTTCGATGCATTCGGTAGCCGTCGCAATCCGACGACATGGTCGGGCCCTGATAGCAACACAGATCTAACCACGATCGCCGGCATCACGCGGCAGGGCTACACCTTCCAGACTGCGCTGGGCCTCTGGATGGGCATGAACCACATCAATGGTAGGGTGGAGGATTCGATCACCGGTCGGATGCTCTCGGCGGATCCGCACGTACCCGATGCGACTAATACGCAGACTTACAACCGATATACCTACGTCAACAACAATCCAGTGACTCTTGGTGACCCTTCCGGTTTTAATCCCTGCGGTACCCAGAAGTATTGCAAGCCGGTGGACGGAAGCGCTCCCTTCAGCCTCGCCTACCGATGTCAGTGCTCGCTGATTGACGGTCGCATGCCGGGCTTTTCGGGTGGGTCGGTCCAGGGCCTGCAGGGGACCGACCAGACTTTGGCAGATATGAGCGATGCGAGCAGCTCTTTTGATACGTTCGCAAGCGCAGACATCGCCAACCAGATAGCGGCCAACCTGAATGCTTTGAATAGCGCTCTAGCAAGTCTTGGGCTCGCGGAATTGTTTGGCCTCTCTTCCTCTGGTCCATCCGAAAACTCCTCGGGGCAGTCCGCAGGCTCCTCGCAGTCCGCAGACTCCTCGCAGCCCGAGACTCTGCCGGAAGTCGTCGTAACCGGTTCGAGAATTGGAGGCCCTGCGACGGCGTACTGGCCGGCAGGCTTACTAGTAGGGGGTGCGCAGACCTCTCAGATAGATCTGGGATACAACGACTTTTATCGCGGGGCCGTGTGGGCCGCGGATTTCTATACGGACGCCGCACTGGTTACCGGTGCAGCCGTCGCGGCAGGTGCGCCCGCCTTCGATTTCTACGCGACATACGTTGGACCGAATCTGCCCCAGCTGATGGCGATGTTTCTGAGCCGGGCAGGTGGCGTGATAGCTCCTGAAGTCGAGGCGGCTCCCGCGGAGATAGGAACCCAAGTTGCCGAAACTCAGCAGGAATTGATTCAGTCTGGAAGTGAGCTAGCGCAGGCGGGACGAACCGCGACCGCGGCCCAAAGCGCCCCCGGCCCGCTGCCGTAGGGGACCTCTGGGCCTAGAGCAAGGTCGGTCACGGCCGCAGACTTAGTGCTTTTGACGGCGCTTTGGGATTAAATCTGAAGACCTGCGCTGAAAATGGATGCAGCAAGCTGGGGATGAGCATGTTTACATACGCAATCGGCGTGAGCACGTTGCCCACGACTCGGCGCCAGAAGCCCAATTTTCCGGTACGGTAGATCGCGCAGCGAAACCGAAGTGCCTCACAGTGGCCGACAGACGACGCGACTTGCAACGAGGCGAGCACCCCATCGGGCTGTTTGTCAGACTGAAACTTCCAGAAGACAAACGCAAAATCCACCACTGCCGGAGGAAATAGCTGTCGGGTTGCCGTCCTGAAATGGGTGATGGCCTCGGCGTGGTCTCCGCGAAGATGGTTCGCCCAAGCTAAGATGTAAGCTGCATAGGCGTCGCCCGAAGCGGCAGGTGCTTTGCAAAGCTGAATAGCCGCATCGATATCCCGAGCACCGTCATCCCTTAGTAGCAGAGCTTGGTAGCCAAGGAATGCCGACGCCCAAGCACTGCCAAGAGAAGCTAGTTTTCGTAGCTCGTTAAGAAACGCTGTGCCTCCGTCCCGCTTCAAGATCACAAGGGATTGATTGGCAGCCAAAGGAACGTAGACGAGGCCGTAGATGTACCTTCGCCAACTTGCATCAATGCACGGGAATCGCCGTCGAACGGGTTCACTCAACCGCATTGGTGCCGTGGCTCCTCAGTGTGCGAGAAAAGCGCAGAATACCTCACTTGGCGTTGAGAAATGCCTACATGCGCAAGCGCCCGATTTTATGAGGTTCCCAGCGACCCCGTAGAAGAGCTTAGGGTGGTTGTCGCGGATCACTGGCGCGATATAGAAGGGAGCCAGGTGCGCGCAGTACTTCTCGGTCACGTCGTTGGGATACTTTTGGTGGTACTCCGGGCATCGACCGCCAATTGTTGATCTACGACTCGGTCCTTACCGCCAGTACGGAAAGCAGGACGGGGGACAGGAGTTGGTCTGCCGGCGAATGGACGCATCCATGCCCGGGCGACCGAGACGGCGGCAAGGGACCGAGAGTGGCCGGTCGCTCGCTCCACCTTACTTCACGCGCACGCTCTGAAGCACGCGGACAGTGGCAAATTCTGCCCCGATTTGAACCGGCGATGGCTAGGCCCGCAACCGCGCGACCTTCCGAGGCTTCTTCGGAGCGGTGCCGCCGAGCTGGGGCAGGTTGTCGCGAATCAGCTTCGCGACGTGCGACGGAGCGAGGTGGGCGTAGTGCTTCTCCGTCATGCGGGCGTCGGCGTGGCCTAAGGCGGAGGCCACCACCTGAAGTGGCACGCCGGCCTTAGTCAGGAAACTGGCGTAGCTGTGGCGGAGGATGTGGAAAGAGACCGGAGGAACAATCTCCGCGTGCAGGCAAGCCTCCCGCATCGGGCGATGTTGACTCGAGGCGCGCCAAGGTAAGCCGTCCGCGCGGGTGAACATGAGCGCCTCCCGGGCGCGCCCCACGGCGACTCCTTCAAAGAACTCAGCCCCCTCGTCACTTAAGTAGACGTGCCGCGGCCGCCCGCTCTTGCTCTGGCGAATCACGAGCGTCTGGTTCTCGTGATCGAAGTCGCCGACTTTAAGCACGCAGAGCTCGCCGTACCGACAGCCCGTCAAGAGCGCGGCGCGCACCAGCGCCCGGAAATCTGGGTCGCTCGCGTTGACGAGTCGGAACGCCTCCTCACTCGTGAGGAAGCGGATGACGGGAGCGTCGACATTGCGGAAGGCCGGCACGCGCCGCCAGGCGTGGTCAGAAGTCACCTTGCCCTCGCGCCAGGCGTGATTGAGGCAGGCCCGTAGGCCATTGAAGATCCGGTTCGCGGTCGCCTGTTTGCGGCGGTGCAGGTCGGCCTGCTGCGTGGCGTCGAGCGCCTCGGCGTTCTCTTCCAAGCGCTGCCTGCGACCTTTTCTGAGACGCGAGAACCCGCGGTCCGCGGTTCGCCCAGCGAGGCCATCCCGCCACCGGCGAATGGTTTCGGGAGTCAGTTCGGCGAGCTGGGTCGCCCCGTGGTCGGGGAGGACGTGCGCGCGGAGCTTGCCCTCGGTGTCGCGCCAGGACTTCGCGCGGATCTTCAGGTGCTCGATGTAGTCGGTGACGGCTTGTGCGACGGTGTAGTAGCGCTCCTCCCGCGGCTTAAGCGTTTCAGAAGTCCCCAGCGCCTTTCTTTGCGCCTCGGCGTAGGAGAGGATGGTCGAGCCATTCGAGTCCGAGAAATCGTCCGCGAGGGCTAAGCGGGCTTTGACGTACTTCGCGCCCTTGCGGCTTCGGACGTACCAAGTGCCGCCCTGAGGACCCTTGTAATAGCCGAGCGCGAGCTTGCGTTCGATCGGGCGCCAGTAGGCCATGTTGTCGGCGCTTGGCGGGAGCCGAAGGCGGGCTTCCCGGGTTTCCAATCGCGTGTCTCGCCGCAGTCGTGCCATCCGCTCCCCTCCTCAGCCCGTTACAGCCGTCTAGCGGCTGTAACACCGGTTCGAATCCGGTAGGGAGCGCCATAAAATCAATAAGATACCTAAGACTGGTCCCCCTCGGGTGCTAATCGGGTGCCCCTTATGGGCACTAATCGGCCATGGAATCTCGCCAAGCCAGCTCCCGTTTATCGCCCGGTCGCCCGCGCGACGGCCCGCTCCAGCACCGGATCGCGCCGCGCGCGATAGTCGGAGAAGGTCGCGCCGATCGTCTCGTCCGGATCGAGCGATTTGACCTGCACGGGGAAGAGCCAATTCAGCCAGTAGCATTTGGCCCAGTCATTGCAGGGATGCGCATAGTCATGCATTCCGGTCGCGTAGTGGACGCACAGACCGCTGTGCGCAAGACATCCCGTATTGCCTTCACCGTAAAAGCTAAGCCGATCGCCGACCGGTTCTCCCAGGATGATTGCGCGAGCAGCCGCCGCCTGCTTCACGAAGGCCGCCGTCGTGATGGCAGCGGAAAACGTCTGCGCAGCGGTGAAGATATAGATTCGTCCGCTCGCTGGAACGAAATCCGGCAGCCGCGATGCGAAATGGGCCACCTTCGTATAGTCGCCGCCGGTATTGAAGCGCAGATCAAGAATGATGTTGCAGGGCGGGTGTGCGGCCATCTCCTCCGCCGTCGCCTTGAGGAAATCGTGGATGCGGCGATTGTCCGCATCGCCGATCGCCTTGAGCTGTATGAAAAGCGAGCAGCCGTGATCAATCCACGCCCGGCGGAACGGGACGTTGAAGTCGCGCAGCGACAGCGGCAGGTCCGCATCGGTTGAAAAGAGCGCGCGCCAGCTCTGCGGCTCGCCTGGCAACTTTTCTGGCGACAGCCAGCGCGCCATCAGTCCGTTTGGCTCACCCGCGCACCCTTCGCCCGGCAGCGTACGGGTCGTCTCACTACCGTCCGGCAGAGTGAGCGTCCAGGTCGTCCGGTCGGGACGCGAGCCCATCCCCGCGCCGTACAGAATTTCGGGCGACTGAATGTAGAGAGCGGCATGGATCCGACGCCAGCCCTGCGCCCCACCGTGCAGCTGCTCGAGCCCAGCCAGCACCTCGCCCGTCGGCCTGCCATCGATGCCGTCGACGCGTGCGCCCAGCAGATCTGCATAGTCCGATCTGGCACGCAGGACATACAGACCGTCGGCAAACCAGGTCACACGGACGGGCACACAGTCCCCTTTGCCGTCGAGGCCGGTGTGACCGTTGTCAGCGAGCGCGGTAATCCGCATCAGTGCAACGCGGAATCGGCCACTTTCGAGCGGCGCGCCTTCACCTCTGAGTACCGCGATCCGGCGCTCGACTTCAGCGCGCGCAGCCGGCGAAAACGCCCGGTCCATGGCAACCAGCCGGGAGAACTGTTCGATGTCCTGCCGTTGCGCTTCGAGCGCGTTCGCTGGGGTTGGGAAGTGCTCGCGCGGCGGGTTGGGGCTGAATTTGTGAAGAAAGCAGAACAGGAGTCCGCCCCAGGCCACGACGATCAGGCCAAGCAGCGTGGCGGCCCAGAGCCCTGCCTTGAGCAGGCCCGGCTTGGTCCTCATCGCTGCCACGATCCATAGTCGTTCCGATGATACCGCAAGGTGCGAACGCCATTGGGGCAGCCACGCTGTTTTCAAGCTGCACAAAGGTGCTGACCCGGAGTCTTGGTGGGTGCCGCACGTGGGCCGCAATTGTCGGCTATAAATAAATAAGTACATCTCCAGTAGTCTGTCGACGGATAGGGGCCATACTGATTCGCTTTGCAGTGAGCAATCCGCTGCAGTTTGACGAAGGAATACTGCTATGAATCTTGTACGTTGGGATCCTATTCGCGAGATGGATCAGTTTTTTGCCCGACCGCTTGGCAGCTTCATGGGCCAGTGGCCACGTTTTGCGGCAGACACGGACGAGGGTGAGCCCGCTTGGACGCCGACGCTTGATGTGAGTGAGACGGACAGCGAGTATCTCGTGCGCGCCGACTTGCCGGCCGTGAAGAAAGAGGACGTCAGTGTCACGGTTGA
Organism: Steroidobacteraceae bacterium; assembly: GCA_035568235.1. Lineage (GTDB taxonomy): Bacteria > Pseudomonadota > Gammaproteobacteria > Steroidobacterales > Steroidobacteraceae > 13-2-20CM-66-19. Next base: position 184,985 of record DATMOK010000042.1, on the reverse strand, counting down.
CAACGACGCAGTCACCATCGCTGGCGAGCGAAAGTTCGACAAGGAAGAAAAGAGCGAGAGAGTTCACCGCCGGGAGTGTTTCCGCGGCATGTTCTCCCGCAGTCTTACGCTACCCGAGAACGCCAATACGAGCGGCATTCGTGCGGAAAGCAAGGACGGAGTTTTGACGGTACATATCCCGAAGACCAAGACCGAACGCTCTAAGGCAATAGAGATTAAGGTTCAGTAACGAAGAGCTAGGCAGGCCCGTCGTCCGGCTTCGGCCGAGGACGGCGGGCAGCAGCCACCGAGGGTTACGCTGAACCATGGGACAGGCAAATCCTCACAGGTCCAGACTCAAGGGGGTTTGGGTCGTCTGGGGAGTGCGTCGAACGGCCCGATGGGCGGCCCTCAACCCGCTCACGATCTTCACCGCTGAGCGTAAGCTTACTGCGCGGGCCGCGAACTGGCCTGCCTGTGCCTCGAGGCACGCAGAGGAGCCCGGCGATGAATATCAAGATCGAGGTCGTCGAGCGCGCCGGCTGGTGGCAGGTAAAGGTCTGCGGATTGCGGCATTCGAGGTACCGCTCGCTGGCGGGCGCCAGGCATGGCGCCAAGTTGCTCGCGGCGCGCGTGCAGAAGCTCAGGGTACAGGCGCGCAGCAGAGCGGGCCGCATGCGGCTCGGGCAGCGTCTGCGCGTGGCCCACTGCGAGCTGTACTGCATCCGCACGCTGCTGCGCGGGCGGCGCTGACCGTCGGCGCCGCGCGGCCGAGCGCACTGACCAAGCGTGATTGCAAAGCAGCCTGTCCCAAAAACGAGAGTCCCTTATGAACGAGGAAGCGCTAAACCTCAGCATACGAAAGTTCTTGAAAACGGTCGGCATCAGCTCGCAGCGCGCGATTGAGCACGCCGTCGCCGATGCTGCCGCTGGCGGTGCCATCGCCGGTACAGAATCATTTCCTGCAAGAATGACGTTGGAGATCGCTGGGCTCAAGTTGAACGTCGTATTTACTGGCGACATCCATCTTCAATGAGCGCACTGCGGCGCACCCGCCCAGTAAGCCTCCAGGTGGCTAGCGCCTCAAAAGCAGGCGTCCCGCCTGCCGTGCCCGCAGCAGCGGAAAAGCCGACAGCAAGGTTCGCCGGCGGCATTGAACTGCCTACGCCGGCGCCGCGCTCGCGCAGCATCGTAATCGTCTGGAGGCCTGTCTCGCCCTCGCTCCGGTGATAATCGGTTATCAGAAGATCGAGGCGAGCATCGGCCTCGCATGCTTATTGCAGCGCCTCCGTGAGCGAACAGACCGCGGTTACGCGATGACCCTCAACCACCGCACGCGGGGCGCGTCTCGCACGGCCCGATCGTCGTCCACGAGGAGGATATGGGCTCTATCGCTCTACAACCGGCGTGCGGGGGAGATCTCGGGCATGTCCACTGACGGGATGCATTGCCATTGCGCCCGGCTCCTGCTCGCGGGCAGTAGCAGCGAGAAGGCTGAGCCTTTACCAAACTCGGAACGCACGTCGAGCCTCAGATCGAGCACCTTTACCAGGCGTTGCACGATGCTCAGTCCCAGACCATACCCATCCCGCGAAGCGTTCGTCGGGATGTCGATCTGATAGAACTCATCGTAGATATGGCCTACCTGGTCTGCTCGGATGCCGATCCCGGTATCCAGTACCTCAACGCGAACCAGCCCCTGCTCATGCATGCAGCGCAGGCGCACCCAACCTTCCCACGTGTATTTGATGGCGTTCGAAACGAGATTGCTGAGGATCTGCTGCACCAGCGAAGGATCGCTGTGCACGCAGTCCGGGCAATCTTCGACGTGTAACTTCAGGCCCTTATTTGCTGCAAGATTCGCGAAGTCGCTGCGCAGCTCCCCGAACAACGCGGCCACCGCGAAGTCTTTCAGATCGGGCCTGAAGGCTCCGGCTTCCAGCTTGCTGATATCGAGCAGGGCTTTCAGGAGACGCGACATTGCGCCGATGGCCTGTTCCTGCTGCCTGACTGCAGCGACGGCATCCGGTCCCGACACCAGCCGACGCAAAGTGCCATTGAGAAGCGAGAGGCTCTGGAGGGGCTGGCGCAGGTCGTGGCTGGCGGTCGCCAGAAGACGGCTTTTCGCCAGATTCGCACGATCGGCCTCGTCGCGCGCCCGGTACGCCGCCTCGCGCGCCAGAATCAGCTCCGCCTCGACGCGCTTCTGGCGGGCCGCGTCGCGAAGATCGGCGGCGAGCCAGGGGTTACCGTCTTCGACGGCACTCACGGGCGGCCCCCATCAGGCACTCTGTCCATAGCTTATGCCCAGCCGTTGTCCCTAACCGCGCCGGCAACAGCGTCGCCGGCATCAATGACTGCCGCTCAATCCCGGGCAAAAACCTATTCAGCCACAGCGAGCTAGTCTGTGCGGTAGCCCACATTGGTCGAGGCCGCTGCCAGGGGTGAAAATCGGGTGAAAATACGGTCAGCCGTCAGCGCTGGGTGCCCGGAACGGCCGAGCATGAACTTGCAGAGGCTGACTAAAAACCGACCGTGCAGAATATTTCACCATTATGGGCTCAGCCACTCACGCTGGATGAGATCCGCCGGAGGTATCTGAGCGGCTGTGACCGCCACCTTGGCGTCGAACTGCTGGCCATCGGCCCCACCTGGTTGGAAGGTCGTGTGCCCACGACCGAAAGGACGCGCGACGCCCATGGCGTCAACTATGGCGCCGCAATTGCCGTCCTCGCGGAGACGCTCGGCAGCATCGCTGCAAATCTCTGCGTCACGGCCGACAAACGCGGGGTGGGACAGAGTCTCGAAGTTCACTACCTGCTGCCGGTCACAGCGGGGCCCGTTACCGGGCGCGCATCGCCGGTGTCGAGCGGGGGTCCGACTCATATATGGCATATCGATCTGCGAGATGCGGCAGGAACTCTGGTGAGTATCGCCACCCTGTCGATAGCCATCCTGGAGCCGAGCGCTCCGCCTTCCCTTACTGATGGAGTTTCGTTACCGCCGTGAAGGGCGCAACCGCGCCACGACGTCACCGAAGCGGTGAATTTCCGCATGCGTATTGTAGTGCGCAAGGGAAGCACGCACTGCGCCCGCCTCGAGGGCGAGCCCAAGGCGCTTCATGAGGCGCGGCGAGTACATGTGACCATCGCGCACGCCGATGCCGGCGCGAGCTGCGGCCTCGGTGACGGCAGCCGGTGCTATGCCGGACAGCGTGAAGCTGACCGTCGGCACGCGCTGCGCTAACTCCTCCTCGGCGCTGACTCCGTAGATCGTCGCTCCCGCATCGCGCAGTACCCGTATCAGCTCGAGCGACAAACCCTGCTCGTAGGCCCGAATGCCGTTCATCGCCGCGCGGCAGTTCTCACGCAGGGACCGCGCCTCGCCCACCTCGTCGGTCACCGCCAGTCCGCGGCCGAGATCCCCTAGATAGTCGACCGCGGCGGCCATCCCCGCGACGTTCTCGTAGATGAAGGTGCCGGCCTCGATCTTGCCCGGCGGCCGGTCGGGGATGAAATCCTCGCGAAAGGTGGGCAACGCTGCCAGTGACTCGTACCGCCCCCAGAGAAAACCCATGTGCGGCGCAAAGATCTTGTATCCCGAGCACACCAGGTAATCGCAACCGATGGCCTGGACGTCGATCGGACCGTGCGGGGCGTAATGCACGCTGTCGAGGAACAGTTCCCCGCCGGCCGAGTGCACGAGCTCGGCGGCGCGGCGCACATCGACCAGTGAGCCGAGTGCATTCGATGCCGCGGTACAGGCCAGGAGCCGGGTGCGCGGCCCAAGGAGCGGCTCCAGGTCGGCGCAGTGCAGACGTCCGTCATCGCGCATGCGCCACCACTGAAAGTGAGCCCCCGCCCGCTCGAGCGCCAGCCAGGTCGCGACATTCGCCTCGTGATCGAGGTCGGTGACGATGATCTCGCTGCGCGCGCCGAGCGTCTGTCCGATGGCGAGACTCACCAGGCGGATGAATGAGGTCGCATTCATGCCGAAAGCAATTTCCTCGGGGCGGCGGGCGTTGAGAAACGCCGCGACCTTCTCACGCGCGCTCTGGATAGCGGCGTCTACCGCGATACTCTGCGGGTAGCGTCCGCCGCGCTGCACGTTGTGATTGAGCAGGTGCGCGGTCACCGCATCGAGCACCCGCTGCGGCACCTGGGCGCCTGCTGCATTGTCGAAAAAGATACCGGCACCGGGCCGCCCGAGCGCGGGGAACTGTGTTCGCAGCGCCTGCGCGGGAAACTCCCCGGCACGCTTCTGCGCGATGCTGTCTGCCTGGGTCATGGGGTATCTGCGGGCGTCCCCGGGTAGTGTCGGGCGCGACTCGCCTCGAGCGCCGCAACCAGGCGGTCGATGTCATCCTCTGAATTGTAGAAGTGCACCGTCGCCCGGATGTTGCTGTCGCGGACCGAGGTCACGATGTCCTGCTCCGTCAGCGCGGCGAACAATTGCGCGGGCTCGCGCGCCGGCACGCAGATCATGGGCCCGCGACGCTCATCCAGCGATGGCGTGACACTCGTCCAGCCGATGCTTTCGAGTCCTGTGAGGCAGCGGCGGGTGAGCGATCGTACCCGCTCCTCGATCACATCCGTTCCGACCTCGAGGATGATCTTGAGGCCCGCTTCGGCCGCATAGCAGTTGACCACCGCCGGGGTTCCCGCCTCAAAACGACGCGCGCTGGCGGCAGGCCGATTGGCCGCAATGTCCATGGCGAAGATGTCCTGCTGTGCAAACCACCCGGAGTGCGTCGGCGTGAGCGCGGGGATCAGAGAGCCGCGCACGTAGAGAAAGCCAATGCCGGCGGTGCCGAGCAGGTACTTCAGCATCCCGCCGACGGCGAAGTCGACGTCGAGCTCTCGCACATCGACCGTCAGGCCGCCGACCGCCTGATAGCAGTCGAGCAGTACTCGTGCGCCGCGCGCACGCGCCAGGCGCACGATCCCCGGGATGTCGAGCCGCGCACCGTTGCGGAAGCAGACGTGGGTCACGGCGACGAGCTGCGTCTGCTCGTCGATCATGCTCGCGAAGCTCGCGAGCGGGATGTCGCCGTCGGTCGTCTTCGGCACGTGCACGATGCGCGCGCCGCGCGGCTCCTGGGCATGCCAGATCTGGGCATTGGTCGGAAACTCGAAGTCGCTCACCACGACCTTGTTGCGCGGGCCGCTGAAGTCGAGCGCGCTGGCCAGCGCATTCAGCCCCGCGGAAGCGGAGGCAGTGACCGCAATCTCGTCGCGGTCCGCTCGCAGCACCGCAGCCATGGCGGAGCGCACCGCCTCGTTCTTCGTGACCCAAACGTCCCAGTTGGCGCCGACCTGCAGCCGATCGTCCATGTAAGCATTGATGGCGTCGCGCACGCTGTCGGCGAGCGCGCAGTAGGACCCGCTGTTGAGATAGGTCTTGCGCTCGAGCACCGGGAAGCGGCGCCGCAGCGCCCTGAAGTCAGTCATTTGCCTCTCCGCTCACGCCGGCGGCGCGGCACGCTCGGCGCGCAGGGCAACGGTGCGGCGGTGGTGCACCCGCCACAGGAAATACGCCGCCGAGATCAGGATGAACCACGGCACCCCATACAGCCAGGAAACGTAGAGATTGGCATCCAGCCCCATGGTAACGAGGATCGCGGCGAGCATCACGAGCCCGGCGAGCTGCATCCACGGAAAGAGCGGCATGCATACCGGCAGCTCGCTCGCAGGGTGCCGACGCCTGAAGCTCAGGTGGCTGAGGAGGATGAAGATCCACACCAGCATCGCGGCAAACAAAGCGACTCCGAGGAGGTCGCCGTAGGCGTTGGGTGTCACGATCGAGACGCCCGCGGAGAGCAGGATGCCGACGCCCGACACCAGCACCGCCGCGACCGGGGTGCCGCGGCCGCCGAGGTAGCCGAGGCTCTCGGGTGCGTAGTGTCCCCGTGACAGCGAGAACAGCATGCGGGCGCACAGGTAGATGTTGGTGTTCATGCTCGAGAGTGCCGCACTGATCACCACGAAGTTCATGACACCGGCGGCGTGCGCGATCCCCGAATGCCGGAACACGCTCACGAAAGGACTCTGCGCCACGACTTTGACGCCGGTGGCCGTCCAGGGCGCCATGGTGACGATGATGGTCACGGCGAGCACGTAGAACAGGAACAGCCGCAGCAGCATGCTGCGCAGGGCTGCCGGGATGGCGCGCTGCGGATCGCGCGCCTCTCCCGAGGTCACGGCGATGACCTCGATGCCGTTGAAAGAGAATAGCCCGACGATGACCGCGCTCCACACGCCGCCGAGTCCCCTGGGAAAGAATCCCCCCGGGAGCCCGGTGAGGTTGTGCAGGCCGGTAGCCAAATGCCCGGGGCCCAACAGGCGCGCCGCGCCGAGAACGATGAACAGCACGATCGCCGTGACCTTGATCAGCGCGAACCAGGATTCGATGGTTCCGAAGTTGCTCACCGGGCGCGAGTTGAAGTACAGCAGCACCGCGCAGAAGCCGAGCGCCCACAGCCATACGGGCACACCGGGAAACCACAGCCCCATGTACAGCCCCGCCGCGACCGCCTCGCCGCCGATGGCGATCACCTGCGCGATCCAGTAGGTATAGCGCACCACGAAGCCTGCCCAGGGATTGAGATAGGTTTCGGCATAGGTGCCGAACGAGCCGGCCGTGGGATGCACCACCGCCATTTCCGACAGGCTGAAAACCATCACCAGCGCTACGAACCCGGCCAGCACGTAGCTGAGGATCACCGCTGGTCCCGCGTAGCCGATGGCGAGCCCGCTCCCCATGAAGAGTCCGGTACCGATCGCCCCGCCGAGCCCGATCATGACGATCTGAGTCTTGCCGAGCCCGCGCTGCAGCCCGCTCTCACGCTCGCTGATCGGGGCGAGATCCCCCGGCTCAGTCATAGTAGGTGATGCTGGGATTATCGCCGGGGCAGATCACGCCAACGACATCGATGCCCTCGGCAGCAGTCGCCTCCAGCGAGTGCAGCTGCTTGCGCGGCAGGAAGATCACATCGCCCGCCCGCACCCGTGCGCGGCGATCCTCCGTCCAAAGAGCACCCTCGCCGGAGAGCACGATGATCGCCTCCTCGTAGAGATGGCGGTGGGGCGCGGCCTTCGACTGCGGGATGTGGCCGATGAACTGCGTGATGACCTTTGAGCCGATGCGTTTGTCGACGAGCAGCTGGAAATAGCGCGGCCCGGTCGCCTGGCGCTGCGCCTCATCGACGCACACGACCCGCTGCCCGTAACTCGCGTCGAAGTTGTCGGGTCGTGTCGCCGGCCACTGGAGTGCCCCGGACGGACAGCTCAATGCGAACACTGTGAGCGTCTGCGACTGCGCGGGCAGCAGTTGTATCGCCTCCGACGGGCGCACGTAAACGCCGTCGGTTGCCTTGACCGCAAACGGTCGTCCCGAGATGTTGACGCTGCCCCGGCCAGCCATCACGAGCAGGATGACGTCACAGTCACCGAGTGACATGAGCGGCGATGCAGTGCCGCTCACTTCGAGGAGAATCTGCGTCTGGTAGGTCGCACCGAGCTCGGGTGTTACCAGATAGCTGTAGGTGAGGTTGTCCCGCCTGGCCTTGTCGGCGAGCGGCGGGGAGACCACGTAGCAGGCACCATTGAGACGGGTGCGCGGACCGTCCCGCTCGGTGACCCACGGAATGTCGCGGTTGCCTGAGCTCTCGGGATCATCGAGCGGCGAGCCGCCCGGAAGGTTGGTGTGCGTGCCGTCGCAGAAGGGGGCATCGCTGCTGTGTTTGCAAGCGCACAGCAGCACCTCCTCGTCGGCGCGCGCGACGAACGACTTCGGCTCGAAGCTTGTACCCTTGTGTGAGCCGTCGCAGAAGGGCTGGCTGGCCGAGCGCCCGCAGCGGCACCACCAGTAGGTGCGTCCGCCCTTCAGGGTGACCAGACAGGGCTTCGGCCGCGCCACGACCGGTTGAGTCAAGCGCAGCTCCTCAGGCTGGCCGGCCGGCGGCAGGTGCGCGGCCGGCTTGCGCGCTATGAGCGAGGGCGCCGGCGAGTGAGCTGATCTCGCGCTCCAGGGCCACGCCCTCCTCGTCGGCGAGTGCCGCCTCCTGGAGCCGCGACAGCACCACCGCACCGTCCGGACGCGCCGCGAGGAGCGCGAGCTGCTCGGTCAGAGCCGAGAAACTCCGCCAGCCGCGTTCATAGGTCTCGCCATACCCCTTGATGAGACGCTGCGACCGCGCGAGCTCCACCGCCAGGGCATAGTGCATGGGCGCGTGCTGCTCGATGGCCGTCAGCCAGGTCTCGATCCGGGCGTTCTCCTGCCGGAAGCGCCAGGTCGCGCGCCGCCAGCGCCTTAAGGCCGCCACACTACGCAGCAGCAGGAAGCCGCTCACGTTCGTGGTGCGAATCTGCCTGCCGCCGGTGAAACGACCGAGCCGGCGGATGACCCGCGGCGAGCGCAGCACCCAGGAGCCGAGCGCCGCGGGCAGCGTTCCGGCGATCTCGGCCACTCCGGGTCTCAGGAACTCGGTGATGCTGAACAACTGGCCGGGGGCAACGCCGATCTCGGTGCGTACCCGAGCAAATCGCTCGGAGCGCGTCTTGAGGTCCGCCACGCGGATCGTATCCTCGAATGTCATCCACAATGCCAGCGAGCGAGCCACTGCCTGCGTCAGTGCACCCGCCTCGGACGCGCCGGGCGAGCAGTCGAGGAGCGCCACGCGCTCGATACGCTCGAGGTAGAGCGCCGCATAGGCCCCGTCCTGATAGTCGAGAGTACGGCGTACGCCTTCCAGCACCAGCGGCTGCGCGGCTGAGGGCAGGCGCCGCACGCGCTCCAGCAGCGGCTGCAGTGCAGCGGCGTGCGCAGCCATCGGCACCGGGCGCAGCCGCGCGCTGCGTCGCGCGCCGCCCTGGGTTCCGCCGCTCCCGGCCTGCCGGTGCGCATCCTCGAAGGCGGCGAGATTGGTTGCAACCGCGATTCCGCTGCGGGTTATGGCTGCGGCAAAACTCTCCTTGGGAAAGGGCAGCACGCCCGCTCCGCTGATCGCCCCGAGCAGCACCGCACTGATGACGCTTCGATGCCTCTCCGCGGTTTGCTCCATGTCGAAGAGAATCGAGCGCTTGCCCTGGGTGCGCACCAGCTCCAGCAGCGCCTCCGGGTCGGTGATGCTGCGCCCAAGCCCGCTCTTTTCCCCGATCGCGTAAGCGCGATGGGTCGAGGAGATGAGCGTGGTGCGCTCGGGATCGACGAGGCCGCGCGCAATCGCGCGGCCTGCCTCGGCGAGCTCCGAGGCGACCACACAGTCGACATCACCGGCCACCGGCATGAGTGCCATCACCGGCTCGCGGCCGGCTCGCTCGGCTTTCGGGCGCGGGTAGAACTCCAGGTAATAGATGGTGGCGCCGGTGCGCTGTGCGACTCCAGGCACGGAAGTCGATTGAACGATGTAATCGTTGGCCTCCGCAATTGCGATGAGCCAGTCGGTGAGAACACCGCCGCCCTGGCCGCCGAGCGCGGCGATGGTCAGTTTGGTGATTCGCGCAGGCATGAACGACGCAGCCTACAAGCTGTAGCGCAGGCGTCGGCGATCGCTGTGCCGCTGCAGCAGGCCGATCAGCGCCGCGCGCGCCCTGTACAGGAGGCGCTCCCAGCGCGCGGGGTTGTGAATCAGCTCGGCTCGATAGAACGAGGGGCAAAGCGCCGCGGCGTCCGCCACCTCGCCGCATACGCCGCAGCCCACGCAGGTGTTATCGACGTGCGCGACCGGGTCGGTGCGCAGCGGATCGGGGTTTTCCTTCACCGTGAGCGACGGACAACCGGACAGGCGGATGCAGGAACGATCGCCGGTGCAGGTATCGGCATCGACACCGAAGCGCTCGGTCACGACGCGCTCGCCGTCCTGAATCGCCTTGCGCCGCAGCGGTGCGACGCGCCGCTGCCGATTAAGCTGACACTCGCCCTCCGCTACGATCACCTTCGGGCCGCGATAGCCGGTGCTCAGAGCCTCGCGCAGCACTTTGAGAGTCCCGCGCATGTCGTACGTCTGCGTGCGTCTGACCCAACGGACGCCGACACCCTTCACTGCGTCGACGATCGAGTTGTTGCCCTGGCGGTGACCGTTCGCGGCACGCGAGGAGGGAATATCCTGACCGCCGGTGGCGGCGGAGTAACCGTTGTCGATGACGACCGTCAGGGTATCGTGCTTGTTGAATACCGCGTTGCCGATGCCGCTGGTGAGTCCGTTGTGCCAGAAGCCCCCGTCGCCCATCACGGACATAGCCCGTTTGCCGTGCTCGCCGCCGAAAGCCGACGCCGCCGCGGCCCCCAGCCCGTACCCCATGATGCTGTTGCCCATATTGAAAGGCGGCAGGGTCGCGAACGAATGGCAGCCGATGTCGGCGCTTATATGCAGCGGTCCGATCTCCTTCTGCAGCAGCTTGAGCGCCGAGAAGAACGGTCGCTCCGGACAGCCGGTGCACAACCCGGAAGGGCGGGCCGGCACCAGCGCGGCCAGCTGCGCGGCCGGAACCAGCGGGACCTCCCTGGTCGGCAACGCGCCGCTCGCCGCGCGCAGCGCCGGAGCCCACTGATCGAGAAAGTCGCCGAGCCCTTTGCGCAGCACGTCCACCGTGTACTCGCCCTGCATCGGCAGGACGCCCTTGCCGACGATGCGGGTAGCGAGGTCTCCCTGTCGCAGGATCTGGCTGGCCGCCTGCTCGAGGTATTCGGGTTGCCCCTCCTCGACGATGAGCACCGCGCGCTTTCCGGCGCAGAAGCGCCGCCATTCCTCGGCCACGAGCGGATAGGTGACGTTCAGCACATAGAAGGGAATCTCGCTCGCGCCGAATGAGTCCGCGCAGCCGAGCAGCTCGAGCGCGCGCAGCACGTTGTTGTAGAGGCCGCCCTGCAGAACGATGCCGATGTCGGCGTGCTGGCCGCCGGTCATCTCATTGAGGCCGCGCTCGGCGATGAAGCGCTGCGCCGCCGGCAGGCGCTGCTCGATTTTTTCGCGCTCCTGCGCATAGGTCGAGGGCGGCAGGATGATGCGCCCGTAGTCCCGCACCGGATGTGCGAGCGCATCCGCCGCCGAAAAGGCCGGCCGCTTGTTGTCCTGCGCCACGAACCGGCCATAGACGTGACAGGCACGGATGCGCAGCATGAGCATCACCGGCGTGTGGCTCGCCTCGGAGAGCTCGAACCCGAGCTCGACGCTGCGCACGATCTCGGGGAGGTGCGGCCGCGGATCGAGCAGCCAGATCTGCGACTTCATCGCAAAGGCGTGGGTGCGCTCCTGCATGATGCTGGCGCCCTCGCCGTAGTCCTCACCGAGGATGATCAGCGCACCGCCCTTGACTCCCGACGACGCGAGGTTGGAGAGGGCATCGGACGCCACGTTGGTACCGACGGTCGACTTCCAGGTCACCGCGCCGCGCAGCGGATAGTTGATGGAAGCCGCCAGCATCGCCGCCGCCGTCGCCTCGGACGCGCTCGATTCGAAATGCACGCCGAGCTCGGTCAGCACCTCCTCGGCGTCCGCCAGCACGTCCATCAGGTGCGAGATCGGTGCGCCCTGATAGCCGCCGACGTAGGCCACACCCGACTGCAACAACGCCTTGGTGACGGCGAGTATCCCCTCGCCGCGGAACTCCATCCCCTGCCCCAGGCGCAGTGCGGAGACTTCCTTGGCAAACGAGCGCTCGGCCACGAAGGCGCCTCAGGTGGGCACGAACGCCAGCACGCGCAGCGGACTCCCCGAACCGTTGACGATCTTGAGTGGCGGGGCAACGACCACCGCGCCGGTGGGAGGCAGCTGATCGAGATTGGTAAGGCTCGCAAGGCCAAAGCGGTTCGAGCCGTGCATGATCGTATGGCAGGGGAACATCGGCTCAAAGGTTGGAGCCTGGCCGGCATCGGTGCCGACCGTCTCCACTCCCACGCCGAGGATATCGCGCTCCTTGGCGAGGAACGGCACGGCCTGCGGATGGAAGCCGGGCGTGTGAGCGCCGTCGGCGGCAATGTTGAGGAAGTCGCGTGCGCCCACGCGGCGCGACCAATCGGTGCGGATCAGCACCCAGGCGTGCGCGGGAATGCCGCCATGACGGCTCTCCCACTCCAGCACCGTCTCACGCGTAACCAGAAAGTCGGGGTTGCTGCTGGCCTGCTGTGCGACATCGATGACGCACGCGGGACCCACGAAGCGATCGACCGGAATGTTGTGCGTGGCGTTGTTCGGGTAGTCCTTGCCCGTGACCCAGTGAATCGGCGCATCGAAGTGCGTACCGGTGTGCTCGCCGCAGGCGATGTTGTTCCAGTACCAGGCAGGACCGCGCGCGTCGTAGCGCGAGATCTCTTCCAGCGTGAAGGACTTCGAAGGCGCGAACTGCGGCGGCAGCTGGATCGTCGGCGTCGCCGGTTCCAGCGGTACCGTGAGATCGACCACGCGGATACTGCCGCCGACGATCCCCGCGACGAGCTGTGCCAGAGTGGAGGCGGATTTGGCTTGTGCTGCTGCCGTCATGGCTATTCTCGAGGTGGCGTCACGGGCGAGGAATGCTTGACTCCCCAAGCCAGTGGCAATATGACACACGCGGTTCGCGCACAATAGGGGTCGGCGGGAACCCCCCCGGCCAGGCAGGCGGGAACGCATCGAGGCCGCCGGCTCCCGCGCGGCTGCGACTCTGGCTACCCCACGGAGGACCCTGGTGAAACAGCATTTCCTGATTGCGCCCGCCGTCATCGTCTTATGGCTCGCGGCCGGACCCGCGCGCGCAGACAGTATGGTCATCGATCACGTGACGCTCATCGACGGCACACACGCGCCACAAGCCGACATGACGGTAGCGGTTGACGGCGAGCGCATCACGACCGTGACGCCCACTGCCATCGCCCGTGGGCTGAAGGGCCGCCACATCGACGCGCGCGGCAAGTACCTGATCCCCGGACTCATGGACGTGCATATTCATCTGCGCGGCGCTTTCGACCCGAGCGCCCCGGCAGATGCCGCGCCGGGACCGCCCAATCGCCAGGCAGGTGTCGAGGCGCTGGCGAGCTTCCTGTACGCCGGCGTCACCACGGTGCTCGACGTCGGTAACCGCCCGGAGCACATCCTGCCGCTGCGTGCCGATGAACGCGCCGGACGCATACTTTCCCCGCGCATCTTCGCGACCGGTAATCTCATCACCTATCCGGGCAGCCATGGGGACCGGGTGGCGCTGCGGATCAGCGACTTCGAGAAGGACAAGGAGCTCCTCGACAAGCAAATTGCCGAGCAGCAGCCGGACGTCATCAAGCTGACTCTCGAGGAGGAAGGCTGGGGCTCGCGGCCGATGATCCCGCTCATGCCGGTCGAGCTGCTCGGGAAAATCATCCGCTACTACAACCTGCACGGCATTCGCTCGACGGTGCACGTATCGAGCGAGCTGCGCTCGCTCGAGGCCATCTACGCCGGCAGCGACACCCTCGCCCACCCGGTCATCCAGGGACCGGTCAGCGAGTCTTTCGTCAAGCTCATGGCGGCCAAGAAGATCCCGTTCGCCAGCACGCTCACGATCGGCGACAACTACAACCGCCTCGTCGAGCACCCTGAGTATCTGGATCAGCCGTTGTACATCGCCTCGTTCAGCGCCGCGGAGCGCGCCGAGCTCCGGACGAAGACGCGTGAGGAGTGGAAAAGCCGCACCTGGACCGCATGGATGAAGGTGATGAATCCCATCGCCCAGGAGAATGTCAGAAGGGTACACGCTGCGGGAGGAATTGCGGCCTGTGGCACCGACCAAAGCAGCGGTGCGGCCACGCAGCGCGAGCTGGAACTGCTCAACCAGGCCGGCATCGCGCCGCTCGATGTGATCCGCATCGCCACCTACAACAGTGCGGTCTTTCTCGGCAAGGCCGACCAGCTCGGCTCGATCGACACGGGCAAGCTCGCGGATCTGGTGCTGCTCAGCAAGGATCCCGCAGCGGACATCAACAATGCCAAGTCGATCGTGTTCGTCATGAAGGGCGGGCGGATCGTGGACGAGAGCGAGCTACCCCTGGCCGGGGGCAAACAGAAAAGGCGGTTCGGGCTCTAGCCGCCGCCGCCGTCAGTTAGCTCGCGCGGCGCGGGCAGCGCGCCCTGAACGCACCCTTCGAGCACCTCACGGGTGCCCGCATCGATGGCATAGCCCGGCACCTGATCAAGCACCGCGCGCGCGAGCTCAGGCAGCCCCATGAGCATCGCGGAGATACGCGCCACGTCCCCAGCGGCGGTCTCGATCCGGAACCACCGCATCCCTTTTGAATAGCTGAGGTGCGTGACGTCCCGCCACCGGAGCGAGCCGCGCGGCCCGAAGAGCCGCCCGACCTCGAGCCCGTCGGCCGTGAGCTCGTGCCGTGCCCGCGCGTATTCGAGGAGCGTCAGCAGGCCGAGCACGCCCAAGGCCGCGAACCCGGCGCTGACGAGGGGGCCGCCGCTGCCGTTGTCGAAGACCAGGGAGAGCGACGCTGCCGCCGCGAACAGCCCGAAAGCGAGCATGCCGATGACGAGCACGAGGGGCGGATACTGCAGGCGCTTCGGTTGATCCGATGGTGCGGCTGGGCCCAAGATCCCGGCTCCCGCCGCCGCGCCTGCCGCTCGTGCCCGGCGCTTTCGGCTCGCGGCGATCAGGCTGGTGATGAGGCTGGTCGCCAGAGCTGCCGCGACCGGAATGAGCCGCACCCACCACTCGCGATCGGCGCTCGAGCGGCGTTTGCAGTCGGCGGTCTGCTTCTCGCCGCGTGCAGCCAGGAACTGCTCGGCCTCGGGAAAGCACTGGGCCGCGGAGCGACGGATCCAGACGAGGCCGGCCTGCTGATCGGCGGCTCTCTTGAGCGTCGGCACGCCGTCGAAGATGCTGTGGCCGATGACGAACTGCGCCCAGGGGTCGTTCTGCTCGGCAGCTCGCATGAGAAACGTCCACGCCTCAGCGTCGCGGTGCGCCTTCACGTAGATCCATCCCAGGCGGCTCTGACTCCAGGCGTCGTCGGGATTGCGGCCCTCGAGGAGTTTCAGGCCTCGCTGCGCGTCTGCGGCCCGGTTCAGGTCCTGCGCGGCGCGCGTGAAGCCGATGAGCGCCTCGGTTCCGGGCTCCTCCTGCGCCTCGGGCGCGAGCGACAGCACCTGCTGCCACTCGTCGAAGGTCCGCTGCGTGTCCGCGCGGCGCATCGCGTCCTCGGCGAGATCCGCGTGAATCAGCATGTTGAGCCGGGCGAGGAGCCTCGGTGAGGCGTGCTGCTTCTCGCACTGCCCGAGGAAGGCCCGCATCTCCTGGTACGAGCCGCCCCAGCGAGGACGCAGACTGAACATGTACCGGTAGCGCAGCAGCGTGTTGTCGGGATCGAGGGTCGTGCCGCGCTCATACCATTGGGCCCGCTCCGACACCGTGCCGTTCAGCATCGCGACGTTGAACAGATACAGGGTGCTGAGGTAGGGCTTGTCGGTGAGCTTGAGTGAGGCGATGAGATCGGGACGCGCGCGCCTCAGGTAGTTGTTCATCGCCTCGATCTGAGGACTCGAGGTGTCACTGATGTACCGCTCGCCGCGCACAGCCCAGGCCATGCGATAGAGATACACGCCGCGCGACAGCACCGCTGCGTAGGAGTTGGGGTAAGCCGCGATCCAGCGGTCGAAGTATCCCTCGTTGTCCGGGGAGTCCTCGTAGAGCTTGCGGAAGCTCGCGTACAGCTTCTCATCGGGGATCGCCCCCGTCTCATAGCGGGCCTGCTGCTGCGAGTAGTAGCTCTCGAGTGCTGCGTAGTCTCCCGACTTGAGCCACGACAGGGGCTGCGCCGGATCTGCGTCGGGGGCCGGTGTGGCGGCCCGCGCCTCACCACCATCCGCTGCGCGCAGTGACCCGGCGCCGAGAACGACGATCAAGAAAAGGAGCCAGGTGCTTGAAACTCTTGCCACGGCCGCGCCTCCCTGAGGTCACCCGGGAGCGCGCCATAGTGACGCTCGCCGTCGCGGCAAAGGAGGACCCAGCGCACACGAATTTGCAAAAAAGTGCCGGTGCGCAGACCCGGGAAGCGAACCAGGCTCCAGTTCGCGGGTTGCAAAGCTCGACCGGCTGACCGCGGGGCGTGCGCCCATACCCGGCTGACGATCAGTATAGTGAAAGCGCATTGCATCCCGGTCACCCTCACCCCCGGTGCACCGCACCACATCGCGCGGAGAGCCGCCATGAAGTACCGCCTCTACTACTGGCCCGGCATCCAGGGCCGCGGCGAGTTCATCCGGCTGGCGCTCGAAGAAGGCGGCGTGCGCTACACGGACGTCGCAGCGCTCCCCAGGGCCAAGGGCGGCGGCGAGCCCGCGATCATGAAGATGCTCGGCGCACGCGGTGTGTTGCGGCCGCCATTCGCCGTGCCGGTGCTGCAGGCAGGCCGGCAGCTGATCGCGCAAACGGCCAACATCCTTCTCTACCTCGGCGGCCCGCTGAAGCTCGCGCCGCGGCACGAGCGCGGCAGACTCTGGGTTCAGCAGCTCACCCTCACCATCCTCGACCTCTACGTCGAGATCTTCGATACGCACCATCCGCTCGGTGACAACTATGCCTACGAGGAGCAGCGGGGCGCGGCGCGCCGCCGCAGCCGGGACTTCCGCGCCCGCCGGCTGCCGAAATTCCTCGCCTACTTCGAGCGCGTGCTGGCGTTGAATCGCGCGCATGCGCCCTGGATGGCGGGTGCCCGTCTCAGCTACGCGGACCTCGCGATGGCGCAGGTGATCGCGGGGTTGGAGTACGCCCTGCCGCGCGCCACCCGACGAGAGCTGCGCCACCGGCCGCGGCTGCGCAGGCTCCACGACGCGGTGTTCGAGCGGCCGCGGATCGCCCGCTACCTCGCCTCCGGACGCCGCCTGCCGTTCAACAACTACGATCTCTTCCGCCACTATCCCGAGCTCGACCGCTGATCCTCCTGCTGCGGGCGGCGCCCGTCGGTCTGGCCGACCGCCCGCAGTTCGGACATGATGCGGCTACGGTCGCGAACCGCCTGGGGAGGCTGACGATGAATACGGAATTGCGGGTCTCATGCGTGCTCGGCCTGTTGGCAGCGCTCGGCGCCGCCCCCGCCATCGCACAGACGAGCGATGCCCTGCAGGAAATCGTCGTGACGGCGGAGAAGCGTGCCTCCACCGTGCAGGACACGCCGATCAGCATGACGGCAGTGTCCGGCGATCTCATGCGCGCGCAGGGCATCGCGAATCTCAGCGACGTGATTCTCGCGGTGCCGGGCATCTCCATGCGCACCGCGGGCCCCGGACAGACCGAGCTCGAAATGCGCGGCCTGTCCTCCTCCGGCGGCGCATCGCCGACGGTCGGCTTCTATCTCGATGACTATCCGCTGAGTCCGCCGGCCGCGGCTCTGAACGGCAAAGTGGTGGTCGACCCGGACCTCTACGACCTGAATCGCGTCGAGGTACTGCGCGGACCGCAGGGCACGCTCTACGGATCGGGCTCCATGGGTGGCACGGTCAAGCTCGTGACCAACGCGCCGAATCTCAGCCAGTTCGGTAGCACCGCGGAGGCTCTCGCCTCAGGCACGGTGGGTGGCGGCTTCAATCGCGGCGGCAACCTCATGCTCAACGTGCCGCTGGTGGACAACCAGCTGGCGCTGCGCGTCGTGGCAACCGACAAGTTCACCGACGGCTGGATCAGCCGTTACGTGCTCGGCAACCAGTTCCCCTTCCCGACCAACCCCGGTCCGTGCGGGCCCGGATGGCCGGGTTGCACCCGCGGCGATGTAACCGCGGTGACGCCTCAGGAGGTCGTGCCGCGAATCAACTGGGAGCGCCTGGAAGGCGTGCGCGCGAACCTCCTGTGGCAGCCGAGCGACTCGCTCAAGGTGAGCGCGCTCGCCATGTACCAGGAAATCAACATGGGCGACTACAGTCAGTACGACCTGCCGCCCGGAATACCCGACGCGCGTTACGAGCCCTTCAACGCGAGCGAGCCCATCTACGACATCTTCCATCTCGTCGGGCTCACCATCACCTACGACATGGGATTCGCACAGCTGACGTCTGCGAGCTCCTACTACACGCGTGAGGAGAATCAGACGCAGGACGACTCCGAGGCGCTCTATAGCGTCGTCGGTCTCTTCGGTGCCTCGATCCCGGGGTACCTCGACATTCCTTTCAACGAGACCGACAGCACCCGGGTGTTTAGCGAGGAGGCGCGCCTGGCCTCGACCGGTGAGGGGCCATTTCAGTGGATCGCGGGCCTCTTCTACACCGACTTCGAGTCGATCTTCACCGAGTACAACGCCTCAGTCCCCCTCGCCTTCATCTCGACTGGCGGCGCCGCGGCCAATCCTCTGGGAATCATCTATCAGGCCGACAATCCTTATCACATCAAGCAGTACGCCGTGTTCGGCGAGGGCACCTGGTCATTCAATGACTTCTGGAAGTTCACCGCAGGGCTGCGCTGGTACAGGTTCAACAGCCGCGCCGACGAGGAGACCGCAGGCTTCGGCACGGCCTCCGGCAACGCCGCCCAGACGCTCAACACCTTCACGGCGTCGAACACCGGCGTGAATCCGAAGTTCACGCTCTCCTACGAAGCCAATCACCAGCTGACTGCCTACGCCACCATAGCCCGCGGTTTCCGCCCGGGCGGCATCAATCAGCAGATCCCCAACATCTGCAGCATCAGCACCGAAACCTATGGGCCGGACAACACCTGGAACTACGAGATCGGGGAGAAGGCGAAGCTCCTCGATAACCATCTGGTGTTGAACGCGGACTTCTATTACACCCGTTGGGAGCAGGTGCAGCAGATCGTGAACCAGACCTGCGGCTACCCGCTGACCGAGAACGCCGGGACCGCCGAAACCTACGGTCCGGAGGTCGAGGTCACCTGGCTCCTCACACCGCAGTGGAGCCTTACGGCGAGCGGTGCCTATACGCACGCGGCCATCACGTCCGTAAACGCGGCGATCAGCGCCGTCGACCCGACGCTCGCGCCGGGACTGCCGATTCTCAACATCCCGAAGTACACCGAGACCACTTCGCTCACCTACACAAGGCCGGCCTTCGACGGCATCGACTTCACGGCGCGCCTGAGCAATTCCTACGTCGGCGAGATGACCGATATCGAATACACCTACGCGACGCTTCCCTCCTACGACCTGATTGCGCTGCGTCTCGGGCTCAGCAGCGGTCAGAAGTGGTCGGCATACCTGTTCGGCGACAATCTGACCGACAAGCGCGCGCAGCTTGGCATCAACACCACGGCGTTCGCCTGGACCATCCCGTCGGTGGAGCGCGTGGTCACCAACCAGCCGCGAACGATCGGTGTCGACTTCAACTACCGGTTCTAGCCGGGGAAGGAGCCTGCCCGTGATCGAGATCAGGCCGCTCACCTCAGGCGATCGCGCCCGCTGGGATCCGCTCTGGCAGGGGTACCTGCGCTTCTACCGCCACCGTCTCCCCGCCGAGGTAACGGATGGCACCTTCGCGCGGCTCATCGACCCCAGGACGGCGCTGCACGGGCTGGTCGCCGAGCGTGACTCCACGCTCGTCGGCTTCGTCCACTACCAGTTCCACCCCACCACCTGGGCGCTGCGCGACAGCTGCTACCTCGAGGACCTGTACGTCGACCCGGCGGCACGCGGCGGCGGCGTCGGCCGTCAGCTGATCCACGCGGTCTATGAGGCGGCAGATCGCGCGCAGGCGGCGTCCGTGTACTGGATGACGCAGGAATTCAATGCCGACGGCCGGGCGCTCTATGACACGCTGGCGCGGCGCACCTCCTTGATCCGCTACGAGCGCTGACCGGACAGCGCCGCAAAAGAAACGGCCCGGCCGGCTTTTCAGCCGGCCGGGCCGGATCGACAGACCCCGACTTACTTCGCAGCGGTCTTCACCACCTGATTGATGAAGGTCAGGCCGTTCGGCGTCCCAAGCCCGGTGACGTTGTCCCAGCCCGGACCGGTATGGAGCGAGGAGTCGGTCCCGAAGGTGAACACGTCCCAGCGGGTTGAGGACGGGCTGTTGTACAGCGCGCTTACGTAGAGCGTGGTGCCATCGAGCGGCGCTGCCAGCATGGCCGCGCTCTCGAAGGTCGGCACCGCCGGCGGGTTCAGGATGACTCCCTGCACGTTGAACAGTGTGTCGAACGGCGTCACGTTGACGTCGATGATGGCGTTGCTGCGCAGCTCATAGAGCAGCGGCGCCGCCTGCCCGAGCGGGCCACCGCCGGCGAGCGCGTTCGCCTGGTTGGCGATGGCCCACATGGCGGAGAACATCGGGCACGACAGGCTCGTGCCGCCAAACACCTCGACGTTCTGCGGATCGCCCGGCACGCTGTCCGGCGTCACGATGAGCTCGATCCCGGTCTGCGGGTCGGCGTTCATCGCGATATCCGGCACCAGGCGCCACTTGCCGGGGAGCGACTTCTGGAAGCGCGGCTTGGCATACACGGTGCTGGTGCCACCGCCCGCGCCCGACTGGAAGCCGAACTGCAGCGGCGGAATCACCGGCGGATTCGGCGACACATCGGCGATGCGCTGGAAGTTGAGCCCCCAGCCGGTCTGCAGCTTGATGCGACCCTTGGTGTCGAGGAAGGTGCTGGTGCCACCCACGCCGGTCGCGAACGGCGAGTCGGCGTTGGTATTAACCGACACTGAATTGATGCCGAAGTCAGCGTTGTCGGCGGCCAGGTTGTCGCCAGAATCACCGGTGGAGACATCGAGCGAGATACCGAGCGCCGCGGCGATCTCGGCGAGCCCGTTCTCCACCGTGAGCTCCGAAGGTAACAAGTCGACCAGCGCGATCTCCTGGATACCGAAGCTGTTGGAGATCACGTTGCCGAGCTGGTTCTCGATGGCGTAGAGATTGCCGATGTCGAGATTGGTGAAGCTGTTATCGGCCGCCAGCACGAGCGCGATGCTCGCACCGGGAGCGATCGAGAAGGCCGACTCCACATCGAGCGTGGTCTCGAACTGCCAGTTGCCGGCGATGCAGCCGTTGGTCGCAGTGCAGGTGGCCGAGCCGTTCGGCAAGTAGATGTTGAAGTTGGACGTCGTGAGCGGCGGCAGCCCGTTGAACGCGTTGAAGAGTCCGGCGTCCGCGACGATGGTGTTCGAGCCGAAGCCATCGACGATCACGATCGTCTGACCGGCACCGTTCAGGCCCTTGGCATAGGCGGCATTCAACCCATACGCTCCCTCGAGATCGGCGCTGTCGTACCCGCAGGGCGCGAGCGTGCCGTCTTGAGTGTTGGTGATGGGAGCGCCGTATACGTTGCCGAAGTAAGTCGCGCTCGGCGTGCCGCCGTTGGTCGTGAAGCTCTGGAAGTCTGGCGGCAGCAGACAGTTATTCGTGAAAAACAGGCCATTCGGGCTCGAGCCAGCCGCGACCGGCACGCCAGCCAGCGGCCTGCCGGACTCGAGGTCCTGCGCGGGACGCACGTGCGCGTTGTAGCCGAGATCACTCAGACCCTGAACCGCGGCCACCACGGCGCCGGCGGCGCCTGTGATCCTGCCTTCGGATGAGGGCATGCGATGCATCTCGCCGTTAACCATGGCGCGGTTGATCTGCACGCTGAAAGCCGCCTGCGCATCTGCCACCCGCCCCTGCGCGGTGACGAAGTGGTTCATCCGATCGGTGGCCGTCACCTTAAGCTTGTGAGCGGCGAGATACTCCTTCACCGCCTGCACATCGGCAGCGCTCGGCGCAAACTTCGCCTGGTACTGCGCGAGCGTCAGGAACTGGTGATAGCTCGGCGAGCTCTTGTCATACATGTCCCGCACGAGCGTATCGAGCTGCTCCTTGTTGTGCAGGTTGAGCCACACGGTCACCGAGATCTGCGCGTTCGGATTTTCCGGTCCAACGCTCGTCACGGGCGCGGCGGCGGAGGCTGACCCCACCGATAGCGCCAGAGCAGCGAGCGTACTGCTGACTGCAGACAGCATGCGGAGAACAGTCGACGGTTTCATGGCTTCCCTCTCGGTTGTTGGCGTTTGTGCGGGGCATCCCTGCTTACGAGACATGCGCACCATCCCTGGGTGCGCACTTTTTATTGCCGCGCGAACGTACGCCGCTCGCGGAGCGCAAGTCAACGATAAATCGCCCCGGGAACGCCGACCGGATGGAGGTGGCACTGACAGCTCGTGTTTAACGACGCTGCAACCGATGCGCGCTATGCTCGGCGGCGCGGATCTGCGATCGACTGTCCAAAAAGAAAAAGGCCCGGCCGACCCTGAAGCCGACCGGGCCTGATCGACTACGTCTTACCAGCCGCCGCCCTCGGCAATGGCCTGCACGAAGGCCCAGCCGTTGGGAGTGCCGAGACCCGTCGCCACGTCCCAGCCCGGTCCGGTCGTCAGCGTCGAATCGGCGCCGAATGTGATGACGAACCAGCGGGTGGAATGCGGGCTGTTATAAAGCGCGCTGATGAAGTTCGGCTGGCCACTCAGTGGCGATGCCAGCTCCGAGGCCCGCATCGGGTTCGTGCCACCCGAGTCCGTCATCGTCCCGGTCACATTGCCCGGAGAACTCGGGTTCACGATGTCGGTGATCGCCCCGGACCAGGGCGAAACCCGATACAGACGCGGTGCCGCCTGCCCGAGCAGGTGATGTGCGCGCTGCGTGGCGATGCCCCAGAGAGCCGTGAACATCGGGCAAGCAACGCTCGTGCCACCGATCGGCTCAATCCCGAATGCCGTACTGGTGGCGTTCTCACTGAAGATGATCTCGACTCCCGTGTAGGGATCGCCCACCCAGGAGATATCGGGGGTGCCACGGCGATTTCCGGGCACGCCCGACTGCCAGAACGGCTTCGGGTATGCATCGCTGTAGCCGCCGGTGCCGCCGTAGATGAACCCCTCGTTATAGGGTCCGGACTGCAGATCGATCGGCGGACTGCCTAGGGCAACCGTGTCGGCGATCTCCGTGAGGTTCGTACCCCAACTCGACTGCCAGGCAATCTGCTTGTTGGCATTCAGCACGACGCTCACCCCGCCGACTCCGGTCGCGTAGGGCGAGCTCGACGGCCAGCCGGCGGAGGTGCCGACCATGCCGACATCCTCGAGCAGCGGAGCAGAATTGTCGCCGGAATCCCCGGTGCTGAAGTCCACCGAGATACCGGCGGCGCCGATCGACTGCAGGACGCCGTCGGCCGCGTGGTAGAACTCATAGTCGTCGGAAATGCCGATGTAGGCGGCGTCGAAACCGCTCCAGCTGTTGGAGATGGCGACCACGCCCGGCTGCGATGCGGCGGTGGCGATGCCCGCGAACAGGT
Source organism: Steroidobacteraceae bacterium (assembly GCA_035568235.1). Lineage (GTDB taxonomy): Bacteria > Pseudomonadota > Gammaproteobacteria > Steroidobacterales > Steroidobacteraceae > 13-2-20CM-66-19. The sequence goes on along the minus strand of DATMOK010000042.1, from coordinate 161,790 downwards.
CGGTGAACTCGTTGGTCGGCGTCACCACCAGAACGATCTTGGCGCCCGGCGCGACCGCATGCACCCACTCGACATCGAGCGTGGTCTCAGTCGCCCAGCTGGCGTTCGGGTCGGTCGAGAACGGCGTCTCGGTCGGCGTGCCGATGATGGTGAGATTCGCCGGCGGCAGGCCCATGGCCGCCGAGAACACCTGCACATCGGTGGCAATCGTGGTCGACCCGTATGCATCCACGATGGCGATGGTCGTGCCCGCACCGTTCAAGCCGTGCTGGTAGAGCGGCGCCAGATTGTAGGCGGTGTACATGTCGCTCGGCTGGTAGCCGCAGGGTGAGAGGTACGGCGGTGCGTTGCTGATCGGGGCGCCGTACAAGTTGCCCTGATAGGTGGCGCTGACGCCGCCACCGGAGAAACTCTCCGTAGTAGTTCCGTAGAAGCACTCCGCCGCGTAGTACAGACCGTTCGATCCGGCGGCGAACGGCCTGGGCTGCGCGCGCATGCCCTCGGCATCGGCGGTCGTGTGAACGTTTCCTGAAGCCTTGCCTCCGACCCGTGCGATCTGCGGCTGCGCCTCGAAGGTCGAGAGGCCACTCACGGCCGCTACCAGCGGCCTGAGGTCAGCGGGCAGAGTCGCTTTGTGATTGCTCGCGCGGAAGGTGCGCCCGTTGAAGTCGTACTGGTGCATCTCGACGCCGAAGGTGCTCTGCACGCGTGCCGCCGGAGCGGACGCCTTGACGTACAGCGTGTCCGGCGAGGCGCTGACGGTGAAGCCTTGCGCCTTGAGGAACGCGGCGACCTTGGCAGCGTCGGCGGCGGTCGGCGCATGCTGAGCGCGCAGCTGTTCGATCGAGAGGTAAGCGGCCTTGCCCGCCTGCTGGGCTGCGACGAGCGAATCGAGTCCCTGCTGATCATGCAGCTTCAGCCAGATAGTCACCTCGATGGGGCTCGCGCCATTCACCGGCCCGAGGTCGGTTGCTTTGGACAAGAGCGTTTGCCCGGAGGCCGCGGCAGCAGCGGCCGCGGCGCCGAGACAGATGGTTACAGCTAAGAGTTTGACGAGTGCCGACGGCTTCATGACTTCCCTCGCGATCTTGTTGACGTTGTGCGGGGCGTCCCTGCTCTCAGGTCACGCGCATCATCCCCATGTGCGCGCTTTTGGTGCCGTGCAACGTACGCCGCTTACAGAGCTCGAGTCAACAAAGAATCGTCCCCGGAGCACGACCACAGCGGCCCTGCCGACAGGTTATGTTAACGACGCTGCAATCGGCGCGCGCTAGCCTCGGGTGCGCGCGCTCTTTTCGGCCGGCTGCTTGAGGACCGCGGCGGTCACGCGGTTGCGGCCGTCGTTCTTGCTGCGATATAGCGCCGCATCGGCGATCTTCAGCACCCGCTCAGCGAGCCGCGGCTCGCCAGCCGGTACGCGGTCCATGCCGCACAGGCCGAAGCTTGCGGTCACGGAAAGTGTCTTTTCCTTGCCGAGCCTGAAGACCACCTGGCCGATCGCGGCGCGCAGCTTGCGGGTAACGCCGAGCGCGGCCTCATAGCCGGTCTCCGGCATCACGATAGCGAACTCCTCACCCCCGATCCGCGCCACCCAATCGGTGCCGGCGCGCAGCTGGCGCTGCACCCGTGGCCCGAACTGCTTGAGGATCGTATCGCCGGCGGCATGCCCCAGGCTGTCGTTGATGTTCTTGAAGTGATCGATGTCGCACAGGACGAGCGACAGCGCGCGCCCGTAGCGAGCGGCGCGCTCGACCTCGCGCGGAAAATGCTTACCGAAGAAGCGGCGGCTTGCGACGCGGGTCAGATCGTCGGTCGCCGACAGCTTGCGGTTCTCGGCGAGCGTGACCCGCAGGACCGATTCCAGCTCCGCGATGCGCTTGGCCGCGCTGACCCGCGCCTCGAACTCGCGGTCGGATGCCCGGCGCCCGACGCAGTCATCAGCCCCGGCGGCGAGCCCAGCCTCGCGCTCGCCGGACTCATCGAGCTCGGCGACGTAGAGAATGAACGGGGCGCGCTGCGAGGCGCGCGCCCGCAGCCGCCGAATGACCTCGGGGTTGTCAGTGAGCACGACGGGACGGAACTCGGCGTCGAAGCGGCGCAGCGCCTCCGCCTCATCTGCGACCGATTCGCAGTCGAGGAGATCGGCCCGCACACGCTGCTCCATGTAGGCGCGCATCGGCCCCTCCTGGAAAACGAGCAGCGCCTTCGGCGGTGGCAGCACCCTGACCATCACCGCGACCGTGGCCGTAGTGCCCTCTTCTGTCGTCGGTGGCTTCTCGGCCCGCCGCTCCAGCACCCGCTGGATGACTGTGGTGTGACCACCCCCCGGCATCCTGTCCCTCCCCGTCGATCCGTCGGTCGCTAACGGCAGATTAGCCTCCCCCGCTTGGGAACACTACGCGGGGCGCACCTAGCGGCCCGTGTGCGCAAGCTCCTGCACCCGCTTGCGAAGTCCCTCAAGCGCGGTGCCCAGGTCCTTGCGCAACGAGCGCGTCACCAGGGCCTGTGGGATCCAGAAGCCTGGATCAATGACCATCTGATACTCGACCAGCGTCGCCCCATCGGCAGTCGCGCTCAGGAGCCAGGTCCCATGCTCCTCTTTGAGGTCGCCGCTGATACGGTGGAAGTCGATGCGGTGCGGGGGGTCGTAGTCAGCCCGGGCCACATAGCGGACGGTCGGCAGGTACCAGGCGTAGCGGACCTCCTGCTCGATGTCCTCCCAGCGGCCGTCGGGCGCCGCCTCGAGCCGCCGGCACTCGCGCAGACCGGGCACGAAGGTCAGCACCTGGCGGCAGTCGGTCATGACCTTCCAGATCACCTCAGGATCCGCATGGATGAGCACCGCCGCGCGCACGGCCCCGCGCGGTTGGTCGGGATCGGCCGCCGCCGCGGTCTCGACCACCACCTCGCCGCGTATCAGGCGCTGCCGCACGGCCGGATCCCCCGTCCAGCGCGGCTCGGCGCCCGCGGCGCCGGGTGCGAGCAGTATCGCAACGCCGAGCAGGGCTGACCGCAAGCTACGGGAACGGCAACGCATCGCGCACCTGGCCCATGGGGAGCATTCCGGGGAGTCTCTCGTGAGTACGCCGCCGGCCCCGGGGCGTTCATTTCACCTTAGAGGACCTGGGCGAGCTCGGCGCGCGTCTCCTCTATATGTGAGCGCGTGAGGCGCTGCGCCTGCCCCGCCTTACCGGCGGCCCAGGCCTTGAAGAGCGCGGCATGCTCCCGGTTGGCGCGCCGCACGCGTCCGGCGGCGAGCAGGTGCAATCGCACGTAGCGCTGCGCGAGGGTATGCAGGCGCGACAGCACCTGCTCCGCGACCGGTTGCAGCCGCGGCACGATCAGGCCGAGATGGAACTCGCAGTTACGGTCGCCGGCCAGGCGCAGGTTGCCGGCGGAGAGTGCCTCGCTCAGTGAGACGAGGGCGGCGCGCGCGAGGCTGCGGTCCGTATCCGTTGCCACGCGCGCGCCGAGCGCCACCGCCGCCGGCTCGATCGCCAGGCGCAGCCGGAATACCTCCTGCGCCTCGTGCCGCGAGAGCGCACGCACCTGGAAGCCGCGGTGCACGTAGATATCGACCAGCCCTTCCGAGCGCAGCTGCACCAGCGCCTCGCGCACCGGGATCTTGCTGGTGCCGTATTCGGCGGCGATGCCGTCCTGACGCAGCGCCGAGCCCGGCGGGTAGATGCCGCTCAGGATCTTCTCGCGGATGCGGGCGGCGAGCTGTGCCGGCATGGTGCGCGCGAGCGGCGCGTCCTCGGCACCGGCCTCGCGCGCTCCCGCGTTGCGGCTCATCACCGGCGGATTCCGAAGCAGAAGGGATCGCGCTCATCGAGCAGCAGCTCGCCTTCCGCATTCACAAAGGCACTGCCGCGGATGGTCGGCACGATGTGCTCGCCGCTCCTGCGGTAGCTGGCACGAAACGCGCTGCCGATGATGCTCTCCTGCACCCACTCGGCGCCTTCGGCGAGCTTGCCGTCGGCGGCGAGACAGGCGAGCTTGGCGCTCGTGCCGGTGCCGCAGGGCGAGCGGTCGTAGGCGAGACCCGGGCACAGCACGAAATTGCGCGCATCGGCATCGGCGCGCTGCGGCGGTCCGAACAGCTCCACATGATCGACCTCGGGGTGGCCGTGAGCATTGACGGCGCGCCGCAGCCGCTCGCAATAGTCGGTGAGCGGCCCGACATTGGCGAACGACAGCTGCTGGCCGTGCGATTCGACCAGGTAGAACCAGTTACCGCCCCAGGCGACGTCGCCCTTGACGGTCCCGACTCCCTCGAGCTCGACGCTGAATCCCTTCACGTTGCGGAAGCTCTCGACGTTGGTCACCGAGACGGTGCCGTCCTCGTGCAGCCGCGCGGTGACGATCCCGACCGGTGTCTCGATGCGATGCTCGCCGGCGCGGATGCGGCCCAGGTGTGCAAGCGTCACCGCCAGTCCGATGGTGCCGTGACCGCACATACCGATGAAGCCGGCATTGTTGAAGAAGATGACCCCGGTGACGCACGACGGGTCCCGGGGGCGGACCAGCCAGGCGCCCACCACGGCGTCCGAGGCGCGCGGCTCGTTCACCACGGCGGAGCGGAACTCATCGTAGCGGTTCTTGAAGAGCGCGCGACGCTCATCGAGCGGACCGTCGCCGAGGTCAGGGCCGCCCTCGATGACGACCCGCGTCGGCTCCCCGCCCGTGTGGGAGTCGACGATGCGCAGGCGCATCATGTCGGGCGTGTGGCCCGCGCCCGTTCCACCAGCGCCGTGACCTGCGCGCGGCGCTCGCCGGCGAGCGGCAGGCGCGGCGGGCGTACGCGCTCGGAGCCCCGCCCGAGGAGCTGCTCGGCGAGCTTGATGGACTGCACGAGGTCGTGCTCCGAGTCGAGGTGCAGCAGCGGCATGAACCAGCGGTAGATGCGCCGCGCCCGCTCGAGATCACCCGTGGTGAGCGCCGCGAACAGCGCGAGCGACTCACCCGGAAACGCGTTGGTGAGGCCCGACACCCAGCCCTTGCAGCCGAGTGTCACCGCCTCGAACACCACATCGTCCAGCCCGGCGAACAGCACGAAGCGCTCACCGAAGGCGTTGTGGAGGTCGGTGATGCGGCGCGGGTCGGGCGCCGACTCCTTGATGGAGACGATGTTGGGAACCTCGGCAAGGCGCTCAAGGGTCGGGATCTCGATGTTGACGCGGTAGGACGGCGGATTGTTGTACAGCATGATCGGCAGCGAGGTAGCCGCCGCCACGGCGCGAAAGTGGTGCTCGAGCTCGGCCGCCGTCGGCACGTACACCATCCCCGGCAGCACCATGAAGCCGCTGGCCCCGAGCCGCTCGGCGTCGCGCACGAAACTGACCGCGGTGGCGGTCGTGAACTCGGACACCCCGACGATGACCGGCACGCGCCCCTCGCTCACCTCGACCGCACCGCGCAGCACCTTGCGCTTCTCCTCCGCGGACAGCGAGTTACCCTCGCCGACCGTACCCATGAGCACCAGCCCATGGACGCGGTCGCGCAGCAGTGCCGCCTGCACGGCCTGCGTAGCAGGCAGGTCGAGCTCGAGGGTTTCGGTGAACTGGGTGGTCGCGGCCGGGTACACCCCGGACCAGGTGCAGTTGAGGTGGGCTGGCATGGACGGATCGTATACGATCTACGATGAGGTGCGAAAGTGACACTCACTCCGTTCCATGTGGCGCTGCAGGTGCGCGACATCGCCGAGGCGCGCAGCTTCTACGCCGGCATCCTCGGCTGTGCCGAGGGGCGCAGCGCCGCGGACTGGGTCGACTTCGACCTCTACGGTCACCAGCTGGTGTGCCACCTGAACCCGGGGCTGGGGCGGGACGGGCGCCTCACCTCGCATTTCAACCCCGTCGACGGCCACGGCGTGCCGGTACCGCACTGCGGCGTGGTGCTGGAGCGCGGGCAGTGGGACGAGCTCGCGGTGCGCCTGAAACGCCACGAGGTGGAGTGGGTAATCGAGCCCTGCACCCGCTTCGCCGGCGCGCCGGGTGAGCAGTCGACCCTCTTTATTCTCGACCCTTCCGGCAACGCCCTCGAGTTCAAGTCCTTCCGCGACCTCGGGCAGCTGTTCGCGCGTTAGCCGCCCTTCAGTAGCGCCGTCGCCTGATCGAGCGCGTCGCAGTAGCGGGTGAGCACCTGCGCCGTGATCGGAATGTAGGCCGCCGCCTCCTGCCAGCGCCCGCCATCGATCGCCTCGCGCACCGCAGGCAGCGTCTTGACGCCGTAGCCGGTGAGCGTGCCCGGTGCGTAGACGAAATGCCGGAACCAGTCGCGCCCCGGGAGTCCGCGCGCATCGGTGAGCTTCTGTTCCATGCCCTGCAGGAGCGAGTTGAGGCGCGCGCGCGTCCTCGCGTCCGGCTTCAGCGTCCCGGACAGCAGCTGCGCGTAGGCCGCGTCATAGGCCTGGGCGCTCGCCTTCAGCCGCGCAATCGCGCTGTCGAGCGGCGCGAAGTCGAGCTGCGGCACCGGCGCCTCGCGCGCCGGCGGCGCGACGATGCGGGTCGGATCGGCCGCGAGGCCAAAGTCGTTGTGCTCGAGAAGCTTGGCGAGCTCGGCCACTTTGTGCCGCTTGTCGTCGGTCAGCTTGTGCAGCTCATCCGCATAGGCGCCAAGCGTATCCGCGAAACCGCCGAACTCGAGCGGCAGCACGTCGGCATCCGCCATGCGCAGCATCAGGTGTCCGACCGTCTTGGCCTCCGCTACGCCATACGCAAAGCCCGGATCGCCGAAGCGCACGTAGTGATCGAAGGAGTCGTAAGCCGAGTGATACACCCCGGACTGATCGTCCTCACCGTGATACTCGATGCTGAGCGAGGCCAGACCGAGGTGCTGCAGGAACGGCGTGTAATCCGATCCCGAGCCGAGCGCGCGGATCGCCAGGTCCCCGCCCGCCTCCGCGAGTCGCATCTCGCGCCGTGCCTCATCCGCCTCCTCATCCTCCCCCGGCTCGTGCGTATAGCCCTGCGCGAGCAGACGCGCGCGCAGACGCTCGCCGGTGCTCACCCCGGTCTCCGGATCCGGCACGCCGCGGGCCACATCGTTCACCAGGTGCTGCAGCGAATGGCTGCCGCCCGCGGCGAGGAAGCCGCGCGTGTTGGTGTCGGAGTTGAGGTAGAGCATCGCCTTGTGAACGAGCTCGTCCGCGTGCGTCTCGGCCCATTCGGTCGAGCCGAGCAGTCCCGCCTCCTCGCCGTCCCAGCTCGCATAGACGAGCGTACGCTGCGGCTGCCAGCCACTCTTCACCAGCGCGCCGATGGCTTTGGCCTCAGCCAGCATCGCCACCTGTCCCGAGAGCGGATCCCACGCCCCGAATACCCAGCCATCGCGGTGATTGCCGCGCACCAGCCACTCGTTCGGGCTGTCGCGGCCCGGAATGCGCGCGATCACATCGTAGATCGGCTTCAGGCCCCAGTCGGAGCTGATCATGAGGTGCACGCGCGCAGGTCCCGGCCCCAGGTGGTAAGTGATGGGCAGCGCGCCGCGCCAGCGCGGCGGCGCCACCGGACCGCCGAGCGCCGCGAGCAGCGGCTGCGCGTCGGCGTAGGAGATCGGCATCACCGGAATCTTGAGAATGGTCTTGGCCTCAGAGATCGGCAGCCGCTTCGCATCGCGCGTGGCCCCTACCCCAGGCGTGAGCGGGTCGCCGCTATAGAGCGTCATGTCGAGCACCGAGCCGCGCTGCACCCCTTCGGGCGGCCGCCAGCCGCCCTGCGGATAGACGTCGCCCTGCGCGTAGCCGTCATCGCGCGGATCGGAGTAGATGAGGCAACCGATGGCGCCGTGCTCCCAGGCGAGCTTGGGTTTCAGGCCCCGCCAGCCGCCGCCGTAGCGCGTGATGACGATCTTGCCTTTGACGTCGATGCCGCGGCGCGCCGCGTCCTCGTAGTCTTTCGGCATCCCGTAGTTGAGATAGACCAGCTCGCCGGTGACATCGCCATCAGCGCCGTAGACGTTGTAGGGCGGCATGATGCCCGCAACGCCCGAGGTCGCATCGCCCTTCACCGGCGGCTCGTTAAGGCTCGCGCTGAAGCGCGTGGGCGCGATGAGCTCCAGGCTGTGCTGCTTGAGCGTCGGATAGAGCACCTCGAATTCCTCGATCTGCGCCTGCCAGCCGAACTGCCGGAACAGATCGCGCACCATCTCGGCGTTGGCCTTGTCGTGCGGCGAGCCCACCTGGTTAGGGGCCGAGGACAGACTCTTCAGCCAGTCGCGCAGGTCCGTCGCCTTGAGCGAGGCGTCGAAGCGCTGCTCGAGCGAACGCTCGACCTGCGCCTGCTGCGCCGTGAAACCAAACAGTCCCGCGCCGTCATCGCCCGCGGCCGAGGCGGCGGCGAGTGGGATCAGCACCGCAGGCAGCGCGAGCCAGGGATGCGCAAGGCGGCGCGGCCGGCGAGTCGGGCTTCGAGGATTACGCATGGTGCAGAGTCCTTTGTTGTTGCGGCGGCGCGCCTCGGCGCAGCGGCGATCATACCGGTCTGCAGGTGCGCCGACCTCAGCGCGGCGCCAGAGCCTCCGCCGCCACCGCCAGCGCGCCCGACGGGCCCGCCAGGGCGCCGAGACCCGCCGGCAGGATGAGCGCATCGACTCCGCCTGAGAGTCGCTCCAGGTCGAGGTAGTCGCCGAGGCTCGCCGCAAGACCCGAGCGGATGCGCGGCAAGAGCCCGGGCTGCGCGAGCGCTACGCCGCCGCCGAAGAGAATCCGCCGCGGCGCGAAGCTCAGCACCAGGTTGTGCGCCAGCTGCACCAGCGCGTGCGCCACGCCGTCCCACACCGGCTCATCGGGCGCGAGATCCGCCGGCGATGCGCCGCTGCGCGCCGCGATGGCCGGTCCGGAGGCGAGCCCCTCGAGACAGTCACCGTGGAAACGGCAGCTGCCGGGCCAGCGATCTCCGGGCGCGCGGGCGATGCGGATGTGCCCGAGCTCGGGGTGGTGTCCGCCGATCAGCGGTCGCGCCCCCATGATGACTCCGACGCCGATGCCGGTCCCGACCGTGACGTATGCATAGTCGGCGCAGCCGCGCGCCGCGCCCCAGCGGCCCTCGGCAAGCGCCGCGGCGATCACATCAGTCGTGACGCCGACGGTTCCGGCCACCAATCGGCTGAAGAATCCGAGCACGTCGACGCCGCTCCAGCCCTCCTTCGGGGTGCGCTCGATGCGGCCGTAGGTTTCGGAATCGAGGTCGAGATCCAGCGGACCGAACGAGGCGAGGCCGAGCGCGGCGAACTCGCCGTGCGCGGCGCGCAGCTCCACGAGCGCCGCACCGAGGCGCGCGAGTGTTGCCTGCGCATCGCTCGCGGTCGGCACCGACACGCTGCCCCGGATGTCGCCCGGACCCGTGCCGATGACACACACGCACTTCGTTCCGCCGAGCTCGACACCGGCGAGCAGCGCTTTCGCAGCCGTCATCGCTGCAATATATATAGAGCGGCCGGGGCGGTCATTATGTTCAGCTTGGGCGCAGCGACCCTAAGCCCCCAGCGCCCGCGCACCTCCTCTCCCCGCGCTCAAGAAACTCCCGCCGCGGTCGATAACCAATCAGACCGTGGGCCGATCGCCGTCGCAAGACGGTGCACCCGCGTGGTAAGGGAGGACCGCGACCGCATGCACCCGCTCGAGCCTTCACGCCGCTCCGGCCGCCGCTCAGCGCTCGCCCTGTGGGGCGCCAGTCTGATCCTGGCCGCCACGCAAGAGGCCGCGGCCGGCAGCGCGAGTACTGCCCTGCTGGTATCGGCGGTCGTCGATTCGACCTGCGCGGTGTCCGCCAATCCTTTGACGTTCCCGACCTACTATCCAGGCAACGGCGGCGTCAACGCCAACACGACGCTGTCGGTGCGCTGCTCGCGCGGCGCGCAGTTCACCGTGACCATGGATGCCGGCACGGGCGGCGGCACGCTAGTGCAGCGGCTCATGAGCTCGGGCGCCGCCAAGCTGCAATACAACCTGTATACGAGCGCCGCGCGCACCACGGTGTGGGGCGACGGCACAGTCACCTCGGCGGTGATGGCCGGCATTGGCAAGGGACTTGCAGGGAATGAGGCGATCACCGAGACCGTGTTCGGAACTCTGCCTGACAGTCCGGCCAATCGGCAGCTCGCCCCCGGGCTGTACACCGACACGGTGATGATCACCGTCGCCTACTAGAGGCGGCGGGCACAGCGGCGCGGGCCGCCTGCGACAAATGAGACCTGGCGCACAGTGCGCCCGCTTCGCGCCTGCTTGGGAGGCCCGCGAGACCTTCGATCGCGTCGCAGATACGTAGCAACCGCCGCGGACGCCCCAGCAAAGTGGGACATATGTCCGTAGCACTGCCCGTCGTTTCAATAAGATTTCGCCCAACAAGCGGCTATGGAAAGCCGCGTACGGTTCGGTTTCCTCTTAACGTTCGGGAGTTTTATGCGTAATTTTATTGCCTGTTTCACTGCGGGCGCGTTGCTGGCTGTTGCCGGCGCCGCCCAGGGTGCCAACCCTGCCACCACCACCTTCACGGTCTCGGCGACGGTGCTCAAGAACTGCACCGTGACCGCGCCCGTGGCCGTGGCGTTCGGTAACTACACGCCGACCGGCGGCAACGTCGGCGCCAACGGTACTGTCAACGTGAACTGCACGAAGAGCACGCCCTTCACCGTCGCGCTCAACAAGGGCACGACCGCCGGCGGCACCATCGCGCAGCGCCTGATGAGCGACGGCGCGGGTAACACGCTGCAGTACAACCTCTACACGACCGCGGCCTTCGCGACGGTGTGGGGCGATGGCACCGGCAGCTCGGTAACCCAGCCCGGAACCGGCGCTGGCATGGCCACCGCGGTGGCGTTGACGGTCTTCGGCAGTCTGCCGGATAACGCGACCAACCAGGCGGTACCGCCGGGCGCCTTCACTGACACGATCACCGTCAGCGTCGCGTACTAAGACGAGATGAGGGCGATCGCGCTAGCGTTGCTCGCAACAGGCGTGCTTGCTGCGGCCGATGAGGCCGCAGCAAGCGCCTTGAGCATCGCTCCGATCCGCATCGAGCTAAGTTCATCGAAGCGCACCGCGGTCCTCACGCTGCGCAACCAGGAAGACGCGCCCGTGGTCGTACAGGCGCGGCCGGTCGCCTGGACCCAACCCGACGGCGAGGATCAGCTCGACGACACCCACGACCTGGTGGTGACGCCGCCGATCTTTACCGTCCCCCCCAAAGGACAGCAGGTCCTGAGAATTGCGCTGCTGCGCGACGTCGATCCGGCGCGCGAGCTGGACTACCGTCTGGTGCTGTCCGAGGTCCCTGCCCCGAACGCGGTCGAGACCACGGGGCTCAAGGTGGCGCTGCGCATCACGCTGCCGGTGTTCGTGACGGCGCCGTCGCATCCCGCCGCCGATCTCGCCTGGAGTCACAAGTGGCTGGCGGACGGGACCCTCGACATCGCGGCGCAGAACCGCGGTACGGCCCACATCCAGATTCTCGACTTCGATGTGCAGCAATCCGGCAGCGCTGCGCAGAAGCTGCACGCCAGTGCTGCGCACTACCTGCTCCCCGGCACACTCATGCACTGGCAGCTGCACCCGGGAAGCGATCTGGCCCGCGGCGCGCAGCTCGTCATTCAGGGGCGCTCGGACGCCGGTGACTTCACCGTCACCAGCAGCCCGGGTTCCCCTTGAAATAAGAGCCATGCGCCATGGGGAATTTCCTCCGCCGGACAGCCGCAATCTGCGCGCTGCTGCTTATGTGCAGTGCCGCGGTGGTGCGGGCTGACGACGCCGGCGGACCTGCTCCCGACTGGCGCGAGGCGGTCCTCGAGCTGCGCATCAACGGGGTGCTGTCGCATCCGGATGTCATCGCACTGCGTAACTCGGCCGGCGACCTGTGGCTCGCCGAGAGCGACTTCGCGCGGCTGCGCCTGAAGCTGCCGCAGGCCGCGCCGCACAAGGCCGACGGCAAGCGTTACTTTCCTGTCGGGGCGATCGCCGGTGCGCGTATCGCGTTCGATGAGGTGCACAGCGCCGTCAGCATCAGCGTGCCGGCGGGTGCCTTCCAGAGCTCGAGTCTGGCGCTCGCCGGTGCCAACCGCCCGCCCATCTCGCCGAGCGGCACGGGCGCCTTCCTCAACTACGTGCTGTTCGGTCAGACGGGCCAGTACACGGGCGCCGACGTGGCCAGCGGCTACGCCGAGCTTGGCATCTTCAGTCAGCTCGGAGTACTGCTCAACACGGCCTCCGAGCAAACGACCGAGGGCATGAGCACCTTCGTGCGCCTCGGCAGCACCTTCAGTCACGACTTCACGGACCGGCTCGAGACGCTGCGCCTCGGCGATGCAATCAGTGTCCCGGGCTCATGGGCAGACGCGGTACGCTTCGGCGGCGTGCAGTTCGGCAGCAACTACGGAATTCGGCCGGATCTGGTGACGACGCCGCTGCTCGCCGCCACCGGCACGGCGGTCGTCCCCTCGACGGTGGACGTGTTCGTGAATGGCCGGGCCGTCGGCTCGAGCGAGGTTCCCGCAGGTCCATTCGTCGTCAATCAGGTGCCGGCGCTCAACGGCGCGGGCGATGTGAGTATCGTGGTACGCAACGCGCTCGGACAGGAGCAGGTGGTATCACTGCCGTTCTACTCGGCGCCGGTGATGCTGCAACCGGGGCTGTCGCTCTGGGACGTCGACCTCGGCGCGGTGCGCGAGAACTATGGCCTTCAGAGCGACGACTATGGACCGCTGATGGGAGCCGGCACCTGGCGGCACGGCTTCACCTCGCAGCTCACCGGTGAGGTGCACGTCGAGTCCATGCACGGCGGACCGACGGCCGGCGGCATCGACATCGCGCAGGCGATCGATCACTGGGCGATCGTGACGCTCGATCTCGCCGCCGGCGGGCAGGCGGCCACCTCCGGGATCCTCGGCAGCGGCCCGCAGCCTGCCAGCTCCGGCACCTACGAGGCGCTCGGCATCCAGCACGTCAACGAGCACCTGAGTCTCACGCTCCAGGCGCAGCACGCCAGTGCCGGCTTTCGCGAGGTGGGCAATCTCGATGGGATTCCGACCCCGCTGGAGCGCAATCTGGCCCAGGTCGGCTGGAACTTCGGTCGACCGGGGAGTCTGCAGGTGGCTCTCGTCGCGCAGCGCAATCCCGACGACACCCGCCAGGAGGCCCTCGGCATCACCTATCAGGTGAACATCGGCAACGGCAGTTTCAGTGTCACCACCAGCCACACCACCGGGGATACCCGCGATTCCAGCGTGTCGGCCTTCTACGTTCTGCCGCTCGACGGCCGCCGCAACGTCTCCACGCAGTTTCGCTACGACAACCAGCTGCCCTCCCCCGATGCGGCCCTCGTCGAAACGCTGCAGAAGAACCTGCCGCCTGGTCCCGGCGAGGGCTACATGCTTTCGGCGGGTACCGACGGCAGCTACAACCTGCAGTACCAACGCCAGTTCGATGCGCTGCTGGTGCAGGCAGCCGCGGCGCGCCTGTTCGACCAGAGCGCCGAAACCCTCACCGTGAGCGGCGGCAGCACGTTCATGGACGGCGAGCTGCGTGCCGCGCGCACCGTAAACGACAGCTTTGCGACCGTCGAGGTGGGCGGAATTCCAGACATCACCGTCTACTACGAGAACCAGCCCGTCGCACGCACCGATGACAACGGCATCGCTGTGGTACGCGATCTGCGCTCCTTCGATGTCAACCGCCTGAGCATCGATCCGCTGCAGCTGCCGCTCGATGCGCAGCTCGCCACCCCGCAGGTGCAGGTCGTGCCGCCATACCGCAGCGGCACATTGGTGCAGTTTCCGGTGCAACGCATCCACGCGGGCCTGTTCCGCCTGCGCCGCGCCGATGGCAGCGCCGTACCGCCCGGTGCGGTAGTGACCTTGCAGGGCGAGGAGTTCCCCGTCGGTCTCGACGGCCTCGCATACGTGACCAACTATGACCACGGCACCAGTGGCGAGGCGCGCTGGAGCGGTGGCAAATGCAGCTTCCGCCTGCCCGCGCCGCCCTCCGGGGAGCCCCAACCGGACCTCGGCGTGATCGTATGCCGGAGCGCGCCGTGAGACCCGCAAGAGTTATCCGCCCTCCACTGCTGCTGTGCGCAGCGCTGGCACTCACGGCGCCGGCGGCACGCGCGGCCGTCTCGTGCACGGCCGCGGCCAGCAGCGTCGCCTTCGGCACCTATACGCCGCTGCAGACCAGCGCGCTCGATGCCAACGGGAGCATCACTATCAGCTGTACGGGGGCCGTGTTCGATACAGCAACCGTCAGCCTGAGTCCTGGAGCGAGCGGCACCTATACCAACCGCACCCTGACGAGCGGCGCATCCATCCTCAACTACAATCTTTATACGAGTGGCGCCTACAGCACAGTCTGGGGCAACGGCAGCGGCAGCAGCTCCACGGTTCAGACGCTCATCTGGTTCTTCGCGCCCACCGCCACCCTCACAGTCTATGGCGCGGTCGCCTCGGGTCAGGACCCGGCGCCCGGCACTTACACCGACACCATCATGGTGACGGTGAGCTACTGAGGCGGGGAGAGCCCGCATGAGAATTGGTGCGCCGAGCCGACCGCGCCGGCTGCTGTGGTGCGCAGCGCTGGCTCTCGCAGTCGTACCCGCGGTGCACGCAGCCAGCATCACCTCGTGCACCGTCACGGCAACCAACGTCGTTTTCGGGACCTACACTCCCCTGCAGGCAGCCGCCCTGACCTCCACCGCCATGGTCAGCATCGCGTGCACCGGGGTCACGGGCCGCAACACCGTCACCATCGATCTGAGTGCGGGGGCGAGCGGCAGCTACACGACGCGCACGCTGATCAGCGGCGCCGCGAAACTCAACTACAACCTCTACCAGGACGCGGCCAACACCGAGATCTGGGGAAACGGCACGGGCGGCAGCACCCAGGCGAGCACTACCATCCGTAAGGCAGTCCCGGATGCCACCCTCACGGTGTATGGGTCGGTCGCGGCGCTGCAGGACCCGGCGCCCGGCAGCTACGGCGACAGCATCACGGTAACGGTGAACTACTGAGGGCGGCGTGCGCCGCCTCAGTCGACGACCAGCGACTGGATCCTGATCCCGGCGCCCACCACGCTGCTCACCGGGGAGCCCTCCGCAACCTCGAGCAACCGCGTCTTCTGTGCCGCGGTCAAGGGCTTGGAGAACGACAGGCGCCGCTCGATGTGCTCGCCGCCCGCTTCATCGCGCGACCAGCGCACTCCCACGGTGATCTTGCCCAGCGCCCAGTCGTTCTGCGCCGCATGCCTGCGCAGCGCCACCGCCGTGCAGCTGCCGAGACTCGCGAGCAGCAGCTCGCGCGGCGCAAAGCCCGCATCGCTCCCGCCCGCTGTGACCGCCTCATCCGCCGTCAGATGATGATGGCCCGAGACCACCTGCTGTACATGCTGGTGCTCATTGATGATCGTGACGTAAGCCATCGGTTGCTCCTCCCTCGAGCGCGCGCCGCCGTCCGTGCGCTCCGAACGGGCGCGCCGCGCGGGTCAGCATGCTGCGCGCAATGCTGGCGACGCTCATCCCGGTGACCTCCTCGAGGCTGTAGGGTGTGGCCTCGAGAATCGCCGCCGCCGCCAGCAGGCCACTGCGAATCGCAGGTCCGATCCCCTCACCGAGATCGCGGCTCGCAAGTCCGGCGGCATCGCCGGTGATGAAGGCACTGTCGCGACGCACCACATCGACACGGCCGCGCAGGTAATAGCTGTAGCCCGTCGGGTCGTAGTGCGCACCGCGCGTCAGTCCGCCGCCGAGCTTGTCGGCGAAATGTGCCCAGTGCGTCTTGATGTCCTGGCCGGCGCTCTTGATGCGCTCGGCGAAGCCCCCGATGCCGACGTTCAACCAGCCGCGCTCCTTCGGCACATACCAGGAGTAGCCGGGCAGGCCCTGGTCGCAGAACCACAGATGACAGTCCGGATCTTCCCAGTGGAACTCGATCTCGTGCTCGAGCGTCACGATCTGCAGGTCGTGGGCGCGCGGGTTGAGCTCCTTGAAGAGTTGACGATACACCGGGCAGCGCGTGCCGCCGGCGCCGATCAGATAGCGGCAGCGATACTCGCCGTCGACGATATAGCCCTCGCCGTCACGCACGATGTCACGCACGTTGTGCTGCTCGACGGTGACGCCCGAGCGCTCCAGCAGCCAGGCGTCGAACTCGAAGCGGCGGATCGAGTGCTGCACGCACGGCACCGGCAGACTGAGCCTGCCGTAGTGCACCCGCAGACGCGGGAAAGTGAGCAGCCGGTGCGGATAGGCGTCGAGATCCATCTCGAGCTCGCGCACCACCTCGGGCGTGATCCAGCCGGCGCACAGCTTCAGACGCGGAAAACGCTCGCGATCGAGCAGCAGCACGTCCGCGCCGGCGGCTTTCAGCCGCCACGCGGCGCTCGACCCCGCTGGCCCGCCGCCGACGATCAGTACCTCACACGAGCGCATGCACGCCTCAGGAGGAGTACAGGTGCGCGCGCGTCCAGGGGACGTCGTTGTTGTCGGCGGTCGCGAACACCACCTGAAACAGCTGCAGCGTGCCGGTGGCGAACGCCGCGGCCGAGCCGGCCAGATACAGCCGCCACATGCGCACGAAGCGCTCATCGAACATCGAGCGCACGCGCTCGATCGCAGCCTCGTAGCGCTCCAGCCAGTGGTGCAGCGTCTGCGCGTAGTGCAGGCGCAGGTTCTCGACGTCGAGCACCGAGAGGTCGGAGGGCTCGAAGATCTGCGCCATCTCCCCGAGCGAGGGCGCGTAGGCCCCGGGGAAGATGCGTCTCTCGATCCACGGCTGCAGCGGCGCCGGATGGTTGCGGCCGATGGAATGAATGAGTCCGCGGCCGTTGCTGCCGAGGCAGGCACGCGCGATCCGCCCGAGCGTCGTGTAGTTCTTCACCCCGACGTGCTCGAGCATGCCGACCGACACGAAGGCGTCGTAGTGGCCGCAGATGTTGCGATAGTCGTCCTCGATGTACTCCACCCGGCCAGCGAGCCCCTCGCGCGCCGCCCGCTCGCGCGCGTAGGCGATCTGCTCGTGCGAGATGTTGAAGGCGCGTACCCGCACGCCGTAGTGACGCGCCATGTGCAGCGCCAGTGTCCCCCAGCCGCACCCCGCCTCGACCACACTCTCACCCGCCCGCAGCCGCACCTTGCGGCACACGTGGTCCATCTTGGCGGCCTGCGCCTCTTCGAGGGTCGCGGTCCGGGTCGGGTAGTAGGCACAGGTGTACGCCATGGTGGGCCCAAGCCACAGCGAGTAGAACTCGTTGCTGATGTCGTAATGGTGGTGAATGTTGTCGCGCGAGCCCGCCAGCGTGTTGCGGCGCGGACGATGCAGCAGACTCACCGCACGCCGCATTCCGGAGGTCTTGCCACCCATGGAGGCCGAGCGGTAGATGGCCTCGAGCAGCGCGACCAGGTCGCCCTCGACCGTGAGGCTGCCGTCACTGTAGGCATCACCGAACCGCACCCACGGATCCGCCAGCATGGCGAGCAACTGCTTGCGGCTCGCGAAGGTCACGCGTGCGACCGGTGCCTTGACGGTGCGCACCCGGTCGCCGCCCCGGATCGCGAACTCGACCGGCGGCTCACCGAGGACCGAGCGCACGCGCGCCAGCAGCCAGCTGTCGCGGGCGCGTGACTCGCCCGGTTGTGCCTGCTCATCCGCCTCGACGCCATGCGTCGACGGCTCGGTCCGCTTGAGTGCGGAGGTCAGACTCTCGTCCCGTGCGTTCACGGCTTGGCTCCTTCCTTCGGCGAGCGTTAAATGTAACATGCCACAGCCAGCCGCACGCACCTCAGCAATACTGATATCTATCAGCCTCTTACGAGAGTCTCATCGATTCTGAAAGAGGTCATTGAGGAGCTTCGCGAGTCTGCCGCCCGCAAGCAGCAGGCGCTCTCTGACAATGGCCTGTGCCGCGCGCTGGTAGAGGCCATCGAGCACCACGATGTCTTGGGCTGTTCGCCCGCAGCTAAAGCCCGGATAGTGGTACGCCACAGTCCTCGCGAGATGGTTGGATTCCTGTGCCCAGGAAGCGGGCGTGCCCTGCCCGCTGGTTGCCCTCAGTGCGCGTGCGGCGCGCGCCAGGGCGTCGATGTCGGGCGGCGGGCGCTGGCGGTTGCGGGTGCCGAGCGCGAGCTGCACCAGCTCGCCATCCCAGGCACGGTGCAGGCTCTCGCGAGCGCGCGTATGCACGCCCGCGAGCGCCACCGCGAGCCGATTGCCGCCGGCATCGCCGTTGTCTGCGGCGTGCAGTGGCTGATGCAGGTCCCCCACCAGGTGCACGACCCACTTGAGCGCCTCGTTGCGTGCCCGCACATCCGCACGGCGGTCGGCGAGCACGGCGATGAGTCGCTCGAGCTGCGCGGAGCTGCATTGATCTCTCGGGCAGTATTCCTCGCGGGGAGGCGCGGTCCCGCACACGGGAATGTCGTCGTAGTGCCAGCGCGGCTCGTCCGCGGCTGTGCCGCGGATCTCATCCGCCCACACGGACACCGATTCGAGCGTGCGGCGCCCCGAAGGGTTGCCGAAGCGATCGAGGTCGGAGGCCAGAAGCTCTGCCACGGCCCGCGATGCTGCGGGCGTCAACAGCCGGTCGGCGATCGCGCCGACGGTACGGTGTCCCTGCGGTCCCCAGGCCCACGCCGCGGGTGCGGCGGTGAGCGCGGCGCAGAGCGCCAGCGAGGCGAGCGAAGGTCCGAGCCTGCTCATCTGCGAGCCTCGGGTAGCTGCTAGCCGGACTGCGCGAAGTACACGAGCGTGCGATAGGGGAGCGTGATCCGGCCGTCCTGCACGTGACGGTCGAACACCTCCCGCAATCGCGCGATCATCGGTTGATGCCCGGCGGAGCCCGGCTCGGGCGCGTAGGAGGAAGACATCAGCCGCCCCTCGAGGCCCTCGAAATCGAGGCGCTGCTCATTCGGGAAGCTCGCGAGCTCCATCGTGGGCCCGAGAAAAAGCCGCATCGTTGCAGGGTCGGCGCGGCTCGCCGTAATGCGCTCGTACTCGCTCGAATGCCGCTTCAGCAGCGCCTCGTAGTCGCTGAGGAATGGGGTCGCCTCGGCGGGGCGCTCGTTCCACAGAAGCGCCGCCCACCCGCCGCGGCGCAGGATGCGCTGCGCCTCGGCGCGCGCGCGCTGCGGGTCGAACCAGTGAAAGGCCTGGCCTGCGACCAGCAGGTCGACGCTCCCGGGTGCCAGCGTCGTGTCCTCGGCGCTGCCGGCGATGCTGTGAAACCGCGCCTGCCCATGCAGCTGCGCCTCCGCAGCAGCACGCATGGGCGCGTTCGGCTCGACCGCAAACACCTCCGCGCCGCGCTTGAGGAGCAACTCGGTGAGGATGCCGGTGCCGGAGCCGAGATCCGCAACGACGGTAGCGGCACGCAGACCGCAGTGCTCCGCGAGCAGCGCGATGGCGCCCTCAGGATAGCTCGGCCGATGGCGCGCGTAGCTGTCGACGCGGCTCGAGAAACGCTCGGTGGATCGCATCATGCGCAAAAACTCCGCCAACGCCACGTCGCGGCCGGGTGCCGTATGATCGCATCATCGGCCGACCGGCTGAATGTCCGCATCGAGCGCGCGCGGCTCTCCATAAAGATATAAGGACACGCTCGCGTAATCGCGTGACAATGCGCGCGCAAGACTGCGCGCCCTGTCTGCCGTGAGGGGAATTGCGATGGCCGGTGACTTCAAACGCCTCGAGACCCAGCTGGTGCACGCCGGCGAGCCGCGGCCGCGCATCGAAGGCGCGGTGGAGATGCCGATCTTCCAGTCGGCCACCTACGAGTACCACGGCGAGGCGCGCTACGACGACGTGCGTTACCTGCGCCTCAACAACACGCCGAACCAGCTCGCGCTGCACGGCAAGCTCGCCATCCTCGAGGGCGCCGAGGCGGCGCTGGTCACCGCGAGCGGCATGGCGGCGATCAGCACCACGCTCCTCACGGTGCTCAAGGCCGGCGATCACCTGCTGGCGCAGAGCTGCCTGTACGGCGGCACGCATGATTTCGTGACCGGCGAGTTCGCCGCCCTCGGGCTTACCGCCGGATTCATCGATGCGGACCGGCGCGACACCTGGGCTGCGCACCTCAAGCCCAACACCCGCGCCATCTATGTCGAGTCCATGACCAACCCGCTGCTCGAGGTGGCCGATCTGCCGGCGGTGGTCGAGTTCGCGCGCGCCCGCGGCCTCATCTCGATCATCGATAACACCTTCGCGAGTCCGGTAAACTACCGGCCGATCGCGGCCGGCTTCGACCTGGTCGTGCACAGCGCCACCAAGTATCTCAACGGTCACTCCGACATCGTCGCCGGCGTCGTGGCCGGGAGCGCCAAGCTCATCGAGCGCATCCGTCACAAGGCGAATCACCTCGGCGGCTCGCTCGATCCGCACGCCGCGTTCCTCCTCAACCGCGGCCTGAAGACCCTCGCGCTGCGGGTGCGCTACCAGAACGACAGCGCACTCAGGATCGCGCAGTTTCTTGAGGGTCACGCGGCCGTCGAACGCGTGCACTATGCGGGCCTCGCGACTCACCCGCGCCACGCACGGGCGCGGAGCCTGTTCGCGGGCTTCGGCGGCGTGCTGAGCTTCGAGCTCAAAGGACCGGCCGGGCGCGCCGATGAGTTCGCCTCCCGGGTGCGCATCCCGGCGATCGCCCCGAGCCTCGGCGGCGTGCACACGCTGCTGACGCGACCCGCGACCACCTCACACGCCGGTCTGTCGCGCGAGGATCGCCAGCGGCTCGGTATCAGCGACGGCCTGCTGCGCCTGTCGGTGGGGATCGAGTCCACCGAGGATCTGATCGAGGATTTCGCGCGGGCGCTCGAATGAGACGGCGCGCCGCAAGTTCCGGGTGGCCCGCCGCCGCCGCCCGCTGCAGGATTCGCACATGTCGACTGAATGCACCACCACGGCCTCGCGCGGCATGAACGCGCCGCAGGGCGCAGCGCCCGCACCGGCCGCCGCACCCGCAGCAGCGGAGGCCACGGCCGGCTGGCGCACGCCACTCGAGCTCACGGTGCTCGGCGCGATCTGGGGCGGCTCGTTCCTTTTCATGCGGGTGGCAGCGTCCGACTTCGGACCCCTGCCGCTGGTCGAGGTGCGCCTCGCCCTGGGGGGCCTGGTCCTTGCCCCATTCTTGTGGCGTGCCCGCGCGCAGTTCTCTCTCCGGCTGTGGCTGCTGATCTTCGGCATAGCGGCCATCAATTCCGTCACTCCGTTCGCGCTCTTCGCCTGGGGAGCGGAGCGGGCACCGGCCGGCATTGGCGCCATCACGAACGCCATGACGGTCATGTTCACGGTGCTGGTCGCATTCTTTTTCTTCGGTGAGCGCATCAGCGCGCGGCGCGTCATCGGCCTCACGGCTGGGTTCATCGGCGTCGCCGTGCTCGCGAGCGGCAAGACCGCGGGCGCGAGCGTGTGGCCGGCCGCGCTGGCGGGCACCGCGGCCTCGGTATGCTATGGATTCGGCATCAACCTGGTGCGCCGCCACCTCACCGGCTACCCCCCGGCCGCGGTGGCCGCCGCCAATCTGCTGGCCGGTTCAGTGCTGCTCGCTCCATTCGCACTCTACAGCTGGCCGGCCCATGCAGTCCCCGCCGGGTCCTGGGTGAGCGCGGCGCTGCTCGGCGTGCTCTGCACGGGCGTCGCCTTCGTTCTCTACTACCGGTTGATCGCGCGCATCGGCGCGTCCCGTGCATCCACGGTTACCTATCTGATTCCTCTGTTCGGCGTGATCTGGGCCTGGCTGCTGCTCGGCGAGCCCCTGACCCCGACCATGGCGGTCGCCGGCGCGCTCATCCTGTCCGGCGTCGCGCTCAGCCAGCAGCGCGCGGCGCGCCGCTGATGGCGACGGGGACCGCCGGCGCGGCGCACCCTGAGGGCGGCGCTGCAGGGCGGCGGCTTGAGTTTCCATTGCTCCTCAATGCCCGTGACCTTGGCGGCTGCCCGACGCTCGACGGGCAGCATACGCGCTCGCGCTCGCTGGTTCGCGCCGACGATCTGGCGCAACTCACCCCCGAGGGACTGCGCGCGCTCGAAGACTTCGGGCTCGAGACGGTGATTGACCTGCGCTGGCCCGAGGAAGCCGCGCAGCATCCGAGCCCGATACCGCAATCCCTGCCGCGGGTGCACTACCGGCGGCTGCCGCTGCTCACCGAGAGCGAGGACCAGTGGCGGCTGCGCAGCGCCGACACCACCAAGGAGTTGTGGAACTGCGTGGTGCTCGAGCGCGTGCGGCTCGAGCTGCGCGCCGTGCTGCGCGCGATCGCGGCCGCCGGCCCGGGGCCATTGTTGTTTCACTGCGTCGCCGGCAAGGATCGCACCGGGCTGCTCGCGGCGCTGCTGCTGGCGCTCGCCGACGTCGTTCCGGAGTGCATCGCGCACGACTATGCGGCGAGCAGCGAGAGCCTGCGTGAGGGCTATCTCAGGCGCTACGCGGCGGTGGAACCGGCGCACATTCTCGCCGCCTTACGTTGTCCTGAAGAAGGTGCGCACAACATGCTGAAATTCCTGGCGCACGCGGGCGGCGTGCGCGCGTACCTGCGGGAAATCGGTCTCAGCGCGCCGGAAATCGCGCAGCTGCGCGCCCGGTTGCGCGACTGACCGGCTTACCTGCCGTGCCAGAAAAGTGTGACTCCGGCGGGCAATCGCCGCCCGCATCCGTGCGGCCATTCACGGCTGGTTCAGACGCGCGCGGCGATACTGACATTGCACCGGTTTGCGCGTGTTCCCGAGCCGCCCACCCTTTAGCAGCGCGGGCACCATTTAGTCGCAGGCACGGATTTGAGCCCGCTCACTCCGGTGCGCTTCCCCACCTTCGGCCGTCACACGGCAGAGGTCACTGGTTCGAGCCCAGTACCGCCCACCACTTAGAACAAGAGCTTCCAGCGTTTCTCTCAAGCCTGTTCCTGCGCAGCTGGCACAGTGAGCGCTCGGGACTTCCCTGCTCACAGGGCACAGGCGGGAAGCGAGCTCGCAGTGATTCGTCTACTGCATTCTCCTTGCGGCTGTCGTGCCAGCGCGGCCGGCGGACCTCAGTTCGGCCAACACAGAATCCCGGACGGATCAGGAGTAGACATGCTCCATGTTCGACGGTGTGACGCCCAAACGGACAATTCTCCAACGGCCCGTCGAGTGCTCTTGCACCTCGACTCGCAGGTGGCGCACGCCGCTTTCGCTCAGTGAGTCGGGGTCAGTCCACATTTCGCTCTCGGCCAGCGGCTCGAGTGTCTGTTCGACTGCCGCGGCGCCTCGGGAGATGCGCCGCGGCGCCTCACGCAGAGGCTTTGATTGTGTCGGCGATCCTGGCGTGCCGTTGGAGTCGATCCCCGGCCCGATTCCTTGCTGCACCAGATACGGGATTGCAGGGCTGTCCATACTGGCTTCGTGTACGCGCGTCACCTCCGGCTCGATAACGGGCACCACAGCTGCGGAGGCGAAGGCCGAGCGAACCAGGACAGCGACTTGCCTCGCAGAGATCGGATCTGCGAAGAACCCCAGTCGAAGAAAATGGCGGGAATGCCCCTGCCGGCGACTTTCTGTCGCGTACAGCGTATAGGTCTTGAATATAGCGAGCGACGGCACGCGGCTCAGGTCGATCGACTGCGCCGACCAGTGCAGCTGCACGGCGAAGGAAACCGGCGCACCCTGAACGACAGCCTCCTTCAACGCCTGCCGGGTAGTTGTGTCGTCGGGGCGAAGCAACTCGATCTGATGGCAGTTCCGCTCATCACCGTCGTCCTGAACTGCGGAAACACGGCGCGTTTCCAGAATCTTCAGCACTTGTGTGTCGGTCAAAGATTCATCCTTGAGCGGTTCAGGATCACCGCGTTGGGGAGCTACCGACTGAGAGGCAGCGAGCGGCAACCAAGGCGCCTCGGAATTGGCCGCCCGCAGAAACGCGACCGGTGCGATGGTTGCGAACGCGTTGGGATAATGGCGACGTACGGCGTCTACGTATCTCTCGGCATCCGCCAGCGTCTCGAAGTACCCCATGTGGAGATACAACCGCTCACTGCCATCCGGCTGACGCGCACGACTCATGAAGAATGTGAAAGGCCGTAGCTGCGGTGATTGGGGCGGACGAATGGACACCGGTGCAGCCAGCCGGCACAGCGTGAGCATGAAATGGCCAGTACCAGCCTGCTCCCGCGCCGGATCCGGGTTCGACGACCCACCGGTCTTGGCCAATTTCGATGTCATGAGCTCTCCCTGAAACGAACGTTCGAGTCACGGTCGGGGGAGCGCCAGATCTAACGCAAGCGAGCTTGCACGCTCACACCCGGGAACGGAGTGGAGTGGCAACCCCGCTGTCTTAGGCTGGTACGCCCTTAGACCGGTGGCTTTGCGTCCCCGCCTTTCGAACGGGTTTGCCCTTGTCGGTGCCTGGCTCGGTCTCGGGACGTGTCCGAAACGGATCGCATCCAAAGATCGCGCTGTCATAAGCATGGCCGCTTGAGAAGGATATGTCTAGTGGTATGGCGTGGCGACGTACTTGAGGTCTGGCAAGCCTTCCGCATCGCGCGGCACGCCATCCCCGTCATCTTTGACGGGCCGTACGGCACGCCGCTGTCGCCGAGAACGAATCGCACCAGGTCGGCGAAACCTGCCTCGGTGCGAACATCGTTCGACAGGATCAGGACGCCTCAGTCGCCGCCGAGGCTGTGATACTCGAGCAACGGCCCGACCTCCGGCCCGCGCCCGTAGAGGTCGCGGAACAGCTCCAGGGGCTCGGCCGTGCGCCCGCGCGACAGGACCCGGCGGCGCAGCTCATCGCCGTTGGCTCGCGTGACTCCACCGTGCGCATGGATCCACGCGCCCGTGTCGCGCGCCAGCACCTCGCTCCAGAGATACGCGTAATAGCCCGCCGAATAGTCGTTATTGAAGATGTGGCTGAAGTACGCGGTGTGGTAGCGCGGCGGGACCGGCGCGTAGTCAACACCCGCCTCCTTGAGCGCCGCCGCCTCGAATGCCGGCACTTCATCCGGCGTGGGCACCTGCGCAGCGTGCAGCTGATACCACGCGAGATCCAGCAGTGCCGCGGCGACGTACTCGGTGGTCGCGTAGCCCTGGTTGAACTGCTGCGCTCTCAGCACTTTCGCGAGCAGCTCCGGCGGCATCGGCGCGTTGCTCCGGTAGTGATAAGCATAGTGCGCCACTATCTGCGGCTCGCGGGCCCACATCTCGTTGAACTGCGACGGATACTCGACAAAGTCCGGCGGTGTCTCGGGGCTGGCCAGCGTGGGATATTCGACGTCCGAGAGCAGGCCGTGCAGGGCGTGCCCGAACTCATGGAACAGTGTCGTGACCTCATCGAAGCTAAGCAGCACCGGCTGACCAGCCGCGGGCTTGGGGATGTTGATGTTGTTGGACACCACAACCTTGCGCTTCAGCAGCCGCGACTGCTCGACGTAGGCGTTCATCCAGGCCCCGCCCTGTTTGTTGTCGCGGGCGAAGTAGTCGGCGATGAAGAGCCCGAGCCCGCTGCCGTCTGCGTCGAACACCTCGAACACGCGCACGTCGGGCTGATACACCGGCAGGTCCTTGCGCTCCTTGAACGTGAGCCCATAGAGCTGGTGCGCTGCGTAAAATACGCCGTCCTGCACCACGCGATTGAGCTCAAAGTATGGAGCGACCTCAGACTGGTCAAAATCGTAGCGCGTCTTGCGCACCTGCTCTGAGTAGAACTCCCAGTCCCAGGGCTGCAGCGTGAAGGACGGGGTGCCTTGCGCCTTCGCCTGCGTATCGATCAGCCGCTGTAGATCCGCAGCCTCCTCCCTGGCGCGCGCCAGCGCGGCGGGTGCGATCTTGAGCAGCAACTCGCGCGCGGCCGCGGGCGTAGCGGCGGACTCGTCCTCGATCGCATACGCGGCATGGCTGTCATAGCCAAGGAGCGCCGCCCGCTCCGCGCGCGCCTTGACGATGCCGGTGACCACGGCGCGGTTGTCAGTCGCGCCACCGAGCCCGCGCTCAACGGATGCCTTAA
Organism: Steroidobacteraceae bacterium; assembly: GCA_035568235.1. GTDB lineage: Bacteria > Pseudomonadota > Gammaproteobacteria > Steroidobacterales > Steroidobacteraceae > 13-2-20CM-66-19. Next base: position 135,838 of record DATMOK010000042.1, on the reverse strand, counting down.
AAATGCGCTCGCGCAGCATCCGGTTGTCGAGGTGAGCGAGGACCGGCTGTTGAGTGGTGTTCTGCAATGTGATGAGCCACTTGCCCTTCAATCCGCGCGTCTCCGCAGCCTGCGCCGCCGCACTTACCTGCTCTGCCGACAGCCCCTTGAGGTCCTCGGCTTTATCGACGGTTATAGCGCCCTCGGTGGTCGCCTTGAGCACGTTCTGCCCAAATTTGGTGGTGAGCGCTGCGATCTGCGCATTCAGCGCTCGCAGCCGAGCCTGGTCGGCGGCTGCGAGACGCGCACCGGCGCGTACGAAGCGCGCATGCCAGCGCGTCACGAGCTGCAGCGACTCGGGGTCCAGCTTCAGCATGGTGCGCTTCTGGTACACGGCGTCGACGCGTTGCCACAGGGCGCGATCGAGGTAGATCGCGTCGCGGTGAGCGCTGCGTTTGGGCGCCATCTCCGTATCGATCTTCTGCATTTCGTCGTTGGTGTTGTTGGAGTTGAGCTCATCAAAGATGAAGCTCACCCGCTGCAGGGCCTGCCCGGAACGATCCAGGGCAACGATGGTGTTCGCGAAGGTCGGCGGTTTTGGGTCGTGAGCGATGGCAGACACCTCCTGCAGCTGCGCGCGCATCGCTGCTTCGAAGGCAGGAACGTAGTCGGATACCCGGATGCGGTCGAAGGGTGGCATCTGGTAAGGAAGCACGCTCGGCTCGAGAACCGGGTTAGCGCTCATCGCCGCGCCGGCTCCCTGGACAGCAATGACAGTGGCCACCGCAAGGCAGGCCGCAAACAGAAGTTTCATGCGCCTCGGACTCCAAGATTGCCGCGGGGCGCTATTGTGGATGCTGGGACGATTCTGGGACAGCCCGCTCATGACATTGCCTGATATCAAGTGACATCACCTGATAACAAGTGCCTGTTGCGATTGGGAACCCCCTGCCGCCACGCATGCGACCAGAGGAGGCGCCGGTGAGGTGAGTGCGCCCCCGCTGCCATATCGACGCACAGCCAGCTTGGCCAGAATCCCTGAGCACTTCGTGAGGGGCGACGGTGGACCACCTGTTCGAGATCGATCTGGATCTGCCCGCGGCAGATGCCCGCAATGCCTCCGACGCTCTGTGCAGTCAGCTGAAGAAGGCCATTGCGGGTGGCCGCCTCGTCGCAGGTGCGAGGCTGCCGGCCACGCGCAAAGCGAGCCGGTTCTTCGGTGTGTCGCGCAACACCGCCGCGGCGGTGTACGAGCAACTCCTCAGCGAGGGCTATGTCGTCACGCGTCGCGGCTCGGGTACCTACGTGGCCAAGCCGGCAGTGAAGCAGCGCCGCAGTCCGCCGGCGCACGCGGCTGCCCCGCCGTACCCGCTGAATCCGTTCTGGTCGAGTCCGCAGGTCCTCGATGCCATCGGCTTCTGGCGCGACTCACCGGCGACTGCCGGCGCAGCGCCCGCAATTCCCGCGATCGAGCTGCGGCCCGGGCTCGTCGACTGGCAATCCTTTCCTTTCGAGGTGTTCCGTCAGCTGAGCGCCCGTCGGCTTCGCCGCCTGGAACGCACCCCGGCGGCCTTCAAGAGTCCCCAGGGCCACCAGGGCAACTTTCACCTGCGCACCGCCATCACCCGCTACATCGCCCTCACGCGCGCGGTGTCCTGCGACCCCGGCGACGTGCTGGTGACCTCCGGAGCCCAGCAGGGCTTCGACCTGCTCGCCCGAATCCTGGTCACGCCCGGGGAGACTGTCGTGGCGGTGGAGGATCCTGGTTACCCGCCGCTGCGCGTGCCGTTTGCGGCCGCCGGTGCGAGGATCGTCCCGCTAGGGGTGGACGCAGAGGGGCTGATCGTCGAGCAGCTGCCGCCCGAGACACGCGTCGTCTGCGTCTGCCCGTCGCACCAGTTCCCGCTCGGCGTGACGCTCTCGATGCGCCGACGGCGGGCGCTGCTCGAGTTCGCCAGGCGCCGCGGTGCCGTAGTGGTCGAGGATGACTACGACGGGGAGTTCCGTTTCGAAGGCAGCCCGCTCGAGGCGCTGCGAACCTCGGAATCGGCCGACGTGGTGTTCTACGTGGGCACCTTCTCCAAATGCATGCTGCCGGCGCTGCGGCTCGGTTTCGTGGTCAGCCCGGCCTGGGCACTGCCGGCACTGGTGGCGGCAAAGAACTCACTCGACTGGCATTGCTCGGTACCGCTGCAGCTCACGGTCGCAAGCTTCATCGCCGACGGTCATCTCGCACGCCACGTGCGCCGGATGCGCGACATCTACCGTGCACGCCGCGAGCATGTGCTGGCACGCCTCGCCCGGGAGCTGCGCGAGTGGCTCGAGCCGCTGCCCTCCTCCTGTGGCATGCACCTGGCTGCCGCCTCGCGTGTGCCGCTCGACCTGGACGCGGTAACCGAGGCGCTGCTGAAGCGCAACATCCGCGTGCATGCGCTGCGCCGCTACTATCTCGGCCGCCCGATGCGCGACGGCCTCGTGATCGGCTACGGCGCCGCAGGTCTCAGTGACATCACGTACGGCCTCACCGCGCTAAGCACGATCCTGGCGGATCGCGGCGGCGGCGAGTTGCGCCGGATGGCGCGCTCCGGGTAGGCGTCAATCCGCGCCAGCCGCGGCACCCACGCGCGTATCCGTGGCGATCCAATTGACCTCCCAGGTCCTGCCGCCGTCAGCAGAAAACGACTGCTCGAAGTGGCAGGAGTCCGCGCGGATGTCAGAGATCACAAAGCGAACCAGAATCGCCCGGCCGTTGAAATCCTCCTGGTCGTAGAACTCGCCGCGTCCGCCTCGAAACTCACCGACCGTGGGCTGGCCGAGCGCCCCGACGCTCGCGTTCGAGAAATTGAGAGTCCACTGCCGCGCCACCGGGTTGTACAGGCGCAGTGACAGCGCCTCGATGCGGCCGGCGGGGCCGCTCACCTCGAGCTCCAGCAGATTCGCCTTGCCATTCCATATCTTGTGCACCACGGACGTGCCGTCGTACTCGACCCAGGTGGTCGAGCCGGTCAAGGGGTGCACCAGGCGCGAGATGTGGGTCTTCCAGAGGCCGATCTCGAAGTCGAAGTCGTGCTCGCCCGCGGCCGCCGCGCCGCCCTGCGCGCACGCCTGGCTGCACGCCAGGGCGAGCACCTGGCAAAGGATAGAAGCACGCAACCCGCTGCGGCATCGCATGGCGAGACTCTGCCCACGAGGCAGGGCCATGCCAAGAGCCACTCCGTGATTTCAGCCCGCGTTTTTCCACCAAGTGGCTCTTCATCCACAAGTCATGCGCTGTGGACAATCTGCACCTCAACCTCCTAGGACCCCGAGGCCGATGTGACAGCCGCAAGTGCAAGCTCCCGATCTCAGCTGCGATCACGAACTGCCGCGGCGTGCGCCGCGCTGTCGCTCATCTGGGCTCTCGCGGCGCAGTCCGCCATGGCAGCGCCTGGCGCGGCACGCGACGGCGCGCACGACTTCGATTTCGCCGCAGGCACCTGGCACACCCACATCACGCGCACCCCCGAGCCGTTCGATCAGCCCAATGTCACGATGACGATCGAGGGAACGGTCAGCAGCCGCCGCGTCTGGGGGGGCCGCGCATGGCTCGAGGAGATCGAGGCCGATGGACCGCAGGGCCACTGGGAAGCCATGACCCTGTTTCTCTACAACCCGAAAGCGCACCAGTGGAGCATGAACTTCCTCAACAGCCGCCTGGGCGTACTCGGGGCACCGCTGATCGGTGCCTTCGACCGCGACGGGCACGCCGAGGTCATCTCGGGCGACACCTTCAAAGACCGGGCGATCCTGGTTCGTGGTGTCTGGACGAAGATCAGCGCCGACGCCCACGACTACGAGGAGGATTTCTCGCAGGACGGCGGCAAGACCTGGGTTACCTCGTTCGTCGGACACAAGACGCGCATTCCCGAGAGCGGGGTCAAGCCGGAGGCGGCCACGCCCAACGAATTCGACTTTGACATCGGCACCTTCAAGACACACTCCTCGCGCCTTCTCGAGCCGTTGAGCGGATCGACGAAATGGGTCGAGACGCAGGGCACGACCGTGGTCAACAGGGTCTGGGGCGGGACAGCCAACCTGGCCGAGGTCCACATCGAGCCGCCGGTCGGGCCGATCGATTTTCTGGCGCTGCGCTGGTACAGCCCAACGGCGCGCCAGTGGTTCCTCACCTTCGCCAACGCGACTGACGGCACGGTCGGTGTGCCGATGGCCGGAGTTTTTAAGGCGCGAAGGCTCGAACTCTACGACGCGGAGCCGATCGACGGCAGACAGGTCCTGGTGCGCTTTTCGATCTGGCCGACCGCGGGCGATGGCGGGGCCTCCGAGCAGGCGTTCTCCAGCGATGGTGGCAAGACGTGGGAAGTCAACTACCGGACTCGGTATACGCGCGTCCCGGGCAAGTAAGGGCCGCGCCGCGCCAGGAGCTCTGCAGTGATAAATCACGTGTCGATCGGTGTGCGGGAAGTCGCGACCAGCAAAGCGTTTTACGATGCGGCATTGGGAGCGCTCGGATACGAATGCCTGAGCGCCAATCCAGACTCACTCGGATACGGCAGGGGTGACATCGAGTTCTGGGTTCTCGAGGTCCGCTCCCCGCTCGTCTCCGACCCCCGCTCGGGCGTGCACTTCTGCTTCACCGCTGACAGTCGCGCGGCCGTGGTCGCCTTCCACAAGGCCTGCATTGCAGGCGGCGGGCTCGACAATGGGCGTCCGGGGTTACGCACCGAGTACGGCCCGACCTACTACGCTGCGTTTGCGATTGACCCGGATGGATATCGCATCGAAGCATTCTGCGGTGACGAGTGACTCAAGGAGGCCTGGTGGGCTCGTCTGACACAGCGACAACGAGTTTACCGGAGCGTGTGCGCGTCTCTCTGCTCGCACTGTGCTTGCTCGCGGGCGGCGCCTGCCTCTCTCCGTGGGCAGCCGCTCATGCAGCAGCCATCCCGCCGGCGGTTAGCGCAGCGATCTCGGATCCGGCGCGGCCCGACACCGACAGCGCGCGCGATGCCGATCGCAAGCCTGCCGAGACACTCGCGTTTGCCGGCGTCAAGGGGGGCGACAAGGTCGGCGACTATGCACCCGGTGGCGGATATTTCACGCGGCTGTTTGCCGCCCTCGTTGGACCGGGCGGCCATGTGTACGCCAGCGTCCCGAGCGGACTCTTTAGGTACGCCAACATAGTAAAGGGCATCGCCGCCATCGAGACCTACGCCGCCGCTCATGCGAATGTCACGGTGACCTTCGGCTCGGCGCTCGATGCTGCGAAGTACCCGGAGAAGCTCGATCTCTTCTGGATCTCGCAGAACTATCATGACCTGCACGACAGCTTCATGGGCCCGGTGGACATGCTGGCTTTCAATGCGGCCGTGTTCGCGGCGCTAAAGCCCGGTGGTGCGTACGTGATTCTCGATCATCTCGCCGCAAGGGGCTCCCCGCCTGAGGTCACGGACACGTTACACCGGATCGAGCCGGCGACCGTGCGCCGCGAAGTCGAAGCCGCGGGCTTCAGGCTGGTGGCGCAAAGCGATGTGCTGGCAAACCCCGCCGATCCGCATACCGCCGGGGTGTTCGATCCCTCGATCCGGGGTCACACCGACCAGTTCATCCTGAAGTTCATCAAGCCGATGTGAGCGCCGAATCCGGCGGCCACGCGTCGGCCGTCAGTACCCGTACCCGACCGAGTCTATGTTGGTCACGACCCCGTCCAGAAAGCGGATGCGCTGCATCAGCCTGTTGGGACCGAAATTGTAGGTCCAGACTTCTTCCCGTACGTCGAACACGCCGGGGACCACGCCGTCGTAGCCCGGTGGACGCACAACCTGCGCAGGCTGGCCGCAAAGGGCGGCGACCTTGGCCTGACTCGTGCCTTGAGTGATGAGCCTGCTGCCGCAGCGCATCGACTCCCCGAGAGCAAGCGCCGGGATCAGGGCGAGAGCCAGCACGCCGAGGGCAGCAGGTATTCGATGGCGCGTCTTGTTGAGCATTTGCCGCTCTCCATCAGCACAGCACCGGACGCTGCGAGCCAATGTAGCCCTTCGCCCGCGGAACTCAATCCTGTTAATTACCCGTTAACCCGCCGTTAATCTGCGCCGCCTCGCGAGCGGTCCGGCGCGCAGAAATGTTGTGTAAGCTCGCTCCCACCAGTTCCCGGCAGGGAGATGAATTTGGAAATCACCGGCGGATGTCTCTGCAAGGCGGTGCGCTACCGGCTCAGCGCCGCTCCCATCGTCACGCGCACCTGCTGGTGCCGCGTGTGCCAGTACATCGGCGCAGGCAGCGCCACCGTGAACGCCTGCTTCCCGAGCGAGGCGCTCGAGGTGTCGGGTGAGCTGCGCGACTACCGCATGCTCGCCGACAGCGGCAACGCCGCGCACCGCCGCTTCTGCCCGGCGTGCGGCACGCACCTGTTCAGCGCTTCGGAGGCACGCCCGCACCTGGTGTTCGTGCGCGCCGGCACACTCGATGACCCGGAGATCGCCCGCCCCTCGGTCACGATCTGGACCGGGAGTGCGCCGAGCTGGGCGTGCATCGACGAGCGCCTGCCCAAGGTCGGGCGCCAGCCGCCACCAGCGGCCTGAGGGTGAGCAGTCCGGGCCGGCGAGAGTCGGCTAATGCAGCCCCAGCGCCTGGCGCAGCTGCGGCGCGGTCATGAGGCGCGTATACACCGCCGTGCCGACGTCGAACTCGCGGGCGCGCGACAGCGGGCCGACCACGACCGGCGCAAAGCCGGCGTCGCGCACCAGGCGCTGTGCCACGGCGAGCGCCTGAGGGTCATCGCCCGCGAGTGGGATTGCGATCGGTTCGCCGGCGCGGTGCGCCTCGCTCGCAAGATCGCCCGAGTTGATGGCGTTGAAGGCGCGTACCAGACGCACGCCGGGCAGAAACTGCGGATCCGCCACGCCGGTGCTCAGCTTGCGTGCCTCGACCGCCATCTCGCCGTCGCGCGAGGGGTAGGGATTGCACGTGTCGAGCACGATCTTGCCGGCGAGCTCTGCCTTGAGGTCGCGGCCGACCTGCGGCAGCGCCCCGTACGGCACCGACACCACCACCACCTCGCCGTACAGCGCCGCCTCGCGCGGCGTGCCGACATGCGCTCGCGGGCCGAGCGAGGCGGCGAGGGCCTGAAGCTCCTGCGGGTGACGGGAAGACATGAGCACCTCGTGCCCGGCCGCTACCCAGAGCCGCGCCAGCGTGCCGCCGAGATGACCGGCGCCGATGATGCCGATCTTGAGCGGGGCAGTGCTCTGCGTGGGTGCATCGGCGGCCGCGGCAACCAATCCAACTGCCAGGCAGCCGAGCGCCACGAGCGCCGCATGCAGCAGCCGGCGAGGACTCACTTGGGCGAGAACTCCACGTACGTCTGCCAGCGGGACATGCCGGGATTATCGGTCTCGATGACCAGCGTGCCGTGTGCGCGCTGCTCGGTCGACACGAGATTGACCTCGACCGGCTCACCGCACGCCGCCTGCAGCGGCAGGGTCGACTTCACCGAGATGGCGCGCGCCGCAGCTATGTCCTCAGCTGAGGCGCTCGAGGGCTCGATGCGGGCGCCCATGATCTGCGTCACCGGCACGGTGGCAAAGCGATAGTCGACCGCACCGGTCCACTCGCCCTTGCCCGCCTTGCCCTTCGGTCCCTTGCCGGCCGCGGGCTTGCCCGCCGTGTCGAAGCCCGCCTGGTTGGCGAGCGGCGGCTCGGTCAGCCTGACCACCTGGGGCTCGGGCGGTACCACGATGCTGCGGGTCGAGAGCCCCTGCAGCCGCCACACCGCCTGGATCTGCAGCGGAAAGCTGCTCTGGCAGCGCACCTGGTACAGGCCGCTGTAGGAGCCGTTCGAGTTCAGGCTGAGCGGCACCTTCTCGTTGTTGCCGATGGCGAACAGCGCCACCGAGCCCGGCGTGACCAGCGCGCCCTCCTTGGTGGTCGCAGTCACCTCGTACATGCCGATGTCGTTGTTGGCCTGGTAGGTGGCCGGAGTCGTGTTGGTCACCTGCACGTCGCAGGCGCTGAGACACAGCGCCAGCGGCATCCAGGCGAGCCGGACGAGCGTGTTGTTCATGTTGCTCTCCCCACTGCGCCGATTCACCGGGGAGCCGGTTCTCAACGAGTCAGCCGGCGTCCCGGGAGGCCGGTGCAATCAACTCGGAACCCAACACCCTGCGTGGCGCTACTTCTTCCTGCGCGCGCCCGAGCGCTTCGCCGCCCGGAATGAGATCCCGGAGCGCATCGCCTTCTGCTGGACTGCAGCAGCCGTGCGTCCGAGCTTCTTCGCCACCTGGCTGGTCGGAGTCCCCGCCTTCGCGAGCGCCTTGAGGGTCTTCAGCTCCCGGGCGCTCCAGCCGGCGCCATCATTCGGTGGACGTCTTGCCATTACTCGGTACTCCGCAAATTGGTTGAACCTCGGATCATACACCCAAGATATGCGGAGCGCGCGCCCGCCACACGATCTGTAACATGTTGGAACCAGTGCCGGGACTGTTGGATCGCGCCGCGACCGCCTGTCGCGCAGCGCCCACGCTGCTGCCACCCGTCCCGGTCATGCGCCAATCGCTCGTGCAGATGCAGTAATCACTACCGGGTGTGTCGCAGCGGAACGACCGTCGTTGGTGTCAGGCGCGGCGCAGCGAAACAATCCCGCGCGGCTAAGAAGCGGCGACCCCCGGTCCGAAGCGGAGCGCCGACTCGAGCGCAGCGGGCTAGCGCAGCTCGGCGAGATAGGCGATGACATCGGCCCGGTCCTGCGGGTTGGGCATCGCAAAAAACATCTTGGCCCCAGGCACGAGCGCCTGCGGGTTGGTGAGCCAGCGGTCCAGGTTGTCCCGGTCCCACACGATGTGGGAACTTTTCAGGCCCGGCGAATACGCATAGCCCGGCACACTCCCGGCCGTCCGTCCCACCACCCCGCGGTGTCGTGGCCCGACATCATCCTCATCCAAAGAATGACATCCCATGCAGACCTGGTAGAGCGTCTTGCCGCGCACCGGATCACCGGCAGGTTTGTCGCTCGCCGTGGCGGCGCAAACCGCGGCCGCTGCCAGCACGAGCGCGGCCGGCCAGAGTGTCAGAGCTTGTGCGAGTCGTCGCATCACGATCCTGCCCCATCCTCAAGCGAGCGCGGTGTCGCTCAGCAGCAGCGAGCGCGGATGCTTGCGCAGCGCGACGCTGGTGAGCCCGAGGCGGTGTGCCAACTCCTCCGGCGCCACCTTCAAGGGCCCGGGACCGGGGCCCTCACCGGGAGCGGGCTGCGGGTAGGCGGTGGACGGGGCCGTATGGAAGGTGATATTGCCCTCTACCTTCTGCACGATCTGGTGGATGTGGCCGTTCAGCACGGTCACGGAGCCGAACCGGCGCAGCTCGCTCACGAGCGCATCCGCATCACTGGTGCGCCAGCCCCACGGCTCATAGATGTTCCACAGCGGCATGTGCGCGAACACGACGATCGGCGTGCTCGCGGTGCGCCCGTGCAGGTCGGCCCGCGCCCATGCGAGCTGCTCATCGCCGAGGAAGCCTGCGCCGCCGTCCTTGGCCTGCAGCACGTTGACCAGCGCCACAAAGTGCACGCCGGCGTGATCGAAGCTGTAGTAGCCCTTGTTGTCGGATGGCTTGCCGAAGCGGTTGAAGTACTCACTCACCGTGGCATCGGCCACGTCGTGCTCGCCCGGCACTGTGTGCAGTTCGCTGGTGTGCAGGCGTGCGAGCAGCTGCTGTGCCAGATCGAACTCCTGCGCCTTGGACAGATGCGTGATGTCCCCGGTGTGCAGGATGAGCGCGGGCTGCTCGCGCATGCCGTTCACGAGATCGATCGTCGCGGACAGCGTGCCGTTCACATCGGGATTGGCGTCCTTGTGGAATCCGATGTGGCTGTCGCTGATCTGCACGAATAGCGGCTTGCCGAGCCGCGCCGTGCCCTCGCGGTCCTCGGCGGCCTCGGCGAGCCCGATGGGCGTCAGCACGCCGCCCGCCAGCGCGAACAGCGTGCCAGCGCTGCCGAAGGCCATGCACCTGAGCGCCTCGCGGCGCGATACGACGGGGATCTCATCCGGCATGTGGGTCTCCTCACGACTGGTTGTGGAGGAGACTCGGTGGGCGGCGATTCTATTCCCGCCCCCGCCGCCCGCTACGGCTGCTCAGCGTGCGTCGCGCTCGCTCAAGTCCGCGAGCAGGTTCCTAAGAGCGGTGAGCTCCTCCCACCCGGCATCCGATACGGCGCAGTAGCCGAGATCGCCGCCGCGCCAGCAGGCGATGTGGTAGCCACGCCGGGTAGTCTCGGCGGTGAGCGGCGCGTGGCCGGGCAGAAAGGTAAATACGTTGATGACGTGCGCCCCATGCTCATACACCAGCACAGCGGCGCGCTGGTGGTCGAGATACTCGGCACGTCCGCCGAGCAGCCGGTAGCCCTGCGTGGCGAAGTCGGCGACCACCGGCGAGACGTCAGCGCGCCCGGCGAACCAGGGCTTCACGGTGTGCCGATCGGTCGAGATCACCGCCGTGAGCTGCCCGGATTTCAGGGAACGCAGATGGGCGGTGATGAGCTCATCGGGCAGCCCCGACAGCAGCAGTGGCGCGAGCAGCACGGCGGCGAGGCTCGCAGCGAGTGCCGCGGCCGCGCCCGCGCAAGTCCCGAGCCAGAACGGGCGGGCGCGCCACGCCGGCCGTGGCCGCAGCGCGCGCCGCTCGGCGGCCTCCTCGGCATCCAGGGCGCGCGCAATCCGTGCCCGCAGCTCCGGGGCGGCCTGGCCATATTCGAGCTCGCGGCGCAGCGCGGCGCGTGTGCGCTCGAGGTGCTCAAGCCGCGCGCGACATTCCGGACAGTGCGCCGCGTGCCGCTCGACTGCGGCCGCGGACACCGCATCCAGCTCGCCGTCGAATGCGGCCTGGACCCGCAGCGTTTCAGCGCACTGCACGCGGCTCTCCTTCAGTCTCGGGCCAGAGCGCCTGGAGCGCGGCGCGCGCCCGCGCCAGGCGCGACATCACCGTGCCGATCGGCACCTCGGCGACGGCGGCAATCTCGCGGTAGCTCATGTCCTCCATCTCGCGCAGCAGCAGTACCTCGCGCTGATCCTCGGGCAGGCCCGCGATCAGCCGCGCCAGCTGGCGCTGCTGGTCGCGTTCGATCGAGACGCTCTCCGGGTCGGGGAACGGGGCGGCGCAGCCCAGCTGCTGCGCCTCGTGCTCCTCGGTGAGCGGCTCGTGGCTGCGCCGCCGCCGCTCGGCGAGCGCACTGAGATAACAGTTGCGCACGATGGCAAGCAGCCAGGCGCGCGCATCCGCGCCGCGCAGGCCTGCGAAGCCGCGGTAGGCGCGCACAAACGCCTCCTGCACGATGTCATCGGAATCCCCCGGGGAACGGCATAGCCAGCGGGCGAGCCGATGCGCAGCGTCCAGGTGCGGCAGCACCAGCGCCTCGAAACGCGTGCGTTTATCGTCCATCGAGCTCACTGCCGCACCCGCACCCCGGGGGCCGACGACCTCGAACTGCAAGACCCCGCGGGCGGCAGTTTTATTCCCGCGACCTGATCCGCAGCGTCGCAGCGTCCACGGTGTTGGACAGCAGCATCGCGATGGTCATGGGGCCCAAGCCTCCGGGGACCGGGGTGATCCAGGCGGCGCGCTGCGCGGCGCGCTCGAACTCGACATCGCCCACCAGGGTGCCGGCGGCGGTACGGTTGATGCCGACGTCGAACACCGCAGCTCCGGGGCGCACCCAGTCGCCGGGAACGAAGCCCGCCTTGCCAACGGCGGCGACCAGCAGCTCGGCCCGCTCCACCTCGGCGCGCAGATCGCGCGTGCCGGTGTGGCAGACGGTTACCGTGGCGCGCGCGAGCAGCAGCTCGAGCGCCATCGGCCGGCCGACGATGTTGGAGGCGCCGACGACTACTGCGCGCAGCCCGATGAGGGCGATGCCATAGGCTTCCGCGAGCTTGATCACGCCGAACGGCGTGCACGGTCGCAGGCGCGGACGCTTCTGCGCCAGCAGCCCGGTGTTCACCGGGTGGAAGCCATCGACGTCCTTGGTGGGATCGACCGCGTCCATCACGCGATCGGCGTTCACACCCTTCGGCAGCGGCAGCTGAATGAGAATGCCGTCGACGCGCTCGTCATGATTGAGCGCATGCACCAGCGCGAGGATCTGCGCCTCGGAGGTGCAGGCCGGCAGGTCGTGGGCGAAGGACTCGATGCCGGCCTCGAGCGAGGAGCGGCGCTTGTTGCGCACGTACACGCTCGAGGCCGCATCTTCGCCCACCTGCACCACCGCGAGTCCCGGGCGGCGCCCATGCCGGGCGGCGAACTCCGCGGCGCGCACGGCCACCGCGGCGCGCACGCGCGCCGCGACGGCCTTGCCGTCGAGGAGGATCGCCCCGCCCGGGGCGCGCGGCAGCTCCGCGGGCGCAGCGTGGGTGCTCGTGACTGCATTCATGGTGGTGCGGTTCCTTGGGCCTTGCGACAGTGATCAGTAGCGGTAGTGGTCGGGCTTGAAGGGCCCCGCCGGGTCGACTCCGATGTAGCGCGCCTGCGCGTCGGAGAGCTTTGACAGCTCGACGTTGAGCTTCTTGAGCTGCAGCCGCGCCACCTTCTCATCGAGGTGCTTCGGCAGCACGTGCACACCCACCGGGTACTTCTGCGTGTTGCCGAACAGCTCCACCTGTGCGATCACCTGGTTGGCGAAGCTCGAGCTCATCACGTAGCTCGGGTGTCCGGTACCGCAGCCGAGGTTCACCAGCCGCCCTTCGGCGAGCAGGATCAGCCGCCGGCCGTCCGGCAGGATGACGTGGTCCACCTGCGGCTTGATGTTCTCCCAGCGATACTGCTTGAGGCTCGCCACGTCGATCTCGCTGTCGAAGTGCCCGATGTTGCACACGATGCAGTTGTGCTTCATGCGCTTCATGTGCTCGTGCGTGATGACGTGGAAGTTGCCGGTCGCGGTGACGAAGATATCGGCCTTGTCGGCCGCGTACTCCATGGTCACGACGCGATACCCCTCCATCGCCGCCTGCAGCGCACAGATCGGGTCGATCTCGGTCACCCACACCTGCGCCGACAGCGCCCGCAGCGCCTGCGCGCAGCCCTTGCCGACGTCACCGTAGCCGCACACCACGGCAACCTTGCCGGCGATCATCACGTCGGTGGCGCGCTTGATGGCATCCACCAGCGACTCGCGGCAGCCGTACAGATTGTCGAACTTGCTCTTGGTGACCGAGTCGTTGACGTTGATGGCCGGGAAGGCAAGTTTGCCCTCCTTGGCCATCTGGTAAAGGCGCTTCACCCCGGTGGTGGTCTCCTCGGTGACGCCCTGCACGTGGCCGATGCGCGCCGAGTACCACTTCGGGTCACTCTTCAGGCGCGCGCGGATCGAGGCGAACAGCGAGTGCTCCTCGTCGTTCGCCGGCTTGGCGATCACGCCCGGATCGCTCTCGGCGCGCACCCCGAGATGCAGCAGCAGCGTCGCATCGCCGCCGTCGTCGAGGATCATGTTGGCACGGGCGCCGCCCGGCCACTCGAAGATGCGGTGCGTATACTCCCAGTAGTCATCCAGCGACTCGCCCTTCCAGGCGAACACCGGCGTGCCGCTTACCGCGATTGCCGCCGCTGCGTGGTCCTGCGTGGAGAAGATATTGCAGGAAGCCCAGCGCACCTCGGCACCGAGCGCCTGCAGCGTCTCGATGAGCACCGCGGTCTGGATGGTCATGTGGAGCGAGCCGGCGATGCGCGCGCCGCGCAGCGGCTGGGTCGGCGCGAACTCCTCGCGGATCGCCATGAGACCCGGCATCTCGGTCTCGGCGATCGCGATCTCCTTGCGCCCCCAGTCGGCGAGCTTCAGGTCCGCGACGCGGTGATCGGCGTTGGCGGCGGCAGGTTTCAGTGTGGCGTTCATACTCGATACTCCATGGTCAGAGTGAGCGCCGTGGGGATTACAGCAGATCGCTGAGCCTGGCAGGTCCGGCGGCAGCGCCACCGGCCCGTCGCAACGCTCCTCAGCGTGCCGTGCTTGCCGCGATGCGCGGCTGCAAATCGTGCCTACGCCGCGCGCGCTCCCTTGACCTCGGCGGCCAGCTGCGCGGCGCGGTCGGTGCGCTCCCAGGTGAACTCCGGCTCGGTGCGGCCGAAGTGCCCGTAGGCGGCGGTCTTCTGATAGATCGGGCGCACCAGGTCCAGCATCTCGCGTAACCCGTAGGGCGTCAGATCGAAATGCTTGCGGATGAGCTGTGTCAGGTGCTCGCGCGAGGCGCGTCCGGTGCCGAAGGTCTCCACCATGATCGAGGTCGGCTCGGCGACCCCGATGGCGTACGACACCTGCACCTCGCAGCGCTCGGCGAGTCCCGCCGCGACGATGTTCTTCGCCACGTAGCGCGCCGCGTAGGCGGCCGAGCGGTCGACCTTGGAAGGGTCCTTGCCGGAGAACGCACCTCCCCCGTGGCGCGCGTAGCCGCCGTAGGTATCGACGATGATCTTGCGCCCGGTGAGCCCGCAGTCCCCGACCGGCCCGCCGGTCACGAAACGACCGGTGGGGTTGATGTGAAAGCGCGTGCGCTTGTCGAGCCACTTCGCGGGCAGCACGGGCTTCAGGATCTCCTCCATCACCGCCTCGCGCAGCGCCTTGGTGGACACCTCGGGGCTGTGCTGCGTCGACAACACCACCGCCTCGAGTCCTACCGGCTCGTGGTCCTCATAACGCAACGTGACCTGGCTCTTGGCGTCGGGCCGCAGCCAGGGGAGCTTGCCGGACTTGCGCACCTGGGCCTGGCGCTTCACCAGCCGGTGCGCGAGTGTGATCGGTGCCGGCATCAGCACGTCGGTCTCGTTGGTGGCGTAGCCGAACATCAGACCCTGGTCGCCCGCGCCCTGCTTGCGCTCGTCCTTGCGGTCGACGCCCTGTGCAATATCGGGCGACTGCTTGCCGATGATGTTGAGGACGCCGCAGCTCGCGCCGTCGAAGCCCATGTCGGAGGAGTCGTAGCCGATGTCGAGTACGGTCTTGCGCACCAGCGCCTCGACGTCCACCCAGGCACTCGTCGTGACCTCGCCGGCCACGATGGCAACACCCGTCTTGACGAGGGTCTCGCAGGCCACCCGGCCGCGCGGGTCCTCCTTGAGGATGGCGTCCAGCACCGCATCCGAGATCTGGTCTGCGACCTTATCCGGGTGGCCTTCGGAGACGGATTCGGAGGTAAAGAGGTAGTCGTTCGCCATCGGGGGATCACCGCCACACTTGCCGTGCCAAAGCGCCCAGTGTAACCCAGCCGGGCTCAGGTCCGCCCGGCCCTTGCGCCGGCCAGGCGCCGGTCGAAGGCCTCGCGGCTGAAGCGGTGGTTCTGCGTGCCGCGCGATTCGATCTTGATCGCTCCCATGAGCGAAGCAATATGTCCGGTGGCGCGCCAGTCGAGGCCGTGCAGCAGCCCGTGGAGGAGTCCGGCCCGGTAGGCATCCCCGCAGCCGGTCGGATCCACCACCGCGCTCACCGGCGCGGCGGCGATCTCGAGTGTGCCGTCGCGCGAGTGGATGATGGAGCCGGCCGCGCCGCGGGTGACGATCAGGGCCTCGACGCGCTCGAGTACCTCGCCCGGCCCCCAGCCGGTTCTCTGCTGCACCACCTGCCATTCGTACTCGTTCACCGTGACCCAGCGCGCCTGGGAGATGAAGTGCCGCAACTCCTCGGCGCCGAACAACGGCAGCCCCTGGCCGGGGTCGAAGATGAAGGGGATGCGGGCCGCGGCAAACTGCTCGGCGTGCCGCACCATGCCCTCGCGCCCGTCGGGCGCGACGATGCCCAGCGTGATGCCGGCGGCATCCGCGATGCTGTTGAGGTGCGAGTGCTGCATCGCTCCGGGGTGAAACGCGGTGATCTGATTGTCGTCCAGATCGGTGGTGATGAACGCCTGGGCGGTGAGCTCGGAGTCAACCGTGCGCACGTGCTCGGTCGGTACGCCGGCCCGCACCAGCCAGTCGCGATAGGGGCCGAAATCGCGTCCCACGGTCGCCATCGGCACTCCGGTATCGCCGAGCAGCGCCAGGTTGTAGGCGATGTTGCCGGCGCAACCGCCGAACTCGCGGCGCATCTGCGGCACCAGGAACGACACGTTCAGCATGTGGATCTTGTCGGGCAGGATGTGATTGGCGAAGCGATCGCCAAACACCATGATGGTGTCGAAGGCCAGCGAGCCGCAGATCAGCGCCCGGCTCATGCCTCAGGCTCCCTCATGGACGCAACCGCCCGGGATGCGCGTACACGACATGCCGGTCGCGCCGCGCGAAGGCGACCAGCGTGAGACCGGAGCGCTCGGCGAGGCGCACGGCGAAGGCCGTGGGGGCCGACAGCGCGGCGAGAAAGGGAATGCCGACGGTGGCGCACTTCTGCACCATCTCGTAGCTGGCGCGGCTCGTGATCAGCATGTAGCCGGACGCTAAGTCGACACCGGCGCGGGTCAGGGCGCCGATCGTCTTATCGAGAGCGTTGTGACGGCCGACGTCCTCGCGCACCACGCTGATGCCCTGCCCCGGCACGACCCAGGCCGCCGCATGCACGCTGCCGGTGCGCGCGTTGATCAGTTGCCGTGCGCCGAGCTCCTCGATCGCCGTATGCAGCCCGGCGCTGGTCACCTCGACTCCCTGTGGAACGGCGAACGAGTCGCGGATCGCATCCGCGGCTGTCTCCGCACCGCACAGCCCGCAGCCGGTGCGCCCGGTGAGGTTGCGGCGGCGCTGCAGGAGCTGCGTGAAGCGCTCCCAGGCGACCGAGATGTGCACGTCGACAGACGCCGCGCCCGCACGCACTTCGACGCCGCGGATCTCCTCGGCGCGCTCCACCAGCGCCTCGCTCAGCGTGAATCCGATGGCGTAGTCCTCGAGATCTGCCGGGGTCGCCAGCATCACCACGTGCGGCACGTCGTGGTAGACGAGCGCGACCGGCATCTCCTCGGCGACCTGGTCGGTGGTGTGCGTGGTGGCGCCGCTCTGCCAGCGCTCGACGCTGACCTGGGCACTGACCGCCGGGGGTGAAGCGAGCTCAGCGCTCACGGCTGCTTCGGCAGCGCCGGCTGCATGGCGTGCAGTACTTCCGCCACTGACCCCGGTCTTCTGGTCGTATCGCCCGAATACAGCGTCTGCATAATAAGAGGGTCAGTATACGTCCGGTGCCCTCCGGACGCCCCCGTATAGGCCCGGCGAGATGGCGGAACGAGCTCGAACATGATCGGCGTGCGGCGCTTGAGGCGGGTCACGCGGGCCCGCCCTCAGCGGCTCGGTGCGTGCGCGCTCGCGCTGCTCGCGCTCGGGTGGGTGCAGGAGGCGCGCGCCCAGAGCGCTCCGGTCTCGATCGGCGGCAACCTCGCCGTCACGTCCGACTACATCTACCGCGGCCTCTCGCAGAGCGATGGCCAGGGAGCGCTGCAGGCCGACCTGCATCTGAGCAGCGCCGGCGGCACGTTCGGCGGGCTGTGGGCGTCGACGCGCGATCGCAGCCTCGAGCCGAAGACCCCCGCGGAGCTGCAGGTGTATCTCGGGCAGCGCTTCAGCATCGGCAGCGACTGGAGCGCCTCGCTCAGCGGCCGGGCCGACTACTTCGTCGGCGCCCCGACGCATCACTCCGATGACTACCAGGAGCTCGCCGCGGCGCTCACCTGGCTCGACCGCTGCACCGTGTCGCTCGCGGTGTTGCCGGACACGGTGCGCTACGCCCCCGTGTACGTGTACGAGGACTTCCCCGTCGTCGCGTACTACCGCGCGTATCGCAGCACCGCCGCGGTTGCCGATGCCTCCAGCCAGCAGCTGCTGCGCGAAGGGGTCCTGGGCGGAGGCCTCTATCTCACCGCCGGCGCCGGCTACTACTACTCGAGCCACCCCGCAGGTCGGGCGCCCCCCGCGCTCGGCTACCTGTACGGCAATCTGGGCCTGGCTCTCGAGCGGCGGCGCTGGCGGATCGACTTTGGCTATTTCACCGCGCAGAACCGGGCGGCGCAGCTGTTCCCCTACCCGGTCGCGAGACGCTTCGCAGGCACCATAAGCTGGCAGTTCTGAGGGCTCTGCCAGGCAAGGGTTGAACCCTGGGCCGGCGCGTGGACACTTACCCGTGAAAGGGCATGGTATCGATGGCCACAGGCTACGGCGACATGACGGAGGGTGCAGCGCGCGCCGGTGGCTCGGCGGCGCGCGAGACCGAGCTGATCGCACGCGTCGCGCGGCATGACCGGCGCGCGTTCGAGGAGCTCTATAACCTCTATCACCGCCGCCTGGCGAGGTTCCTGACGCGCCTGACGCGCCGTTACGACCTCGCCGAGGAGATCATCAACGATACCTTCTGGGTCGTGTGGCGCAGCGCGGGAGACTTCCGCGGCGATTCGCAGCCCTCGACCTGGATCCTGGGGATCGCTTACCGCAAAGCGCGGAACGCGTTCCGCAGTGCCGCTCGGGCGCGTGCCCGGCAGAACCTGCAGCCGCCGCCGCTTCCACTCACCACTGAGGGGCCGGCACGCGAGACGGAGCTGCGTGACTGGCTGGGGCAGGCGCTCCAGGAGTTGCCCGTGGAGCAGCGGTTGGCGGTCGAGCTGTGCTACGAGCTCGGCCATTCGTGCGAGGAGATTGCGACCATCATGGGCTGTCCCGTCAACACCGTGAAGACGCGCCTGTTTCACGCGCGTGCCAAGCTGCAGAAGCGGCTGCCGCAGCTGTCCGGAGGGCCGAGCGCCACGCGCGAGACGCAGGCACACGAGGGTGGCTCATGAGCCTCGCCGCCGGCGCATCGCACGAGGACGCGTGGCTGCTGCTGCCGTGGCTCGCCAGCGGCCGGTTGACGGGCGCCGAGCGGGCACGCGTCGAGCTGCACGTGCGCGGCTGCCCCGAGTGCACCCGCGAGGTCGAGCTGCAGCGTTTACTGTGCGACGCGCTGACCGAGCCCGAGCGCGTCACCCATGCTCCCGGCCCCTCGTTCCGCAAGCTCATGGCGCGAATCGATGCCGCGCCCGAAGCGCGAGTCGCCGCGGGGAGTGAGTCCGCCACGCGTGCGGCGCGCGCGCGCGCGGCGTGGCGACCGCCTGGA
Organism: Steroidobacteraceae bacterium; assembly: GCA_035568235.1. Taxonomy (GTDB): domain Bacteria; phylum Pseudomonadota; class Gammaproteobacteria; order Steroidobacterales; family Steroidobacteraceae; genus 13-2-20CM-66-19. The sequence continues at coordinate 116,829 of DATMOK010000042.1, read as the reverse complement.
CTTGCGTGGGCGGCGAGCTTCGTGCTGCTCACCGTGAGCAGCGTGCTCGCGGTGAGCGCGTACCGCTGGACGCAGCCCGTGTACGTGACGCACACCGACGCCGTGGCTGCGGCCCCGGGTGTGCTGCACGTCGCCTTCGAGCGCTCACTCGCCATGGGCGATGCCGAGCAGCTGCTGCTGTCGGCTGGCGCCCGCGTCGTGGAGGGCCCGGATCGCAGCGGCGTATTCGGCGTCGCCCCGGTGACACCAGCGGCTACGCCGGCGGACGCGGCGGCGCGGTTGCAGGCGCTCGCCGCGCGCTTGCGGGCCGATGAGCGGGTGCGCTGGATCGAGCCGCTCGGCGGACCCGGATCGCCGCCGCGGGAGCGCTAGTGCGCGCGCTGACGCGCCTCGCCGTGCTGTCGCTCGCCGCGGTGAGTGCCGCGGTCGCGGCGCCGCACGCCAGCGCTGACCCGGCCCCTGCCGTTGCACCGGCGGCTGCCGAGCTGCCGCGCATCGTCGTGGCCTTCGCCAATCAGCCGCGCAGCGCACCAGGACCCGCCGGCGCGACCGGCCGGCGTTACTCCGGCGACGGCTACCGCGTGTCGCAGGACGCGGAGCGGGAGGCGCGGCGCGTGGCGGCCGCGTACGCGCTGCGCGAGGTGGCGAGCTGGCCGATTCGCGAGCTCTCGATGCACTGCGTGATCTTCGAGATCACCAACGGCCGCCCGCAGAGCGAGGTGCTGGCCGCCCTCACGCACGATTCGAGCGTGCTGCTCGCCGAGCCGCTGCACGAGTTCCACACCCTGAGCACCCCAGCGGCGGCGCCGCCCTACAACGATCCGCTCTACGACCTGCAGACCAACCTTGGCGCTCTCGGCGTGCCGGATGCGCATCGGCGCGCCCAGGGCGCCGGGGTGCGCATCGCGCTGATCGATACCGCGGTCGATGAGAGCCATCCCGATCTCGAGGGCCGCATCGCGAGCAGCCGTTCCTTTACCGGCGGGCATCGCGATGCCGCCGGCGCCGCGCGACACGGCACGGCCATGGCCGGCATCATCGCCGCGGTCGCCAACAATCACATCGGCATCGTCGGCATTGCCCCGCTCGCACGCCTCGAGGTGTTCAGCGCCTGCTGGCAACTCGAGGCCGGCAACGATGCGGCGGCCTGCAACACCTTCACGCTGGCGCGCGCGCTCGCCGCGGCGCTCGAATCCGGCGCGCCGCTCGTCAACCTGAGCGTCGGTGGCCCGAGCGATCCGCTGCTCACGGCGCTCGTCCAGTCGGGCGTGAAGCGCGGCGTGATCTTTGTCGGCGCCTACGATTCCGGCGGCGGTTTCCCGCTCGGCATCCCCGGAGTGATCGGGGCCGCGGGCAGCGAGGGTGCCAGCCCCCCCGGCACGCTCGCTGCCCCGGCCCGGCACGTGCTGACCTTGCGGCCGGACGCGCAGTACGACTTCGAGTCGGGAACCTCGGTGGCCGCGGCGGAAATTACCGGCGTGATCGCCCTGCTGCTGTCGGCGACGCCGGTGCATCTCACCGCGGAGGCCATCGAAGCGCTCCTCAAGCCCGCAGCGACCACCGTCGCAACCGCCGATGCGCCGGCGGTGAATGCGGCGACGGCGCTCGCGCGGCTCGACCTCGGGCAGCAGCGCCCCTGCACCGGGCGCATGACCGGCGTGCCGGATGTGTCTCCGTGCCGCACCTTCGCCGGGCGCGCGCTTGACGGGCTGTAGCGCCGTGCCCATGCTCGCTCGCGCATGGGAAGCCATCCTCCCGGCCTCACCTGGGCGCTGATTCAGGAAGCGCGCGCGCGCATCGCGCCGCATATCAACCTGACGCCGGTCCTCACGAGCCGCACGCTCGATGAGGAATCGGGCGCGCGGCTTTACTTCAAGTGCGAGAACTTCCAGCGCGGCGGCGCCTTCAAGGCGCGCGGCGCCACCAACGCCGTACTGAGCCTCGCCGACACTGAGCTCGGCCGCGGCGTCGCCACCCATTCCTCGGGTAACCACGCCGCCGCGGTGGCGCGCGCCGCACGGCTCAAGGGGGTTCCGGCCTACATCGTCATGCCGCAAAACACCGCGGCCGCCAAGCGCGCCGCCGTCGAGCGCCTGGGTGCCTCGATCACGCTCTGCGAGCCGACCCACGCCGCGCGCGAACGTGCCGCGCGCGAGGTGCTCGAGACCACCGGCGCCTCGATGATCCATCCCTACGACGACCTGCGCGTGATGGCCGGCCAGGCTACGACCGCCGTCGAGCTGCTCGAGCAGGTCGCCGAACTCGATGTAATTCTCTGCCCGGTGAGCGGCGGAGGACTCTTGAGCGGGATCGCGGTGGCCGCGCGCGCGCTCAAGCCCCGCATTCGCATCATCGGCGTCGAGCCCGAAGGGGCGGACGATGCGGCGCGCTCGCTGGCTGCGGGGCGCATCGTGCCCTGCGAGCGCCCCGACACGATCGCCGATGGCCTGCGGGCCACGCTCGGTGAGCGGCCGTTCGCAGAGATCCGCCGCCACGTCGATGCCATCGTCACGGTATCGGATGCGGCGATCGTGACCGCGATGCGCCACCTGTGGGAGGTGCTCAAGATCATCGTCGAGCCCTCCGGAGCGACCGCCTACGCGGCGGTCAGCGCGGCGCGGGTTGCGGTGCGGGGCGAGCGCGTCGGCGTGATCGTGAGCGGCGGCAACCTCGACCTCGACAGCCTCCCCTGGATCAGACGCGCTCCAGAATGACGGCGATCCCCTGCCCGACGCCGATGCACATGGTGCACAGCGCGTAGCGGCCACGGCCGTCCTCAAGCTGCGCAGTCGCGGTCGTCGCGAGCCGCGCGCCCGACATGCCGAGCGGATGGCCGAGGGCGATGGCGCCGCCGTTGGCATTCACGTGGCTCGCCTCATCCGGCACACCGAGCTCGCGCAGCACCGCGAGCGCCTGGGCGGCGAATGCCTCGTTCAGCTCGACCACATCCATCTGCCCGATGGCGAGCCGCGCGCGCTCGAGCACCCTGCGGGTCGCCGGCACCGGCCCCATGCCCATGAGGCGCGGCGCGACGCCGGCAGTGGCGGCGGCCACGATGCGCGCCCGCGGCCTGAGGGCGAAGCGCCGCGCGGCGGCCTCCGAGGCGATGAGCAGCGCAGCGGCGCCATCGTTGACGCCCGACGCGTTGCCCGCCGTGACGGTGCCGCCCTTACGGAACGGGGTCGGGAGCGAGGCGAGCTGCTCGAGCGTCGTCTCCGCACGCGGATGCTCGTCGCGCTCGATGAGCAGCGCCTTGCCGCGACGCTGCGCAATCTCGACCGGCATGAGCTCGGCGGCAAAGAAGCCGCGCGCGTAGGCGGCGGCGGTCCGCTGCTGGCTGCGCAGCGCGAAGGCGTCCTGATCTGCGCGTGAGATGTGGTATTCGGCGGCGACGTTCTCGCCGGTCTCGGGCATCGAGTCGCTGCCGTATTGCTCGCGCATGCGCGGGTTGACGAACCGCCAGCCGATGGTGGTGTCGTGCAGCTCCGCGTGGCGGCTGAAGGCCGCATCGGCCTTCGGCATCACGAACGGCGCGCGCGACATCGATTCGACGCCGCCGGCGACGATGAGGTCCGCCTCGCCGACGCGGATCGCACGCGCCGCCATCGCCACGGCATCCAGCCCCGAGCCGCACAGGCGATTGACGGTCGCACCCGGCACCGACACCGGCAGTCCGGCGAGCAGCGCCGCCATGCGCGCCACGTTGCGGTTGTCTTCGCCCGCCTGGTTGGCGCAGCCGAGCAGCACCTCCTCGATGGCGGCCGGGTCGACCGCCGGGTTGCGCTTCAGCAGCGCTGCAATCGGCAACGCCGCCAGATCGTCGGTGCGCACCGCCGCGAGCGCGCCGCCGTAGCGACCGATCGGCGTGCGCACCGCATCGCAGATGAAAGCCTCGCTCATGAGACCATCATATCGCTCCCGCGGGGCGCGGACCTCGCTAGACTAGGACCGATGTTCTGGTCCGTGCCGCCCGCCACCCGGGCGATTATCCTGATCAACGTTGGCGTCTACGTGGTGCAGCTGCTCGTCGCGCAGCCCATGGAGATGCTGTTCGCCCTCTGGCCGCTCGGCGACCCGTTGTTCAGGCCGTGGCAGCTCCTCAGCTACGCGTTCCTGCATGACCCGCAGAACCTGGCCCATATCTTCTTCAACATGTTCGCGCTCTTCATGTTCGGCGGCGCGCTGGAGCAACACCTCGGGGCCCGCCGCCTGGTGCTCTACTATCTGATCTGCGCGCTCACAGCCGCCGCTACCCAGCTGGCCGTCGAGCAGGCCGCCGGCGTCGGTGGCCCGGTCATCGGCGCCTCAGGCGCGATCTTCGGCATCCTGCTGGCGTTCGCCTGGTATTTTCCGCGCGCGCGGGTCGGCGTGTTTCTGGTCATCCCGATGCCGGCGTGGCTGTTCGTGACGATCTACGGGCTGGTCGAGCTGTTCTTCGGAGTGACCGGACGGGAGCCGGGAGTGGCGCACTTCGCGCACCTCGGCGGCCTGCTGGGCGGGGCGCTCTGCATCCTCTACTGGCGGATCCGTCACCGCTTCGCGCGGCGCTGACCTCAGGCGCTGCCGCGCAGCGCGCCGCAGGTCGATTCGAGGCGCACTGGACCGCGCCGCGTGCCACAGGCTCGCACAGCAGCTCGCCGCCGTACCGGCCGGGCCCGAACACCCGCCCGTCGGGCAGCCGCACCCAGTTGCCGCCGCCCTCGACGCGTGAATCGACGCGGCGCACGTGCAGCGCGCACCCGGAATTGGCGCACAATGGCGCGCCGCGCTCGAGCTCGCTGTCACCCGTCAGCACATCCTCGAGGACTGGCGGCGCGCCCGTGCTGCGGCCGCGGGCGAGACTCGAGGACGGCATGCGCGCTCCTTCGGACGACACGGGCTTTTCGCCCGCTGCGCAGCGTAGAGCGCGTCGGTGACGCGCAAATGACGTGGGAGCGGCGGATCGATGACGGACGGCGCACGGCGCTATAATCGAAACAAGCTGAAATCAGACTCGTAATAAATTGTTTATCAAGAGAAACGAGCCGCGGCCTGTCGGCCTGAATGTGGCGATTGGAAATCCGCGGCGGCTGCAGTCAAAATCGCGCGCTCAAAAATTGCGGCGGAACTTTCCACCCCGGCTCTCCTCTAGACCCCATCCGACATGATCAAGACCGAACATCTCACCAAACGCTACGGCGCGCTCACCGCCGTCGAGGATGTCAGTTTCCAGGTGGGACCCGGCGAGGTCCTCGGGTTCCTGGGACCCAACGGTGCCGGGAAAACCACCACCATGCGCATGTTGGCCGGCTTCGTGACGCCGACCTCCGGCAGCGCCAGCATCTGCGGACACGACATCGAGCGCGAGCCGCTCGCCGCCAAAGCCGCGCTCGGCTATCTGCCGGAAGGCGCCCCGACCTACGGCGAGATGACGGTGCGCAGCTTCCTCGCGTTCATCGCCGACCTGCGCGCGCTCGGCGGCGAGCGCCGCCGCGCGCGTCTCGCCCACGTCATCGAGCGGCTGCAGCTCGGCAGCGTCCTCGAGCAGACGATCGAGACGCTGTCAAAGGGGTTTCGCCGCCGCGTCGGTCTCGCGCAGGCGATTCTGCATGACCCGCCGGTGCTGGTGCTGGATGAGCCCACCGACGGGCTCGATCCGAATCAGAAGCACGAGGTGCGCACGCTCATCAATGACATGGGGCGCGACAAGATCATCGTGATCTCGACCCATATCCTCGAGGAGGTGGATGCGGTGTGCACCCGCGCGGTCATCATCGCGCGCGGCCGCATCGTCGCGGACGACACCCCGGCGGGGCTGGCGGCGCGCTCGCGCTATCACAACGCCGTGTCGATGCAGCTCGACGATCCCTCGCAGCTCACCGCCGCGCGCGCCGCGGTGGCGGCCTTGCCCGCGGTGGCCGCCCTCGAGGTGAGCGAGCGCGACGCGCGCCTCACGGCGCTGCCGCGCGCCGGCGCCACGATCCTGCCGGCACTGTCGGAGCTCGCCGCGCGCCAGGGGCTGAAGCTCAAGGAGCTGCACCTCGAGTCGGGCCGGCTCGACGAAGTGTTCCGCACCATCACCGCCTGAGCACACGAGTAGCCATGCACAACGTGGGCATCATCATGCGCCGCGAGCTCGCGAGTTACTTCGCGACGCCGCTGGCGTACGTCTTCATCCTCATTTTCCTGGTACTGGCGAACGCCTTCACTTTCTACCTGGGCGGCTTCTATGAGCGTGGCCAGGCGGATCTCGAGCCGTTCTTCACCTTCCATCCGTGGCTGTACCTGTTCCTGATCCCGGCCGTCTCGATGAAGCTGTGGGCCGAGGAGCGCAAGTCCGGCAGCATCGAGCTGCTGATGACGCAGCCGGTGACGTTGCGCGAGGCGGTGCTCGGCAAGTTCCTGGCCGCCTGGCTGTTCACGGCGCTGGCGCTCGCCCTGACCTTCCCGCTGTGGATCACCGTCAACTATCTGGGCTCCCCCGACAACGGCGCCATCCTTGCCGCCTATCTCGGCAGCCTGCTGCTCGCGGGCGGCTTCCTCGCCATCGGCTCGTGCATGTCGGCGCTCACCCGCAGCCAGGTGGTGGCTTTCATCCTCGGGGTGGTGGCGTGCTTCGTGTTCCTGCTGGCCGGCTTCCCGCTGGTGCTCGACGTGTTCCGCGGCTGGGCGCCGCAGGCGCTGAGCGATGCGATCGCCTCGCTGTCCCTGCTCACCCATTTCCAGTCGATCGAGAAGGGAGTGATCGATGTGCGAGATCTTTTGTACTTCGCGATGCTGATCGGCTTCTTCCTGCTGGCGACCGCCATCGCTCTCGAGCTGCGCAAGGCGGACTAACCCATGACCAGACGCTCCACGCTGAGCGGCGCGACCCTGCTGGCGCTTGCGCTCGTCTTCATCGCACTCACGGTGCTGTTCAACTACGCGCTGCGCGGCTGGCGTATCGACCTGACGCACAACCGCCTGTACACCATCGCCCCCGGCACCGAGAGAATCCTCGCCAACATCCACGAGCCGATCAACCTGTACTTCTTCTTCTCCGAGAAGACCGCCGGTCAGCTGCCGCAGCTGAAGAGCTACGGCATCCGGGTGCGCGAGTTCCTCGAGGAGTTGAGCGCGCGCTCGCACGGTAAGCTGCGCCTGCACGTCATCGACCCGCAGCCGTTCTCCGAGGACGAGGATCGCGCGTCCGAGCTGGGCGTGCGCTCGGTGCCGGTGGGCGCGGCCGGCGCGCAGCTGTACTTCGGCATGGCGGGCACCAACTCCACCGACGGCCACGCGGCCATCGAGTTCTTCGATCCCAACAAGGAGCAGTTCCTCGAGTACGACGTGGTGCGGCTCGTCTATCAGCTCGCCAATCCCAAGAAGCCGGTGCTCGCCTGGCTGTCTACCCTGCCGATGAGCGCCGGCTTCGATCCGCAGAGCGGCCAGATGCGCGAGCCGTGGGTGATCTACGGCCAGGTGGAGCAGCTGTTCGACGTGCGGCCGCTCGAGCCGACTGCCACCAAGATCGATCCCGACGTCAACGTGCTGGTGCTGGTGCACCCGAAGAACCTCTCGCCCGCCACCCAGTTCGCCATCGACCAGTTCGCGCTCAAGGGCGGCCACATCCTCGCCTTCGTCGACCCCCTGTCTGAGGCCGACCAATCCGGCGCGGGTGGCAATCCGATGGCGGCCATGTCGGCCGACAAGACCTCGCACCTCGAGCCCCTGCTCACGGCGTGGGGCGTGAAGTTCGACTCCGGCGAGGTGGTGGCCGATCGCGGTCACGCGCTCTCGGTCTCGATGCACCAGGGAGAGCCGCCGGTGGCGCACCTCGGGGTGCTGGGGCTCGAGAAGGACAGCTTCGCGACCGATGATGTGATCACGGCGGGGCTTTCCAACGTCAACGTAGCCACCGCCGGGAGCCTCGAGCCGGTCAAGGGCGCGAGCGTCAAATTTGAGCCGCTGCTGCAGTCGAGCACCGACGCAGAGCTCTTGCCGGTCGAGCGCTTCCGCATGCTGTTCGATCCGGCGACACTGCGCGATGGCTTCAAGCCGACGGGCGTGCGCTACACCCTCGCCGCGCGCGTGACCGGCAACGTGCGCACCGCCTTCCCCGACGGTCCGCCGTCCGGGGTGACCTTGCCGGCCGGCACGACGGCGCTCAAGGCATCCACCCAGCCGCTCAACCTGGTGGTGATTGCCGATACCGACTTGCTGGCCGATTATCTGTGGGTACACGCCCAGGATTTCTTCGGCCAGCGCCTGGTACAGGCCTGGGCGAGCAACGGTGACCTGGTGCTGAATGCGCTCGACAATCTCGCCGGCAGCGCCGACCTCATCAGCGTGCGTGGACGCGCCGCATTCACCCGTCCGTTCGAGCGTGTCGAGCGGCTGCGGCGTGCGGCGGATGAGCGCTTCCACGCCAAGGAACAGGAGCTCGAGCAGCAGCTGCAGGCGACCGAGCAGAAGCTCGCGCAGCTCGAGTCGAAGGGTGGCAGCCAGAAGGGCGCGGTCATCGTGACGCCGGAGGAGCAGCAGGAGATCGAGCATTTCGAGCAGGAGAAGCTGCGCATCCGCAAGGAGCTGCGCGCGGTGCGCGCCGGGCTGGACGCCGATATCCAGCGGCTCGGCACGACGCTCAAGATCATCGACATCATCGTGATCCCGGCATTGTTCGCGCTGCTGGCGCTCGGCTTCGCTGCCTGGCGCCGGCGCCGGCCCCATGGCGTTGCGCCGGAGTCGCGGCCATGAGCGCGCGACGGGTCGCGCTGCTGCTCCTCGTCGGCGTCGCGCTGGTGGTGTTTGCGATCTGGCTCGCCTCGCAGCGGCACCTCGAGCACGCAACGCTCACCGGCGATTTGGTGTTGCCGGGGCTTGAGCACAGCGTCAACGCCGTAAGCGCGGTGGACCTGCGCCGCGGCGACGGTACGCGCGCGACACTCAAGCGGGATGCGGACGGCTGGCTGGTAGGCGAGCGCGCCTGGCCCGCCGAGTCCGGCAGGGTGCGCAAGCTCCTGCTCGATCTCGGCGCGCTCAACGTGGTCGAGGAGAAGACACGGCTGCCCGCCAACTACGCCCAGCTCGGCGTCGACGATGTGACCACGCCCAAGGCGACCGGCACTGAAATCGACGTGGTGACGCCCGGGCGCACCTTCGCCCTCATCGTCGGCCACACCTCCGGCGGCAAGTCAGGCTACGTGCGGGTCGGCGGGAGCGCGGCGAGTCTGCTCGCGGCCCCGCTTCTCACCCCGGACGCCGACCCCAAGAGCTGGCTCGAGCGCTCGCTGGTGGATCTGCCGGTGGCGCGTGTGCGCGAGGTGGAGGCGAAGCCTGCCGACGGCCCGGGATACACCGCGACGCGCGCCAAGAAGGAAGACCCCGACTTCACCGTCGCCCCGACGCCCAAGGGCCGCCAGCTCACCGGCCCAGGGGCTGCGGATTCGATCGCGGCCGCGCTCGCCGGGCTGACGCTCGAGGACGTGCAGAAGGGCACCGCGCCCGCGGACGCCAAGCTGTCGCATGCCGTGTACCGCACCTTCGATGGCCTCGAGCTCGAGGTGGCGGGCCGCAAGGATGGCGCTCGCAGTTTGATCGCGCTCACCGCGCGCTCACTCGGCGCCGGCACGGCAGCCGAGGCACAGCGCCTCAACGCACGCCTCAGCGGTTGGGAGTTCGAGGTCCCGGAGTACAAATACGGCGCCATCTTCCGCTCACTCGAGGATCTGCTGAAGCCGCGCGAGGAGCCCAAACAGCCCGCCAAGAAGGCCGCCGGCAAGCCCCCCGCGGCAGGCCCCGCCAAGCCGCCCGGCAAGTAAGCCGGCGGCGCGCCGCGATTCGGGCCCGCCGCCGCGCAGCCCTCAGCCGGGCTTCACCTGCGACATGAGCGCGAGCGCTCGGCCGTCGGGGTCCTTGAAGACTGCCAGCCACTCCTCGGTGCCGTCGGCGTGCCGATGAATCAGATGCGGCGCGCCGTGAAACTCGACCCCGCGGGCCCGCAGCTCCTCGTAGGCAGCACGGATATCCGCCACCCGCAGGTAGAGAATCGACTCGGGGGTGACCGCCTGGTCCGCCGTCAGGTAAAGACGCGTTCCGCCGCAGTCGAAGAATGCGGACTTGCCGAAGGTGTAGAGGTGCGGCAGTCCGAGCACCTCGCCGTACCATCGCTCGGCCGCCGCGACGTCGCTCACGGTCCGTGAGATCTGCGCGATCGGCCCGAGCACAAACTGGATCGCCATCGATTTCTCCCCGCGCGCGAGCGCGCTGTGCGCCGGCGCGCGAAACCAGCGTCGCAGGCCCTGACGATTCACCACCCCGAGTTTCGCTACCGCGTTTGCCACGTGATAGCGCACCGCGTCCAGGCTGATGCCGCGCCGCGCGGCGATCTCACGGTTGCTCATGCCGTGCTGGACAGCGTGCACGATGCGCCATTCGCCCGGCGTCAGAACGTCGGCGTGTGGCGGCCGTCCTCGGCGTCTCATGACCATCGGCCGATCCTAAGACCCCGGCGGCTGATTTACCCTCCCTTGGGGTGAAGGCGCGCTCACGGGCGGGTGCTACGGGCGCAGCGGCGGCATGCTGCAATGCAGCACTGCCGCTTCGTGCCCGCCGGGCGTAGAATTTTTGCCCCGCCGCCAGGGTCGCTGATCCGCGCGGCCAGCGGGACGGCGTCCTCACAAGGAGTCAGGATATGAGCGCTGTGATCCTCGCGATATTCAAGCAGTACTCCGCCGCCGACCGCGTACGCACCCGCCTGGTGAGCGACGGCTTCCCCACCGATCGTGTCGAGCTCACCGCCTCCGAGGAGCCGGGACGCGCGGGGCTGCAACCGGCGGCCTCGGTCCACGACCGCTTTGCGGGCTATTTCCGCACGCTGCTCGACAAGGAGGAGGAGCGCAGCTTCGTCGAGGCGCTGGTCGAGCGCATCGAGAGCGGCGCGGCGGCCGCCATCACCGTGCACCCGCGCGGCGCCATCGAGACCGAGCGCGCCGCGGAGATTCTCGAGGCCGAAGGCGCGACCGAGGTCGTCGGGCACGACCTCGAGAACCAATCGTTCGAGCACGCCGCCTCGCGCAACGACGCCGGCTACTGGGTGCGTCATTTCATGCTCGACAATCCGACCGGCGCCGACTGCATTTACTGCCGGCTGTTCCCCGCTCACAAGCACCAGCATTGAGCTGCGCACGCCCGCGGGCCTGACACAGCCGCGGGCCGGCGGGCGGCAAATGCCGCGGGCGTTGCCCGCCGCTCAACCCGTGACGCGGGGTTTCAACACCTCGGACAGTGTGTCCGGCCGGTCGGCAATGCGTGTCAGGTGCGGATAGCGCGCGCCGTCGAAGTACTCGACGTGCAGCGTGCGGTAGAAGTCCGCGCTCTCGATCAGCAGCTCGATCGGCTTCCTGTCCTGATGCGCCGTGTCAATCGCCGCATCCAGCACCTCGGCGGAGAAGCTGCGGCCGTTGACTGCGATGACTTTCATCCCGGGGCCGGCGCCGGCGTGTGCGGCAGCATGACCGTCGATGGTGTCGATGATCTCGCCCTTGTCGTTCAGCACGAGGCCAATGGACCAGCGGCGGTTGATTGTCTTGCGCCATCTCTGATCCTCCTCGATGTAGCTGTTCTTCTGGGCGGAGTAGCCGAGCTTCCACCCGCAGCTCTCCAGGCCCGCCAGCAGCGCCTCCGGGCCGAGCGTGTCGAGGTGGCGCCGGATGAGCGCCTGCCAGTCGCCCGGCCAAACCGCGCCGAGCGTTGCGTAGACGTCCGACTCGACGTATGGCTTGAGCGCCGGGGCGCCGCTGGTGCCGGCGTAGAAGCGCCGCATGAAGTCATCGAGCGAGGCCCGCCCGCCGCTGCGCGCGCGCAGCTCTGCATCGACATTGAGCCACAGGAGCTGGGAGGCGTCGTAGAAGTCGACGCTGCGGCGGCTCGAGCTCCATGCCGGCGGTGAGCCGAACAATTCCTGGGCCGCGACCGCGGTGTCGGCGAGCGGACGCCAGCGGTCGCCGGGTTGCAGGTCAAATTCGCCGGCTACCGCTGCCAGCATGTCGCGGTAGTGCTCGGCCCTGGAAATCCCCGCGCGCACCGGCAGCACCTCGCCCCAGAATTCGGTCAGTCCCTCATAAACCCAGAGCAGCGAGCCGTCCATGGGCTGCTGATAGTCAGGACTGAGAAGTCCTGCGGGCCGCCGATACTTACCATTCCAGCTGTGCACGTACTCGTGGGCGAGCAGCATGCCGAGCTCGTCGCGCTTGGCCCCATCGAGGAGTGCGTCCTCATCCCAGCGGTCATCGCTCGACTCGTGATGCTCGAGCCCGAAGTGCGCGACGTGGTCCGAGAGGCTGAGCAGCCAGGTGTAGTGGCGATACATGCGCGTGCCGAACAGTGCGCCCGCTTGCGCGACCAGCCGCCCATAGGCGGCCGCGAAATCGGCGGGCTGGGCGAGCGCCGCGGCGCTGTCCGCCGCGATCGACAGCGTGTGCGCCAGCTGCGGCAACGGTGCCGAGCCCGGCAGTTCGATGCGTTCGAGGTACGCCCCCATCTGCAGCGGTGAGTCGATCAGCCGGTCGAGCGTCACGGACTCGAGCGTCACGCTGCCGTCGGCGCGGGTGTGCATGTCGAGCGCGCAGGACAGCTTCCAGCCGGCAGGCCCGAGCACCGTAGCCTCGGTGGTTACGGTCGCGGCGTCGCGTCCTTGCGGCAGCAGCACGAACAGGTTGAAGGGCAGGATCGCCAGCTGCTCGCTGCTGGTCGTGCCGGTGCCGAACACGCCGCTCTCGGTCGGCAGCCCCGAATCGAGCGCGATGTCGAGATGCGATGCGCCGGGCGGCACTGTCACGCTGAGCGCATACATGTTGCGCGGGTCGCGTTGCCAGGCGAGCGGCGTGCCGTTGGCGCGGATCACGAGCCCGATCATCGTGTCGAGCGGTCCGGTCGGCCCGTGCTCTCCCGGAATCCACTTCGGGAACGCGAGCGTCAGCGGTCCCGCGCCGCTCACCGCCAGCGTCAGGTCGGTGTGCACGTGCTTGGCTCTGAGATCGCGGGCGTCGACCCGCAGCGTTAGATCGGCCGCTCGCGCCGCCCCACACGCCAGCAGCAGCACAGCCAGCAGCATGGCCCGCATCTTTGATGTGCTCATGGGATCCCCGCGTTGACTGTTGTTATGCCGCACGGCGGCGCGCCCCAGGGCTGTGATGTTCACGCAAATGGTCAGGCGGGGCAACGGATGCTAACGTGCCCATATGGTTACGCCGGTCTACCGCGGTGGCTGCCTGTGCGGCGCGGTGCGTTACGAGATCACCGCTGCCGTCAGCAACCCGTGCTTCTGTCACTGTGCGAGCTGCCGGCGCGCGAGTGGTGCCCCGATGGTGCCGTGGGGAACCTTCGCGCGTGACAGCGTGCGCATCACCCACGGCCCGCTCACCGAGTTCCGTTCCTCGGCACGCGCGTGGCGCGGTTTCTGCGCCCGCTGCGGCACGCCACTCACTTACCGCAACGAGGCGCGCAGCGCCGAGATCGACGTGACGCTCGCGACGCTCGATGAGCCGGCATTGATTCAGCCGCGCATGCACGTGTGGGTGGCCGAGCGGCTGCCGTGGCTGGCGATCGGTGATCAGCTGCCGCAGTTCGCCGGCGGCGCGGGTTCGGCCTGAGTCAGCGCGCCCGCGCCAACAGGCCGAGCGATACCGCGGCGAGCAGCGCCGTCGGCAGCCAGGCGAGCACCACCGGGTTGAGCGCGAACACCACCGTACTGCTCTCGATCAGCCGCTGCAGCAGGAAGAAACCGATGCCGAGCAGCAGGCCGAGCGCCATGCGCGTGCCGGCGCCGGCCGAGCGCAGCGGACCGAGCGCGAACGGGATGGCGAGCAGCGCACAGAAGGCGATGGCGACGGTGCGCGCGATCCGCGACCAGAGCGCGAACACGTACTCGCGGGTATCGAGGGCGTTGCTGCGGTAATAGTCGATCAGCCGTACCAGCGCGCCCATGGTGAGCTGATCCGGATCCTGCACGGCGAGGCCGAGGAATCCGGCCGTCACGTTCGACTCGAGGATGCGCTGCGCCGCGGGACTCGCACTCACCGTATCGTCGGTGAAGCGCGACTCCACGTAGTCGGTCAGCAGCCACTTGCCCTTGGCACCGGCGGTGGCACGGCGCGCGCGGCCGAGCGCGAGCAGCTGGTGCTGCGGGCCGAGCTCGAAGATCAGCATGCCGCCGAACTGCCGCTCGCTCGACTGGCCGGCGACGTTGAGGATCAGGTCGCCGTCGCGCACCCAGGCGCCGCTGCCGGTACCGAAGCTCACGTTGCTCAGCTTGGCGAACACTTTCTGCTCGCGGGCCGCCCGCTGCAGCGGCGGCCCGAGAAACTCACCCAGCACCAGCTCGGCGCCGATCAGGAGCGCCGCCGCCATGAGGACGGTGCCGGCAAGGCGCGCCACCGACACGCCGGTGGAGCGGATCACGGTGAGCTCGCTGCCGCGCGCCAGCGACCCTAGCCCGATGAGCGCACCAATCAGCACCGTGATCGGCAGCAGCTCGTAGGCCTGCTGGGGCAGGTTGAGGAGCGTGTACCACAGTGCGCTCCACACGGTGTAATGCCCGATACCGATATCGTCCTGCTGGTCGATCAGCACCCACAGTGCGCCCAGCATCACGAACACCATCATCACCAGCAGCACCGCGCCGAGGATGCTGCGTACCACGTAGCGGTCGAGGACGCTCACAGGCGCCGCACCTGGTAACGCAGACGGTTGGCGAGCCGCGGACCGACGATCACCAGCAGCGCCAGCAGCGCCACCGCCGCGTGCGTCCACCATAGGCCGAGAACCGCGGGCACCGTGCCACGCGCGATCCACACCTTGCCGGCGGCGATCAGGTTCAGGTAGAGGAAGTAAATGACCACCGCGAGCCAGACGCGCGCGTAACGGCCCTGGCGGGGCTTCAGGCGCGCGAGCGGCACGGCAAGCAGTGCCAGCACCATGCAGGTGAGTGGCATGGCGATACGCCACTGCAGCTCGGCACGCTCCGCAAGGCCCGGCGCGCCGAGCAACGCCACCGTCGGTCGCGCCTCGAGCGCCGTCACGACGTCGGTGCTCTGCGGCACGTGCATCGGCACCACGTGCTCGGCAAAGCGCAGCATGCGGAACTCGCGGCTCCCGGGTATGCCCTCGAAGCGTTCGCCGTCATACAGCGTAAGTACGTGCGTAAGTCCGTCGGGCGTCACGTCGTGGCGGGCGCGCTGCGCCAGCGCCACCTCGACCGTGGGTCCCTGGTTGCGCTCGACAAAAACGTCGCCGAGCGTGCCGTCGCGATTGACCTGCTGCGCGTAGACGACCGCACTGCCGCCGCCGAAGCTGCGGAACTTGCCGGGCGCGATCGGTGCAAACTGCCCGGCGCGCAGCGCTTCGCTGCGCAGTCCCAGCGCGCGCACGGTCGCCGCGGGCGCCAGCACCAGGGTGAGCCACGCGAGCGCCGCGGTCAGCAGCGTCGCCAGCAGCGCGACCGGTACATAGACGTTGGCGGGGCCGGCGCCGCAGGCGAACGCCGCCGCCATCTCGCTGTCGTGGTAGAGCCGGCCGAAGGCGAGCACCACGCCGAGCAGCAGCCCTACCGGCAGCAGGACCCACAGATACTGCAGCGCCCCGAGCCCGATCAGCTCGAGCACCACGCTCTGCGGGTACTGGTTGGCGGCGGCGCGCTCCAGCACCCCGACTACCTGGTTGGCGAGCAGGATGACCAGCAGCACGCCGGTCACCAGCAGCCACGCCGCCGCCACTTCTCGCAAAATGTAACGACCGAGTATGGTCCCCAAAAATGCTCCGCCCGCAGCGCCCGGCCCGGAAACCCGGCGGGCTCTTGGGTTACACTTATCACCGCTTGCATCCGTAGTCCCGCACCATGCGCTGAACAACACCAACGGAGCGAGCGCCAGAGTCGGGACTAAGGTAAATCAGACGCTCGCAGGCCTCAACGGCAAAAGGGGTACGGGATGGAATTCGGAGTCTGGACGAAGGGCCTGGCGACACTCGCGGTCGACTGCCTGGTGGTGAGCGTATTCGAGGACGGCGAGCTCGGCGGCGAGGCGCGCAGCGTCGAGGCCGCGAGCGGCGGACGGCTGCAGCGGCTGCTCGCCGCCGGCGATTTCACCGGCCGCACGGGCGAGACGCTGCTGGTCACCGACCTCACCGGACTCGCCGCCACCCGCGTGCTGCTGGTCGGCGTCGGTGCGCGCTCACATCTCACCCGCCGCGGCTGGCGGCGTGCCTGGGGGAGCGCGGTCGCGGCGCTCGGCCGCACCCGTATCGCGAGCGCAGCCGTCGCCCTCGACCGTCCGGCGGCGCGCGAGCTCGATGACTACTACTTCGGCCGCGCGGTTGCGGAAATCGCCGGCAGCACGCTGTATCGCATCAATGACCTCAAGACCGGCAAGAAGCCACCGGCGGCGACGCTGAAGAAGGTGCTCGCCGGCCCGGTGCGCAAGGCCGAGGCCGCGGCGCGCGGCTTCCGCCACGGCGCCGCGATCGCCGCCGCCGCCGCCGTGCAGCGCGACCTCGCCAACCTGCCGGCGAATGTCTGCACGCCGACCTTTCTCGCCGAAGAGGCGCGCGCGCTGGCGCGTCGCCAGAAGTCGCTCAGCGCCAAGGTGCTCGATGAGGCGGCGATCCGCCGCGAGAAGATGGGTTGCCTGCTCGCCGTATCCCGGGGCAGCCGGCAGCCGCCGCGCTTCATCGTGCTCGAGTACCGCGGCGGCAAGGCCGCGCGGCCGCCGGTGGTGCTGGTCGGCAAGGGCGTGACTTTCGACACCGGCGGCATCTCGCTCAAGGACCCACCGGCCATGGACGAGATGAAGTTCGACATGAGCGGAGCGGCGGCGGTCATCGCCGCGCTCACGCTGGTGGCGGAGCTGCGTCTGCCGCTGCACCTGGTCGGGCTGATCGCGGCGGTCGAGAACATGCCGGGCGGCAATGCCGTGAAGCCCGGTGATATCGCCACCAGCGCCTCGGGCCAGACGGTGGAGATCCTCAACACCGACGCGGAAGGGCGACTCATCCTGTGCGATGCCCTGCACTACGCACGGCGCTTCCGCCCGGCGGCGGTCATCGACATCGCCACCCTCACCGGCGCCTGCGTGATCGCCCTCGGCCATCATCATTCGGGCCTCATGGGGAACGATGAGCGGCTGGCGCGCCAGCTTCTCGATGCCGGCGTGCGCGCCGAGGATCGTTGCTGGCAGCTGCCGCTCACCGAGGAGTACGCCGAGCAGCTCAAGAGCAACTTCGCCGACTTCGCCAATATCGGCGGTCGTGACGGCGGCGCGATCACCGCGGCCGCTTACCTCGGCAAGTTCACCCAGGGGCTGTCGTGGGCGCACCTTGACGTCGCCGGCACCGCCTACCAGGGCGGGGCGCAGAAAGGCAGCACCGGCAGACCGACGCCGCTGCTCGCCGATTTCCTCATTCACCGCGCCGAGCGCTGAGCGCGGCCCCGCGGGGCCGCAACTCGGCAGCGCAGCGCCCCGCCGGCCGCCTGCGCCGCCGTGAGCGGCGGGCGCTGCAGTTATAATCGAGCGTCTCCTTCAGTTCCCCGTTACGGTCCATGGACAAGGTGTACGCGCCGCAGGACATCGAGCGGCGCATCTACGAGCGTTGGGAATCCCACGGCTGGTTCGCGCCGGCCGGCCAGGGCGCGCCCTATTGCATCATGATTCCCCCGCCGAACGTGACCGGGACGCTGCACATGGGACACGCGTTCCAGCACACGCTCATGGACGCCCTGACGCGCTATCACCGCATGCGCGGCGAGGCTGCGCTGTGGCAGCCGGGAACCGATCACGCCGGCATCGCCACGCAGATGGTGGTCGAGCGGCAGCTGAACGCCGCCGGCCAGCACCGCACCGACCTCGGCCGCGAGGCGTTCATCGAGCGCGTGTGGCAGTGGCGCGTGCAGTCGGGCGGCACCATCGCCGCGCAGATGCGCCGCCTCGGCGATTCGGTCGACTGGTCGCGCGACCGCTTCACCATGGACCCGGGACTGACGCGCGCGGTGATCGAGGTGTTCGTGCGGCTGCACGACGAGGGTCTCATTTACCGCGGCAAGCGGCTCGTCAACTGGGACCCGGTGCTGCTCACGGCGCTGTCGGACCTCGAGGTGCAGTCGCAGGAGGAGGACGGCACGCTCTGGCACCTGCGCTATCCGCTCGAGGACGGCAGCGGCCACGTAGTGGTGGCGACCACGCGGCCGGAGACCCTGCTGGGAGATGCGGCCGTGGCCGTGCACCCCGACGATGAGCGCTACCGGCACCTGGTGGGCCGCAACGTGGTGTTGCCGCTCGCCGGCCGCACGATCCCGGTGATCGCCGATCTCTATGTCGATCCGAATTTCGGCTCCGGCTGCGTGAAGATCACGCCGGCACACGACTTCAACGACTACGAGCTCGGGCTGCGCCACCATCTGCCGCTTATCAACATTCTCACCGCGCGCGCGGCGCTGAATGAGGCCGTGCCGGCGCGTTTCCGCGGCCTCGATCGCTTCGAGGCGCGGCAGCGCATCGTGGCGGAGCTCGAGGCCGCCGGCCTGGTGCGGCTCGCGGAGAAGCACAGGCTGGCGATTCCACGCGGCGACCGCTCAGGCGCCGTGCTCGAGCCGTGGCTCACCGACCAGTGGTACGTGAAGATCGCGCCGCTCGCGGGCGAGGCGATCGCCGCGGTGCAGGACGGCCGCACGCGCTTCGTGCCGGAGAACTGGGCGCGTACCTACTTCGAGTGGATGCGCAACATCAAGGACTGGTGCGTCAGCCGCCAGCTGTGGTGGGGGCACCGGATTCCCGCCTGGTACGACCCCGACGGCCGGGTGTTCGTGGGGCGCGATGAAGCCGAGGTGCGCTCGCGCCACGCCCTGGATGCGAAGCTGCCGCTGCGCCAGGACGAGGATGTGCTCGACACCTGGTTCTCCTCGGCCCTGTGGCCATTCTCGACGCTCGGCTGGCCCGAGGCGACTCCCGCGCTGGCGCGCTTCTACCCGGGAAGCGTGCTGGTCACGGGCTTCGACATCATCTTCTTCTGGGTCGCGCGCATGATGATGATGGGGCTGAAGTTCATGGGCCAGGTGCCGTTCCGCGACGTGTACATCACCGGGCTGGTGCTCGATGAGCACGGCGACAAGATGTCGAAGTCCAAGGGCAACGTCATCGACCCGCTCGATATCGTGGATGGGATCGCGCTGGATGCGCTGATCGCCAAGCGCACCAGCGGACTCATGCAGCCCAAGCTCGCCGGCGGCATCGAACGCGCCACGCGGCGTCAGTACCCGAACGGCATCGCAGCGCACGGCACCGATGCGCTGCGCTTTACGTTCGCCGCGCTCGCCTCCTCGGGCCGCGAGCTGCGCTTCGACCTGGGCCGGGTCGGCGGGTATCGCAACTTCTGCAACAAGCTGTGGAATGCGGCGCGCTTCGTCATGCAATCGGTCGGCGCGCAGCCCGGCGCCGCGCCCGCGGCAGCGCCAACGCTCTCGGTAGCGGACCGCTGGATCGGCGCGCGCTTCGGCCGCATGCTGGCCGCGGTCGAGGCGGCGCTCACCGACTACCGCTTCGATTTCGCCGCCGCGGCGCTCTACGAGTTCACCTGGTACGACTTCTGCGACTGGTACCTCGAGCTCGCCAAGCCGGTGCTGCAGTCGGGCGAGCCGGCGGCGCGCGCCGGTACGCAGGCGACGCTGGCGCAGACCCTCGAGGCCCTGCAGCGCGCCCTGCATCCGTTCATGCCGTTCATCACCGAGGAGATCTGGCAGCGGGCCGCGCCGCTCGCCGGACGTGGCGGCGACACCGTCATGTTGCAGCCCTACCCGACCGCCGCAGAGTTTCCACCCGACAGGGAGGCCGAGCGCGAGGTGGCATGGATCCAGGCGGTGGTGCTCGGCGTGCGCCAGATCCGCGGCGAGATGAACATCAATCCGTCGCGGCGCATCCCACTGCTGCTGCGCGATGCCACCGAGGAGGATCGCGAGTTGAGCACGCGCCACCGTGCCTGGCTCGAGCGCCTCGCCGGGCTCGAGAGCATCACGCTGCTTGCCGGGGGCGCCACCGCGCCGCCGGCGGCGATCGCGCTCGTCGGCACGCTGGCGCTGCTGGTGCCAATGGCCGGACTCATCGACGCGCGCGCTGAGACCGAGCGACTGACCAAGCTTACGGCCAAGGCCGAGAAGGACCTGGCGGGCGTGCGTGCGCGGCTCGCCAACGAGGGCTTCGTGAGCGCCGCACCGCCCCCGGTGGTGGCTGCCGAGCGCGAGCGTCTCGCCGAGCTCGAGCGCACCGTGAGCGGGCTGCGCGCGCAGCTCGAGCGCGTCCGCGGCCTGCCTCCGCAGTGAACTCCGCAAGCGCTGTGTCCACCGCCAACGCGCCGCTCGCGGCGGTACTGGCCGCGCTCGAGACCGTGATCCTCGGCAAGCCGCAGCAGGTGCGGCTGTGCCTGGCGTGCCTGCTGGCACGCGGTCACCTGCTGATCGAGGACGTGCCCGGGGTCGGCAAGACGACGCTCGCGCACGCTCTGGCGCACGTGCTCGGGCTCGCCTGGCAACGCGTGCAGTTCACGAGTGACCTGCTGCCCGCCGACATCATCGGTGTATCGATCTTCGATCGCGCGCACCAGCGCTTCGACTTCCGCCGCGGCCCGATCTTCACGCAGCTGCTGCTCGCGGACGAGGTCAACCGCGCGAGCCCGCGGACGCAGAGCGCCCTGCTGGAGGCGATGGAGGAGCGCCAGGTGAGCGCCGATGGCGCCACCTACCGCCTGCCGGAGGTGTTCTTCGTGGTTGCCACACAGAACCCGCACGAGCAGCTCGGCACCTTCGCGCTCCCCGAATCGCAGCTCGACCGGTTCCTGATGCGCGTCACCCTCGGCTATCCCGACGCCGAGCATGAGCGCGAGCTGCTGCGCGGTGGCGAGCGGCGCGAGCTGCTGCCGGAGATGCCGGCAGCGCTGACTCCCAGCGGCGTGCTCACCATGCAGCGCGAGGTGCGCGGTGTGCACGTCGCCGACGCCCTGCTCGACTATTGCCAGTCGCTGATCGCCTGCACGCGCGAGCGCGCCGATCTGAAGCTCGGCCTGTCACCGCGCGCCGGCCAGGGCCTGCTGCGCGCCGCGCAGTCGTGGAGCTACCTCGCCGGACGCAACGCGGTATGGCCGGAGGATATTCAGGCGGTGTTCCCCGCGGTGGTAGGCCACCGGCTCGAGCGGCGCGCGCCCGGCGACAGCCCGGACCCCGCGGCGCTCGCTGAGGAGATTCTGCGCTCGCTGCCGGTGCCGACGTGAGGCGCTCCGTCGCCATCGATGCACTCAGGTGCCACGACGCATAGGCAAATGGGGCGCGGCGCTGCGCCGGCGGCTGCGCGCGCGCATGGCGGCGTGGATCCGCCGCCGCCAGGGAGCGGACACGCTGCCGGTGAGCCTCACGCGCCGCCGGCTCTACATCCTGCCGACGC
Source organism: Steroidobacteraceae bacterium (assembly GCA_035568235.1). GTDB lineage: Bacteria > Pseudomonadota > Gammaproteobacteria > Steroidobacterales > Steroidobacteraceae > 13-2-20CM-66-19. Next base: position 95,395 of record DATMOK010000042.1, on the reverse strand, counting down.
GCGCCGGCGTGGCGTTCGGCTTCCTGTGGTTCCTGATGCTGCTCGCGGGACTCAACTACGGCAACAGTCTCGCGCTGTTCCTCACCTTTCTCCTCGCGGGCTTTGCACTGGTCGTGATGCACGAGTGCCATCGCAACCTGCTGCGCCTCGAGCTGAAGGGAGCGAGCGCGCCGGCGGTGTTCGCGCGCAGCATGGGCCGACTCGAGCTCACACTCGATAATCCCTCGCGCAGCGCCCGCCCCGCGGTCGCAGCGGCGCTCGATGAGGCACCCTCCGTGGCCGTCGATGTGCCGCCGCTCGGGCGGGCGCAGCTCACCGTGCCGGTCGTGGCTGCGCACCGCGGCCGCGTGCGGATCGAGCGGCTGCGGCTCGCGAGCGCCCACCCTTTCGGCCTGTTCGGCACCTGGACCTGGGTGCACGTCGACGTCGAGATGCTGGTGTATCCGCACCCGGCCGGCTCGCTCCCACGGCCCGTCGCGAGCGGCCGGCAACCGGGAGCTCAGCCGCGGGGTGCGAGCGGTTGGGATGAATGGCAGGGGCTGCGGCCGTTTCGCCACGGCGACTCGCCGCGCCAGGTCGACTGGAAGGCGTACGCGCGCGCGGCTCCGCTGCTGGTGAAGGAATATAGCCCCACGGGCTCCGACCTGTGTCTGCTCGACTTCGCGCAGCTCGCACTGCCGGACGTCGAAGCACGCCTCTCGCAGCTCGCGCGCTGGGTGGTCGAGGCCGAGGCCGTGGGCGAGCGCTACGGGCTTACCCTGCCGGGTGTCGCGATCGCTCCCAACCGCGGCCCCGAGCACCGCCACCGCTGTCTGTCTGCCCTCGCGCTGTTCGGATCGCCGCATGTCCCGCACTGAGGACAATCGGGCGTTGCTGTGGGCGTGCATGGCGCTCGGCGGCGGCTTGCTGCTGCAGCTCGACCGCGTGCCGGCATGGATCTCGGCCACGGGGCTCGTGCTCATGCTGTGGCGGCTGGCAGCCGCGCGCCTGAGGCTGGCGCTGCCGGGCAGCATGGCGCGCATATTGCTCGCGGTGGTGTTGGGTTTCGCGGTCGTGGCTCGATTCCACACACTCAACGGACTCGCCGCAGGCACCTCGCTCCTGATCCTGATGTCCTCGCTCAAGCTCCTCGAGACCACGCAGCGGCGCGACCGCCTGGTGCTGATTGGCGCGGGCCTGTTCCTGCTGCTGGCGGCCTGTCTCGGGAGCCAGAGCCTGGTGCGCGTGCCGCTGTATTTCGCTGCGGCGTGGCTGTGCTGCGCCGCGCTAGCGGTCGTTGCAACGCCCCGCTTTCCCGGACGCGCCGCGCTCGCGCTCGCCGGCCGCACGCTGCTGATCGCCGCGCCGCTCGCGGTGCTGCTGTTTCTCTTCTTGCCGCGACTCGCCGGTGCGTTCTGGGCCATCCCGCGCGGCGAGGAAGCCATCACGGGCCTGAGCGACAGCATGAGCCCGGGCAGCATCGGCAAGCTCACGACCTCCTACGACATCGCGTTCCGCGCCGGATTCTCCCAGACCCTGCCGCGCCCCGAGGAGCGCTACTGGCGCGGTCCGGTGCTGCACGATTTCGACGGCGCCACCTGGGTGCGTGGACCTGCGGGTCGTGCGCCACCGCCACTTGCGTTCTCCGGGCGCCCGTACCGCTATCACGTGACGCTCGAGCCGAGCCGCCACCGCTTCTGGTTTGCCCTCGACACGCCGGCAGCTTCCCCCGACCCGGGCGTCGCGCTCACCCATGACTCCGAGCTGCTCGCCGCCCGTCCGGTGTCTGATCTGACGCGCTACGATGCGCTGTCCTATACAGCGACGACCGCCACGGCCCCGCTGAGCGAGGCCGAGCGGCGGCGCGACACCTCACTGCCGAACGACCGCAATCCGCGCACCATCGAGCTGGCTCAGAAGCTCTACGCCCGCTCGGGCAGCGATGCCGCGTTCGTGGCGGCGGCGCTCGATTACCTGCGCACCGGCGGCTTCGTCTACTCGCTCGAGCCCGAGAAGCTCGGCAGGGAGCAGGTCGATGACTTCCTGTTTCGCACCCGCACCGGCTTCTGCGGACACTACGCCTCGGCCTTCGCGGTGCTGATGCGTGCCGCCGGCGTGCCGGCGCGCGTGCTCACGGGCTACCTCGGCGGCGAGTGGAACCCGGGCGGCGGATACCTGATCGTCCGCCAGTCCGACGCGCACGCCTGGGTGGAGGTGTGGCTCGCCGGGGGCGGCTGGCGGCGCATCGATCCGACTGCGGTCGTCGAGCCCGAGCGGCTGCGGCGCGGCCTGGCGGATCTGCTGCCCGATGAGATGTCGGCATCCACGCGGCTGCTGCGCGCGCCGTGGCTCGCGGCGCTGGCGCTGCGCTGGGATACGGCGAATGCCTGGTGGAACGATCGGGTGGTGAAATTCGACTACACCACGCAACTCGATGTGCTCGGTCGACTCGGCCTGCACTTCGATGACTCGCGCCAGCTCGGCTGGGCCTTCGCGGCGGCGCTCATCGTGTGGCTCGCGGTGATCGCCTGGCAGCCTGGCCGCGGTGCCCGTCAGGTGCGTCCAGATGCGCTGGCCCGCGCCTACCTGCGCCTATGCCGCAAGCTGGCACGCACAGGCGTGGTGCGCGCCGACCATCAAGGGCCGCTCGCCTACGGCGCGGCGCTGCGTGTGGCGGTACCCGGGGTCGGTGAGGCTGTGCACGAGCTGCTCACACGCTACGCGCAGCTGCGCTACGGGGTGCCGGCGGCCGAAACGCGCTCACGCGACATCGGCGAATTCGCGCTCGCCGTGCGGCGGCTGCGGGTTGCGCGCCGCTGAGCGGCTGTTTCCACGCAGGTAGCCAAAGGCCCCCGGTCCACGCCACCACGTTGCCGGAGACTGTCGCCTGAGTGCATTCTCTGTTCGCCCCGCACCAGACAAGAGGGCAGACATGCAGGGGGAGTCGCCAACGCAGGCGAGCGCACCGGTCCGGGCCGGGCCTGTCAGCTCCTTGAAGCGCTGGGTTTCGCTACGCGCCTACGGACTTATCACGAGTACCCTGTTCGGCGCCCATACCTCGCCGCTCACGATGCGCGCCCGCTTCGAGCGCTTCGCGCGCGTCTCGCGTGAAGCATTGCAGCGCAGGTTCCCGAGGCTCGTGTTCCAGGACCACAGCAGCGACGGGCTCGACATTGAATCGGTCTGTGCGGTCGAGGCGCCGGCCCGGGTGATTCTCTACCTGCACGGTGGCGTGTTCTTCATGGGTTCGCCGGCTTCGTACCGAAATCGAACCATGCGGCTGAGTTACCGCTGCGACGCGGAGGTGTTCGTCCCCGCCTATCGACTGGCGCCAGAGAATCCGTTTCCTGCAGCCCTTGACGATGCCCTCGCAGCCTGGAAGTTCGTAACAACCCTACGGCCGGATGCGCCGCTGTTTGTCGCCGGCGACTCCGCCGGAGGGGGCTTAAGCCTCAGCCTGCTGCTGCGGCTGAGAGATCTCGGCCGCGTGATGCCGAACGGGGCGATCCTCCTTTCGCCGTGGACTGACCTGACAGCCTCGGGTGCATCGGTCGACGGTAATTTCGGCAAAGATCTGTGGTTCAGCCGCAAGCACCTGGAAACATGGGCCCGATACTACGTCGACCGAGCAGATGCACGCTCACCGTATGTCTCGCCCGTATTTGCCGACCTCTCGGGACTGCCGCCGCTATTGCTGCTGGTCGGGGAGAACGAGCTGCTGCTCGATGACGCGTTGCGTGTCCGGGCGGCCGCTACCGAGAAAGGGACGGACGCCAGCGTGCTCATCGGCAAGGGCATGCAGCACGATTGGCCACTCACCTTGCCATGGCTCGAGGAGAGTCGGGCCGCCTGGAAGGCGATCCGTGCATTCGCCGAACAGCATTCGCATTCAACGCCGCCCGGCGCGCACTGATCGCGAATTGCGCTATCAAGTCCGGGGCGTGGCGCGCGCCGGAACGCGGCTCATGAGGAGCGGAACCCGATCTTCATGTGCGTGCCGTCGCAGAACGGCTTGCTGGCACTGCCGCCGCAGCGGCAGAGCTTCGCGGCCGTGACGCGCGCCACCACCCGGCCCGTACCGCTCACGATCTCGAGGTTGCCGCGCACCTGCAACGGACCGTTCGTCTGCGGACTGATCGACAACACCCCGTCACGCACGGCGAGCGTGTCGCTCGACCCGCTCGGCGGCTCGCCGCTCGCGGTGAACTCGACCCGGTGGTGTGAGCCGTCGCAGTAGGGTTTGTTCTGCGAGGCACCGCAGCGGCACAGCGTGGCACGAAACCCGGCCGGCGCGCCGTCGATCTCGAGCTGCGCGCGCAACGCATACGGCCCCGCCTCGCGCACGGTCGCGAGGTTGACGGGCGGCGCAGCCTCCTGCGGCCCGCCATCGAGACGCCGATAACGGATCGCGCCCGACGGACAGGCGTGTGCCACTTCCACCAGGCGCTCGACCGGCATCGCATCCGGATGAAGCCACGGCCCCTGGACGTTGGCGAGAAATACCTGCGGCGCCCATGTGACGCAGAAGCGCGAGTGGATGCAGCGCTTCGCCTCGAACTCGAGCTCGAGCTTCCCGCCCCGCACCGTCTCGACCCCGGCGGCGGCGGTGGCCGCTGGCACCGGTTGAGCGGCGGCAGGCAGCGGGCGCGGCGCGGGCGCCACAACCGCCGGTGGCGCTGGCGGGGCGAGATCGAAGCCGCGCTGTGCGCGCGCCGTGAGCGCGGCCAGCTGCGTCGCCGCCGCGCCGGCGCGCGCATCGCCGCCGTCCGCGAGCGCGGTCGCGGTCGCGGACAGCTCGCCGAGGCGCTCGAGGAACACGCGCCGCGCCGCCGGGCCCGGCGGCAGAGGGCTCGGATCGCGCAGCGTGATGAACGACATGCCGGCGTTGCAGTGCGGGTTCGACGGCCCCGCCGGCAGCCGCGCAGCGCGCTCGGCGAGCGGTGCGAGTGCCTGCATGAGCCCGATCGCAAGATCGACGACCAGCGACTTCTCGGCGCTCGGCCCGCGTACCCCGTACGAGTAGCCCAACAGGCGCAGCATGAGCGCGTAGCACGCGTTGCCGAGATCAACGGTAGCGAACGCGTCCGCGTCCTCGATCCATACGCGCCCCTCGGGTCGCGGCGGCCGGCGCAGTACCGGATTGGTGGCGGCCGGAAAGGCCGGGTTGAAGTCCGGGTTCTGCGCGCGCAGCTCATTGAGCTCGCGGCGAATGGCGAGGAACTTCTGATAGTGCGAGCCGGCGGAATCAGCCGGCGCGCCCTCGCCCTGCGTGATGATGGCCTCGAAGGCCGCGAGCGCCGTCGTGAGGCAGACCACCGGCTTGACGCCGGGGAGGCTCACTTCGGCGGGCGAGAGCTGCAGCGCGCGATCGCCGTCGAAGGCGACGGCCTCGCCGTGGCGCTCGACGAAGCTGCGCAGGCCCTCCCCGATCCGGGCGTAGAAGTCACCCACGGTGTCGTAGTCGCGCCCCATCGGGGTGAGGTGCGGCCGCTCGCTGCCGCGCACGTACGGGCGCTCGCAGGCGAAGCCCGCGCCCTCCGGCTCCGCGGAGCCGCGCGGCCGCTCGAGGAACACGAAGTGCTGCAGCGTGTCGGCGCTGAAGGGGGCGAGCCGCACCGTGATGCTCGCCGGCAGGTAGCCGGGGTCGAGCGGGAAATTCGCGCGTCCGATGCGCGGACTCGCACCGAGCGCGGCCGTGATGTTCCACACCGCGCCGAGGTGCCCCATCTCCTCGATCGTGACCCCAAGCAGCGCCTGGCGCCAGCGCTTGACCGCCGCCGCCTCGGCGCTGCTCAGCCCCTCGCCCTCGCCGTCCTTCAGGCTGAAGGCGGCATAGAGATAGGTGCACATGAGGTTGTGCTCGAGCTCGGCAGCCTCGTACAGCAGGTTGACGAGGATCTCGCGCTGCAGGAACGGGGCAGCGGCCGCGGCGGCATCGTTCATGCGGCCTGTGTCGCACAAATCGCGCCGCGGCGCCATCTCTCCGTTGACGGGGAACAGTCGCCGGGCCTGTGTGACCGCCGGCGCGCGCCGCCTTCAGGTGGCGTGCTCGCGGGTCTCGCGAAATACGATTCCGGGCCAGCGCTCGAGCGTCAGCTCGAGATTGACGCGCGAGGGCGCCAGATACACCAGCGCCCCGGCGTGATCGAGCGCCAGGTGCTCGTAGAGGCGGGCGCGAAACTCCTCGAGCCGCTGGTCGTCGGCGCTCCCGATCCAGCGCGCGGTGTGCACCCCGACCGGCTCGAATACGCATTGCACGCCGTACTCATCGGCGAGGCGGAACGCCACCACCTCGAACTGCAGCTGCCCCACCGCACCGAGAATCAGCTCATTGTTGCGCAGCGGCCGGAACAGCTGCGTGGCGCCCTCCTCGCACAGCTGCGACAGACCCTTGTGCAGCGCCTTCATGCGCAGCGGATCCTTGAGCACCGCGCGCCGGAAGATCTCGGGCGCGAAATTCGGCACGCCGGTGAAGGTGAGCTGCTCGCCCTGAGTGAAGGTGTCGCCGATGTTGATGGTGCCGTGGTTGTGCAGCCCGATGATGTCGCCGGCGTAAGCCTCCTCGGCCTGGGCGCGGTCGGCAGCCATGAAGGTAAGCGCGTCGGCCACGCGTACCTCCTTGTCGAGCCGCACGTGGAACAGGCGCATGCCGCGGCTGTAGCGCCCGGCGCATAGCCGCAGGAACGCGATGCGGTCGCGGTGCGCCGGATCCATGTTGGCCTGGATCTTGAAGACGAAGCCGGCGAGCTGCGCCTCGTCCGCCGCCACCGTGCGCTCGCGCGCGACACGCGGCAGCGGCCCCGGAGCGTGCACGCTGAAGGCGGCGAGCAGCTCCTCGACGCCGAAGTTGTTGATCGCCGAGCCGAAGAACACCGGCGTCTGCTGTCCGGCCCGGTAGGCCTGCGGATCGAAGGCCTCGGTGGCTCCCCTGACCAGCTCGATCTCCTCGAGAAAGGCGCAGCGCTGATCGCCGAGAAACTCGCGCCCCGCGGCGCTGTCGAGCCCGTCGATGATGCGGTTCTCTCCCACGCGGCCGCGCTCGGCCGCCTCGTAGGCGTAGATGCGGTCCTCGGCGAGGTGATAGATGCCGCGCAGCTCACGCCCCATGCCGATCGGCCAGGTCATCGGTGCGGTGCCGATGCGCAACACGGCCTCGATCTCATCCAGCAGTTCGATGGGCGCGCGCCCGTCGCGATCCAGCTTGTTGATGAAAGTCATGATCGGCGTGTCGCGCAGCCGACAGACCTCCATCAGCTTGATGGTGCGCTCCTCCACCCCCTTGGCGCAGTCGATGACCATGAGCGCCGAGTCGACCGCCGTGAGCGTGCGGTAGGTGTCCTCGGAGAAGTCCTCGTGCCCCGGCGTGTCGAGCAGGTTGACGATGCAGTCGCGATACGGAAACTGCATGACCGATGAGGTCACCGAGATGCCGCGCTGCTGCTCGAGCCGCATCCAGTCGGAGGTCGCGTGGCGCGCGGCCTTGCGCCCCTTGACGGTGCCGGCCATCTGGATAGCGCCACCAAACAGCAGCAGCTTCTCCGTCAGCGTGGTCTTGCCGGCGTCGGGGTGCGAGATGATCGCGAAGGTCCGTCGCCGATGGATTTCGGCAGCCAGGTCACTCATGCGGGAAGCTTATCGGCTAGGGATCGGCGCGCGAGCCGCTGCGCAGCCCGAGCCTGAGCACCGCAGCGTCCTCGCGTCCGCCGACGGCCTGGTAGTAGCCGCGCCGCATCCCGACCTGCTCGAAGCCATGCGCCAGGTAGAGGCGGATGGCTGCGGTGTTGGAGGGCCGCACCTCGAGGAACGCCTCTTTCATGCCGACGACCGCGGCGCGCTCGACCAGCAGCGTCAGCATCCGGCGGCCGAGCCCGCGGCAGCGAAACCCCGCGGCGATGCACAGGTTGAGGATATGGGCCTCGCCCGCGCCGGCGCTCATCACGCCATAGCCCGCGATCTGCCGCCCGACTGTGGCGATGCGGCAGGTGTATCCGACGCGCAGGCAATCGCGGAAAATCCCCTCGCTCCAGGGAAACTGGTACGAGGCGCGCTCGATGCCGACCACGTCGGGCACATCGGCGTCGCGCATGGCGCGGATCAGCTCGGGACTCGAAGCGAGCATGTCAGGGGCGGTGGCCATCGGAACCCTGCGTCAGCTGCTGGAACAGGTTACGGGCAAACTTGAGATCCTCCCACGCCTTGCGCTTATCCGCGGGTGTGCGCAGGAGGTAAGCGGGATGATACGTCACGACGAGCGGGGTGTTCAGCTCGCCGAAGTAGTGTACCTGGCCGCGTAATCGGCCGAGCGGCGCCTCGGTCGCGAGCAGGTTCTGCGCCGCGATCCGCCCCACCGTGAGGATCAGCTTCGGCTGCAGCAGCTCGATCTGGCGCTTGAGATACGGCAGGCACGCGGCGACCTCCTCGGGCTTCGGATCGCGATTGCCCGGCGGGCGGCTCTTCAGGATGTTGGCGATGTAGACGTTCGCGCTGCGATCGAGGCCGATGGCGCGCAGCATCGCATCGAGCAGCTGGCCCGCCTGCCCCACGAACGGCTCGCCGCGCCGGTCCTCCTCCGCTCCCGGCGCCTCGCCGACCACCAGCCAGTCGCAACGCCGCGGGCCGACGCCGAACACCCCCTGGGTGCGGCTGAGGTGCAGCGGACAGCGCTGGCAGCTCAAAACCTCAGCGCGCAGCGCCTCCCAGCGCGCCTCGAGCTCGCCGCTCTGCGGTGCCGCGCTCGCGGGCACGGCGCGCGCCTCCACCGCAGCGAGCGTGGCCGGCGCCGTGGTGCGCGGCACCCACTGCTCGAGGCCGAGCGCCTGGAGATAGGCGAGGCGGCGCTGCTCGTGCATGCGCGAACCTCAGGCGCCGCTGGGCGGCGGAACGCCGCGCAACAGCCGCCGCAAGCGCCGGCCGAGCCACAACAGCGGCGCCGAGAGCGCGTAGACGCCGAACATCGAGAGCAGCATGGTCGGCGGGTCAACGGCGATGGCGAGGAAGAACAGCGGCACCAGCAGCAGGTACACGAACTTGATGCGCCGGTCGAGATCGAATTGCTTGAAGCTGGGGAAGGCGAAGCGACTCACCATGAGCGCGCCCGCGCTCGCGGTGATGACGAACGCGGCGATCAGTCCCGTGAGCCCCGGCTCGAGCCCCGGCTCCGTCCACTCGCTCGAGAACCACACGAAGGCCGCGACGATCGCGGCCGCCGACGGGCTCGGCAGGCCCTCGAAGTAGCGCTTGTCGGCGGCGGTGCGGGTATTGAAGCGCGCCAGCCGCAGCGCGGCCGCCGCGGCATAAAAGAAGCACGCCAGCCAGCCGAAGCGGCCCCAGTAGTGGCCGAATTCCATGATGCGCACCACGCCCCACTGGTAGGCGACGATGGCCGGTGCGAGCCCGAAGGCCACCATGTCGGCGAGGCTGTCGTACTCCTTGCCGAAGGCGGTCTCGGTGTGGGTGAGGCGCGCCATGCGCCCATCGAGCGTGTCGAAGATCATGGCGGCGAACACCGCCATGCCGGCCGGGGCAAAGTGCTTGTCGATCGCCGCCACCACCGCATAGAAGCCCGAGAACAGGCAGGCGGTGGTGAGCAGATTGGGCAGCAGATAAACGCCGCGGCCGCGGGGCCGGCTGTCGGGCTGGGTAGGTGTCGTCGCCACGCGCAAATCTTAGCAGGGGGCTCCTGCTAAGATGCCAGCCCCCTTTGTATTCTCACCCTACAGGCCCGCCCCGCTCGATGCGCCTCTCACAGTACCCGATCAACACCCTGAAGGAGACCCCCGCCGAAGCGGAGGTCTTAAGCCACCAGCTGATGCTGCGCGCCGGACTCATCCGGCGGCTCGCCGCCGGACTCTACAGCTGGCTGCCGCTTGGGCTCCGGGTGCTGCAGAAGGTCGAGCGCATCATCCGCGAGGAGATGAACCGCGCCGGCGCGTTCGAGATGGTGATGCCGGTGATCCAGCCGGCGGAGCTGTGGCAGGAATCGGGCCGCTGGACGCAGTACGGCCCGGAGCTGCTGCGGATCAAGGACCGCCATCAGCGCGATTTCGTCGCCGGCCCGACCCATGAGGAGGTGATCACCGACATCGCGCGCCGCGAGCTCAAGAGCTACCGCCAGCTGCCGGTGAATTTCTACCAGATCCAGACCAAGTTCCGCGACGAGGTGCGGCCGCGGTTCGGCGTGATGCGGGCGCGCGAGTTCATCATGAAGGACGCCTACTCGTTTCACCTCGACGAGGAGTCTCTGCGTGGCGGTTACCGGGCGATGTATGAGGCCTACACGCGCATCTTCACGCGCACGGGACTTAAGTTCCGTGCGGTGCGCGCCGACTCCGGGGCGATCGGCGGCGACGTCAGCCAGGAGTTTCACGTGCTGGCCGACTCGGGCGAGGACGCGATCGTGTTCTCGGACGCCGACGATTATGCCGCCAACCTCGAGGCCGCCGAGACGCTGCCATCGACAACGCCGCGCCCCGCCCCGCGCGAGGAGCTGCGCCGCGTGCCGACGCCGGGAGCGCGCACCATCGAGGATCTGACGCGCCTGCTCAAGATGGAGCCGGCGCGCTGCCTGAAGACGCTGATCGTCGAGGGCGCCGATGGCGGCGATGTCGTCGCGCTGGTGGTGCGCGGCGATCACGAGCTCAACGCCGTCAAGGCGCAGAAGCTCCCCGGCGTCGCAACTCCGCTCACGCTCGCGAGCGCCGAGCGGGTGCGCGCCGCCTCAGGTACGGAGCCGGGCTATGTCGGTCCGGTGGGCCTGCGAGGCCGCGTCTATGCCGACCACGCTGCGCTCGCGCTCGCCGACTTCGTATGCGGCGCCAACGAGAAGGATCTGCACCTCACCGGGGTCAACTGGGAGCGCGACGTCCAGGGCGCAATCCCGGCGGATCTGCGCAAGGTGGTCGACGGCGATCCGAGCCCGACGGGGCGCGGGCGCCTGAGGATTGCGCGCGGCATCGAGGTGGGACACATCTTTCAGCTCGGACGCAAGTACAGCGAGGCGATGAGGGCCCTGGTGCTCGATGAGGCTGGCCGCGAGACCGCGCTCTACATGGGATGCTACGGCATCGGTGTGACGCGCATCGTGGCGGCGGCGATCGAGCAGAATCACGATGAGCGCGGCATCATCTGGCCTGAGCCGATCGCTCCCTTCCAGGTGGTGCTGGTGCCACTCAACCTGCAGAAGTCCGACCGTGTGCGCGAGGTCACCGACCGCCTGTACGCCGAGCTCACCGCCGCCGGCGTCGAGGTGCTGCTCGACGACCGCGACGCGCGTCCCGGCGTCAAGTTCGCCGACGCGGAGCTGCTCGGCATCCCGCATCGCGTGGTGGTGGCGGATCGCGGTCTCGAGGCGGGCAAGCTCGAGTACCGGCACCGCCGCGACACTGCCAGCACCGATTTTCCGCTCGATGAGGCGCTCGCCTTCCTGCGCACGCGCCTGGGCTGAGCGGCCGCCGCGCAGCGCGCTGCGCAGCCTGGCGCTTGCCCTGCTGCTCGCCCTCGGCACGAGCGCGGCGCGCGCCGACCAGCAGCTCGACCCGGAGCTGCGCGAGGTCGTCTCGCGCGCCATCAGCGAGGCGCAATGCTTCACCGATCAGTACGACTCCGCGGTCTGGTACACGCTCATGGAGCCGCGCCTGCGGCCGCTCGTGAAGGATAAGTCCGAGCGGCTCGACATTCTCAAGCAGGTGTACTGCGAGACGCACAGACCGGGCCAGGCGCGGCTGCCGCCCGGCCTCGTGATGGCGGTGATGGCGGTCGAGAGCCGCTTCGATCGCTGGGCGGTGTCATCCGCCGGCGCGGTGGGACTCATGCAGGTCATGCCGTTCTGGCCGGAGCGTCTCGGCATGCGCCGCTATCAGCTGGTGCACGTCGAGCCCAACGTGCGCATGGGCTGCGCCATCCTGCGCTTCTATCTCGGCTACGAGCACAACGACGTGCGCAAGGCGCTGGCGCGCTACAACGGCAGTCCCGGCAAACGCAACTACCCGGACCTGGTGCTCAGCGCCTGGCGGCGCTGGAACGGCGCCGATGACCTCGGGTTCCCGGCCGATGCAACGACGCGCTGAGCGCCGGCGTTGGCTGGACGTCGAAAAGCGGGGCGACTCTGGGAACACGCTGCCTCGTCACCGTAGTGCTGGGGCTGGCGGTCTACTGGCTGATGCGCGGGCGGCTCGCGCGGCGTACGACAGACTGACTAGTGCACCGCGTGCTTGGCTGCCGCGTGCGGCGGCTCGAGCATCAGCGCCACGCCCTCACGGCGCGAGTCGGCTGCTCCCTGATAGGTGCCATCCGGCAGCCGCACCACGCCATGGAGGCCCGAGTTCTCGGCGCGACCCGCCTTCAGCACCATGCCGCGATCGCGCAGGCCGACGAGCACCTCGGGGGTGAACTTGGCGAGCTCGCCGTTGAAGGAATCGCCGCGCGCGATCAGGTTCGGCAGCTCGATGGCCTGCTTGAGCGTCAGCTTCCACGCCAGAAGTCCCACCAGCGTCTTGGCGTTGTATTCGGTGATCGCCGAGCCTCCGGGGGAGCCGAGGGCGGCGACAAAGTTGCCATCGTGGTCGAGCACGATCACCGGGGCCATGGAAGAGCGCGGTCGCTTGCCGCCGTGCACGGCATTCGCGACCGGTTGCCCGTTGTCGGTCGGCGTGAAAGAGAAATCGGTGAGCTGGTTGTTGAGCACGAAGCCGCCGACCACTCGTCCCGAGCCGAACACCGACTCGATGGTGGTGGTCATCGACACCACATCGCCATCGCCGTCTACCACGACGAAGCTGCTCGTGCCCTGCGACTCGGTGGTCGCATCGCGCCCGCGCGGCACCGCGATCTCCCCGGGCGGCGGCGGCGGCCCGGCATGCTCGCCGATCAGCTGCGCGCGCAGCTTCAGGTACGTCGGATCGAGCAGCCGCTCGACCGGCACGGCGACGAAATGCGGATCGGCGACGTAGCGATCGCGGTCGGCATAGGCGAGACGGCTCGCCTGGGCGAACAGGTACCACGCCTGGGGATCGTTGGCATTGCGGCTGGCAATGTCGGTGCGCTCCAGTATGCCGAGCAGTGCGAGCAGCGAGACGCCGCCAGCGGGCGGCGGCGGCGCGCACACCGAGTAGTGCCGATATGGCCGGCACAGCGGCGGGTCCCACTCGGGACGATAGCTGGCAAGATCCTGCAGTGTCATCGTCCCGGACAGCGGCTCCTGGTGCGTGACCCTCACGATCTCGCTCGCAATCGAGCCTTCGTAGAGCCCGCGCGCACCCTGCTTGGCGATGAACTCGAGAGTCTTGGCGTACTCGGGATTGCGAAACACATCGTCCGCCTCGAGATTCCCGCCGTCAGGGCGCGAGAACAAGGTGCGGATCTCGTTGGTCGGAGGGAACGGCGAGCCCTCACCGAGGAACGTCGCGAGGCGCGCCGGCACGCGAAAGCCCTGCGCAGCGGCGCGGATCGCGGGCTGGAACAACTCATTCCAGCGCAGCCCGCCGAATCTCGAGTGCGCGGCGTACAGCATGGCGATCGCCCCCGGTACGCCGGTCGAGCGGCCGCTGCGCACCGCCTCGAGGAACGGCAGCGGCTTGCCGTGCTCGTCGAGGAACATGTCGGCCGGAGCGGCCGCCGGTGCCTTCTCGCGCCCATCGAGAGCACTCACTTCGTGGCTGCGCCCGTCGTAATACATGAGAAAGGCGCCGCCCGCGACACCCGAGCTCTGCGGCTCGACGAGCCCGAGCATGGTCTGCACGGCGACCGCGGCATCGATGGCGGTGCCCCCTTTGGCAAGAATCTCCAGTCCCGCATTCACCGCGAGCGGATTGGCGGCGGCCACCCATGCCTGTCCCTTGAGGCGCGGCCGGCGATGGAAGAAGCCGGTCTTCGGCGGGGGCAGTTGTAAGGTGGACGGGGCCGTCGGCGCCTCCGGGCCCGCGGGCGCCGTCGCGCTCTCCGCTGGTGTCGAAGTGTCTGGCGCGACCGCCGGCGGCGGCGGGGCCGGGGCCGCCGCCGGCGGCGTCGAGGGCTGCTCGGGAGGCGGCTGCGCGCTTGCGGGCACGCTGCCGGCCAGCAGGACGAGCCCGGCGAGCAGCGCCACGCCGCCGTTGCGCATCGGTGTCACTTCAGACCGTATGAAAGCCATGCGGGAGCGTTGCATCCACGGGCAGATCATTCGTCTCCACCGAGGTGACCTTGCAAGCCGATGAGCCGATCCACAACCAGCCGACGAACGCCTCCACGGCCGGACGCTCACCGCACACCAGCACCTCGACCCGGCCGTCGGCGAGATTGCGAGCATGGCCGCGAATGCCCAGCTCCTGCGCACGCCGCGCCGCCGTGGCGCGGTAGAACACGCCCTGGACGCGGCCGCCCACCACGCACTTCTTGCAGATCATGATCCGCTTGCGTCCCCCAGCACAGAATTCACAATAGTACTTGAGGGGGCGCGAGCCAACATGACTGACATTCTGGTGCTCTTTTACTCCCGCGGGGGCGCCACCGCGGAACTCGCCCGTCAGGTCTGCCGCGGCGTAGAGGCGGTCCCGGGGGCAAGCGCGCGGCTGCGCACCGTGCCGCCGGTCGCCGCCGCGAGTGAGGCGCCGCCGCGCGCGGTGCCCGAGAGCGGACCGCCGTACGCGACGCTCGACGATCTGCGCGAGACGGGGGGTCTCGTGCTCGGCAGCCCGACGCGCTTCGGCAACATGGCGGCGCCGCTCAAGTATTTCCTCGATGGCACGGGGAGTCTGTGGTTGACGGGCGCCCTGTCGGGCAAGCCCGCGGGCGTCTTCACCTCCACTCAGACGCTGCACGGCGGCCAGGAGACCACGCTGCTCTCCATGATGCTGCCGCTGTTGCACCACGGTATGTACGTGGTCGGGCTGCCGTACACCGAGCGTGCGCTCAACCATACGGCGAGCGGCGGCACCCCTTACGGGGCTTCCCACGTCGGACGCTCCGAGCAGGCCCCGCTCCTCACCGATGACGAGAAGTCCCTCGCGCAGGCCCTCGGCCGGCGCGTCGCCGAGCTCGCCGTGCGGCTCAAGCAGGCGGCTGCGCCGCAGAGCGCAGCAGCACATCGCGGATGAATGGCACGGTGAGCCGGCGTTGCGCCGTGAGCGAGGCCTCATCGAGCGTATCGAGCAGCTCGTAAAGACGGCGCATGTCGCGCGGATAGCGCCGCCGCAGCCACTGCCAGGTCTCGTCCGGAAGCTCGAAGCCGCGCAGCCGCGCCCGCAGCTGCAACGCCGCCTGCTGCTCCGCCTCATCGAGCGGCCGCAGCTGCAGCACCGCGGCCGCCGTGAAGCGCGAGCCGAGATCGGGCAGCGCCCACGGCAGCAGCGCCGGCGGCGCGGGCGATGCGACCACGAGCGTGCCTGCGGCCTCCTCGGCCTCGCGCAGCAGACCAAACAGAGCCCGCTCCCAGGTAAGCTCGCCGGCCACCCGATCGAGGTCGTCCAGACACACGCACGCAAGCTGCGAAAGCCCCTCGAGCATCCCGACACCGAGGGGCGCCACGCGCGCGAGCGGCAGGTAGGCGGCGCGCACCCGCTGCGCCGCGGCTGCGCAGATCGCCTGCAGCAGGTGCGTCTTGCCGGTCCCTCCCGGACCGCATACCCAGGTCACGCCGCGCACCTCGCCGGCGGCGACGGCGCGCGCGTGCGCCAGGGCTTCCGCATTGCGCGCGGGCAGAAAGCTCGCGAATACGGCGCGGTCGGTGAGCCGCAGGCCGAGCGGCAGCTGGCGCATGCTCACGCGGAGCGCACGGGCGTCCAGGCGCGCCGCGTGAAGGTGACGACGTATTGCAGACCCGACAGCACCGTGGTCAGGAGCGTCAGGGCGCCGGCGGCATCCAGCATCTCGCGCGGCGGCAGGCCGGTGGCAGCATTCAGCATGATGAGTGTCAGGTACAGCAGCTGTACGGCGGTGTTGATCTTGCTGAGCACCGTGGGCCGCCCGCGCAGCGGTCCGAACCACACACGGAACACCAGCGCGCCGAGTCCGATCAGCACATCCCGCGCCACCACGGTCGCCGACAGCCACCAGGGAATGAGTCCGAGCCAGGCCGCCTCGACGAACACCGTCACCAGCAGCAGCTTGTCGGCCAGCGGGTCGAGCACCTTGCCGAGCTCGGAGGTCCAGTGAAAGCGCTTGGCCAGGTAGCCGTCGAGACCATCCGACATGCCGGCCGCGACGAACAGCGACAGGGCGGCGAGCTGCTCACCGGCGTTGAGTGCGGCAGCGATCGGCCAGATGAGCGCGATGCGGATCAGACAGATGAGGTTGGGCAGATGGCGCACGACGGTGCTTCGCGGGCGGCGCTCTCGGCGGATTCAGCCCTGCGGCTGATAGCGGTACACGAGCGATCCAGTGCCCGCGACACGCACCATGTGCGTAGTGCCGCCGAGCTCGCGCTCCAACGCTCCGCTGCCGCCGGATACGTCGATCTCGAACGTGGCGCTTGAGCCGTCGATCTCGGCGAGGTCGGCGCGACGTACCCCGGGAATGCTCTGCAGCACGCGCTCGACCGCCGCGCAGTCGGCGAGTCCGCTGATGCCCTCGATGCGCACACGCGTGGCCGCATCGGCGGCCGCAGCGACACCCGGGGGCGGTGCCAGCAGGTCGACGGTGTGATCGACGCCAGCGCTCAAGGTACCCGTCCAGCTCGGGCTCTCAGCGCGGGTGTAGAGGGTCCATTGCAGCTGGCCGGGCGACACGGCGGCGTCCGCGCGGCCCACCAGCACCTGATCGCCGCCATAGCGCTGCGCCGACTGCAGCAGCTGATCGGCCGCGACCGGGTTGCCGGCAGCATCCACGACCGGCAATGGAATCACGCTGATCGGCAGCCCGCGCTCGGTAGCCGCGCGCTCGAGCTCCCCGCGCGCCGCCTCGGCGTCCGCGCGCGACAGCGGCGGGTACAGCACGATGAGCGTGAAGGGCCGCTCATGCGCCCACACGGCGCGGCCCGCGGCCTCGAGCGCGTGCCCGACGGCGGCCGCATCGAACACCACCTGCGGCTCGCCGTGCGGCCCGCTGCTGTAGCTCTGCACATAGCGGGCGGCGTCGGCAATCACGCTGCCGAGCGCCGGATCGTCGGCAGACTCGCGCCGCCCGGTGGCGCGCACCAGCGCCTGGCGCATCGCGTTCTGCAGCGCGGCGGGCGACAGTTGCTCGAGGGCGACTTCGTAGACTCGCACCGGACGCAGCGCCCACGAGGGCAGCGCGCAGCACAGCGCAACGAGCCCCGCGAGCGCTGCGCGCGCAGGCCTTGCGGCAGTTGGTCTTGGGAAGGGTCGTGACATTTGTCCGGATCGCGCACGCGGGCGTTGGACGGTATGTACAATACCACACGCGGCACATGCCCGACGGCGGTCCGCCCTGCGCCGGTGCCCATCCTATGAGCGAACGTCCTGGCATGACTTATCGTGATGCCGGTGTCGACATCGACGCCGGCGATGAGCTCGTCGAGCGCATCAAGCCCCTGGTGCGACGCGCGCAGCGGCCCGAGGTGCTGGCGGGAATCGGCGGCTTCGGCGCACTGGTCGAGCTGCCGGCCGGCTACCGGCACCCGGTGCTGGTGTCCGGCACCGACGGCGTCGGCACCAAGCTGCGGCTCGCCATCGATACCGGCCGCCACGACACGATCGGCATCGACTTGGTCGCGATGTGTGCCAACGACGTCGTCGTGCAGGGCGCAGAGCCGCTGTTCTTCCTCGACTACTACGCCACCGGCAAGCTGCGCGTGCCCATCGCCGAGGCCGTGGTGCGCGGCATCGTCGAGGGCTGCGTGCAGGCCGGCGCCGCGCTGGTGGGCGGTGAGACGGCCGAGATGCCCGGCATGTATCACGGCGAGGACTACGACCTCGCCGGCTTCTGCGTCGGCGTGGTCGAGAAGGCCGCGATCATCGACGGCAGCCGCGTCGCCGCCGGCGATGCCCTGATCGGCCTCGCCTCCTCCGGAGCGCATTCCAACGGCTACTCACTCATCCGCCGCCTCATCGCCTCGACAGGCGCCACCGCCGACACCCTGCTCGATGGCCGGCCGCTCTTCGAGCGACTGCTCGCGCCGACCCGCATCTATGTGAAGCCGCTGTTGGCACTCATGCGCGCACTGCCGGTGCACGGGCTGGCGCACATCACCGGCGGCGGCCTCACCGACAACATCCCGCGCACCCTGCCTGCGGGCCTCGAGGCGGTGCTGGAACGCCGCCGCTGGCACCGCGATCCGCTGTTCGACTGGCTGCAGAGCACCGGGCGCATCGAGGCCGCCGAGATGTACCGCACTTTCAACTGCGGTCTCGGCATGGTGGTCATCGTGCCGGCCGCGAGTGCCGATGCCGCGCTCGAGCTGCTGACTGCGCACGGCGAGACCGCGCGCATCATCGGCGCGGTGGCACACGGGGACCGCGGCGTCTCAATCCGGGAATGAGTGCCGCCCCGCAGCTGCCGCTCGCGATTCTGATCTCCGGCCGCGGCTCCAACATGGAGGCGCTGGCGCGCGCCTGCGAGGCGCGTGCCATTGCGGCGCGTGTCGCGGTCGTGATCGCCGATCGCAGCGATGCCGCCGGGCTCGAGCTGGCACGCGGCATGGGTATCCCGACGGCGATCGTGGCGCATGCGGGCGAGCGTGCCGCCTTCGAGCGCTCGCTGGCGGCGGCACTGGAGGAGTACCGCCCGGCTGCGGTGGCGCTGGCCGGGTTCATGCGCGTGTTGTCGGGGGCCTTCGTCGGCCGTTACCTCGGGCGCCTGTTCAACATTCACCCCTCACTGCTGCCGAAGTATCCGGGCCTGGATACCCACCGGCGTGCGCTCGCGGCGGGCGATGCGCAGCATGGCGCGAGCGTGCACTTCGTGACGCCGGAGCTCGATGCCGGCCCGGTGGTGCTGCAGTCGCGTCTGCCGGTGCGCTCAGGCGACACCGCCTCGAGTCTCGCCGCGCGCGTGCTCGCGACCGAGCACGTCATCTACCCGCGGGCGCTCGGCTGGTTCGCCGACGGTCGCCTCAGCTGGCGCGACGGCGCCGCGTGGCTCGACGGCCGGCCGTTGAGCGTTCCCGTCACGGAGGATTTCAAGTGACACGGACGTGGATGCTGGCGCTGGCTGCGCTCACCGCGTGCGCTGCGGCGCGCGCCGATGAGCTCAAGCCCTACCAGGCGAGCTACCGCGGCATCTGGCACGGGATGACGGTCGCGGTGTCGGATCTGAAGCTCGAGCACACCGGGGATACCTGGACTTACAGCTCGAGCAGCACGCCGCGCGGCATCGGACGCCTGGCGGCCGGAGTCTTCCCGCCCCGTCAGGTGAGCGTCGTGCGGGTGAGCAGCACGGGCGTCGAGCCGCTCAGTTACAAGTCCGCCGGCGGTGAGAGCTCGAAATCCATCGACCTCACCTACGACTGGGCGGCGCACCGGGTCACGGGCAGCTACGAGGGCGCGCAGGTCGAGCAACCGCTCACTGCCGGCGTGCAGGACGATGGCTCGGTGCAGCTCGCACTCACCGTGGAGCTGCTCGCGGGGCGCACGCCGGCGAGCTTCCGCATCGTCGACGGCAATGGCACGCGGCAGTATCAATTCGCGCGCGACGGCGAGGCGACGTTGCAGACACCGATGGGCGCAATCCCCACCGTCATCTATCGCTCGCAGAAGGCCAACTCACCGCGCATCACGCGCTTCTGGTGCGCCCCCGACCATGGCTACATCCCGCTCAAGGTCGAGCAGACGCGCGGTGAGGACGTGCAGTGGACGCTCGAGATCGAGAGCCTGAGGCGCCCGTGAGGTGAGCTGCGGTCGACGGTGCTAGAACTGCGGCTGTTTGAATTGCTTGGCGAGCTTCAGGTCCTGGCCCTGATAGTGTGAGCCGATCTCGCGGCCGTACAGCACCTGCGGGCGCTCGGCCATGCGCTCGTAGCGCAACCAGCCGACCCGCTGGCCGTGTTCCAGAACGAACGGCACCTCGTGCGAGCGCACCTCGAGCACGCCGCGGCTGCCGCCCGCCTTCCTGGTGGACGGATCCCAGCCGAAACCGGGGTCGAAGAATCCCGCGTAGTGCACGCGGAATTCGCCGGCCCGCGTGTCGTACGGCAGCATCTCGGCGGCAAAGTCCGGCGGCACCGCGATCGGTTCCTTGGTCATCAGGATATAAAACTCATCCGGGTCCAGAACCAGCGAGGCCCGGCGGTGAAAGCGGATCGGTTCCCAGAAATCGAGCGGGTCGTAGTCGCGTCTGTCGAGATCGATCCGCTTGGTATGCTTCTTCGCGCGCCAGCCAATCAGACAGCCGTCAACGCCCGAGCCCACCAGGTCGATCGAGAACGGCAGGTAACCGGTCCGGTCACTCACCTCGAGTGCATCCGATACCTGCCCGTCAGTCACCAGCTGGCGCCAGTCAGCCG
Organism: Steroidobacteraceae bacterium; assembly: GCA_035568235.1. Taxonomy (GTDB): domain Bacteria; phylum Pseudomonadota; class Gammaproteobacteria; order Steroidobacterales; family Steroidobacteraceae; genus 13-2-20CM-66-19. The sequence continues at coordinate 75,045 of DATMOK010000042.1, read as the reverse complement.
CAGTAATGGCGCGCGGCGCCTCCCCCCGGGTTCTCCTGAAGCGAAGTTGATTCAGCCGTGTCCCGGCCCGCACCACGACGCTGAAACTGCGCGGCGCGATCTCCAGGTACAGCTGCCCCTCGTAGCCTTCCTCGACCTGATCGAACAGCGCTGCCTCATCGGCGATGAGACGCGTCAGTATGTCGAGCCGGCCGGTCGAGCTCTTGGGATTGGCGAAAGCAGCCACGTCGCTTTTCAGGCGGATCGACTCCAGCAGCGGCACGAGGTACAGGCGACCTCTCTCGAGCACCGCGCCTGTTCTGAGGTCCACCCCGAAGCTCTGAAAGTCGGCATCGAGTTGCGCCATCTTCTCCAGGACCTTCGTGCCCTTGCCGGGCAGGAAGCTGGCATCCAGCGGATAGGCAAAGTCTCCGAGCCGCAGGTCGATGCTGGCCGGCTGTACCTGATCCGGCAGAATCTCGGACAGGATTCCCACCGGCGCGACCTCACCGCTCGAAACCATCGCGCTTATCTTCTGGCACGGCAGGATGCCCGTGTACACCGCCGAGCGCGGCAACGTGTCGAACACGGGAGCGGCTTCCGTTTGCCCCATGGGCTTCAGGTTTCCTCGATGACGATCTGCGGAAACACACTGCTGCGGTCGCGGGCGCGGATGGCGAGCGCCGCGGCCGTGCGGCGCGCCATCTCGAAATAGCAGCGCGCGCGCGGCGAGTCGGGCGCGGCGATCACGGTCGGCCGCCCGCCGTCGGCCTCCTCGCGGATGTGCGCATCGAGCGGCAGCTCACCGAGCAGCTTCACGCCGTGCTGCTGTGCGAGCGCGGCTCCCCCGCCGCTGCCGAAGATATGCTCGGCGTGCCCGCAGCTCGAGCAGACGTGCACGCTCATGTTCTCCACCACCCCGAGCACGGGCACGGCGACCTTTTCGAACATCTTGAGTCCCTTGCGGGCATCGGCGAGGGCGATGTCCTGGGGCGTGGTGACGATGACCGCTCCGGCAACCGGCACGCGCTGCGCGAGCGTCAGCTGGATGTCCCCGGTGCCGGGCGGCATGTCGACCACGAGGTAGTCGAGCGCGCCCCACTGCGTCTCGGAGAGCAGCTGCGTCAGGGCCTGAGTCACCATCGGTCCACGCCATACCATCGGCTGCGCGGCGTCGACGAGGAAGCCGATCGACATGGCGCTGACACCGTGCGCCGTGAGCGGCTGCAGCCGCTTGCCTTCGGCCAGCAGCGGCCGTTCGCCGGACAGGCCAAGCATCAGCGGCTGGCTGGGCCCGTAGATGTCGGCATCCAGCACCCCCACCCGCGCCCCCTGCGCCGCCCAGGCAAGCGCCAGATTCACCGCCACCGTGGACTTGCCGACGCCGCCCTTGCCGGAGGCGACCGCGACGATGTTCTTGATGTCACCGAGCGGCCGCAGAGGGCGCTGCACCGCGTGCGCGCGGATCTCGGACTCAAGCTCGATGGCGAGCGGGGCGGCAATGCCAGCGCTTGCGAGCGCTACGGATAGTCCGGCGGCGAGCTCGTCCCGATAGCCGCCGACGGGAAACCCCAGCACGATCCGCGCCTTGTAGCCCGCCGGCGCCGCGTCCACCTCGCGCACCGCCCGGGCGGCGCCGAGCGTCTCGCCGAGGTACGGATCGATATAGGCTTCGAGCACCGCGCGCACGGCGTCGAGGGGGGGCTGGGGGGTCATGTCGGAAATCCGGCGGGATCGAAAAAGTCATTGTAGAGCCTGGGAGGGCGGCGCGCATGGCGGTCAGCCGGTCCGGTGGCGGGGCTGTGGCATAATCAACCGGAAGCGTCGCTCCAGCGCCCTTGACTACATCCGCGCCCCAAAAACGGCCAACCGGCGGACACCCCGCCGCGCGAGCATCCGCTGCGCCCGTCACGGCAGGCGTGTGCCAGGCGCGACCGCCGGTCGGAAAGGCTGAATGAGTTTCTTCACCAACCTGCGGGCCGAGCGCCTGATCGTCGAGATCCGCACCTCGCCCGACCCGTCGAACCCGGCGACCCAGAAGGCGGTCGCGCGGCTCAAGGAAGTGGGCCCCGGGGCGATCGAGTCGATCTTCAGCGCGCTGCCGGACGCCGACAAAGGCGCCACCCTGCTGCTGGTCGACGTGCTCGGCACGCTGGTGAGCCAGAAGACCTTCCCGCTGCTCATGCGCGGCCTGATCGAGGGCAGCCCGCGCGTCGTCTCCGGCATCGCCTGGGCGCTCACCAGCAGCCAGAACTATCCGGCGCACATGCTGCTCGATGCGCTCAACACGCAGGGCATCTCCAAGTCGGCGCTGCTGGAAGTGATCTCCGCGCAGAAGTCGCGCTTCACGGTACGCGAGCTCCTGACCGCGGCCTACGCGCAGGAGCCGAACGAGAAGGCGGCGTTGTTTCGCGTCATCGCCGAGGTCGCCGACAAAGCCTCGATCCCCGAGCTCCTCGGCCGCCTGCAGGGCAAGGATGCCATCGCGCGCGTCCACATCATCAATACCCTGGGGCGCTTCAACCTGCCGGAGGTGCAGACCGCGCTGCACGGCCTGCTCAAGGACCCGAACAAGCTGATCCGCAGCGCCGTGCTGTCGGCGCTGCAGCGCATGGATGGCCCGATCGACATCGAGCGGGTGTGCGCGCTGTTGCGCGATCCCGAGATCGACGTGCTCAACAAGGCCGTCGATGTCGTCATCAAGGCCAACCACCCGGAGACCGTTCGCCACCTGATCGCAGTTCTCAAGGACGAGAACGAGAACGCGCGGCGCGCGGCCGTCGAAGTGCTGAACGAGGTGGGCGATGCCAAGTCGGTCAAGTATCTGCTGGAAGCGCTCAAGGACAGCGACTGGTGGGTACGCAGCCGCGCTGCCGATGCGCTCGGCAAGATCGGCGGCCCGAAGGTCATCGACGCGGTGCTGCAGCTGGTGCGCGACAAGGACGAAGACATCCGCCGCGCCGCCATCGAGATCCTCAACCAGACCAAGGACGAGCGCGCCATCGACTCGCTCATCCAGGCGACGCGTGACAGCGACTGGTGGGTGAGCGAGCGCGCGGTGGATGCGCTCGCGGAAATCGGCAACAAGCGCGCCGTGCCGCGCCTGATCGAGATGTTGCACAGCGGCAGCACCGGCAAGGCGACGCCGATCGTGGTGCGCGCGCTCGGCAAGCTCGGCGACAGCAACCTGGTCGAGACGCTGCTGCCACTGGTGGCGCGCCCGGAGCGCGAGATCCGCATCGAGGCGATCCAGGCGCTGTCGAAGGTGGCGGATGAGAGCCAGGCCGACCAGGTGCGCAAGGAGCTGCAGGCACAGGCCGCCTCGCCTGATCAGACGGTCTCGCGCCTGGCGGCGGCCGCGGTGAACGAGCTCGACAATCGCATCGCCGGCATCGTTACGCTCAGCGCCGGCCAGGCATCCGCCACCTTGCCGCCACCGCTGGTAGGCAGTACGGCACAGAGCGGCGGGCGCTCGGGGCCGGCTTCAGGTCCGGCGCCCGCCGAGCCGACCCGTACCGTGGTGATCAACGATCAGGCGCGGCGCCAGGCGGAGGCGGCGGCGGCGGCCGCCTCACGACTCGACATCCAGACCCTGAAACCGGGCGAGATCATCGAGGGCCGCTACAAGTACATCGACCGCATCGGGCGCGGTGCCTTCGGCACCGTGCTGCTGATGGAGGACACGGTGGTCGATGAGCGGCTGATCCTCAAGTTCCTCAACCCCAACGTCTCGCAGGACGAGGAAGTGATGAAGCGCTTCGTCCACGAGCTGCGCTACTCGCGCAAGATCACCCACAAGAACGTCATCCGCATCTACGACTTCCTCTACATCCAGGGGTTGTACGCCATCTCGATGGAGTACTTCCCCTCGCACACGCTCGGCGGCGAAGTGGTCAACGAGAAGCCGGTCGAGCTCAAGCGCGCCGTGCAGTTCGGCATCGACATCTGCACCGGCATGGCGGTGGCTCACCAGCAGGGCATCGTGCATCGCGACCTGAAGCCCGCCAACGTGCTCATCAACCAGGAGGGGCTGCTCAAGATCGTGGACTTCGGCGTCGCCGCCGCGCAGCGCGAGGGCGACACCCAGCTCACCAAGACCGGCTACGTCATCGGCTCGCCCAAGTACATGGCCCCCGAGCAGATCCTCGGCAAGAAGGTCGACGAGCGCGCCGACATCTACGCACTCGGCGTCATGCTCTACGAGATGGTGACCGGCGTGCCGCCCTACTCGCGCGGCGATCACATGTCGGTGATGTATCAGCACGTACAGGGCAAGGCGCGCGTCCCCCAGGACCTCAACCCGAAACTGCCGCCCGGGCTCTCGGACCTGGTGGTGAAAGCCATGGCGGTCGACAAGAACAAGCGCTTCCAGACCATGGACGAGCTGCGCGGCGCGCTCGAACGCTTCCGCTAACCATCCGGCCCGCCGGGGCGACCGCCTGGCGCCGACGATGGACAAACTTCGTGCGTTACGTCAAATTTCTGCCTTCAAGCTGTTGATCCTGAAGCCCCGTACCGGCTAAACAGGCTCTACGGCCTTAACCGCGGAGCGGGTGCGCGTGGCTCGAATCGATGCCTTCCTCAAGCTCGGCACGCAGCAGGGGTGCTCGGACGTGCACCTGGCGGTCGGCGTGCCGCCGATGCTGCGCATGCACGGCGATCTGCTGCCGATCAAGTTCCGCGACCTGCGGCCGGGGGAGCTCGAGGGCTACATCGCCGAGATCCTCACCAACTCGCAGAACGAGCACTTCGCACGCGGCAACGACCTCGACTTCTCCTACGTGTCGGCCGAGGGCGGGCGCTTCCGCGTCAACGTGTACCGTAAGGACACCGGCGTGGGGGCCACATTCCGGACCATCCCCTCGACCGTGCCGACACTCGAGAGCCTCAGTCTGCCGCCGATCGTCACCAAGCTGTGCGACTTCCACCAGGGCATGGTGCTGGTCACCGGCTCCACCGGCACCGGCAAGTCGACGACCCTGGCGGCGATGATCAACCACCTGAATGAGACCCGGAAGCTCAACATCATCAGTCTCGAGGACCCGATCGAGTTCGTGCATCCGAGCAAGCAGAGCCAGGTGATCCAGCGCGAGCTCGGCACGCATATCCCGACCTTCGCCGAAGGGGTGCGCGCGGCGATGCGCGAGGACCCGGACGTCATCCTGGTGGGCGAGCTGCGCGATGCCGAGACCATCTCGATGGCGATGACCGCCGCCGAGACCGGACACCTGGTACTCGGCACGCTGCATACCACGGGCGCGGTCAAGACCATCGACCGCATCATCGATGCCCTGCCGGTCGAGGAGCGCGAGCAGACCAAGAGCTTCCTCGCCCAGAGCCTGCTGGCGGTGGTCACGCAGGTGCTGGTCAAGTCCGGCGACGGCCACGGCCGCCGCGCCATCTGCGAGATCCTGATGATGACCAAGGCGATCGCCAAGCTCATCCAGACCGAGCAGACCCATCAGATCCCGAGCCAGCTGCAGATGGGCCGCGACCTCGGCATGCAGCTGCTCGACCAGGCCCTGCTCGCGGCCATCAACGCGCGCAGCATCGATCCCGACGACGCCTACGCGTACGCGAGCGATAAGCGCGCTTTCCAGCGCTTCGTCACGGACACGACCATGCTGCCGAAGCTGGACGCGCCACCGCCCGCTGCGGCGTCGGGCTGAAGGGACGCGGCTCCACCGTGGCACAGGTCGATGCCCTCCTCACCGAGATCCTGCAGCGGCGCGGCTCGGACCTGCACCTGATCGCGGGCGATCCGCCGCGGGTGCGTGTCTACGGCGACCTGACGCCGCTCAAGCCCGAGAAGCTCAACCCCGAGTGGGTGAAGGCGGCACTCTACGAGATCATGCCCAAGGCCGCGGTCGAGCGCTTCGAGAAGAAGGACGGCGCGGATTTTGCCCATCCACTCGAGGGTCATGGGCGCTTTCGCGTCAACGTCATGCGGCAGCTGAATGGCATGGGCGCCGTGTTCCGCGCCATTCCCTCCAAGGCACTCACCCTCGATGAGCTGCAGCTCCCGGATGCGGTGCGCACCATGTGCCGGGCGAACAGCGGGCTGATCCTGGTGACCGGCAAGACCGGCTCGGGCAAGTCAACGACGCTCGCCGCCATGATCGACGACATCAATCGGCGCGTGAAAGGACACATCCTCACGGTCGAGGACCCGATCGAGTTCGTGCACGAGAGAAAGAACTGCCTCATCAGTCAGCGCGAGATCGGCGTGCACAGCCCGAGCTTCGCAGCCGCGGTGCACTCCGCGCTGCGCGAGGATCCGGACGTGGTGCTGGTCGGCGAGTTGCGCGACCTCGAGACCATGAGCATCGCGGTGACCGCAGCCGAGATGGGTATTCTCGTCATGGGGACGCTGCACACCAACGGCGCCGCCGCCACCGTCGACCGCATGGTCAACGTCTTCCCTTCCGACAAGCAGTCACATGTGCGCACCATGCTGTCCACCTCGCTGCGCGGCGTGATCTCGCAGCAGCTGCTGCAGCGTGCCGACAAGCAGGGCCGGGTGGCGGCGCTTGAGATCCTGGTCAACACCTCGGCGGCTGCCAACCTCATCCGCCAGGGCAAGCTCGATCAGCTCGAGAACACCATGCAGGCCGGCGGCCAGTTCGGCATGCGCACCATGGACACGGCGATCCAACAGCTGTTCGAGCAGCGCCTGGTCACGGGCCACGAGGCCTACAAGAAGGCCATCAACAAGGCGAAGTTCGAGGAGTTCAGCAAGCCCGCCTGATCGGCGGGCCGCTTTCGATCCGCGGCGGCCGCCTGTTGAGGCAAGCTGCCGTGCACGGAGGCGAAGACCTCCGACGGCCGCTCGGCTGGCTCGAGGAGTATCGGCCATCCCTGAGCGCAAGGCTGTAAACTGGGCAGATGATCCGCCGCATCTTCGTCACCACCGCACTGCCCTACGCCAACGGCCCGTTCCACATCGGGCACATCATGGAGTACATCCAGGCCGACGTCTGGGTGCGCTTCCAGCGTCTGCAGGGTAACCAGCTGCATTTCGTCTGCGCCGACGACGCCCACGGCGCACCGATCATGCTCAAGGCGGAAGCCGAGGGTGTCACACCGCAACAGCTGGTGGCGCGCATCGCTGCCGGCCGCGCCCGCTACCTCGAAGGCTTCCACTTAAGCTTCGACCACTGGCACTCGACCGACTCGCCGCAGAACACCCGCCTGTCGCAGGACATCTACCTGCGCCTCAAAAATGCCGGACTCATCTACCAGAAGGACATCGAGCAGTTCTACGACCCGACGAAGGGGATGTTTCTCCCCGATCGGTACATCAAGGGCGAGTGCCCCAACTGCCATTCGCCGGATCAGTTCGGCGATGCCTGCGAGGTGTGCGGCACGGTGTACGCACCCACGGAGCTCATCAATCCCTACTCGGCGCTGTCGGGCGCCAAACCGGTGCTGAAGCGCTCGCAGCATTTCTTCTTCCGCCTGTCGGATCCGAAGTGCGTGGCCTTCCTCGAGTCCTGGCTGGGTGAGCCCGGACGGCTGCAACCGCAGGTCGCCAACAAGGCGCGTGAATGGCTGTCGGGGCGCGGCGAGCAGCAGCTCTCCGACTGGGACATCTCGCGCGATGCCCCCTACTTCGGCATCCCGATCCCGGACGCTCCGGGCAAGTACTTCTACGTTTGGCTCGATGCGCCCATCGGTTACCTGGCCTCGCTCGAGAGTTACTTCGAGAGCGGCAAGGCGCGCGCCAACGGCGAGACGCGCAGCTTCGAGCAGTTCCTCGCGGCGGCCGATACCGAGCAGATCCATTTCATCGGCAAGGACATCATCTACTTCCACACGCTGTTCTGGCCGGCGATGCTCCGGTTCGCTGGACCTCCCTACAAGGTGCCGAACCACGTCTGGGCCCACGGCTTCATCACGGTCTCCGGGGAAAAGATGTCGAAGTCGCGCGGCACCGGGATCAGCCCGCTGCGCTACCTCGAAGTCGGGATGAACCCCGAGTGGCTGCGCTACTACATCGCCGCCAAGCTGAACGCCAACGTCGAGGATCTGGACTTCAACCCCGAGGACTTTCTGGCGCGGGTGAACAGCGACCTGATCGGTAAATACGTCAACATCGCGAGCCGGGCTGCTAATTTCATCACGCGGCATTTCGGCGGCGAGCTCAGCTATTCCGACGATCTGGCATCGCTGACCGCATCCGTGGCTGACACGGCGCACTCGGTGCAGCGATCCTATGAGGCGCGCGAGTTCGGCAAGGCCATGCGCCAGTGCATGGAGTTCGCCGACTGGATCAATCAGTACTTCGATTCGCACCAGCCGTGGCTGCTGGCCAAGGCCGTCAACGACCCCGCGAAGGCCGGCCAGCTGCAGGATGTCTGCTCGCGGTGCCTGTACGGCTTCAAAGCGCTGACGGTGTTGCTGGCGCCGGTGTTGCCGGCGCTCGCCTCGCGCGTGGCGCGCGAGCTGTTCGGACTCGAGCGCGATTTCACCTGGGGCGATGCCGTCGTGCGTCCGGAGCACATCAACCCGTACCAGCACCTGATGACGCGTGTCGAGGCCAAGCAGCTCGATGCGCTGTTCGATGCGGGCCAGGCGGCGGCCGGCGCTGCCGCGGCCGGGGCGGCGGCTGCGCCCGCGAGCGGTGCAGCGCCGATCTCAATCGACGAGTTCAAGCGCCTCGACCTGCGGGTCGCGCGCATCCTGCGCGCCGAGACCGTGCCCGGGGCGGACAAGCTGCTGAAACTCACCCTCGATCTTGGCGCGCAGCAGCGCACGGTGTTTGCCGGTATCAAATCGGCCTACGATCCGGCGGCGCTCACCGGGCGCCTGACGGTCATGGTGGCAAACCTCGCGCCCCGCAAGATGAAGTTCGGCGTCTCCGAGGGCATGGTGCTGGCGGCGAGTGGCGAGTCGCCCGGGGTGTTTCTCCTCTCGCCCGACGACGGCGCGGCGCCCGGCATGCGGGTCAGCTGAGGCGCCGGCCCGCCGGCAAATGCCGCGCATATGATCAGCGCGCCCGACATCGACGCCCTGCTGCCACAGACGCAGTGCACGCGCTGCGGCTACCCGGGCTGCCGGCCGTACGCCGAGGCGATTGCGAGCGGCGCGGCTGAGATCAACCAGTGCCCGCCGGGCGGGGCCGCCACGATCGAGGCGCTTGCCGCGCTGCTGCGGCGCCCGGCGCTGCCGCTCAATCCCGCCAACGGCGCCGAAGGACCGCAGCTCGTCGCACAGATCGACGAGGACGCCTGCATCGGCTGCGCCCGCTGCCTGCCGCCCTGTCCGGTCGATGCAATCGTCGGCGCGCAGCGCCAGATGCACACCGTGGTGCTGGCGCTGTGCACCGGCTGCGAGCTGTGCATCGCGCCCTGCCCGGTCGATTGCATCACCATGGTGAGCCGCGCGAGCCTCAGCGCCGCGGCGTGCCCGCCACAGCGCGCTGAGAACCGCGCGCGCTTCGAGGCGCACGGTACGCGCACCGCCGCGCGGGCTCTGGAGCGCAGCGCGCTCCTCGAGGCCCGCAAGCAGGAGGTCTGATGCACGCCGCGACGCGTCGAGCCATCTTCCGCCGCCTGCAGGCCGCGAACCCCAGTCCCACCACCGAGCTGGTGCACGCCTCGCCCTTCGAGCTGCTGGTCGCGGTGATGCTGTCGGCCCACACGACCGACCGGAGCGTGAACGCCGCCACAAAGAATCTCTTTCCGGTTGCCAACACGCCGGGTGCGATCGCCGCGCTCGGAGTCGAGGGCGTGAAGTCCTACATCCGCACCGTCGGGCTCTACAACACCAAGGCGGCGAATCTGGTGGCGCTCGCCCGGCAGATCGTCGACACGCATGGCGGCGAGGTCCCGGGCGAGCGCGCGGCGCTCGAGGCGCTGCCGGGAGTCGGCCGCAAGACCGCGAGCATCATCCTCAACATGGTGTTCGGCCACGCCGAGATCGCAGTCGACACCCACATCTTCCGCGTCGCGAATCGGACCGGGCTCGCGCCCGGCAAGACGCCGCGCGATGTGGAGGCTGGCCTCATCGCCGGCACGCCCCCCGAGTTCCGCAAGGACGCGCATCACTGGCTGCTGCTGCACGGCCGCTACGTGTGCACCGCGCGCGCGCCCAAATGCCCGACCTGCATCATCCGCGATCTGTGCGAATACCCGCACAAGACGCCCCCGCCCGCGAAACGCGGCGGCTCGCTCGGTGCGAAGATCAGACGCTCCAGGACTGCCCGGCGCCGCGCGCGGCGCTGAGGGTTCGAGGCCCCGATGACGTGGGAGCTCGCCCAGGCACTGGGTCTTTGCGCGGTCGCGGTCAGCCTGGCCTTATGCGTGCTGACGGTTCGGCCGCGCACGGGCGCAGCCGGAGCGTTTGCGGTACGCAGTCACGAGCTGCTCGGCTGGCTGGCGCTCGCCGCTGCGGCGCTGCACGTCGCGTTGTCACTCGGCGCCGATCACCGGGTCATCGAGCATCTCAAACCGACGGCGCCGCGCTACGAGTACGCCGGGATACTGGCGCTACTCACGCTGCTCTTCCTCACCGTGCCGGCAGGTGCCGCGGTGCGATGGCGGCTGTGGCCGCGCCATCGCGACTTTCAGGCAGCGCACGTCGGTGCAGCCTGCCTGCTGGTGGTCATGCTGGCCGTACACGTCGTGACCACGGGTCGCTACGTGCATGGCAGCGCACATGTGGCCGCCTACGCCCTGCTGTCGGGCCTGGTGCTGCTCGGACTGCTGCGAGCGCGCGCCCGGCGACAGCCGGTGCAGCCGCCGTCGCGCTTCCTCGGCACGCTGGTGTTCGGACGGCACTCGCGTCTCGTGTTGGCGATCGTCGCAGGCTCACTCGTAGCGCTGCTGGCTTTGATGCGCGGCGGCACAGCGCAGGCGCTGCGCGAGCCGTTCCTGCGCCGCAGCGAGCCGCTGGTCCTTGATTTCCCGCACGACAAGCATCGCGCCGTCAACTGCATCGCATGCCATCACAACTTCGTCGACCGAACCGGCGCGGACTCGTGCATCAGCTGCCATCGCAGCGGCCGCGCCGAGCTCAGGCTCGGGGGGGAGGCGCGCTTCCACGACTTCTGTCTCGGTTGTCATCGCGACCCGCCTGGATACCTGAGCGGTCACGGACCTGTCACGGGCTGTGTCACGTGCCACACCAGCGGAGTCGAAGGCAGCACACGCTAGGGCTTGAGGGCGGGAAATTCCTCGAGCACATCCTCGATCGGAATGGCAAAGCCAATGCCCTGCGCGCCGCGCAGCACCATGGTATTCACGCCAATGACCGCACCCGACTCGTTGAGCAGCGGTCCGCCGCTATTGCCCGGATTAATGGCAGCATCCGTCTGCAGCAGCCGCTGGTCGCCCTGAACGCGCTCGCCGGAAAATATGCCCGAAGTCACGGTATACGCGAGTCCTGCCGGATTGCCGATCGTGTAAAGGCGCGCTCCCACCGGGAGTCCGACGGATCGGCCGATCGCGACGTGCGCACAGTTGTCGGCCGGTAGCTGGAACAGCGCCAGATCGTGACTGTCTGATGCCTGCGCGTGCAGGCCTTCGTAGTGTGTGCCATCGAGCAGGGTTGCCGTGAAGCCGCTGCGTGCTGCCCTGGCTACGTCGCTGGTGATCTTCTGACTGATGAAGCCCGGCAGGTCAGCGAGCTGCTGCTGCTTGGCGTCTATGTCGGCCTGCAGACGCAGCCTTTCGGTATTCATGCCGGGCTGGTTCCCAATCGCCGCCAGCATCCGCTGCTCCTGATTGAGCGACACCTGCAGCTGCTGTTGCGCCACCGCCATGCGCGAGCGCACCTCCGGATCCTCGACCACGCGATTGGCGACACGTGAGCCGTCGGTCTCGACCACGTGGCGGTTGGTGATCACGTGGCATGCGCCATCGATAATGAAGCCGGCTCCGAATCCCCAGCCGGTCTTGATGACTACCGTTGCCCGCCGCGCGCTCTCTAGGGGAGTACCCTCACCCCTCGAGCCGCCTTGTGCCGGGACTGATCCCGGCTGCGGGTTCGGGAGCGCCGCCACCGATTCAGATACGGCCGCGCTGCGCGTGACAAGCGGGCGCTGCGCGACAGATTCCGGGGCGCTGGCCCTACGGTGCGTCAGCCAAAAGACGCTCCCTGCAGCTACGACAGCCGTCAGGATGAGCGTGCCGAAACCGAATCGCGGCGCGCTCGGGTTACGGACATCGTCAATGCTCCTGCGGACGTCGGCGAGCCGCTGCTGCTGGGCGAGCTTGTCGAAATAAATCCCGCACGACGCACAACGTACCGGGTCGTCCTGGTTGTGGCCGCATTTCGGACACTGCACGCTCGGTCACCCGGCTAATCCCAGCTGGAATCGGGCAGGTGCTCGTCCCAGGCCTTGCCCGGGGCGCACTCCTTCGAATAGTACCCGCCGGCGAGTCCGCCGACGGCGGCGCGCTCCTTGTACGGGCCGTTGTAGTAATCGAGCGCGTTTTCTCTGGCCACCTCCTCCGGCACACCCATCATTCTCGCCGTGCGGTAGTTGCGCTGCACGGCCTCACATTCGGTCTTGGCTTCGTTGAGCTCGCCGCGCACGTGCATGCTCTCGTGAGTGACCAGGTTGAGGCTCACCAGCTCCTCCCAGTTTGCGCGGCGCGGGTGCCACAAATACGACCTCAACCGGTCGCACCAGGGAGCCTGGATTGCGATCTTGCCGGTGCGCGGGTTGGCATGACCAGCCGCCAGCGCCTCGGGATCGAACATGGTATCGAGCAGCGTGTTGCAGTGGACCGATGCGCGGTGGTTGTCGGCGAGCCGCGTGGCCAACACGGAGAGATAGTGTTCGAAGTACCATCTGTGAAGCGTCGGCCAGGCGAATCCCGCGGCCAGAATCAGCACCAGCGCGAGGTAGGGCTTATAGATGGGCCGGGTTCGGTCGAAGCCGGCAGGTACGACCAGGGAGGCGCGCACTTCTCGGTACGCGCACCACAGAAAGAACAGCGAGACAGCAATCCAGAGCATGGTGCGATGTCACCGGCACACGAGGCGATGCGCCGGCCGCGACTCTCGCACCGCGGCAGCCCCAAGTCTGTGAAGTGGCTATCGGCCGGGCATCTCAGGACTTGGACTTGGTGGCAGGCTTGGGCTGGTAGGCCTTGTGCCCGGCCTGCCACAGCGCGAAGGCGAACTGGTTCGCAAAATTGCGATAGGTGACCGACTTCTCTTCGGTGAAATGCCCGTTGTCGTAGTTCACCAGCATCAGGGCCGGGCGCCCGGAGGTGGAGGCCTGCTGGACGGCGGCGATGAACTTGCCGGGCTCCCAGGGAACCACGCGCGGGTCGTTCCATCCGGCAACTCCGAGAACGGCCGGGTAACGCACCCCGGGCATCACGTGCTGAAGGCCATCCATCTCGTACAGGGCCTGAGCCTCGGTGGGGTCCTGGACCGTTCCAAACTCCGGCGTGTTCACAGGGCCGTTGGGAGAGAACTCCACTCGCATCGCATTCGCCAATCCGACGTTGACCACCGCCGCCGCGAACAGGTCGGGCCGCTCGGTCACGGCGCGGCTGATGAGAACTCCGCCGGCGCTCGTGCCGCGGCCCGTGAGGTGCTCGCGACTCGTATAACCCTTGCTGATCAGATATTCAGCGGCCGAGATAAAGTCCTTCCACGTGTTGGGTTTCGTGGTCTTGTAGCCGGCACGGTACCAGGCCTCGCCCTTTTCGCTCCCGCCGCGCACGTGCGCGTAAGCGACCACCACGCCGCGGTTGGCGACCGAATAGCGCGGGCTGAACTCCGGGTTCCAGCTGATGCCGTAGGCACCGTAGCCCTCGAGGATGCAGGGGCTCGAGCCGTCGAGCTTGATGTCCTTGCGATGAATGATCGACAGCGGAATCATTGTGCCGTCGTGGCCGGACACCTCGACCTCCTCGGCCACGAGCTCGGCCATCTCCGGATAGCTCACTTCGCTGTGGAATGCGCCCTTTTGGACCGCACCGGAGGCGGCATCCACCTCGTAGATCGCCGGCGGCTGCAGCCAGCTGCTGATCGTGATGAGGCAGCGGTTGCCGTGGATGTCCGGACAGGTCGCATCCACGATGGTGCCCTTGAGGGGCAGGGCCACCTCGCTCGTGGCACCGGTGGCGAGCGCATGACGCACCAGCCGGCCGTTGATTCCGTCAGTGTAGACGACCAGCAGGTAGTCCTTGCTCTGCGCCATCGAGTCGATGGAATCGGCCGCCTCCGGGATCACGGTCTGCGCGTGCGCCCAATCCGGGGCATCGAGACGCGCGCGCACGACCTTGTAGTGCGGCGCGTCGGCAGAGGTTGTCGAGTAGAACCACTCGGAAGTCATGGCACTGCCGCGCACCAGCTTATCGCTGCGCTGTGCGAGCGGTTTCCAGTGCAGCTGGCCTTTGTCAAGATCCGACAACGAAGCGACGTACAGCCGCGACTCGGGTTGCACGGTGGCGAGGACTCCGAGGATGCGCTCGGGCGCGGACTCAGGCACCGTGGCCAGCGGAAATTCCTTGGCCTCGATGCCAAGATCGGGAGTCGCCGCGGTGCTGAGAAGATCGCGGTCCTGGCTCGCCGGCGTGCCGAGCGTGTGCAGCCTCGCCTTGCGGTTGGTCTCGATGTCGAGACTCTTGATGTCGGTGACATCGCTGCCGTTGTAGAAGAACGCCCGGCTGTTCGGCAGCCAGCTCACGCCGAACCATCCGGCCGGGTAGATCGAATCCGCCAGCAACTCACCGTCATCGACCTTCAGCACGCGCAGTTCCGACCACTCGCCACCCTTGACCGCGAGTCCGAGCACCACGTAGCGGCCGTCGAAGGAGGGCACGAACAGCGACACGGTGGTGCCGCTGCCCTTCTTGTAGGCCGTCGGATCGAACAGCAGCCGCTCGCTCCCCTCCCAACCCTCACGCACGTACAGCTTGCCGACGTTCTCGCCGCCGAGTGTCTTGCGATAGAAGAGGCGACCGCCCTCGAGCTGGAATTCGCGATAACGCGGCGGGGTGCGACGGTCCATGGACAGCCACTCGCTCACCAGCGCATCGCGCCCCGGGATGGTCGCGATGGTGCGATCGGTGAGCTCTGCCTCGGCCTTGAACCAGGCCGCTATGCTGGGATCCTGCAGATTCTCGAGTGGCCGATACGGGTCCGCATAGCGCTTGCCGTGCAACACATCGGCAGCGTCCGAGGTCGGCGGCGTCGGGTAATGCCACTGCGCCAGGGCACTGCCTGACAGCAACACGCTACCGAATGCGAAACCGGCCAGCAGCGAAGCGCTCGCGACTCTCATTGAGACTACCCCGTTGATGTTGTGGCTCCCCGCCGGCGCATTCTATCCCGGCCTTGCGTGTAAGCTGTCACACCAACATGACGGACGTTTGGGTTCAAACCATAAGCGGCCGTGGTCAGGCGCCCCGGTGGTACTCGCCGACGCTCTGGCAGACGATGAAGCTGTCGGCGTGGCTGAGATTGCTGCGGTCGCAGCATTTCAGGGTTGCCCGGAACAAGTGGCCCGCGGCCGTGGTGACCACGGCGATGACGGCCGGCAACTCCGCGCTGGGTCTGCTGCAGTCGGCGCTGTTCGGCGAGCGGATTCGGCATGCGGCCATTCAACCGGATCCGGTCTTCATCCTCGGGCACTATCGGACCGGCACGACTCACCTGCACAACCTGCTCGCGCTGGATGAGCGCCTTGCGTTCCCGACGACCTTCGAGTGCTTCGCACCCCATCACTGCGTGTTGACAGATCGCCTGTACCCGCGGCTGTTCGCCTGGCTGCTTCCTAGCAGGCGCGTGATGGATGACATGGCGATGGGACTCGATCGGCCCCAGGAAGACGAGATGGCACTAGTGGTATCGGGTGTGCCTTCACCGTACTGGTCGGTCGGATTCCAGGAGGAGCACGTCGGCCGCCGATATCTCAGGCTGACCGCGGTGTCCGCTGAGGAGCGCGAGCGCTGGGAAAAGGCCTTTCTTGAGTTTCTGCGGCTGGTCAGCTTCCGCCAACCCGCCAAGCCGCTGGTTCTCAAGTCGCCGCCTCACACCGCGCGGCTCGCGGTACTCGCGCGACTCTTCCCCCGAGCACGCTACCTGCATCTCGTGCGCGAGCCGCTCGCCGTCTTCGCATCGACCGTGCGCCTGTGGGGCGTGAATCGGGCGATCAATGCGCTCGCACCCTGGACCGAAGCGCAGCTCGAGTACGAGGTGCTCGAGGGTCTGCCGCGGATGTATCAGAGTTTCGAACGCGACCGCGCCATGATCCCGCCCGGACAGTTTCACCAGCTGCGCTACGAGGACCTGGTGCGCGATCCGCTGGGGAGTCTCGAGGCGTGCTACCGCAACATCGGCCTTGGTGACTTCGAATTCGTCCGTCCGCGCGTCGCACAGTATCTTGCCGGCCTGCGCGATTACCGCACCAACGACTATGCGGTCTCACCACAGGGCACGGCGGCGATTCGCGCCGCCTGGGGAGCGCTCTTCAGGAACTGGGGCTACGAGATCCCCGGGCCCGGCGGCGGCCCCGGATCGCTCACATAGCGGCGCTCGCCGCTGCGCGGATCGTAGAACACCTGAACGGTGCTGCCCGTTTGCGGATCCTCGAAGCGCTCGCCGGTCGGTTGCCAGCCCCCGTCCGGCCGCAGATCGTGCGGGCGGTAACGCCAGCGCTCGAAGGCCGTGCCGAGCACGATGACTCCTCCGAGCCCGAGCGCATACGCTCCGGGACCCGCTACACCGCGGAGCAGAAGTATGGCACCTGTCAGCGCCAGCGCGCCCGCAAACAGCAGCAGCAGCGTGCGCAGCACTCAGTCCACCTTGTCGAGCACGACCGCCGTGCCGTACGCCACGATCTCGCTCATCGTCTGGCCGATCTCGGCGGAGTCGAAGCGCATCATCACGACCGCGTTGGCCTGCATGAGCGTCGCGTTCTTCACCAGGCGATCCACTGCGTGGCGGCGAGCCTCCTCGAGGAGCTGCGTGTACTCGCTGATCTCGCCCCCCACGATCGAGCGCAGCCCCGCCATGATGTTGCCGCCGAGGCCGCGGCTTCGCACGACGACGCCAAACACCTGGCCCTTAACCTCGCGCACACGGTAACCCGCAACGTTCTCGGTCGTGACCACCAGCATGAATACCCCTTCCGGGCGCTGTCGGGTTCCGATGCCCGTTGCGGCGCCGCTTGGATTCTAGCGGATGTGACAGTCGGTGGAGGCGCTGCGGACCGGTGTCTCAGTTTCATCGCAGCCGCCTCTGCTAAGCTCCTGCTGCCATGCAAGAGAACGATCTGGATGTTCTGTTGCGCTCGCGTGTGCCGATCATCGTGGTTGACTCACGCGATGAAGCACAGGTCCTCAAGGCACTCACCAGCGCCTGCCGGCAGCTGCCGGCGCCGCCTGCCGTTGCCGTTCCCGCGCCCGGTAACCAGAGTCCGGCAAGAGCGGGACTGCCCCTTTTTCAGTGGACCGTGACGGACGGCCTGAAGCGCCTGGACGTGGAGCTCGGCCCGGCGCAGCGCATGCTGGCGCAGCCACCCGACATCCTCAAACACATCCGTGCGACGCCGCTCGCCGGTGTGTACGCACTGCTCGACTTCCATCCCTACCTTCAGGATCCGACGATCGTGCGTCTGCTGAAGGACATCGCCCAGGACTACGAGCGCTGCGCCCGTACCGTGGTGCTGATCGGCTACCAGACCGAGATCCCGCACGAGCTCGAGCACCTGGCGGCCCGCGTGACGCTCGCCTTGCCCGACCGCAACGAGCGGCGCCAGCTGGTCGAGGAGGTGGCGCGGCAATGGATGCGCGCCAACCCGCGGCAGGCCGTGAAGATCGATCCGCGTGCCCTCGACCTGCTGGTCGAGAACATGAATGGACTGTCGGCGGCCGACACGCAGCGCCTGGCGCGCAAAGCGATCTGCGAGCACGGCGCGATCGAGCCCTCGGACGTGCCGCGGGTCATGCAGGCGAAATACGAGCTGCTGAATCACGGCGGCATATTGCGTTACGAGCACGACACCGCGCAGCTCTCCGATGTCGGTGGACTGGTGAATTTCAAGGCGTGGCTGGAGAAACGCTGCGCGGCCTTCGACGGCTCCGCTCCCGAGCTCGATCCCCCCAAGGGCGTGCTGCTGCTGGGCGTTCAGGGCTGCGGCAAGAGTCTCGCGGCGCGCGCCAGCGCCGGGATCTTCCACGTGCCGCTGCTGCGGCTCGATTGTGCGTCGCTGTATGACAAGTACATCGGCGAATCGGAGCGCAACCTGCGCGAGTCGCTGCAGTCGGCCGACGTACTCGCGCCCTGCGTGCTGTGGATCGATGAGATCGAGAAGGGCTTTGCGTCCGGAGATTCCGACGGCGGCGCGACGCGGCGCGTGCTGGGCGCGTTCCTCGCCTGGCTGGCAGAGAAGAGCAGCCGCGTGTTCGTGGTGGCCACCGCCAACGACATCGCTGCGTTGCCGCCGGAGCTGATCCGCAAAGGGCGCTTCGACGAGATCTTCTTCGTCGACCTGCCGAACCTCGCGACGCGCACGGAAATCCTGCGCATCCACGCCGCGCGGCGCGGCATCGCGCTGGATGATGCGAGCCTCGCCACGCTCTCGCGCGAGTGCGAGGGGTTCTCGGGCGCTGAGATCGAGCAGGCGATCGTGGCCGCGCTCTACAGCGCGCACGCCCAGCACGTCGCCCCCGATGCGCGGCTGCTGGCTGCCGAGATCGCGGCTACGCGGCCGCTGGCGGTGATCATGGCGGAGAGCGTCGCGGCGCTGCGCGAGTGGGCGAAGGAACGCACCGTCCCGGCTGACTAGCACCGTCCGTCAGTGGCGCTTGAAGTACTGCACGGCGCGCTCGTGCTTCTCGGCCGCCGCGCGCGTGCTGAAGGTACCGAGGTTTCTGCGCTGCCCGGTGCGCGGGTTCACTTTCCGCGAGTAGAGCCGGTACTGCCCTGAACTGAGCTTACGAATCATCACGCGCAGTTTCGCGCGCTGGCCTGCAGATCGCCATCGGCGCGCCATGCGCGCGGCTGTCGGCGGAGTCCTAGCGGGATCGGCGTAACCGCCGGCTCCGCGCGGCCAGCTACTTCTTCTTCGGTAAGTAGAGATCCGTGAGAGTGCCCTCGAAAGCATCGGCCGCTCCGGCCACGGTCTCCGACAGCGTCGGATGGGGGTGGATCGTGAGGCCGATATCGGCCGCATCGCAGCCGGTCTCCACGGCGAGCGCGACCTCTGAAATCAGCTCGCCGGCATTGGTGCCGACGATGCCGCCGCCGAGTACGCGGTGCGTCTCCGGATCGAACAGCAGCTTGGTGAAGCCTTCGTCCCGGCCAAGCGACAGTGAGCGGCCGTTCGCCACCCAGGGGAAGTTGCCCTTGGCGAACGCAATCTTCTTCTCTTTCGCCTCGGTCTCGGTCAGCCCCACCCAGGCTACCTCGGGATCGGTGTAGGCAACGGATGGAATCACGCGCGCATCGAAGGCGGCCTTGTGTCCGGCGGCCACTTCCGCGGCGACCTTGCCCTCGTGCATGGCCTTGTGGGCCAGCATGGGGGGCGCTGCGATGTCGCCGATCGCGAAGATATGCGGCACGTTGGTGCGCATCTGCTTGTCGACGGGAATGAAGCCGCGCTCCGATACCTTGATCCCGGCGAGCTCGGCGCCGACGCTGTGGCCGTTGGGTGCCCGGCCGACGGCGACCAGCACGCGGTCGAAAAGCTGCGGTGCCGGCGCCTTCTCGCCCGCGAAGCTCACCTTCAGTCCCTCGGACTGCGCCTCGATTCCCGACACCTTGGTGCCGAGCAGGATCTGCTGGTAACGCGCACGGATGCGCCGCTCGAGGGGGCGCACCAGATCCGGATCGCAGCCGGGCATCAGCTGCGGGGTCAGCTCGACGACGCTCACGCGCGTGCCGAGTGCATCGAACACGCACGCCATCTCGAGCCCGATGATGCCCCCGCCGATCACCAGCAGGCCACCGGAGAACTCCGGCAGCTCGAGCGCGTCGGTGGAATCGAGGATGCGCGAGTCCGCCGGCAGCCCGGGAAGCCCGACCGGCTCGGAACCGGCGGCGATGATGCATTGCTCGAAACGGATGCGCTGCGAGCCGCTCGTGCCCATGACCTCGAGCACGTTGGCGCTGACGAAGCGCCCGCTTCCCTGCACGACTTCCACCTTGCGCTGCCGCGCCAGCACGCGCAGGCCGCTCGTCAGCTTGCGCACCACGGAGCTCTTCCACTCGCGCAGTTTCGGCAGCTCGATCGCGGGGGCCCCGAAAGCGATGCCGCGCTCGCCCATCTCCTCGGCGTCCTCGATCACCTTGGCCGCGTGCAGCAGCGCCTTGGACGGGATGCAGCCGACGTTGAGGCACACGCCTCCGAGCTCCGGCCAGCGCTCGACGAGCGTCACCTTGAGACCCAGGTCGGCGGCGCGGAATGCCGCGGTGTAGCCGCCGGGACCTGCACCGAACACCAGCAGGTCGGCCGTGCGGTTGAAGTCCGTCGCCGCCCGCTCGGCAGGCCCGCCCTTCTGCGTGGGCATACGCACCGTATCGCCCTTGGCCTCGACACGTGCCTCGGGCGGCGGAGCCGGCGGCTGCGGCGGGCGCGCGGCGGGCGTGGGCGCGGACGGCGCCGGTTTGGCTGCGGGTGTCGCCGGCGGGGAGGCAGCTGCGGGAGCAGCGGCGCCCGCCGGCTGCGCTGCGCCGTCCGCCGCCTCAACGCGCGCCAGCACCGAGCCCTTCGACACCTTGTCGCCGCGTTTGACCAGCACCTCGGCGAGCTTGCCGGCTGCCATCGACGGCACGTCCATCGAGGCCTTGTCGGTCTCGAGCGTGACGAGCGGCGTGTCGATCTCGACCACATCGCCGGCCTTCACCAGCACGTCGACGATCTCTACATCGTGGAAATTGCCGATGTCGGGGACCAGCAGCTCGATGCGACTCACAGCACAGCCTCGAGAAGGCTGCGCGGCTCGGCGAGCGTCTGGGCGAGATAGGTCGTGAAGCGCGCTGCCATGGCGCCGTCGATCACCCGGTGATCGTAGGACAGTGACAGCGGCAGCATCAGGCGCGGCACGAAGCTCGTGCCGCGATATACGGGGCGCATGCTGGAGCGCGATACCCCGAGGATCGCCACCTCGGGCGCGTTGATGATGGGTGTGAAAGCGGTGCCGCCGATCCCGCCCAGGCTCGAGATCGTGAAGCAGCCGCCCTGCATATCGGTCGGCGGCAGCTTGCCGGCGCGCGATTTCTCCGAGAGCTGCGCGAGCTGGCGCGCCAGCTCGTAAACGTCCTTGCGGTGCGCATCCTTCACCACCGGCACCACCAGGCCGTTGGGCGTGTCCGCCGCGAACCCCATGTGGATGAACTTACGGACGATGAGATTGGCACCGTCGGCATCGAGTGCGGCGTTGAAGCGCGGGAACTCGAGCAGCGTCTTCACACAGGCGCGCATGATGAAGGCGAGCGGTGTCAGCTTGACGCCCGCCGCCTGCGCCTTGTCCTTCAGCCCCGCGCGCAGCTCCTCGAGCTCGGTGATGTCGGCCTCGTCGAACTGCGTGACATGCGGGATGTTGACCCAGCTCGCCTGCAGGCGGGGACCCGAGATCCTCTGGATACGTGTGAGCGGCTGCGTCTCGACGGGACCGAATTGCGAGTAGTCGACTACCGGGACGGCAGGCAGCGCTGAGCGCGCGGCAGCACCGACGGCAACGGTAGCGGCGGTGGCGCTCGGCGGTGCCGCAGAGGCGAGCGCGCTCTTGACGAATGCCTTGACGTCCTCGTGCGTGATGCGGCCCTTGAAGCCCTGGCCCGCCACACGGGCGAGATCGACCCCGAGCTCGCGTGCGAACTTGCGCACCGACGGCCCGGCGTGGGCGCGCGAAAAGCCTGGCTCATCGATCGGCGCCAGGTCGGCTCGGTAGGAGGTGGGAGTGCCAAGCTGCGAAAGGGGCACGAGCTTGCCGGGCGGCTGAGCGTTGTCCTGCTTGGCGGCCGGAGCCGCAGGCGCCGTCGGCGTAGCCGCCGCGGGCGGCGGCGGCGCGGAGCTCGGCGCGGGCGCTGCGGCGGCCGCCGGCGCCGCGGCCGGGGGCGGTGCAGCCGGTGCCGGCGGTGACGCGGCAGCCGCCGTCGAGGGCACGGTGCCGGCTGCGGCCTTCAAGGTCGCGAGCAGATCGCCGGTATTGACCTTGCCGCCCTTGGTGGCGTGAATCTTCTCGACTACGCCGCTCGCGGTCGAGGGTACGTCCATCGCCGCCTTGTCGGACTCGAGCGTAACGAGCGGGGTGTCGACCTCGATGCTGTCGCCGGGCTTGACCATGACGTCGATGACGGCGACGTCCTTGAAGCTGCCCAGATCGGGCACGCGCACTTCGACCACATTCGCCGCCGCGCTCATGGTCGTCCGCTCAGACTTTCCAGGGGACCGGCTTGTCAGGATCGACGCCGAGTGCCTTGATGGCGCTCGCGACGGTGGCGCTGTCGACGCGCTTCTCGTCGGCGAGCGCCTTGAGAGCCCCGACCACGATGTAGTTGCGATCCACCTCGAAGTGCCGGCGCAGCGCCGCGCGTGAGTCGGAGCGCCCGTAGCCATCGGTGCCGAGCGTGACGTAGCGGCCGCCGACCCACTGGCGGATCTGATCAGGAACGGCGCGCATGTAGTCGGTGGCGGCGACCACCGGACCCTCGCGGTCCTTCAGCAGCTGGCGTACGTACGGCACGCGCGCCGCCTCACCGGGATGCAGCAGGTTCCAGCGCTCGCATTCGAGCGCCTCGCGCCGCAGCTCGCTGAAGCTCGTCACCGACATGACGTCCGCCGGGATGCCGTAGTCGGCCTCGAGAATGCGCGCCGCCGCCAGGCACTCGCGCAGGATGGTGCCCGAGCCAAGCAGCGTCGCGCGCACCTTGCCGCGACCGCCGATCTGCAGCAGGTAGGCACCCTGAAGAATGCCCTGCTGCACTCCGGTCGGCATCGGCGGTTGCGGGTAGTTCTCGTTCATCACCGTGAGGTAATAAAAGATGCTCTCCTGCTCGACGTACATGCGCCGCATGCCGTCGTGGATGATGACCGCGAGCTCATAGGCATAGGCCGGGTCATAGGCGACGCAGTTCGGCACCGTGGTCGCCACCAGCTGACTGTGACCGTCCTGGTGCTGCAGGCCCTCGCCGGCGAGCGTGGTGCGGCCGGCGGTCGCGCCGAGCAGGAAGCCGCGTGCCTGCATGTCGCCCGCCGCCCAGATGAAGTCTCCCACCCTCTGGAAGCCGAACATCGAGTAGAAGATGTAGAACGGCACCATGTTGATGCCGTGATTGCTGTAGGCGGTGCCGGCCGCCATCCACGAGCACAGCGACCCCGCCTCGTTGATGCCCTCCTCGATCATCTGTCCCTTCTTGTCCTCGCGATAGGACATCAGGGTCTCGGCATCCACCGGGGTGTATAGCTGTCCCACGGAGGAGTAGATGCCGATCTGGCGGAACAGTCCCTCCATGCCGAAGGTGCGCGCCTCATCCGGCACGATCGGCACGATGTTGCGGCCGATGTTCTTGTCCTTGAGGAGCACCGTCAGGATGCGCACGAACGCCATGGTGGTGGAGATCTCGCGCTCGCCGCTGCCTTCGAGGATCGCGGCGAACGCCTCGAGCGGCGGCACGATGAGCGGCGCCGCCTTGGTGCGCCGTTGCGGCAGGTAGCCGCCGAGCGCCGCGCGCCGCTCGTGCAGGTAGCGCGCCTCCTCGGACGCCTCCTCGGGCTTGCGGAACGCGGGATTTGCGATCTGCTCGTCGGTCACCGGGATGTTGAAGCGCTCGCGGATACCGCGCAGGTCCTCGGCACTGAGCTTCTTCTGCTGATGCGCCACCATCTGGCCCTCGGCCGCCTGACCCAGGCCGTAGCCCTTCACGGTCTTGGCGAGGATCACCGTGGGCTGGCCCTTGTTCTTCATTGCCGCGTCGTACGCGGCATACACCTTGACCGGGTCGTGGCCGCCGCGGTTCAGGTGCCAGATCTCGTCATCGGACATGTTGGCGACCATGTCCTTCAGCTCGGGGAATTTGCCGAAGAAATGCTCGCGGGTGTAGGCGCCGCCCTTGGCCTTGAAGTTCTGGTACTCGCCGTCGACGCACTCCTCCATCACCCGGCGCAGCAGCCCCTTGTGATCGCGCGCCAGCAGCGGATCCCAGCGCGAGCCCCACAGCACCTTGATCACGTTCCAGCCGGCGCCGAGGAAGGCCGCCTCGAGCTCCTGGATGATCTTGCCGTTGCCACGCACCGGCCCATCGAGTCGCTGCAGGTTGCAGTTGATCACGAATATGAGGTTGTCGAGCCCCTCGCGCACCGGCATGGTGAGTGCGCCCATCGACTCGGGCTCGTCCATCTCGCCGTCGCCGAGGAACGCCCACACCTTCTGGTCGGTCGGCTTCACGAGTCCGCGGTGCTCGAGGTAGCGGGTGAAGCGCGCCTGGAAGATCGCCATCATCGGGCCTAAGCCCATCGACACGGTCGGGAACTGCCAGAATTCCGGCATCAGCCACGGATGCGGGTAGGAGGACAGTCCCTGGCCGCGGCCGCCGGCTTCCTGGCGGAAGTGCCGCAGCAGGTCCTCGCTGAGACGGCCCTCGAGGAAGGCGCGCGCGTAGATGCCCGGCGATGAGTGCCCCTGGATGAACACCAGATCGCCCGGGTGCTGCTCGGACGGCGCACGCCAGAAATGGTTGAAGCCGACCTCGTAGAGCGTAGCCGAGGAGGCATAGCTCGCGAGGTGGCCGCCATACTCCGAGGAGATGCGGTTGGCGAGTAGCACCATCACCAGCGCGTTCCAGCGGATGTAGGCCTCGATGCGCCGCTCGACCGCGCGGTTGCCGGGGTACTCGGGCTCGCGCCCGGCCGCGATGGTGTTGACGTAGGCGGTGTTGGGCTTGAAGGGCAGGTAGGCGCCGTTGCGCCGTGTGTAGTCGATGAGCCGCTCGAGCAGGAAGTGCGCGCGCTCGGGGCCGTGCGTCTTCAGCACCGAATCGATGGATTCGAGCCATTCCCGCGTTTCAACGGGATCCAGGTCTTCCAGTTTCGGTGGTTCGGTCATGTGGACTGCTCAGGAAGCGAACGTCCCGTCGCAGGCGTGTTGTGCCGCGTCGCGATAGAATGAGAATGATGGCGAGCGGCGACAGGTAAAGCAAGTGAGCCCCAGGGCATCTGCCGCGCGGAGCTTCGCCGTGCTGCCCGCCGCGCGAGCGCCGCGGATCGCCACCAGCCGCACCTTCGGCGGCGCTGGCGCAGCAGTCGATGCGCTGCTCGTGATGGCCCCGCTGCCGGTGACAGCGCAGCTGTTCAACCGGCTGCCGGAGGCCGCGCGCTGGCGCGAGTTGCATGCCCGCGGCGCGGCGCGCGCCGGCGCGGTGCGCAGCACCACGCTTGGGAGCCGCGGCCAGACGCTTGCCGTGCTCGGCTACCTCGCACCCGATGCGAGTCCTTTCGAGCGTCTGGCGCTCGGCGCGCGCATGCTGAAGGAGGCCGCGGCCCGCAGCCCCGCGACTTTGGGACTCGCGACCTTGAGCGGCGGCGCTGGCGGGCGCGGCGCCCTCGAGGCATTGATCGCCGCGGCACTCGCCTACGCCTTTCCGTTGCCGAGCTTTCGCAGCGCCAGGCGCGATGAGCGTCCGCTGCGCCGCCTCGTGGTGCAGGCCGGCACCGGCGCAGACCTCAGGTACGCCACGGCGGTTGCGCGCGGCACCAACCTCGCGCGCTGGCTGACCGCGCTGCCACCCAACATCCTGGACGCCGCCGGCTACCGGCGGGCCATCGCCCGGCTGGCACGCACGCATGGGCTGACAATGCGCTGGCTCGACGAGCGGGCGCTGCGCCGCGCGGGAGCCGGCGCGTTCCTCGCGGTGTCGAGTGGCAACGCCGAGCGCGGCGCCGGCATCGCGCACTTGAGGTACCGCCCGCGGCGCCGCGCGGCGCGGCCCGACGTCGCCCTGATCGGCAAGGGAATCCTGTTCGATACCGGCGGCGTGAATCTCAAGACACATCGCTCGATGCTGGACATGCACACCGACATGTCCGGCAGTGCGGTTGCGCTCGCGACGCTGCTCGCGCTCGCCGAGCTGCGCGCGCCGCTCGCCGCGGACGCCTGGCTCGCCATTACCGAAAACCAGGTCGGACCCAGGGCCTATCGGCCGCAGGAGATCGTCACCGCCGCCAACGGCGTCACCATCCAGGTCATTCACACCGACGCCGAGGGACGCATGGTGCTCGCCGACACGCTGGCACTCGCCGGGCGCACGCGCCCGCGCCTCATGCTGGACTTCGCCACGCTCACCGGCGCGTGCGTATATTCGCTCACCGAGCGCATGAGCGGCGTATTCAGCAACCGAGCGCAGCTCGCGGCGACACTGACCGAGGCGGGTCGGGTGAGCGGCGAGCGCGTGTGGAATTTCCCCAACGAGCCCGACTACGACACCGACCTCGAGAGCAAGGTGGCCGACATTCAGCAGTGTGCCCTCGAGGGTAAGGGCGACCACATTCTGGCGACGCGTTTCCTGTCGCGCTTCGTGCCCGAAGAGACGCCCTGGGTGCACGTCGATCTGTCCTCCGCCACGCGCAGCGGCGGCCTCGCGCACGTCGGCACCGAGGTGACCGGCTTCGGGGTGCGCTTCGCGCTCGAGCTCATCTGCGGGCAGGACGTGCTCGGGGCACTGCAGCGGGCCCGATGAGCAGACTCATCATCCGCCGCCCGGACGACTGGCACCTGCATCTGCGCGACGGTGCGGCGCTTGCGGCCGTGCTGCCGTTCACGGCGGCGCGTTTCGCGCGCGCCATCGTCATGCCGAACCTGAAGCCCGCCGTCACCACCGCCGCGCTGGCGCTCGGCTACCGGCAGCGGATCCTCGCCGCGCTGGCGCCCGGGGTGAGCTTCGAGCCGCTCATGACGTTGTATCTCACCGACGCGACGCCGCCGGAGGAGATCGAGCGCGCCAGGCAGAGCGGCTGCGTGTGGGGGTGCAAGCTCTACCCGGCCGGCGCCACGACCCACTCCGAGGACGGCGTCACCGACGTGCTGCGCATTGCGCCCGTGCTCGAGCGCATGGCCGAGCTCGGCATAGTGCTTCAGGTGCATGGCGAGGTCACCGACCCGGACGTCGACATCTTCGATCGCGAGGCGCGCTTCATCGAGCGCGTGCTGGCGCCGCTCATCGAGCGCCATCGCAAGCTTCGCGTGGTGCTCGAACACATCACGACGCGGGCCGCGGTGGACTTCGTGCTCGGCAGCCGCGCTGGTGTCGCTGCGACAGTGACACCGCAGCACCTGCTCATGAACCGCAACGCGCTGTTCGCCGGCGGCTTGCGGCCACACCACTACTGCGCCCCGGTGCTGAAGGCAGAGGCTGAGCGCGCCGCGCTGCTCGAGGCGGTAACAAGCGGCAGCCCGCGCTTCTTCCTCGGCACCGACAGCGCCCCGCATGCGCGTCGCGCCAAGGAGACCGCGTGCGGCTGCGCCGGAATATTCTCAGCCCATGCCGGGCTTGAGCTGTACGCGGAAGCCTTCGAAGCGGCGGGCGCGCTGGATAAGCTCGAGGGTTTCGCCGCCTGTTACGGCGCCGACTTCTATGGCCTGCCGCGCAATGAGGCGACCGTCACGCTGAGGCGCGAGCCGTGGCAGGTGCCGGCGCACTATCCATTCGCCGGCGATGAGCTGGTGCCGCTGCGCGCCGGCGAGCGCATCGCCTGGCGTCTCGCGCCGCCCGGGAGCGCCTCGTGAGCGCGGCCGCAGCCGGGACCCCGATGCCTCCACCGCCCGCGGCGGTCGTGCTCATGTCGCAGCGCTTCCGCGGCTACCTGCCGGTGGTGATCGACGTCGAGTGCGGCGGGTTCAACGCAGCGACCGATGCATTGCTCGAGATCGCCGCGGTGCTCATCGACATCGGCGCCGACGGCACCCTAAGACCCGGCGCGCGCTGCAACTATCACGTCCAGCCATTCGAGGGTGCGCGGCTCGACCCGGCGGCCCTCACTGTGACCGGCATCGATCCGCACCATCCGCTGCGTCCGGCGATCCCGGAGCGCGACGCCCTGCAGCGGGTGTTTCGCGAGGTACGGCATGCGCTGCGCGCCTACCACTGCCGGCGCGCCATCCTGGTCGGGCACAACGCCGCCTTCGATCTCGGCTTCCTCAATGCCGCCGTCGAGCGGGCCGACGTGAAGCGCAACCCGTTCCATCCGTTCTCGTGCTTCGACACGGCTACGCTCGCCGGCGCGGCACTCGGCCAGACCGTGCTCGCCAAGGCGCTCACCGTCGCGGGCCTTGAGTGGGATGCGGGCAGCGCGCACAGTGCGCGCTACGACGCCGAGCGCAGCGCCGAGCTCTTCTGTCTGGTGTGCAACCGGTTGCGCGACAGCTTCACGCAGGCACGCGAGCGCGCCCAGTCGCTCGGCTGGCTGACCGCGGCAGGCGATGAGTCCGGCGGCGAGGAGGGACTCGCCGATGAGAGCGTTACTTCGCCGCCCCCGCCTCAGTCATCAGGCGCTTGAGCTCACCGCTCTTGAGCATCTCGAGCGCGATGTCGCAGCCGCCCACCAGCTCGCCCTTGACATACAACTGCGGATAAGTCGGCCAGCTGGAGAAGCGCTTGAGCGCCTCGCGCAACTCCGGATCCTCGAAGATGTTCACATGGCGGAAATCGGCGCCCACCGCGCGCAGCGCGGCCACCGTCTGCGCGGAGAAGCCGCACTGCGGGAAATCCGGCGTACCCTTCATGAACAGCACCACCGGGCCCGTTGCGAGCTCGGTCTTGATTCTCTCGACCACATCCATTGCCACTACCTCTTAAGTTTACGGCGCTCCTCGAGCTCCGCGATCAGGCGCCACTGCTCCTCACCGCTCATGGCGAGCCACCGTCCAATCTCCGCTCCGGTCCGCAGGCATCCGATGCAGTACCCCCTCTCATCGAGGGAGCAGACATTGATGCACGGGGAAGGCGGTCGCTCCGGCGGCGCCATGCGCGTGGGCGCCTGAGTCACGCTCGGTCCCGCATGCGTTGAATTATGGGGGTCGCTCGCCTATTCTTCAAACACCTGAATGTCGGCACAGGTCAATCTAAACAATAACTTGGAGCGCGAATCCATGAATCCTCTCAACAACCATCGCCACTCCCTGATCCTCGGCATCGTCATTGCCGTGATCCTGTCACTGCTGATCGGCGGCACGGAATTCAACCAGGCAGGGCTCGCGCGCTGGTTCCACATCGTCGCGGGCGTGTTCTGGATCGGCCTTCTCTATTACTTCAACGTCGCCCAGACCCCGGCGCTGGCGGATGCGGCCGCCGACAAGGGCGGGCCTGGGGGCGCGGGCATCACTAAGTACGTCGCGCCGCGCGCGCTCTTCTGGTTTCGCTGGGGGGCGGTGGCCACGTGGCTCGGCGGCGCATGGCTGCTCGGTGCGTCGTTCCTCAGCGCCTTCACCTTCGGCGCAGTCGCAGATCCCGTGGGTCATTCGCCGTATTACCTGCACACCATCGGCACCGGCGCCTGGCTCGGCACCATCATGCTGTTCAACGTCTGGGTGCTGATCTGGCCGAATCAGAAGAAGATCCTCGGCATCGTCGCCGCAACGGATGAGCAGAAGGCCAAGGCGCGTAAGACCGCCGGCATGGCCTCGCGGGTGAATTTCGTGCTGTCGATCCCGATGATCATGTGCATGGCCGGCGCCTCGCATCTGCTGCCGTTCATCAGCAAATAGGTGCCATGCCCGAGCCCCCGCGCGATCTAGCCCAGCAGGTCGAAGCGGCGCTGCGCGAGGACGTCGGCAGCGGCGACGTTACCGCTGCGCTCGTGCCGGCTGCCCAGCGTGTGCGCGGCAGCGTCATCACCCGCGAGAGCGCGATCCTCGCCGGCCGGCCGTGGGCGGAGGCCATCTTCCGCCGGCTCGACCCGCACGTGCAGCTCACCTGGCACGCGAACGATGGCGAGCCGATCGCCGCCAACCAGGTGATCTTCGAGATCGCGGGCGCAGCGCGTGCCATCCTCACGGGCGAGCGCACCGCGCTCAACTTCCTGCAGCTGCTGTCGGCGACCGCCACGGCGACGCAACGCTTCGTACAGGCAGTCGCCGGCACCGGCTGCGCGATCCTCGACACCCGCAAGACACTCCCCGGTCTGCGCAGCGCGCAGAAGTACGCCGTGCTGTGCGGCGGCGGCCGCAACCACCGCATGGGACTGTACGATCGGGTACTGATCAAGGAGAACCACATCGCCGCGGCGGGCTCGCTCGCCGCCGCGGTGCGCGCCGCGCGCAGCCATGCCCCGGGGCTCACCGTCGAGGTGGAAGTCGAGACGCTGCAGCAGCTCGCGCAGGCGCTCGAGGCTGCGCCCGATATCATCATGCTCGATGAGTTCACGCTCGCCGATCTGCGCACCGCGGTGGCCGTCAACCGTGCGCACGCGAGGCCGGTGCTGCTCGAGGCCTCGGGCAGCGTGTCGCTCGAGACGGTACGTACGGTGGCTGAGACCGGCGTCGACTTCGTGTCAGTCGGCGGGCTCACCAAGCACGTGCGCGCGGTCGATCTGTCGATGCGGCTCGAGTTCTAGCGCCCGAGGCTGACCAACCGCTCGATGAGCTCGTGCAGCAGCGCGTAGCGCGGCAGCGCGAGGAGCGGAATCAGCAGCGCACAGGCGGCCAGCGCGGCGAGCAGCCGCGGCGGCATCGGGCGCGCCGGCGGCTCGAGCAGCGCCCGCACGCGCGCCGGCACGTCGTCCCCGGCCACCGACATGCCAAGCGCCGGACGCGGCACGTCGCGACGGCTCAGGAGCCGGGCGAGCTTGATGAGGGCCGAGGCGAGTGCCAGGCGACGTCCCGAGTCGGTGCCGGTGGCGCGCGCGTCGGCCTCGCTCTCCGCTGTCGCGCGCCAGCGCTCCGTCAGGCTCGCGGCGAGCGGCGTCAGGCTGAGCGCATCCGGGGCGGCGATGAGCAGCAACAGCTTCAGGTTGTCGTGTGCCGCCACGTGCGCGGCCTCGTGCGCCAGCACGGCGCGAAACTCCTCGCCGTCGCAGGCAGCCTGCACCGACCCGGTCGCCACGACGCACGGCCGCCAGGCCCCGACCACCGCTACCAGCGGCTCGGTCGCCTCCACGATGTGCACCGGTGCGCCCTGCGCGGCGCCGTGCGGATCCAGACGGTACTGACTGAGGAGCGCCCGCGCCGCGCGCATGGCGCGCCAGGCGCGCCACACTCCGGCCACGAGACACGCGGCCGCGAACGCCGCCAGCACGATGAGCCAGGGACCTGCGCTTTCCTGCTCGCGCTCGGGCTCGAAGCTGAGAAACGCCGGCAGCACGACGGCCAGCACGACGAGCAGCGCACCCGCCGCGGGCAGCAGACGCAGGCCAACCAGATCGAGGGAGGTCAGGCTCGCTCGCCTGAGACCTGAGTGCCATGCGAGGGCGAGCAGGGCGGCGAGCGCGAGGCCCGCGAGCGCGAAGGCCGCGAGCAGCACCAGCGCCAGCAGGATGCCGGGGGTCATGCGCCCCCACCCTGGCGCCGGCGGCGCTCGGCCTGTACCAGCGCATCGAGCTCATCGAGCAGCGCCGCATCGCTGTCGCGCACGGCGCGCACCAGCGTCGAGAGGATGACACTGCTGCGCTGCGAGACCTCGAGGAGCTCGGCGACGTGTCCCGACACGAGCTCCGACAGCAACTCATCGCGCGAGCAACGCGGCTGGTAGCTGAATGCGCGGCCCTCCCGGTGACGCAGCAGCAGATGCTTGCGGTACAGCCGATCGAGGGTGGTCATGATCGTGGTGTAGGCGAGCCCCGGACAGGTGCGCTGCAGCTCGCGCACCGTCGTGGCGCGCGCCTGCGTCCAGAGCAGCTCGAGGAGGCGCGCCTCGAGCGGCCCGAGTCCCGCGCGGCGGCGCAGGACCTTCGAGCTCGTGTCATTGCGGAACAGCACGCGTCAATTGTAGGCGAAAAGCCGGGCGCAGCGCTCAAAGGCGAGGGAACGCTGGCCTCAGCTGGCACACTGACACAGCGCCGTCTTGAAGCCCTGGGACTCGGCGAGGTGCGTGCTGGCGCTATCGAGCGCGCCGTTGAGCATCTCCTGGTAGTCCTGCACGCTGCCCGCATAGCCGTAGTTGCCGGCGGTGCCCTCCACCGTCTGCTTCCAGCAGCTCCGGCCGCCCGCGGTCTGCAGCTCGCCGGTGAGCGCCATGCGCGCATCGTAGCTCGAGCGGTGCCAGGCGCTCTCCACCGTGTGCAGCGACTCGAGCGTGACGAGGAGCTTCGGGCCGCTGCCCCGAATGCGCACCGCGTTCTGCTCCAGGAACCCCTGCACGCCCTCGTGCACCCACGCGGCCGGATCGCCGGCGGCGGTCACGTCTGCCTTGAGCGGCTTGCTCTCATGGGTGCGCACGCCGAGAGTCCTGTCGACGCGCGCATCACTCACCTGCAGCTGGGATATCGCGTTGCAGCTCAGCCCGCCCAGCAGGCCCGCGTTCTTGGGATTGGGCTGGTAGAGGAGCGGAATGGCGAGTGGCTCGAGTCGCGAGACAGCGCAGGCGGAGACGACGACCCAGACGCTCAGCACCAACAGCTCGCGTGTGCTCATGGACGTTGTTCCGTGACCCCCCGGTGGCGCGTGATGATACCGGTTAGAATCGGCACGCGGCACCGCTCTCCGTGCCGCGCCTGGGAGTAAGGAAAATGTGGCAGCGCGATCGTCTCGTCCTGGTGCTCGGCGTGTGCTGCGCTGTGCTCACCTGCAGCGGCCCGCTGGCGGCGCAGCCAGCGCCGCAGTACCCCGCACTGCCGAGTGAGACCCCGGCGCAGTTCGAGCGTATCGCCACCGATGCCGACTTCGATCTGCGTGAGGTCATGATCCCGATGCGCGACGGGGTGAAGCTGCGCACCTTCATTCTCGTACCGCATGGCGCGAAACATGCCGGCATCCTGCTCACCCGCACTCCCTATGACGCCAAGGACATGACCTCCAGGCATCACAGCCTGCACCTGGGTGCGCGCCTGTGGGGCTATGACAACGCCGTCGAGACCCTGATCGAGGGCGGTTACATCCGCGTCGTGCAGGACATCCGCGGCAAGTATGGGAGCGAAGGCGACTACGTCATGAATCGCCCCATGCGCGGCCCGCTCAATCCGACACCGGTGGACGAATCGACGGACACCTACGACACGATCGACTGGCTGGTAAAGAACGTCGCCGAATCGAACGGCCGGGTCGGGATCCTCGGCATTTCCTACGACGGATTCCTCGCGCTGACGCCGCTCGTGCATCCCCATCCGGCGCTCAAGGTCGCGGTGCCTATGAATCCCATGGTCGATGGCTGGCGGGGCGATGACTGGTTCCACAACGGCGCGTTCCGCCTTCCGAACCTGCCCTATATCTATGAGCAGACGGCGACTCGTGCCAACGACGAGCACTGGGACACGGGCCATTACGATGACTACGAAGAGTACATGGCCGCCGGCTCCGCGGCCGAGCTCGCCCGCCGCCACGGCATGGATCAGATCGGCTTCTGGCGCAAGGTGCTCGCGCATCCGGCCTATGACGAGTTCTGGCGCGAGCAGGCGATGGACCGCGTGCTCGCCCGCGAGCCGCTCACGGTGCCGACCATGCTGGTGAGCGGCCTGTGGGACCAGGAGGACATTTACGGGGCGATGGCGGTGTACAAGGCGCTGTACGCGCAAGCGCGCAACCGCGACAACCTCTACCTGGTGATCGGGCCGTGGTTCCACGGTCAGGAGATCGAGGACGGGAGCTCCCTCGCGGCGATCCGCTTTGACGCCGACACCGGCCTGGATTTCCGTCGGCGGATTCTCGCGCCGTTCCTCGCCCGCTATCTCAAGGATGCGCCCCCCGCCGCAGCTGCGGTCGCGCACGTCAACGCGTTCCGCACCGGCGAGAACGTCTGGGAGGCGCTGCCGCAGTGGCCCTCGGGCTGTGGCGGCAGCTGCGCGCCGCAGCCAACGCCGCTGTACCTGCGCGACAACCGCGTGCTGGGCTGGCAGACCCCGACGGCCGGCACGGCCTTCGATGAGTACGTGTCCGATCCCGCCCGGCCCGTACCCTATCGGCAGCGGCCCATCCTGCCGGTCGGTTACGACCCACCGTTCACCTGGAAGTACTGGCTGGTCGATGATCAGCGGGAGTTCTCCGGGCGCACCGACGTGCTCACCTATGTGACGCCGCCGCTCGAGAAGCCGCTGGCAATCGC
Source organism: Steroidobacteraceae bacterium (assembly GCA_035568235.1). GTDB lineage: Bacteria > Pseudomonadota > Gammaproteobacteria > Steroidobacterales > Steroidobacteraceae > 13-2-20CM-66-19. Next base: position 40,911 of record DATMOK010000042.1, on the reverse strand, counting down.
CGGCGAGCCGCTGGCCAATCTGGTGGCCGCCACCACCGGCACGGATGCCGACTGGGTGGTGAAGCTGATCGATGTGTATCCGGACGAGGTGCCCGGCGAGCCGCTGGGCGGCTATCAGCTGGCCGTGGCGATGGACATCTTCCGCGGCCGTTACCGTGAGGACCTGGGGACGGCGAAGCCGATCAATCCCAATGTGCCGCTGACTTATCGGTTCGCCCTGCCGACGACGAATCACGTCTTCCTGGCGGGTCACCGCATCATGGTGCAGGTGCAGTCGTCCTGGTTCCCACTCTACGACCGCAACCCGCAGACCTTCGTGCCGAACATCCTGGATGCGAAGCCGGCTGACTTCCACGCCGCCACGCAACGGATCTACCACGCGCCCGGCAAGCTGAGCTTCGTCGAGTTGCCCGTGATACCGATGAGCGCCGCGCACTGAGGGACGCGGTGATCCGCCCTCAGAAGTTGTACATGAAGCTCACGCCCACCGAGCGCGGCTTCTGATAGAACGACACCCGCTGTCCTTCGCTGCCGGCGAACGCATAGGTGAGCGGCCGCGTATCCGTCAGGTTCGTGACCCAGAGGCTCGTGTCCCAGTGCCGCGCCGGATTCCGGATGCCGAGCCGCGCGCCGAGGTTGTGACCGTCCCCCATCAGGGTCGGGTCGCCGAGGTAGGGATGCATGTGGCCGACGTAATGATCGTCGAGCTGGCCATACATGGTGAGTCCGGCCGCGATCGGATGCTCGTACTGCACGACGTAGCCACCGCTGAAGTTCGGGGCGTCCGGGAGCATCTGGCCGATCGGCACGGGGGTGAAGAGCGCAAGACCATTGTCGTTAGTCAGAGTCTGCGTTACCCGCGCGTGCAGCCAGGTGGTCGCCACGTGGATCAGGAGTCCGTGCAGCGGATGCCAGTCGATCTCGTCTTCAATGCCGTCGATGCGGGACTCGGGCACGTTACCGAGTCCGGCGATGAGCGGCTGCGTGCCGGCGGGGCCCGCCCATAGCGACAGGCTCGATTGCCGGTCCCGGATGACCGAATCGAACACCGCGGCGTTGAACTGCAGCGAGTCACCAAGGAAGCGGCTCTTGAGGCCGAGCTCGGTGGTGAAATTGCGCTCCGGGAGCACATAGCCCCAGTCCACCGTAACCTGCGCCGGCTGGCCGTAGAAGATCCCCGCCTTGTAGCCGGTGGCGACACTTCCGTACAGCAGCACCCTGTCGGTCGGATGGAAATCGAGTCCGAGGCGATAGGAGACGTTCTGATTGGTGCGCGACTCATCGAGCGCGGCCAGCACGGTGTTCGGGACGATAGGACCCGTGAAGCCGTTGGCCCCGAAGGTCAGCAGGCCGGTCGGGTCGAGCGTCACGCCGTTGAAGGATGCCTCATCGTACGAGTACCGCACGCCGGTCACGAGCGTCCAGCGGCTCGACAGATGCGTCTCGGCATGCGCGTACAAACCCGCCGAATCCTGCCGCTGGATGAAGTTGGCTGCGGTGATCGCCTTGCCCGAGTCGGTCATGAAGTCCGCGAGTCCGTACACGAAGGTCCAGTCGAGCGCGTCGCGGCAGCGATACCAGTTCTGTGAGTAGTCGGCGCCGATGACCCACTCCACGGGGCCGCCGCTGTGAGAGGTGAGGCGAAATTCCTGACTCCATTGCCACTGCTGGAAGTTCTTGGTCCAGTTGTTATCGGCCGCCGGATAGCCGTCGTAGTTGTCGAGACTGTGATCCGAGAAGTAATCGTAGGCGCTGATCGAGGTGAACGTGAAGGGCTGCAGGTCGACGTTCAGCGTCGCCACCGTTCCACCACCGATCTCGTTCCTGTAGAGCGGCAGGCCGCCGGTGCGCACCCAGGTGCCGCCGGGCGGGCTGTCCATCAGGCCGGCGGTCGGGAACGGCTGCGGCGCAATCAACGCCTCGACATTCGGGGTCGAGGGCTCGGACGGCACCGAGTCGTCGTACACCGCGTGGAAGTTGAGGTGCAGCATCACGGTATCGCTGAAGCGGATGTCGAACAGCGCCCGCGCGCCGCCGCGATCGAGCTTGCCGAAGTGCTGCCCGGTATCGATGTCCGTCTGGTAGCCCTCGCCCTGCCTGGTCATGGTGGCGGCCAGACGCGCGTTGATCGAATCGGTCAGCGGACCGCTGACAGCCGCCGTGATGTCGGTCGTGTACCAGCGGCTCAGGTCCACATCGACGTACCCCTGAGGGGTGTCGGTTGGGCCGTTGGAGATGATGTTGATCGCGCCGCCCGCGGTGTTCTTGCCATACAGGGTCCCCTGCGGGCCCTTGAGGATCTCGATCCGGTTCACGTCGTAGAGCGCCCCGGTCAAAAACCCGGGGAAGCTCGCGAACACTCCATCGAGGTAGGTCCCGACGCCGCTGCTGTTGTTGTTGTTGAAATCATCGAGCCCGATGCCGCGCAGCAGGAACAGCGGCGTGATGTCGGTCTGCGAGTTCATGGTCGAGAGGCTCGGGGAAAGCGTCGACAGGGCCAGCGGTTGCTGGATACGCAGCGACTGCATCTCCTCGCCGCCGACCGCGGTGATCGCGACGCCGATCTCCTGCATCGACTCGCTGCGTCGCTCCGCGGTGACCAGCACCTCCTGCAGCGCGGTGCTGTCGCTCGTGCTACCGCCCGTGCTGGGGGCCGTGCCAGGGCTCGCATCGTCGGCGAGCGCCACCATCGGTGTGAGCAGCGCCGCCGCCAGCACGCCGAGTGAACCCGCCCTGCCCCAGCCGGCTGTGAACCGGGCGTTGCACGAAGAATCGCGCGTCACGATCACCCCCGGGCGCACCTGATACACGGTGGCCCGAGCTACTACCAGCGATAGGACACCCCGGCCGCGCCTCCTATCACTGGTAGTAGCCGGCCGTGGCATGTAAATCGTCTCGCTTCCAAAATCAGGAACGGCTGCCATGATCCGCACCCGCCTCATCGCAGGCCTTTCGCTCGTCCTGACATCCGTCACGGTACCGTCGCAGGCGGCCGCGGAGACCGCCGGCGATGCCACCGACCAATCCCAGACCGCCGCGGAGCAGTCCGACCAGTCGAAGAGCGGGAGCAGCCCGCAGAAGTCGCGCCAGCAGGTGGTCATCGAGGCGGACCGTCCGTGGAACTACAACAAGGACACCCGCTACGCGCATTCGCTTCCGGAGGTCGACGGACCGACGATCACGGTCACAAAGAAGACGTCGATGGTGGAGCTCGACGCCCAGCCGACCATCATCGATAACAATCAACGCGAGATCTTCGATCGGCTCCCCGGCGTCGTGCTCGCCGAGCAGCAGAACCCCACGCAACTCAACCTGTCATACCGCGGCCTCGGCAACCCGCAGGAGAGCGAGTACGTGCTCGTGATGCAGGACGGCATCCCGCTCGAGCTCGACTGGATCGGCTACCCGACGCTCTACAATCTGCCCGTTCCCCAGACCCTCGCCTCGGTGCAGATGATCCGTGGCGGCTCGGGGCTGCTGTACGGCCCTGAGCCCCAGCCGGTCATCAACTTCATCTCACGCCCCCCTGACCCGCAGCACCCCGCCAGCGGCACCACCGAGCAGGTGGGCGGCGAGTACGGACTCTTCTCGAGCTTCAACCGTGTGTCCGGAACCTCGGGCGACTGGAACTACCTGGCGGACTTCTCGCACCGCGAGTCGGACGGGCAGCGGGGCAACGGCGACTACACGCTGAACGCGGGCGACGTGCATCTCGGGTACCACTTCGATGCGCATGAGAGTCTGGCCTTCGATCTGCACGCCTACTCGCTCGACAGCGGCCTCGCGGGACTCATGTCCTACGCGCAGTTCCAGGCCGACGCCCGCCAGACGACTACGCCCGCCGATCATCTATGGACCGACCGCTACACCGGCGTGCTCACCTACCAGAATGACTTCAGCCGGGACAGCTCCTTCATCCAGCGCCTCTGGACCGGCTACACGGATCTGCTCACGCGCTCGGACACCTACGCGGGTACCGATCCGGCGGGGGTCACTGCGGTGAGCGCGCAGCTGAGCGGCCAGCGCTTCCATTACACCGGCCTCGATGGCCGTTGGCTCGCGCGCTGGGGCACGGGCAACGCGCTGACGGTGGGCTATACCGCCTACGCCTCGACCAGCCCCTACGACGAATACCTGAGCACCAACCCGTATCTGGCGCGCGACGATGAGTCGGGCACGCCCTTCTATCGGAGCGAGCGTGGCTCGCGCTACGGCGCGCTGTTCGCGGAGAACGTGTTCCGGCTGCCGCACCGCTTCCACGTGGTTCTCTCCGGTCGTTACGAGGAGGAGCAGCTCACCACGCATGAGTACGTCGCTCCGCACCCGCTGCTGGTCGATGACACCTACAGGAAGGGCATACCGCTGTTCGGCATCGGCATCGGTAACGACTTCGGGGTCGGCAACGAGACCTACCTCAACGTATCGCAGGGATTCAGGCCGTTGCGCTATCTCGACATTGCGAGCCCGTTCAGCAACTTCTCCCCGACCAACAACCCGGACCCCACGCACTATCTGACTTACGAGGGCGGAGCGCATGGCTGGCCGCTGCCGGGCTTCTACTACGACGCGAGCCTCTTCCAGGTGAACGTGCGCAACCGCATCGAATCGGAGGCCATCAGCCAGACCGAGACCATCGACGTCAACACCGGCGATACCCGCAGCCGCGGCTTCGAGGCCGAGACCTCCTACGACCTGCTGCGCCTCACCGACTTCGCCTCGTCCGAGCATCTCGATGTGTTCGCGAACCTGAGCCTGCTGGATGCGACCTTCACCGCCAGCATCACCCCGGGCCAGACCGGCAAGACCCCGGCCTACGCGCCCCACTACGTCTTCAAGACCGGTGTCACGCTGCGCCGCGACCAGATCTACAAGTTGAGTCTGGTACTGGACTCCGTCGGCGCGCAGTATTTCCAGGACAGCGACACGCCGGTCGCCGGCACGCCTGCGCAGATTCCCTCCTATACCGTGATCGACCTGGCGGCCGATTACACGATCGCGCAGCACCTGCGGCTGCTCGCCGGGGTGTCCAACCTGTTCGATCGCAACTATTACTCGCGAGTGTTTCTCTTCGGCGGCAGCATCGAGCCTGCCGAACGGCGGGCTTTTTACGCTGGCGCGGCGTACGATTTCTGACCCGCGCGCGCCGCGCGTCAGGAGCCTGCATCAATGAATCTAAGTGAATGTTGCGGCCGCGGCGCCGCGCTCGCCGCGCTGCTCACGTGCGCCGCCACGGCACACGCGCAGTCCCGGCCCCAGGTCCCGGATACCATCCAGCCGTCGGCCGGCGAGCACCTGGTGCTCGTGGCGCACGCCTCGGGCTCCCAGATCTACCTGTGCAGCGCCGGGGCCGATGGCAAGTCGCAATGGACTCTCAAGGCGCCGGAGGCGGAGCTGCGCGATGACCGCGGCGCCGTGATCGGCCATCACTCCGCCGGTCCCACGTGGCGGCACATGGACGGGAGCACCGTGACCGCCAAGGCAACCGCCAAGGCCGCCTCACCCGATGCGGACTCCGTCCCGTGGCTGCTGCTGACGGCGGTTAGCCACGACGGCACCGGCGTGCTCTCACGCGTCACCAGCATCCAGCGGATCCACACCAAGGGCGGACAGCCGCCGCCTGCGGACAAGTGCGGCGCGGGGCAACAGAGCGTCGAGACCTGGATTCCCTACACGGCCGACTACTATTTCTACGCGCCCGGGAGCTAGATCACTTTCTAAATTGACGTTTGAGGAGTACCACGCGTCCCTCTGCTTCCGGCCGGCAGGACGTCGGGTCCGGAGGGTCTCAGGCGACAGCGGACTTGAGCACCCGCTGCGGCTGCGCAACGCCATAGCCCTGCGCGTAATCGACGCCGAGGCTGGTGAGCATCTGGATGATCTCCGCGTTCTCGGCGAACTCGGCAATGGTCAGCTTGCCGGTCAGGTGCCCGATCTCGTTGATCGAGCGCACCATCTCGCGGTCGATCGGGTCGCGCAGAATCTCACGCACGAAGCTGCCGTCGATCTTGAGATAGTCGACCGGGAAGTGCTTGAGGTAGCCGAACGAGGACAGCCCGGTGCCGAAATCATCGAGCGCGAACTTGCAGCCCTGCTGCTTGAGCGCCTGGATGAAGCGGTTGGCCTGCGAGAAGCTCGCCACCGCGGCCGTCTCGGTGATCTCGAAGCAGATCTTGGAGGCATCGAGCCCGCTGTGGCGCAGTTGCTCGATGACAAACGGCAGGAACTTGTCATCTCCCAGGCTCTGGCCGGAGAGGTTGATCGAGCACTGGTGCAGGTTCTGCCGCTCGTCGGCCTCGGATACCAGCCAGCGAAACGCGTTCTCGATGACCCAGCGGTCGATCGCCGGGGTGATGCCGTAGCGCTCGGCCGCGGCGATGAAGTCGTTCGGCGCGACGATGCGTCCGGTCTCGTCCTTCAGGCGCAGCAGCAGCTCGTAGTGCGCGCCGCTCTCGGCGCGCTGCAGCGGCTGGATCGCCATGCGATACAGCTCGAAGCGCCCTTCCTCAAGCGCCGCGTTGATGCGCGCCGCCCACTGCATCTCGCGGCGGCGCCGCATCAGCTCGATGTCGTTCTCGGCGAAGCTGTGGACGCGGTTGCGGCCGCCTTCCTTGGCCGCCGTACAGGCGCTGCCGGCGGCCGACAGGACCGAGGCGACATCCTCGTTCTCGGCGGTGATCGGCACCACGCCGATCGAGGCGCCGAGGCGGAACACCCGATCCTCCCAGGTAAAGCGGAAGTTGCGTACCCCCTCGCGCAGGGTCTCGGCGGTGCGCATCGCCTCATCGAGCGAGCAGCTCTCCAGCAGTATGCCGAACTCATCCCCGCCGAGCCTCGAGAGCGTATCGCGCCAGCGCACCTTGGATTTGAGGAGCGCGCCCACCTGGCCGAGGAGCGCATCCCCGGCGCTGTGGCCACAGGTGTCGTTGACGATCTTGAACTGGTCGATGTCGAGATGGCAGAGCGCGTAGGACGCCTCGCGCGCCTTGGCGCTCTTCAGCGCCCGCTCCAGGCGGCTCTCGAACTCGCGGCGGTTGACGAGCCCGGTGAGCAGGTCGTGGCTGGCGTGGTAGGACAGGCGGCGGTTGAGCTCGCGCGACTCGCTGACGTCATGGAACACGAGCACGCCGCCGGCGACATGGCCGGCGCCGTCGCGGATCGGCGCGGCGGTGCTCTCGACATACAGCTCGTTGCCATCGCGGCGGATCAGCAGCATCGGTCGCACCGACTTGATCGGGCGGATGCGGCGGATCGAGACCGTGAGGGGGTTCTCCAGCGGCTCGCAGGTCTCCTCGTGGAAGGCGCGGAAGATCTCCTCCACCGGCCGCCCCATGGCGTCCTCGAGCCGCCAGCCGGTGAGCTCCTCGGCCACCGGGTTGATGTAGTCGATGGTCGAATTCGCGTCCGTGGTAATGACGCCATCGCCGATCGACTGCAGGGTGATCTGCGCGCTCTCCTTCTCGCGGAACAGCGCCTCTTCGTAGAGCTTGCGCTCGGTGATGTCGAGCTCGACTCCCACCAGGCGCAGCAGCCGCCCGTGCTTGTCGACCCGCGCGGTGGCGCGGCTGATCACCCAGCGCCACTCACCGTTGCGGTGGCGCATGCGGTGGGTGCTCTCAAAGATCGGGGTCTTGCCGGCAACGTGGTCGCGGATCGCAGTCTGCACGCGCGCCAGGTCGTCCGGGTGCACGAGGCTGCGCCAATCGGGCGAGCCCTGCATGTCCGCGTCGGCGTAGCCGAGCATTGCCTTCCAGCGGGGCGAGAAATAGACCTCGTTGTTCTCGACGTCGAAGTCCCACAGACCGTCGTTGGCGGCGGCCTGGAACAGGTTGGTGCGCTCCTCGAGCTTGGCGAGGCGCGCATCGGTGCGGATGCGCTCGAGTCCGGTGGCGAGGCTGGTGCCGATCAGCTTCATCAGCAGCTGCAGGTTCACATCCCACGCGCCGCGCGGCAGGCTGTGGGCGAGCCCGAGCAGACCCGCGGGCTTGCCCTGGACGTGCAATGCGACGAGCAGCGCCGAGCCGATCTGCAGGTCAGCGAGCCTCGCCGCCTCGGCCGCCTGCTCGCGGCGCGGCGAGCTCGTATCGCGCAACTCAGACAGACGCAGGTGCTCGAGCCGGCCCTTTATCCAGGGGAGCTCCTCGAGCTTCACACCCGCCAGCCCCTCGGGGCGGCACTGCGCCAGGCCACCGCGTGCGAACTGCACGTCCTGGATGACGGGCTCATCGGGGTGGAGCGCCGCGAGAAAAGTACAATCGCAATTGGTCGCCGAGCGCAGCAGCTCGAGGTTGCGCCGCATGCACTCCTCGAGCGAGTCGCGATTCATGTTCTGGAAATCGACCGCGATCTTGGTGCAGGCGACGTCGAGGCCGAGAACGGGCTTGGGCAACCGGCCCATCCAGGCATCGGTTGAAAGGATGTCGGACGCGGTGAAGTCCGCTGGCTTATCCGGCGGGGGCGGAATCGCCATTTATCCGTGACCTCCCATTCCCGAACCGCCGCAGCCTAGATCAACTCGCACTCTCCCGACTCGTTACTAAGTCACGGAGTTGGTGATTCACTGCCGCTTTCTTGGAGTTACGTCGGATTCTCGCACACTGAAGCAGGATTACAAGGTAACCTCCTGTTGAAGAACAGGTTCCCGCTCCCCGGACTTAACAGAATCTCAGCCAACTGATCCCGCGGCGCGCGGCGCCTCGCGCGTCAGGGCGAGCCAGGCCTCGATCACCTGCTCGGGTTCGATCCCGAGGATATTCGGCTGGCCCTCGACCGTACCCGTAAGCGTAGCCGCAGGCGTGGTTGCCCCGCCGGGCCGGTACAGCCAGGGATCGATGTGTCCGAAGAGCGCCACCGTCGGACAACCGAGCGCTGCTGCCGCGTGTGCCGGCCCGGTATCAACGGCGATGAGGCTCGCGGCCCGCTGCAGCAGCGCGAGCAGCCGGGTCACGGGCAGGTCATCGGCGGCATTCACGGCATCGGCAACGCCCGCCAGGCGCAACACCGTGCCGATGAGCGAGCTCTCGGCGCGGGTGCCCGAGAAGATGATCGCATCCGCCGGGCGGTGGGCGCGCACGGCGCGTACCACCTGCGCCCAGCGCTCCTCCGGCCAGTACTTCGCAGTACCCGCGTGCGATCGCAGGCGCCGCCGTGCCACGTGCCGGCTCCCGGGATGGAACACCATGAAGGCGCGGCCACCGAGCCCGCGCCTTTCGAGCCAGTGGTCGAGCGCCGAGCGCGCCTCGGGTGCCACCACAAGATGCGCGGCACGCGCCACACCACCGACCGGCGGTGGCAGCAGTCCCGTGAAGGCTGCCGGACTTAAGCTACCGAGGCGCAGGTAGCGGTCGGCGAAATTCTCTCCGCTAAGGAATGGATAGGCGCTCGAGTCGCAGATGTAGTCATCCGGAATGCCTCCCCGCGTGAGGAGCTCGCGCCCCTCGCCGCGGTCGCAGAACCATGTCGGGCCGGCGCCGCGCGCCTTCAGCCACTTGACGAGCTGCTGCTGGGAGCGGCTCAGCCGGTACGGCGTGCGGCGGCTGCGCAGCACGAAAATCCTCCCCACCGCCGGATGCCCCGCGAGCAGCGGCGCGGACCAGGGGCCCGAGGCGATTACGTCCGCCGGACGCCTGAAACGCGCGAGCAGCTGCTCGAGGAGCACCGTGAGCAGCACCATGTCGCCAAACGCACCGCAGCGCATGACGAGTGGTGGCAGCTCCGCGGCGCGCGCCGTGCGGGGCACAGGCGCGGGGCCGGGGAGCTGCGTACGGTCGAACCAGCTCATCGGCTTGCCGTGAGCGCCTCGCGCGCGGTGCCGTACAGCTGCTCGAGCTCGCGCTCCATCTCGCCCTGCAATGCCTCGAGGCCGGCGGCGCCGATGACGCGCGGTACGTAGCGCGGCGCGCCGATGGCGATCGCGATGCGCGCCACAAACGGCACCGGGATGACGAACTTGTCCCACTTGACGAGCCAGGCGCGCGAGGCGGCGTACGCCATCGGCAGAATCGGACGCTGCGACATCTGCGCGAGCAGCAGCGCGCCCGGCTTGAACTTGAAACGCGGGCCGCGCGGACCGTCGGGCGTGAGCACCGGCGAGACCGCATCGCGCGTCAGCGCCTGGTAGTAGTCGCGCAGCGCCCGCGCGCCGGTGTGCGTCGAGGAGCCGCGGATCACGGCGCCGCCGAAGCGGCGCACCAGCATCGCGCCCAGCTCGCCGTCGACCGACGGGCTGATGAGCCAGCCGGGATTGAGGCCGCGGGCGCGCTGCTCGAGCAGGAACTTGCCGCAGTACAGCTGGTGCTGGTGCCAGTAGCACGGAATGAGCGACGGCGCACGCGCGAGCGCCGCCTCGAGATGCTCCGTGCCGGCAACGCGTACCACGCGACAGGTGCGCCAGAAGAGGCGGATGAGGCCCGCGCCGAGCGGCGCGGCGAGCGCATACAGCGCGCGCCGCGAGCGCGTCATACGCCGCCCGGAGCGCGTCGCCGTGCGATACAGCGTGTTGCGCAGCGGGCCGTCGTCGCCGTCGCTCATGCCGCGAACAGCTCCCCGAGGGCGAGCGCGCGCGCGGTAACCCGCGTCACGGGCGCGCTCGTCATGACGCACGCCGCCGCGCCCGCGAACAGCGCGAGCGGACGCGGATGCAGGCTCACGCCGCGACACACGGCGCGGCCGTCGCGCAGCTCGACCTCGCGCGCCGCGCTGATCCCGAGGCCGCACGCCTTGAGCGCCGCCTCGCGCGCCGCCCAATCATCGCGCCGCGCCTCGCCCCCCAGTTCGACGTCGAAGCCGACCAGTCCGCGGGCCACCGCAGCGCACCCCACCCAGTGGCCGGAGTGCGCGATGCTGAAGTCGGCGCCCGCCCCCGGCGCGGCTGGCGCGCGGGCGAGACGCGGCTTGCCGCCGTCGGGAAAAGCGAGCTCGGCGGCGGCGACGCTGCGGCCGTGGAGCTCGGAAAGCGCGTGCAGCGCGAGCGCGATGCCGGCGAGAGTTGCCGCCGCGCGCTCGCCGCGAGCCGTTACCTCGAGACGCTTCGCATACGGCAGTGAGCGGGCGAGCGACTGAGCCGCCTCCTGCGGCCACTCACCACGCAGGTCGGAGTGATATAAGATTAAAGTTTGGCTTTCAACAGCTTGCATGACGGCCGCCGCATCCTCGAACACCCTGCCTCCAGAGGCTGAGCTGCAATTCGACGTCGGCTCCACGGATGACTCCCTGGAGCGCATGACCGAGTTGTTTGCCCGCCATGGAGACACTTATCGGGTGTTCGTTCCTGCACGCCGATCTTATACCTATGTCATCCATCACCCGGACGACGTGAAGCGGGTGCTGGTCGGCAACCACCGCAACTACACCAAGGGCGTGGGGCTCGATCGCGTCCGGATCCTGCTCGGCAAGGGCATCATGACCAGCGAAGGCGAGCTGTGGACACGCCAGCGCTACATGATGCAGCCGCTGTTTCACCGCCGCGTCATCACTGGGTTTGCCGAGCTCATCGCCGCCGCCAACGAGCGGCATCTCGAGCGCTGGGAGCAGCTGGCCGCGCGCGGTGAGCCGCTCAATCTCACCGATGACATGAGCGAGCTCACCCTCGAGATCGTGCTGCGCTCGATCTTCGGCCGCGACCTCGATCGCCTCGCCGAGCAGCTCGGTGGCAACCCCTTCGAGGTGATCACCAAGGAGCAGAGCCGCGATCTGCAGTTCGCCTACAAGTTCCGCTCGCTCACCAAGCTCGTGGCGCAGTTGCTCGCGCGGCGCCGCGCCGAGCCCGAGGAGCATTTCGACTACGTGGCGATGCTGATGGCGGCGCGCGACAAGGAGACCGGGGCGCCGATGGCCGAGCGCGAGCTCATCGACGAGATCATGACGCTCATCGTGGCGGGACATGAGACCACGGCGAGCGGACTCAACTGGACCTGGTACCTGCTGTCGCAGCACCGCGAGGCCGAGGCGCGCCTGCACGCCGAGCTCGACGCCGCACCCGAGATGGCGGCGCCCAGCCTCGCGCAGATGGAGGAGCTCGTCTTCACCTCCCAGGTGGTGAACGAGGCGCTGCGGCTCTATCCGCCGGGCTGGCTGCTGTCGCGCCGCACGCTGGCGGCCGATGTGCTCGGCGGCTTCGTGGTGCCAGCCGGCACCAACGTGCTGCTGCCGCTTTATCTGCTGCACCGGCATCCGCGCTACTGGAAGGATCCGGAGCGGTTCGTACCTGAGCGCTTCGCGCCCGAGCACGAGGCCGAGCGGCCGCGCTTCGCCTACATGCCGTTTGCGGCCGGACCGCGCCACTGCATCGGCGAGACATTCGCGCTCTATGAGATGCTCATGCACCTCTACAAGGTGGCGCGCCGCTATCGTCTGGTGTACGTGCCCGACAAGCCGCTCGAGCTCGAGGCACAGATCAATCTGCGCACCCGTCATCCGCTGCACATGAGGCTGGAACGCCGCTGATGCTCACCGCAACGACCTTGACCGAAGTGCTCGAGGGGAACCGTTCGTTCCCGCGCAGCATCACCTATGTCGAAGGCGAGAACGAGGCGCGCAGCGTCTCGAGCGCGGAGCTCTACGAGCGCGCGCTCGGCATCCTCTACCACCTGCAGCGCCTCGGCGCCCGCCGCGGCGACAAGCTGATCCTGTTTCTCGCCGACAACGAGCAGTTCATCGACGTGTTCTGGGCGGCGATCCTCGGCGGCCTGATCCCCGTGCCGGTGGCGCTCGGCATCAGCGCTGAGCACCGCCACAAGCTGCTGCGAATCGCGCGCCGCCTCGGCGCGCCGTATCTGTACACCGAACGGCGCTCGCTCGAGCGCATCGGCACCTTCGCTGCGACTGCCGGCGAGACACAGGTGTTCGAGAGCCTGCGCGGGCGTACCTTCCTGATCGACGACCTGGACGACATCTCGCGCGCCGGCGACATCCAGCGTGCGCAAGCCTCGGACGTCGCCTTCATCCAGTTCTCCTCGGGCTCGACGAGTGAGCCAAAGGGTGTGGTGCTGACGCACGCCAACATCCTCGCCAACTGGCGTGGCTCGCGCCAGATCGGCGGCTTCAACGAGGACGACGTCAGCCTCTCGTGGATGCCGCTCACCCACGACATGGGACTGATCGGCTTTCACCTCATCATGTTCGCCAGCCGCGTGCACTCGCACCTGATGCCGACCGAGCTCTTCATCCGCCGGCCGCTGCTGTGGCTGCAGCTCGCCTCGAAGCTCAGGGCGACGATCCTGTGCTCACCGAACTTCGGCTATCGGCACTACCTCAAGGTGCTCGGCGAGCGTGGCGTGGAGGGCCTCGATCTGTCCGCGGTGCGCCTCATCTTCAACGGCGCCGAGCCGATCTCGGTCGAGCTGTGCGATGAGTTCCTGACGCGCATGGCGCCGGCGCACCTCGATCGCAATGCCATGTACCCGGTGTATGGCCTCGCCGAGGCCTCACTCGCGGTGAGCTTCCCGACGGTCGGCGCGCCGCTTAAGACCCTCACCCTGAACCGCCATCGCATGAACCCGGGCGATCCGGTGGAGCCGGTCGCCGCCTCCGACCCGCACGCGCTCGCGCTACTGAGCGAAGGCCGGGCGATCCCCTACTGCCGCGTGCGCATCGCGGGCGTCGACGATCGTGAGCTCCCCGAGGATCGCGTCGGCCACGTGCACATGACGGGGGAGAACGTGACCGGCGGCTACTACGAGGACGCGGCGGCGAATGCCGCCGCCTTCACCGCCGACGGCTGGCTGCGCACCGGAGACCTCGGGCTCATGCACGACGGGGAGCTCTACATCTGCGGGCGCGCCAAGGAGATCATCTTCGTCAACGGCCAGAACTACTACCCGCACGACCTCGAGGCGATCGCGCAGCGCACCCCGGGACTCGAGCTCGGCAAGGTGGTGGCCGCCGGCGTGCGCCGCGCGGGGGCACAGATCGAGGAGCTGATCGTGTTCGTGCTGCACCGGGGGACGGTCGCGGATTTTCTGCCCCTGGCAATCCAGGTCGCAGGTCTCATCAACGAGCAGACCGGGCTCGAGGTCGCCGAGGTCGTACCGGTGAAGCGCATCCCCAAGACGACCAGCGGCAAGATCCAGCGCCACCTCCTCGAGGAGAGCTTCGCCGATGGGGAGTTCGATGCCGAGCTCGCTGAGCTGCGCGCGCTGCGCAGCGCGCAGCGCGGACCTGAGGACAAGGCGCGCAGCGCCCTCGAGGAGCAGCTGAGGTCCATCTGCGATGCGGCGCTCGAGGGCAAGCGGGTCGATATCCACGACAACCTGTTCGAGGTCGGCGCGAGCTCGCTGAAGCTCATCGAGATCCACGAGCAGATCGACCGGCTCTACCCGGGCCAGATCGACCTCACCGAGCTATTCGATTTCCCGACGATCGCGGAGCTCGCCGCGCATCTGGAGTCGAAGCTCGCTGCCGCCTGATGGCTAGTACCCAACGCCATGATATCTAAGCAAATCTTTTTGACCTGCAGGGCATTACGCCTATAATGCGCGGCCAATGAATCCTGAAGCCCAATCCGCCGGGCCGAATCGCTGTGAGAGTCGGCTCTCCGCCTGCGGCATTCGCCCCACGGCGCAGCGTGTGAAGATCGCGACCGTGCTGCTGTCGGCTCCGCAGCACCTCTCGGCCGAGCAGATCCTGGCGAACCTGCGCGGCAGCGGAGCGCGGGTCTCCAAGGCGACGGTCTATAACACGCTCAACCTGTTCGCAGCTCATGGGCTGATCCGCCAGCTGTCGGTCGATGGTGCGCGCGCGTGGTTCGACTCCAACGTCGATCCCCACTACCACTTCCACGATCTCGTGTCCGGGGCCCTGATCGATGTTCCGGTGCCTGAGGTCGAGTTCAGCCGTCTGCCCGCCCCGCCGGAGGGCACCGAGGTGGCGGGGATCGATCTCGTGATTCGGCTGCGTAAAAAGCAGTAGAATTATCGGTTTGCCGTAGGATTGCGGTTCCCTGGGGGCCGGGATAGCTCAGCTGGTAGAGCAGCGCATTCGTAATGCGCGGGTCGTAGGTTCGAATCCTATTCCCGGCACCACTTCGCAGCCGCGGTGCGCTCCGGGAACCCACTGCGGGCAACGGTGTGCGAGACGGGCTCGGCCCGTCGCCCTGCCGCGTCCCTTCGGCGCGTCCGGGACAGAAATACCTGCGCGGGTGGTTAAACTCCGACGCAACAGGCTGGTTCTAAAGTCTAGCGGCGCAGGTCTTTGGCCCATTGTCATAAGGAAGCTCCGTGGGCACGAACCCGGAACATTTGAGCAGCCCCGACGAGCACGAGCCGATCGCCTGGATCGGGCGCGAGCGTCCATCGATGGACAAGCCCGCGGCCGACGTGCCGGCACCGGTCAAGTCCGACCTCGCGCGCAAGTGGCTGTTGCCCGCCGGCGTGGTGCTGGGGGCACTCCTGCTCGCCTCGGCGTCCTTCATGCTGATGGGCCGTAAGCCTCACGTGACGCCCCTCATGCACCAGGAGGAGGTTCCGCTCGTGACGGTCATGACGCCGGTCGTGAAGGAAGTCACGGCAAGCGTGAGCTTTACCGGGGCAGTCGCGGCCCGTTACGACATGCCAATCGCCAACGAAGGCGACACGGCGCGCGTTGTGGCCGTGTATGCCGAGGCGGGCGATCGCGTCCAGAAAGGACAGGTGCTCGCCAGACTCGACGATTCCGTGCTGGTCCCCCAGGTCAACCGCCTCGCCGCCTCTCTCGAGCAGGCGCAGGCGCAGGCCGCGCTCTCGGCCGCCGAGTACAAGCGCGCGCTCGGAGTCGAGGCCGCCGGCGCCCTGTCGGCAGAGGACATCGAGAAGCGGCGCGCGACGGCGGTGACGGATGCGGCCAGCGTCAAAGTGGCGGCCGCACAGCTCGCCGAGGCGCAGGCGCGGCTCAACCGCACGCGGATCGTCGCGCCATTCGCCGGCACCGTGCTCACCCGACACGCCGAGGTGGGCCAGATCGCAGGCCCGGGCGGTGACGCGCTGTTCCGCGTCGCGAGCGGCGGCGAGGTCGAGATGCGCGGCCAGATCGCCGAACAGGATCTGGCGCAGGTGCAGGTCGGGCAGCCGGCGACCGTGTACCTGACCGGACTGTCACGCCCGTTCGCGGGCAAGGTGCGCCTGCTCGGCGCCATCATCGACCCGCAGACCCGCCTGGGCGACATTCGCATCCAGCTGCAGCCCGATCCGGCCCTGCGTCCCGGCGCGTTCGCGCGGGCCGAAGTAACCATAGCCAAGGCACGGCGTCCGGTTCTGCCCAAGACAGCCGTATTCGCCGACGCCGACGGCAGCTACGTGATCACGGTCGACGCCGCAGGGCATGCCACGCGACACCCGGTGACGGTCGCCGACACGTCCGACGACGGCGTCGTGATCGGCTCGGGACTGAAGGGCAATGAGCAGGTCGTTAAAAGCGCAGGCGGCTTCCTGCGCGAAGGCGAGTCGGTGAAGACCACCGCCGCGGACCCGCAGGCACCTCCGCCATGAAAAACATTTCCGCCTGGGCGATCCGGCATCCGCTGCCGCCGGTGATGCTGTTCGTGGTGCTGTTCTTTCTGGGCATCGCGGCGTTCATGCGGCTGCCGGTCACACTGGATCCTGACATCACCTTTCCGGTGGTGAACGTCATCATTGCTCAGCCGGGGGCCTCGCCGCAGGAGCTCGAGACCCAGGTCATCCAGAAAGTCGAAGGCGCGGTCGCCGGCATCGGCAACATCGACAACATCACCTCCTGGGCCCCGGAGGGTCAGGCCAACATCTCGATTCAGTTCAACATCGGTACGCCGATCGACCGCGCGGTCGCCGACGTGCGCGACGCCGTATCCAAGGTCCGCTCGCAGCTGCCGCAATCGATCCTCGAGCCGGTGGTGCAGCGCGTCGACGCCGACGGCAACTCGATCGTGTATTTCGCCGTCAGCTCGACCGTGCTCACCGAGGAGCAGGTCTCCTGGTTCGTCGATAACACGATCACCAAGCGGCTGCTCGGTGTGCCGGGCGTCGCGCAGGTGAACCGCGGCGGCGGCGTCAACCGCGAGATCCGCGTCGAGCTCGATCCGGCGCGCATGCAGGCGCTCGGCATCACCGCGGTGCAGGTGAACGAGCAGCTGCGCAACCTCAACCTCGACTCGACCGGCGGCCGCGCGCAGCTCGCCGGCGGCGAGCAGGCGATCCGCGTGCTCGGCGGCGCCCGCACCGCGGCCGCCCTCGGTGACACCCAGATCATGCTGCCCGGCGGGCGCTTCGCCCGGCTCTCGGACCTCGCCGAGGTGCGCGACGGCGTCGGCGAGATCCGCAGCCTCGCGCGCCTCAACGGGCGTCCGGCCACCACCTTCGGCGTGGTCAAGACCAAGGGCTCCTCCGACGTCGCCGTCTACGACGGTGTGCAGGCGGAGCTCGCCAAGATCGCCAAGGAAGATCCCGAGGTGAAGCTGACCCAGATCTTCACCACCGTCGACTACACCAAGGAGACCTACCATTCAGCGCTCAGCGCCTTCATCGAAGGCTCGCTGCTCGCGGTGCTGGTCGTGTGGCTGTTCCTGCGTGACCTGCGCGCCACGGCGATCTCGGCGCTGGCCATCCCGCTGTCTGCCATCCCGACCTTCGCGTTCATGAGCTGGATGGGCTTCACGCTGAACTCGATCAGCCTGCTGGCGCTGTCGCTGGTCGCAGGCGTGCTGGTCGACGATGCGATCGTCGAGATCGAGAACATCGTGCGCCACATACGCATGGGCAAGAGCGCCTTCCAGGCGGCACTCGATGCCGCCGATCAGATCGGGCTCGCGGTGGTGGCGACCTCCTCGACCATCATCGCGGTGTTCCTGCCCGTCAGCTTCATGGGCGGCATCACCGGCCAGTACTTCATCCAGTTCGGCCTCACGGTCGCGGCGGCGGTGTTCTTCTCGCTGCTGGTGGCACGGCTCATCACCCCCGTGATCGCCGCCTACACGCTGAGCTCGGACTCCATGCCGCACCACACCGACGGCCCGGTGATGCGCTGGTATCTGCGCCTGCTCAGCTGGTGCGCGCTGCATCGCTGGAAGACGGTCGCCGCGGGCACCGCGTTCTTCATCTTGTCGATCGTGGGACTCGGGTTGATCCCGAAGTCCTTCGTGCCGGAAGACGACCTGGGCGCCTCGTTTCTGCACATCGAGCTGGCGCCGGGGGTGCAGCTCGAGGACACCTCCGCTGCAGCGGCGGCCGCTTACCGCATCATCGCCCGCCAGCCCGAGGTCGCCGACGTGGTCGAGTCGATCGGCAACAACGACGAGGGCATCCGCAGCGCCGAGCTCGACATCGCGCTGGTGCCCGCCAAGCAGCGCCACGTCACGCAGCGTGAGTTCGAGGACCGGGTGCTCAAGCTCCTGAGCGTGATCCCCGACGCGCAGGTACATTTCTACCGCGGCAACGGCGGCAGCGACATCGTCTTCTATATCACCGGCGATGACCCGCAGCTCACCTATGCGACGGCCCACAAGGTGGTCGACGAGATGCGCGGCCTCTCGGTGGTGCGCAACGCACGCATCGACAACGATCTGCCGAGTCCGGAGATCCAGGTCCACCCGCACCTCGACCTCGCCTCGCAGCTCGGTGTCACGGTGGAGAGCATCAGCGATACGATCCGCATCGCGACCATCGGCGATCTCGACCAGAACAGCGCCAAGTTCTCCCTCTCCGACCGCCAGATCCCGATCCGGGTGAGTCTGCTGGAGAACACCCGCAAGGACCTCTCGACGATCGAGAACCTGCCCGTACCGACCGCCGGCGGCGGCAGCGTGCCACTCAAGGCAGTGGCCGACATCACCTTCGGGCAGGGGCCGACGCGCGTGCGCCGCTATAACCAGAGCCGCCGCCTGATGGTCGAGGCGGATCTCAACAATGGCGCTACCACCGGCACCGCCCAGAGCAAGATCGACGCGTTGCCCACGCTCTCGCACCTGCCGCGCGGCGTGCGCCGCGTCGACCAGGGCGACGCCAAGTACATGAACGAGCTGTTCACCAACTTCCTGCTGGCCATGATTACGGGCGTACTGATGGTGTTCGCGGTGCTGGTGCTGCTGTTCGCGCGCGTGCTGCAGCCGATCACGATCCTGTCGGCGCTGCCGCTGTCGATCGGCGGCGCCGTGATCGCCCTCGCCATCACCGGCAACTCGCTGTCGCTCGCGGTTATGATCGGGTTCCTGATGTTGATGGGCATCGTGGCAAAGAACTCGATCCTGCTGGTCGATTTTGCGATCGAGGAGATGCGCGCGGGCAAGGATCGCCTCACCGCCATAGTCGAGGCCGGTCACAAGCGCGCCCGGCCGATCGTCATGACGACCGTCGCCATGGTGGCCGGCATGCTGCCGGTCGCGCTCGGATTGGGCGGCGACAAGGAGTTCCGCGCGCCCATGGCGATCGCCGTGATCGGCGGCCTGATCACCTCCACAGGGCTGACGTTGGTGGTGGTGCCGGCCGCCTTCACGCTGATCGATGACATCGAGCGCTGGCTCGCGCCCCGCATCGGGCGCGTACTGGTACCGCAGCCGCACCCGGACCCGACACCGTCGCGCCCGCGGGCCGCCGCCTGACGGCGCATGCCGAGCGAGGCCGCGCCCGAGACAGCCCTGCCCGCCGCCGCTACGCCCAGCACCGTCGGCCGGCCGGCGTGGTGGGTGCGCACCCTGTCGCGGCTGCCGCTCACGGTGCTCTACGGGATCACGGGCGCCGCAAGCTGGCTGGCGTTTCGCGTGGTGCCGTACCGCGTCGCGCTCATCGAGGGCAGCCTTGCCAAGGCCTTTCCCGAGCTCAGCGCGTCGCAGCTCAAGGCGCTGCGGCGCCGTTACTACCGCGGCTTCGCGCAGATGCTCGCGGAGATCGTCAAGGCCGCCTCGCTCGCTCCCGCGGAGTTCCGCCGGCGCGTCGCGATAGTCAATCTCGAGGAGCCGCAGGCGTTGCTGGCGCGCGGCCAGTCGGTGCTGCTCATCGCCGCCCACCAGTGCAACTGGGAGTGGATGCTCCTCGCCCTGTCACTCGAGCTTGGCTTCCCGCTCGATGCGGCCTACAAGCCGCTGGTGAACGACTGGGCCGAGCGAGAGATGCGCAAGCTCCGCACCCGCTTCGGTAGCCGCCTGGTGCCGGCGCAGGAGCTGTTGCCCGATATCCTCAAGCGCCACGGCGTGGTGCGCGCGGTGGCGATGGTCGCCGACCAGGAGCCGACCAAGGCGGAGCGCAAGTACTGGACGCGGTTCCTGAACCGCGACACCGCCTTCTACATGGGCCCCGAGGAGCTCGCGCGGGTGACGCGCTTTCCGGTGTTCTTCATCGCCATGCGCCGCCGTGCGCGCGGCTACTACGAGATGGAGTTTCTGCCGCTGCGCGCCCCCGGCCCCACACCCGGCGCGCTCACCGAGCGCTACGCGCAGCTGGTCGAGGAGCAGATCCGCGCCTCGCCCCCCGACTGGCCGTGGTCGCACAAGCGCTGGCGGCTGAAGAAGTCCGTCTACCAGGACCGCTAAAGGGTCTTATTGGGCAGATGCCCCAGATGGCGGCAGACCATTTCCGCCTGAGCGGGGCCACGCTACCTGAGCGGCCGCTGTTGACCCCACTTCTGCCTGTCGCGATCGGCCGCTTCGGGCAGCCGAAAACGATCTGCGAACACGGATCCAGCTAACAAGGCCCGTACAATGCTCGAACCAAATCCATCACCATGGCCCTGACCAACTCCGTATTGACTTCTGCGATCATGTAGTCGCCTACCGCGCTACCGCCACGACTGTCAGAGGTATTTCGCTCAAAGTGGATCCGCCGAGTCTGGCGATCTGGCCTGGCCCGGAGGTACGGGTAACCCCCGAAACCATGGCCAAGGCGCGCGTGTTTGCTGACGGGGATATCAATGCGCGCATCGCTTCCGTCAGTTTGTACTCTCGCCGCCACACCTCGCTCGTTGAGTGCTTGGGCCATCTGCTGAAAGACAGGCGCAATCACACTGGCTAAGCAAACTGTGGCGGCCTTACTGAAATTCTCCTCGGCCGCGGTCTTGCCGGCTGCTTCATTGCGGGCCTGCGCCACGCGGGCCTTGTGGTGGGTGAAGATGGCGTCAAGCTCCTGCTCGATGTCTTTGGCCATTCCGGATACTCCGAGTCAACGCCTTACACATAGCTTACTTCGAGACATCTCGATAGCGCCCGTAGCCAAGGTTCCTTGTTTCAAGCGCGCCAATAAATCAAAGCCTTAGTTGCGATGCCCATCAGCTAGTGCGTGGTTGAGTCACCAGCGAGTCACCAGCCGGGCCACGGTAAGGAGTTCGCGTTGAACCGGGACATCTCGTGCCCACGCACACGAGCGGCGTCTTGTCTCCGGTATCTCACTTTGGTGATGGCGACGCGGTTACTCCGGCAGGTTCATCTTGTGCAAGAGCGCCTTGTAGCGCCGATCGGCGCGCAAACTCGCAAGTGGCGGGTCGCCTTTGATTTCGGCCAGTCCACCATCGCGCTGCTGATACGCGCGCTCCAGCCACTCGAACGCCCTGTCCTTCTCGCCGCGCCAAGCATAGGACTCTGCGATCTGGAAGGCTGATTCGCGCGCGTACTTCGCGATCAACTCGTCGAGGGCCTGCTGCGATTCCTTCGCGCGACCGACGGTGTGCTCAGCCATCGCGATACCGGGCAGCCGACCTTCTGAGTTGACGATCTTGCGGAACGTGGCCAATGCTTCCGCCGCGTTTCCCTCGAGCAACAACAGTTCGCCGAGATCGTTCAGCCCGTAGGGCGATTCCGGTTGAATCTCAAGCGCCCGGTGTAGCGCCTCGTGGGCGCCGGCGAAGTCCCGGCTGAACATCAGGTAGCGGCCCAAATGCTCCCACGCCGGGTTCGACAAAGGATCGAGCGCGGTGGCTTTCCTGAGCGACGCAACCGCCTGCGGCAGCCGGCCGAGGCTTGCCAGCAGACTGCCGAAACGGCGCTGCACGGTACTGTCGGCCGGATCGAGTGCCAGCGCTTTCGCAAAATCCGACTGCGCGCCAGCCCAGTCCCAGCTGAAAACAGAACGCACAAAACCGCGTGCTGCGTAACCATCGGCCTGCTCGGAAGCCAGCGCCACGGCCCTTTCCGCCGCCGCTCCCGCCCGCTGCATCGCCGCTACATCACCGGTCGAGTCAAAGACATAGGCCTCCGCATAAGCAAGGCCGGCATAGGCCGCCGCGTAGTTGGGATCGAGAGCGATCGCCTTGCTGTACGCCGCGGCGGCGCGCCGACGATCGTCCGGGGTCCCGCGGTTGAAAAACTGCCGCCCGAGCAGCAACTGGTTGTAGGCCTCCGTGCTCAAGGTGCGGTGCGAGGCGGCCGGCTGCGTCGGCAACAAGTGAACTCTCAGCGCTGTTACAACCGCGCCTGCGATCTCATCCTGAATCTTGAAGATGTCATCCAGCTTGCGATCGTAGGTCTCCGACCAGACGTCATAGCCGTTGTCGACCCGAACCAGCTGCGCGGTGATGCGCAGGGTGCTGCCGGACTTGCGCACACTACCTTCCAGGACGTGCGCAACGCCAAGCGCCTTGGCGATATCGGCAATGGTCGCTTGCTTGCCTTTGAAGTAGAACGACGAAGTTCGCGCTGGCACCCGTAGGTCGGGAATCTTCGTCAGCATATCGATGAGTTCCTCCGACAGCCCGTCGGAGAAATACTCCTGGTCCTTTTTCTCGCTCATGTCGAGGAACGGCAGGACCGCAACGGACTTCTCCGGAATCGTGGGTGCCATAAGGGCAGGGGCTGACACAGCCGGGGTCGGTGCCGGCGTCGCCGCAGCTCGACGGCTGGATAACCACAGGCGGTCCGCCGCAAATACCGCCAGGCCCAATCCGATCACCGACGCAATGACGATCGCGGCCCGATTTGGCGAACGCGTCGGCACCGTGGTTGCATGAGCAGGCGCGGCAGGAGCGACTTCGGGCAACACGGCTGGGGCCTGTAGGGCGACGTGTACGGCCGCAACGAGCTTGGGGAGCGTGCGCCCGATGTCGATGCTGCTCGTGTCCAGCCAGTGCGACGAGTTCAGGAAATACTCGAAGTCGGCGGGTAACGGTGCCTGGTCGATCCGCAGCGCCACAATCGAATGTCGCTTCGAAGCCGTCCGCTCCACTTCTCGTAAAACATGAGGCGAGGCTGCCGCATTTCCCGACAAAATCAACACGCTGGCCTTGGCGGCATCAATCGCGTGGATGATCTGGCCGGCATAAGGGGCGCCCGCGGTTACATCCCGCGGCGCGATCCAGCATTTGAGTCCCTGGCGCTCCAGAGCCTCGACAATGGCTTCCGCAACGGTCGCGTCCTGCGAGGCATAGCTAATGAAGACCGGAGGCGTACTACTGCTCGCCCTTTCCTCGCCGCCGCCTTCGGCCATTTCCGGTGCCCCCACTACTTTGGTGGCATCGTCGCGGATGCCCTGGGAGTTGGCAAATCTGCGGCGCGGAACGACCGCTATCGGGAGGCCAATCCGCATGGACGAAGGACGCCCCTGGCCCGTCTCCTGACGTTCGAAAAAGAGCGTTGCTGCCGTTGCCGCACCCGCGAAGGATGCGCACGCATCTGAGCAACCCAAGAAGCCGTGAGTTGAAAACGGAGGGAGGTCTCCTGAGTGCAGGTTCCCTTCACTCGAGCGGAGATTCGCACGGCGCTCCGCGCGCGACGGCGGACCCGTACACCGTGGTGACACGGCCGCCAGAAAGAAACGCCGGCCCGGCGCATGGCACACGGGCCGGCGAGAGGGGAGCTTGCCTCAGTCGGCGCTCGCGGACGCCTCGGGCTCGATCTGCCCGCGCAGCGCGCCTTGCGGGGCGGCGGATGCTGCGACGCTCACGGTCAGGTCCCCGGCGTTGAAGCTAGCAAGATCTGCGGCGCTGATGCGCTTGAGCTCCGTCGACCAGTGACCCGGATCGACCGCGTCGCGGCTGAGTTCGGCGATCGCCGCTCCGCTGCCGCCGGTGACGGCCGCGGCGGTCGAGTACCCAAGGCCACTTAAGCTGACATGCACGGTGAGCGTGCCGGCTGCGGTATCGACCGTAGTCGCGGCCCAGCCGCGCAGCGCCGAGCCGAGCGCCGCGACGGCATCGGGCGTGGCGGCGAGTGTGGTGAAGGTGACGCGTACGCTGCCGGAGGCCAGCTGGCCGCGGATCTCGCCGTCCGGGTAGGTGGCGGAGGTCGCGATGACGTACAGCTTCCCCGCATCGAGCGCGGCGATCTGCTGCGGCGTGAGCTGCGCGCCCGCGGGCACGTCCCACACACCCGCCTCACCCGCGTGCGGCACGAGTGCGAGCAGTGCATCGCCCGAAGCACCGGCAAAGGCCGCATTCAGTGTCACGGATCTTGCCGTCATGCCGCTCACGGCGACGTTGCCGCTGACGGCACCTGACTCCCGCTCCACGGTGACGCGCGCCACGCCCGAGGCACTCGATGCGGGCGCCGGGAAGAGCTGCGCCGGTGACATCACGACAGCGGCGGCCGCGTTCTGCACATTCACGCTCACCCCGGTCGAGGTCATCGTGTCACTCGCGCTGTCGGTCGCGATCGCGGTGATGGTGTGGTTGCCGTTGGCGACCTTGGTGCTGTCCCAGCTGAACGTATACGGAGAGCTCATCACGGTCCCTACGGACGTACCGTCCACGTCGAACTGGACGCTCATGATCGTGAGGTTGTAGGTCGAGGAAGCGGTAGCGGTTGCCGTGAGCGTGACCATACCGCTGACGGTCGCATTGGCGGCGGGCGCCGACACGGACACCGTGGGCGGCGGGCACGCCACCGAGTAGGTGCCGCCACAGGTGGCCCCGGGGGCGGCCCCGGTAGGACTGTAGCTGCTGCCATAGCCGCCGCAGCCGCTGAGGAGCGTGCCGAGGAGTGCGCCGGCCAGGCTGAGAGTTCGGCCGAGGTAGGGATGACGCGCGTACATATGGAGACCCACTGTTTGGTTGCCCGCCAGTAGGTGGCGCGCGGTACCGCGCTGGTTTCGGCGCCGCGCGCCCGGGAACGCCGTCAGATCCGGAAATGCTGCTGCGGTCAGCGCCGCTCGGGGTCGCCGCGCTCGGGCGATGCAGCGCGCCGCAGCTCGCGCGGCAGCGTGAAGAACACACGCTCCTCGCGGCCGACCACCTCGCGCGGCGCCTCCCCGCCCCAGGCCACGAGCCGCGCCACCACCTGCTGCACGAGCAGCTCCGGTGCCGAGGCGCCCGCGGTCACGCCCACGGCGCGCCGGCCGGTGAACCATTCGGCTCGCAGGTCTTCCGGCCCGTCGATCAGATAGCCGGGAACGCCGGCGCGATCGGCGAGCTCGCGCAGGCGGTTGGAGTTGGAGCTGGTGCGCGAGCCGACCACCAGCAGCACATCGCACTGCTCGAGGAGCTTTTTCACCGCGTCCTGGCGGTTCTGCGTGGCGTAGCAGATGTCCTCGTGGCGCGGCGTGGCGAGCCCGGAAAAGCGCTCGCGCAGCGCCGCGACAATCTCGGCGGTGTCATCGACCGACAGCGTCGTCTGCGTGACCAGCGCGAGGCTGCCGGGGTTGCGTACCGTGAGTGCCGCGACGTCGGTCAGGTCCTCTACCAGGTGGATTTGTCCGCCGAAGGACTGATCGAAGCGCCCCATCGTGCCCTCGACCTCCGGGTGGCCGGCATGGCCGATGAGGATGACGTCGCGACCCTCGCGGGCGTAGCGCTGCACTTCCATGTGCACCTTGGTGACCAGCGGACAGGTGGCGTTGAATACGGTGAGCGAGCGCGCCTGCGCCTCCTGCTCCACGGCGCTCGACACGCCGTGCGCCGAGAAGATTACGGTGGCGCCCGCCGGCACCTCGGCGAGCTCATCGACGAACACCGCGCCGAGCGCGCGCAGCCGCTCGACCACGTGCCGGTTGTGCACCACTTCGTGGCGCACGTAAATCGGCGGACCAAAGAGCTCGAGCGCCCGCTCGACGATGTCGATGGCGCGATCGACACCGGCACAGAAGCCGCGCGGGTTGGCGGTGAGCACCTGCATCAGCGCTGCGCCCCGCGCGAGACGAGGGTTTCGAGCAGCGCATCGAGCAACAACAGCGCGGCTCCCAGCGTAATCGCCGAGTCCGCGACGTTGAAGGCGGCGAAGTAATGCACGCCCCAGTGGGCGTGCACGAAATCGGTGACATAGCCTAAGCGCACGCGGTCGATCATGTTGCCGAGCGCCCCGCCCATGATGAGCGCGAGCCCGGCGGCGATGCGCCCGTGGGTCACCCCCGACAACCGCCGCAGCCACACGAGCAGCACGATGCTCACCCCGAGCGCCAGCAGCACGAACATCCAGCGCTGCCAGCCGGCGGCATCCGCCAGGAAGCTGAACGCAGCGCCCGTGTTATAGGTGAGGATGATGTCGAGCACCGGCAGGACGCGCACGCGCTCGAAGAGAAAGAAATGGTGCCGCAGCCATGACTTGGCGGCCTGGTCGGCGATGATCACTGCCAGCGTCAGCGGCAGCCAGCGCCAGCCGCTCGCAGCCCACGGCAGCTCCCAGCGCCTCGTGGTGGCCGGCGCGGCCTGCGTCTGATCGTCGCCGGTGCTCATACGAAGCGCCGCTCCTCGCCCGGCAGCTCGAGATTGCCGATGCAGCGCCCGCACAGCTGCGGGTGCGCCGGGTGGCTGCCGACATCGGGGCGATGCTGCCAGCAGCGCGCGCACTTGGGATCCGGGTCGGGGCCCACGGCGAGCCAGACTCCCTCGAGGTTGGCCGCGGGCGAGGCGCCCGCGGGGGCAGTCGCGACCTCGTGCACCCGCGCCTCGGAGGTGATGAGGAGGAAGCGCAGCTCGGCGCCGAGCGCGGCAAAGCGCGGATACTGCGCCGCCGTGCAGTACACCTCGACCTGCGCATCGAGCGGCCCGCCGATCGCGCCCGCCGTGCGCAGCCGCTCGAGCTCACGCGTCACATCGGTGCGCAGCTCCATGAGCGCGTTCCAGTCGACGGCGCCCGCAGGCGCCTCCGGGATCTCATGCCAGGTGGCGTGAAATACCGACTCCGCGCGCCGCCCCGGCAGGTAGCGCCACACCTCCTCGGCGGTGAACGACAGGATGGGTGCCAGCCAGCGCACCATGCTCTCGGCGATGTGATACATCGCGGTCTGCGCCGAGCGGCGGGCCCGCGAGGCGGCGGGCGTTGTGTACAGGCGGTCCTTCAGCACGTCGAGATATACCGCGCCCAGATCCACGCTGCAGAAGTTGTGCACCTTCTGATAGATGAGGTGGAAGGTATAGCGGCGGTAGGCCTCGAGCACCTCCGCCTGCAGCGCCCGGGTGCGGCTGAGCGCCCAGGCATCGAGCGCCACCAGCTCCGACACCGGCAGCGCATCGCGCGCCGGATCGAAGCCGTGGAGATTACCGAGCAGGAAGCGCAGCGTGTTGCGCATGCGGCGGTAGGAATCCGCCATGCGCTTCAGGATCTCGTCCGAGACGCTCATCTCGTTGGCGTAGTCGGTCGCCGAGACCCACAGGCGCAGCACATCCGCGCCCAGGCTGTTCATGACCTTCTGCGGCGCGATGACGTTGCCGAGTGACTTCGACTGCTTGCGACCCTGCTCGTCCACCGTGAAGCCGTGCGTCAGCACGCCGCGGTACGGCGGGCGCCCGTACAGCGCCTCGGACATGAGGAGCGAGCTGTGAAACCAGCCGCGGTGCTGGTCCGAACCCTCGAGATAGAGATCGACGGGAGCTGCCACCTCGGGGCGCTCAGTCCCTACGCACTCGAACGACAGCCCGGAGTCGGCCCATACGTCCATGACGTCGGTGACCTTGTCGTAGTGCTCGGCGTCCGCCCCGAGCAGCTCCTCGGGTGCGAGCGCGAACCACACATCGATGCCGCCCTGCTCGACGCGCGCCGCGGCCGCCTGGATGAGCTCCTGGGTGCGCGGGTGCAGCGCCCCGGTGCGCCGGTGCACGAACAGCGGTATGGGCACGCCCCAGGTGCGCTGGCGCGAGATGCACCAGTCGGGCCGGCTCTCGATCATGCCGGTGATGCGCGGCTCACCCCATGCCGGCGTCCACTCGACACCCGGGATGTCGCGCAGCGTGTGCTCGCGCAGCTTGCCCTGCTCCATGCTGATGAACCACTGCGGCGTGGCGCGGAAGATCACCGGGGTCTTGTGCCGCCAGCAGTGCGGATAGCTGTGCAGGACCTGCTCCTCGTGCAGCAGCCGGCCGCGCTCGGCGAGTGCCGTGGAGATGACGGGGTTCGCCTCATCCACTTTGAGCCCGCCCACGAGAGGGGTGTCCTCGAAGAAGCGCCCGTCGTTGCCGACCGGGTTCGTGACCGGCAGGCCATAGCGCTGACCCACCACAAAGTCCTCCTGGCCGTGGCCGGGCGCCGTATGCACCGCGCCGGTGCCCGCATCGAGTGTCACGTGCTCACCCAGCACCACCGGCACCTGACGCGCCTGCAGCGGGTGTTCGAGCTGCAATCCTTCGAGCACGCGGCCCTCGAAATCGGTGAGCCGCCCGGCGAGGGTCGCGCCGTAGCGCGCGAGGCACGCACCGATGAGATCCACCGCCAGGATCAGCAGGCGTTTCTCACCGCCTAACTGCGCCTCGACGAGTGCGTAGCGGAACTCCGGGTGCAGCGCCACCGCCTGGTTGGCCGGCAGTGTCCAGGGGGTCGTCGTCCAGATGACGACGTCGACGGGCCGGCTGCCGAGCGCCGCCCGGTCGAGCTTGAGGCGTGCCGTCAGATCATCATTGTCGACGACGCGAAAGGCGACATCGATCGCCGGCGAAGTCTTCTCCTCGTACTCGACCTCGGCCTCGGCGAGCGCCGAGCGGCAGTCGACGCACCAGTGCACGGGCTTCACGCCCTTGTACAGGTGGCCGTTCTCGATGATGCGGCCGAAGGCGCGCAGCTGCTGCGCCTCGTAGCGCGGCGACATGGTGCGGTAGGGATGATCCCAGTCGCCGAGCACGCCGAGGCGCTTGAAGTCGCGGCGCTGCAGGTCGATCTGCTCCTCGGCGTAGGCGCGGCACGCGGCACGGAACGCCTGCGCGTCGAGCTTCTGTCCCGGCCGGCCGTGTTTCTTCTCCACCTGCAGCTCGATCGGCAGGCCGTGGCAGTCCCAGCCGGGGATGTAGGGCGAGTCGAAGCCATCGAGCGAACGCGACTTGACGACGATGTCCTTCAGGATCTTGTTGACGGCGTGTCCGATGTGGATCGCGCCGTTGGCATACGGCGGCCCGTCGTGCAGCACGAAGCGCGGCCGGCCGCGCGCGAGCTCACGGAGCTTGGAATACGTGCCGTGCTCCTCCCAGGCACGCACCATGGCGGGCTCGCGCTGCGCCAGATCCGCCTTCATCGGGAAGTCGGTGCGCGGCAGGTTGATCGTCTGCTTATAGTCCGTCATTCCTCAGTCTCAGCTGAAGCCTCATGCCTCGAGAATCGCCCGCGCGTCCGCGGCATCGCGCTGCATCTGCTCGATGAGCGCATCGAGCGTCGCAAAACGCTGCTCATCGCGCAGCTTGGCGGCGAACTCCACCGCGATCTCCCGGCCGTACAGATCGCCGCTGAAGTCGAACAGGTGCGCCTCGAGCAGCGCCTCGACACCGCCGACCGTCGGGCGCGTGCCAAGGCTCGCGACCCCGGGGAGCGCCTCGCTCGCCACGCCATGCACCTGCACGGCGAAGATGCCGGTCACCGGCGAGCGCGCACGCCCGAGCGCCAGGTTCGCCGTGGGGAACCCCAGCTCCCGCCCTAAGCGCCTGCCGCCGATCACGCGCCCGCGCATCGAATAGGACCGGCCGAGCCAGCGCCGGGCACGCTCGAAGTCAGCGCCGGCGAGCGCCTGCCGCACGCCGCTGCTCGAGATGCGCTCGCCCTCCTGCCTCACGGCGGGCACCACCTCGACCTCAAAGCCAAGCCCGCTGCCCGCCGCGGCCAGCACCGGCGCGGTGGCCTCGCCCCGGCGGGCGAAGCGGAAGTCATGACCCACGACGACCGCGCTCGGACGCAGCCGGCTCTTGAGCAGTAGCGCGAAGTCCTGCGCGCTCAGGTTACGCAAAGCCTCGTCGAAGCGCAGCACCCAAAGGTAGTCGAGACCTGAATCCTGCAGGATCCGCCAGCGCTCGCGGAAGGTGGTCAGGCGCGCCGGGGGGTCTTGCGGGCACAGGAACTCGCGCGGCATCGGCTCGAAGGTCAGCATCACCGCCGGACACCCGAGCTGCTCGGCGCGGCCGCGCAGCCGCTCGATGAGCGCCTGATGCCCGAGGTGCAACCCATCGTAGGTGCCAATCGTGACGGCGCAGCGGTCGTGACGCCGGGGTAGCTCGGCCTGTCCGCGGATCAGTTGCATGGATCTCTTAAGTCACTGAGCCGTAAGGCTGGCGGTAGTTTATGTGAAGCCGGGAGCCGCCGCCGTGCTGAGGTCCGGCTCGGGTTTGACAAGCCGGGGCGGCGTGCGCAGACTACCCGCCCCGCAAAGGGGACGTACCGATACACGGAGATTGAGTGGCCAATACCAAGTCCGCCGAGAAGGCAGCCCGCCAGGCCGAAAAGCACCGCGCCCGCAACGTTGCGCTGCGCTCACGCATGCGCACCGCCGTACGGCGAGTGACCGCGGCCATCACCGAGGGTGACAAGGCGGCCGCTCAGAACACTTACAAGGAAGCCGTCCCGGTCATCGATACGCTCGTCGGCAAGCAGATCATTCATCGGAACAAGGCCGCACGGCACAAGAGCCGGTTGTCGGCCCGCATCCGCTCCATGCCATGAGGCTGCGATGAAAATGAGCGACAAGACCCGGATTCCGACGCCCGTCGTACCCACGCCGCTTAAGTTGCGGCCCGCGGCCCGCCGGCAGTTTCTGCTGGAGATGATGCGCTCGCGCGTGCCGCAGCATCGCGGCTCTCCAAGAGCGTCATAACCGCCTCACAGAGCTCGCGGGTTCCCGCGCCCGTCGCCCCCGAGATCAGGAAGTGGGGCCCGCGGTAGCGTAGCCGCCGCATGATGGCGCGGGCGCGCTGCTCCGCCTCCTTATCGGGCAGCAGATCCCGTTTGTTGAGCACCAGCCAGCGCGGCTTGGCCGCGAGCTCGCGGCTGAATTTCTTCAGCTCCGCGCCGATGGTGCGGGCATCGCGCACCGGATCGGCCTCGGGATCGAGAGGGGCGATATCGACCAGGTGCAGCAGCAGGCGCGTGCGCTCCAGGTGCTTCAGGAACCGCAGGCCAAGACCTGCGCCCTCCGCGGCTCCCTCGATGAGCCCGGGGATATCCGCCATGACGAAGCTGCGATGCTCGCCTACCGCCACGACCCCGAGATTCGGATACAGCGTCGTGAACGGGTAATCGGCCACCTTGGGCCGGGCGGCGGAGACGGCCCGGATCAGTGTCGA
Organism: Steroidobacteraceae bacterium; assembly: GCA_035568235.1. Taxonomy (GTDB): domain Bacteria; phylum Pseudomonadota; class Gammaproteobacteria; order Steroidobacterales; family Steroidobacteraceae; genus 13-2-20CM-66-19. The sequence goes on along the minus strand of DATMOK010000042.1, from coordinate 9,591 downwards.
CTTGCCGGCGTTGGGCAGTCCCAGGAGCCCGACGTCCGCGATCACTTTGAGCTCGAGCTCGAGCGAGCGCTTCTCCCCGGGGAGCCCCGGGCCGAACTGGCGCGGCGAGCGGTTGGTGCTCGATTTGAAGCGCTGGTTACCCCAGCCCCCCTTGCCACCGCGGGCGACCAGGAGCTCCTCGCCGTCGCGCGTCAGGTCCCCGAGCTGCTCCTGGGTATCGGCATCGCGCACCACGGTGCCGATCGGCACCGGCACGTGCAGGTCACCGCCACCGCGTCCCGTGCAGTCGTTCGAGCCGCCCGCTTCCCCGTGCCCCGCCCTGAAGGTGCGCTCGATGCGAAAGTCCGCGAGTGTGTTGATACCGGAGCGGGCACGCAGGTAGACGCTGCCACCCGCCCCGCCATCGCCCCCATCCGGACCGCCGAACGGCACGAACTTCTCGCGCCGAAAACTGGTGCTGCCGCGTCCGCCGTTGCCGGCCTGCACCCGGGTGCGGGCCTCATCTACGAATTTCATGGCTCAAACCTACGCCCAAATGAAAACCCCGGCACGGCGGCCGGGGCTTCGCTCGAACCGCAAGACGCGGCGCCTCCCTCTTCAGGCCTTCTCCGGCACCACGCTCACGTACATGCGCTGCTCGGCGCCCTTCTTCTGGAACTGCACCTTGCCCGACACCTTGGCGAACAGAGTGTGGTCGGTGCCCACGCCGACGTTCGAGCCGGCGCGCACCGGCGTGCCGCGCTGGCGGATGATGATGTTGCCGGCCAGCACCTGCTCGCCGCCGAAGCGCTTCACTCCCAGACGTTTGGAGTGGGAATCGCGCCCGTTCTTGGTACTGCCGCCTGCCTTTTTATGTGCCATGACTCTACCCCGCGCTGATGTCCGTGACCTTCACCTCGGTGAACGCCTGCCGGTGGGTCTTCTGCCGCAGGTAATGCGCGCGGCGCTTGAACTTGACGATCGACACCTTCGCGCCGCGCCCGTGGCGCACGACGGTAGCGGTCACCTTGCCGCCCTTGAGCATCGGCTTGCCAACCTTGACGTCCGCCCCCTCCCCGACCAGGAGCACTTCGGCGAACTCGACGGTGGCGCCGGGCTCCGCGTCGAGCTTCTCGACGCGCAGTACGCCGTCCTTCGTCACCCGATATTGCTTGCCGCCTGTGGCGATCACTGCGTACATAGTTGGCCCTTGCGAAAGGCCGCGCATTCTACTGGCGGGCCCCCGTGCGGTCAAACGAGCATTTCCTCAAGAGGGACGCGGACTTATCCAGCCCCTGACGGGGCCCCAACGCCGGTCTGCCCTGAGGGTCCCGCAGGGCGCTGCGCCGCTCCCTCGTGAGTTCTCCTTCCCCGCCCGGGTCGGATAGGATGCCCCGGCCGCGCGGTACGCCGGGTGGCCCGCAGCAGGACAACTCCAATCGAACCCATGACCCTCGCCGAGATCCGCGCCCTGGTGCAGGGGGAGCTGCGCTCCGTGGACGACGTCATCCGCGGGCGCTTGAAGAGCGCGGTGCCGCTCGTCGACCGGGTGGCCGACCATATCATCGCCGGCGGCGGCAAGCGGCTGCGGCCGCTGCTGGTCGTGCTGGCGGCACGCGCCTGCGGCGCGCAGGGCTCGGCGTACCTCGAGGCTGCGGCCTTCATCGAGTTCATTCATACGGCGACACTGCTGCACGATGACGTCGTCGACGGCTCATCGCTGCGCCGCGGCCGCCATACCGCGAACGAGGTATTCGGCAACCAGGCGAGCGTGCTGGTCGGTGACTTCGTCTACTCGCGCGCCTTTCAGATGATGGCCGCGGTCGCCTCGCAGCCGGTCATGGAGATCATGGCCGAAGCGACCAATGTGATCGCCGAGGGCGAAGTGCTGCAGCTGATGAACGCCCACGATCCGGACACCACCGAGCAGCGTTACCTCGAAGTGATCTACCGCAAGACCGCGCGACTGTTCGAGGCCGGCGCAGAGGTGGCGGCGGTGCTCGCCGGCGCTGCGCCGGAGCTGCGCCGCGCGCTATCCGCCTACGGCCGCCACCTCGGTACGGCGTACCAGCTGGTCGATGACGTGCTCGACTACCGCTCCAACCCCGAGCAGCGCGGCAAGAACCTGGGCGACGACCTCGCCGAAGGTAAGCCGACGCTGCCGCTCATCCACGCGCTGCGCAACGGCAGCGAGGCCGAGCGCGCCGCGATCCGCCAGGCCGTCAAGGACGGTGGCCGCGGGCAGCTGTCCGCGGTGATCGAGGCGATCGAATCGACCGGCGGCCTCGATTACGCGGCGCGCCTGGCGCGCTCCGAGGCCGATGCGGCGCTGCGCTCGCTCGCGCCGCTCGGCGATTCCTCTTATAAGGAGGGGCTCACCGCACTGGCGCACTTCGCGGTGGCACATACCACGTGACTTTTACGAGGCCGGCGATACCCGCGGGCCCCAGGGGAGACAACGAATGAGAACTGTGAACGTGAGGGGAGCACTCGTGTCATCGGCGGCGGCCGCCGCGCTGCTCGCCGGCGGGCTTGCGGCGGCGGACCAGCCGGCATCGCCGCCTGAGACCATCGTCCTCAAGGCCGCGCACATCTTCGATTCCACCGGCACCGCGCTCAAGGACGGCGGCATGATCGTCGTGCGGGGCGACCGCATCGTGTCGGTGGGCGGGAGCAGCGCACCGGCGGGCGCACGGGTGATCGACCTCGGCGACACGACGCTGCTGCCGGGCTTCATCGATGCGCATACGCATCTCACGATGGAGTTCTCCGACAACTACTACAAGAAGTTCCATGACGACCTGCTGCGCTTCCCGCAGGAGGATGCGCTGTATGGCGCGCTGTACGCCAAGCGTACCCTGGAAGCCGGCTTCACCACCGTGCGCAACGTCGGAGCGGGCGACTTCACCGACATCGCATTGCGCAACGCGATCAACGCCGGGGTAACCGAGGGCCCGCGCATGATCACCGCGGCGCATGGCATCGGCTCGCCGGGCGGACACTTCGATGCGGCATCCTTCCCGCCGGATCTGGTGAAGCCCGAAGGGCCGATCCAGGGAATCTGCACCGGAGCCGACAGCTGTCGCGAGGCGGTGCGCTATCAGATGAAGTGGGGCGCGGAGGTCATCAAGATCGCCGCCAGCGGCGGCGTGCTCTCGGAGGCCGATCCGGTCGACGTGCCGCAGCTGACGCTCGAGGAGATGAAGGCCATCGTCTCGGAAGCGCACGCCTGGCGGCGCAAGGTGGCCGCTCACTGCCACGGTGATGCCGCTGCGCGGCTGGCGATCGAGGCCGGCGTCGACTCGATCGAGCACGGCAGCTTCCTCACCGAGGACACCCTCAAGCTCATGAAGGCGAAGGGCGTGTGGCTCGTGCCGACGCGCATCACCGTCGAGTGGGTGATGAAGAAGGTCGACACGTACCCGCCGAAGATCGCCGCCAAGGCACGCGCCGCGGCCGCTGCCCACGCCAACATGATGAAGACCGCTCTCAAGGTCGGCGTGCTGATCGCGCTCGGAACGGACGCCGGTGTTTATCCGCACGGCATGAACGGCCAGGAGTTCGCCTCGTATGTGAACCTCGGGATGAGCCCTGCGCAGTCGCTCCTCTCGGGGACGCGTGAGGCCGCGAAGCTTCTCGGCGTGGACACCGACATCGGCACGCTCGAGGCGGGCAAGGTGGCCGACATCGTTGCCGTGCCGGGGAACGTGATCAGCGATATCCGGGCGACCGAGCATCCACTCTTCGTGATGCACCTCGGCAAGGTCGTGTTGCACCGGAATACCGCCGGCGACGACGTACGCGAGCCGCACGCCAAGACCGCGGCCGTCACTGTCCCCGAGACGAGCCTCGAGAGCACGAGGTTCGGAGAGTTCTTTTGAGGACCCGCGGCCGGCCTGTGGTTAAAGGCCAGGGCCGCATTTGAAGGCGGGAGTGGGGTTCAGTAGACTGCGCGGCCCGCGCGTTCCTTGCGCGGGCCGCGTATTTCTCGGGGTGTAGCTCAGCCTGGTAGAGCACTACGTTCGGGACGTAGGAGTCGCAGGTTCAAATCCTGTCACCCCGACCAATTCCAAGGTTCTGAGAAACCGGCGTTTTTTGAGGCCGGAGGCTCTGGCCTATGCCGCGTCGTTCCGTTGGCCCATCGCTAGCGGGTGACACCGTTGTCGCGTCCTTCGCGCTCCAGCTCCAGGCGATTCGTCGCCACCTGTCTGACCCCGGGCACATGCCCGGCGATCTGACGGGCCTCGTAAAGCGCGTCCGCGCTCCACACGTAGCCGGCGAGATCGACGACGCCACCGCTGGCCCGTACGTCGACGTGGCGGAAGTAGAACCATGGATCGGCATTGAGCGCCAGATACACCCGGTTCGCGAGCGCCAGGTCCGTGGCGCTCTGCTCGGGAGCCTTGGGCGCAGTGGTTGCGCAGGCACCGATCAGCGCGAGGATTGCGCCGAGGCCGAAGCAATGCGTCCCGAGACTCCTGCGCACCCTCATGGATGAGCTCCTGACGACGGCTTGCATGCCCGACGCCCAATAGGACCGGCGCTATCGCTCCAGGTTCACGCCTCGAGCCCAACGGGGCGCCGCGCTACCGCGCGACCGGCGAGTCGTCGATGCCGTTGCGCTGCAGCTCGAGATCGTTGACGACGCCCGTGACGCCCTCGACACCCTCGGCGATGGTCCGTGCCGTATCGACGTCCGGTGGATCCCACACATAACCGGTCAGAAACACCACGCCGTTGTCGGCTCGCACGGTGATGAGCCTGCCGTAGAAAAGCTTGTCCGAAGTCAGGGCGGATTGCACGTGATCGGCGAGCGCCTGGTCGGCCTGCCGTTGTGCCTCGGTCTTGGGTGGGCCCGAGGCGCACGCAACCAGAGCACACACTGCCGCCAGTGCGATTACCGCCTGCGCCGTAAGCTCAATGACTCTCGACTTCATGATTTCCTCCTTATCAGGCCACTCGTTGGCGCGCACCACCGCCGCTGGCCTGGCAAACGCCGCGGGGCCGCGTCCGTAAGCCAAGCTCAGTCGTGATCTTCGACATCAACCAGCAACTCGATCTCGTTGACGATCCGCCGCGATCCGGAAGCCCGTCTAGCGAGGTACAGCATCCGTTGCATGTCCCCCACATCGAACGCAATTCCTTGCAGCCTCACGACGCCGTTCTCTGTCACCACCGTGACGTGCTCGGCGTACACGTGGGGATCGTCCCGCAGAGCCTCGACGACCTTCGCGGTGATCGCCTGGTCGCGCGCCGCACTGATGACGATCTCCGGAATGCGGCTCTCGGCCGCCGGCCTGGCGCTCGCCTCGGGCGGCCATGAGGGCGTAGCTTGCGCCAGGCCAGACGACGAGCCCGCCAGAGCGGCTGCTCCCAGCATTCCTGCCAGGAGCAAGCCGTTCCGGTCAGGTCTCGCTGCCACCAGACCACTGCCGCGGAAGCGCCGACGGCTAGAACTTGAAGTTCAGACCCGTCGAGATTCCGAGCTCGTGACACCCGCCCCACGTCGTCGGGCCCGCGCTGCTGTAGTCGATGAACAGCGGGTGAGTCGCGTCGTGACAGTCGGTCTTGATGCCGTGACCGCCGGCGCCGATGTCAAAGTGCGCATTGCCGTCGTTGGCGGTGTCGGCCACGTCCATGTAGAACGTGAGCTGCTTGTCGAGCTTGTGCCACCAGGCGAGCGTGTACATGTTCGCCTCGTTATCGCCGATCCCGTTCGGGTTGAAGTTATGCTGCCCGCCCGGGTCGCCGACGGTCGCAGTTGCGTGGGCCCAGCCAGCCGCTACCCGGTCCGAGCCGTTGGGGAACTGGTAGTCGATCGACACCCAATCACTGCTCCGCTGCCGCTCGTTCTGGAATTCCATGATGGCGGGGAGATCGCGATGCATGTCTTCGTACAGCACCGAGACCGTGAGGCCGAAGTCGAAGCGGTATTGCCCACCGAACTTCATGGCCCACTCATTCGCCAGGTCGTAGGCGGTGCTGTACTCCGGCGAGCCGGCAACCGCAGCCGTCGGGTACTCGTTGAAGTAGGCGTTGTAGTCCGCCCAGTCGAGCAGCGGGGAGACGCCGTTGCCCAACCCCACGTAGTAGCCGTAGATGGGGTTATTGGCGCCGACACCGTCGCTCGAGCGGTTGACGTTCTGGTGCAGCTCGTAGGCCGCCACCAGGTACAGGCTGCTCATCTCGAACTTGAGATCGCCGCCGTAGGCATTGTTGAAGCCGCCGTCATCGCAGTTGAGGAACAGGTTGCCGCTTCCGGGGCTATTCGCACCCGAGCAGTCCGGCGATCCTTCCGGTGCGATGTTGTTGCTGGGGTCAGGATTCTGTCCGAGGGCGTAGGCGAGATCGAAAGTGAATCCCGACCAGTTGGGCGAGGTGTAGGTGATCGCGTGATCCATGCGCGTGCAGAACTCGACGCGGTTGTCGCCGCCGGTGTTGCTGACAATTACGTTGTAGTTGCCGAGCTGACCCGCGAAGGGATTCAACCGGTCCGTCGAGGTCTTGTACGGCATGTACAGCTCGCCGAACCGCAAGCGCCCCCAGTCGTGATTCTGCAAGCCGATGAACGTATCGCCGAGACCGATGGCGCCCTGCACGGTGTTCGATGACTTGGTCCAGGTGTCCTGCAGTCCCGGCGCGGAGTTGACGCTGAAGGCCGTCGAGACCTGGTAGATGAAGTCGACGTTCGACATGCCGATCTGATGGGTGCCCCGATAGCCGATGTTCGAGCCGTTGCTCGACATCGCAGCCATCCAGCCCACCCGGCCGAACGGCGCCGCCTTGGGCGACCCGGTAACGGCGGTGCACGGCGGCCCGCCGAGGGGGCCAGTGCACGTATAGGGGTAGGCCACCATGCCGTTCATCCCCTTGGTGGTGTAGTCGATGGAGGCGTCCAGCGTGCCGAAGAAGCCCTTCATGAACGAATCGAACTTCTTCTCCGAGGTACTGACCGCCTTGGAGGTTTTCGTCGTCTCCTCCTTGATGGCCTTGATCTCCCTATTGAGCTCGTCGAGCTGCTGCTGCAGGGCGCGCATGCGCGCGTCCTGGTCGGGCGACTGCGCTGCGCTCTCTGTGGAATAGCAGAGAACGACCAGCAGCGCCGCAAGTGCTGCCACCAGCGGTCTCTGCAACCTGGTACTAAACATAGACATCCCCCTTTCGAGATGTGACTGGAACCTGAACCTGCCCCCTCGAGAACCTTTGCATCGTCTGCTTGCCTTCGCTTGAGCCGCTCAGACCGCGGGGATCAGTCCCGCTCCCCGCGCCCAGCGATACTTCGCGCCCAGGACCGCGACCGGGATCTCGGTCGAGTAGGCGTAGGCGGGAATGCCGTGCTGGTAGAGGTACTCCGCGGCTTCTTCCACTTCGATGTCGCCGGCGAGCGAGGCCACCACCGGCTTGACGATGCCCTGGGCGCGCATCTCTGCGACCACTTCCACCATCAGCCGCGCGAACACCATGGGCGGCGTGATGATCGTGTGCCAGTAGCCGAGGATGAGCGCATGGATGCGCGGATCCTGGAGCCCGAGACGCACCGTGTTCTGATAGGTGGTGGGCGGCTCGCCGCCGGTGATGTCGACCGGGTTGCCGGCCGCGCCGAAGGGCGGGATGAACTTACGGAAGGCGGCATCGAGGTCCGGCGGCATCGCCATCAGCTGCAGCTGGTTGTCGACGCAGGCATCCGACAGCAGCACGCCCGAGCCGCCCGCGCCGGTGATGATGACGACGTCGTTGCCCTTGGGTGTCGGCAAGAGCGGGATGCCGCGAGCGAAGTCCAGCATGTCGCGCAGCGTGCGCGCACGGATGACGCCCGCCTGGCGGAAGATGTCTTCGTAGATGCGGTCGTTGCCGGCGAGCGCCCCGGTGTGCGAACTCGCGGCGCGCGCGCCCATGCTGGTGCGGCCGGCCTTGAGCACCACGACCGGCTTTTTCTTCGAGACTCGCCGCGCGACCTCGGCGAAGGCGCGGCCATCCTTCAGGTCCTCGAGGTGCTGGCAGATGATCTGGGTGTTGTCGTCCTGCTCGAAGAAGGTGAGCAGGTCATCCTCGTCGATGTCGCACTTGTTGCCGACGCCGACGATGGCGGATACGCCCATGCGGGCCGAGCGCGAGAAGCCGACGATCGCCATGCCGATGCCGCCCGACTGCGAAGACAACGCTGCACCGCCCTTGACGTCGTAGGCGGTGCAGAAGGTGGCGCACAGGTTCTTCGGCGTGTAGTAAAAGCCGTAGATGTTCGGGCCCATGAGGCGCACGCCGTACTTGCGGCCGATCGATACCAACTCGTCCTGGCCGGCGACGTTGCCGGTCTCGGCGAAGCCCGACGGAATGAGCACTGCACCCGCGATCTTCTTCTCACCCACTTCGGTGAGCGCGTGGGCGACGAACTTGGCGGGGATACAGAACACCGCCACGTCGATCTCGCCCGGCACGTCCTTGACGCTCTTGTAGGCCTGCTTGCCGAGGATCTCCGCGGCGCTCGGGTGGATCGGGTAGATCGCTCCCTGGTAGCCGCCGTTGATGAGATTCTTCATCACCGAGTTGCCTATCTTGCCGTTCTCGGCTGAGGCGCCGATGACGGCGACGGCATCGGGCTTCATGATGCGGTTCATCTGCCGCACGATGGTTGCCTGGTCCGTGCGGTAGCGGGCGGGCTGTGGCTTGAAGTCGAGCACCACGCGCACGTCGGCGGCGGTAGCCCCCTCAGGCGTAGCAAACACGGGATTGAGATCGAGCTCACTGATCTCCGGGAAGTCGGCGACCAGCTGCGAGACGTTGACGATCAGGGTGGCGAGCGTCTCGCGGTCGACGGGCACACCGCCGCGCACACCTTTGAGGATCTGCGCCGCGGCAATGCCGTCCAGCATCGACAGCGCGTCCTCGCGCGTCGCCGGCGCGAGGCGGAAGGTGATGTCTTGCAGTACCTCGACCAGCACGCCGCCCAGGCCAAAGGCCACGAGCTTGCCGAAGGCCGGGTCGGTCACCGCGCCGATGATCACTTCCTGGCCGCCGGCGAGCATCTGCTGGATCTGCACGCCCTCGATCGAGGCTTTGGCGTCGTAGCGACGCGCATTGGCGACGATGGTTGCGAAGGTCTGCTCGGCCTCGGCGGCGCTCCTGACGCCGACCACGACACCGCCCGCCTCGGTCTTGTGCAGGATCTGCGGCGAGACAATCTTCATGACGACCGGCAAGCCGATCGAGGCGGCGAGGCGCGAGGCATCTGCCGCGCTCGATGCGACGGCTTCCTTCGGGACCGCGATGCCGTAAGCCTCGCAGATTCCCTTTGCTTCGGGCGCCGTCAGCGCGCCGCGGCCGGCCACCCTGGCCTGATCGAGGATCTTAACCACCGCATTCTTGTCGTGCGCCATGCTCTCTCCCGCATTCCCGCTCGGCGTTCAGATCACTTTTTCGGCGCGCAGCGCCGCGATCTCCGTGTTGTTGAGTCCGAGTTCCTTCAGGACCTCTTCGGTGTGCTCGCCGAGCAGCGGGGAGCGCTTCACCTCGGTCGGGCTGTCGGAGAGCTTGATGGGATTGCCGACCGAGAGGTATTTGCCGCGCTTGGGGTGATCGACCTCGACGACGGTGCCGGTGGCACGGAGCGAGGGC
>DATMOK010000041.1:0-18572 GCA_035568235.1 Steroidobacteraceae bacterium | reverse complement strand
CGCGGTAAGCGAAGCCGCCGTGCCCCCCGCCGTGGAATCCCCCGCCGCCGCCATGACCACCGCCACCGCCACCGCCATGACCACCGCCGCCACCTGGACCCGCGTTCGCAACGCTGACCGTCGCGAGCATCACGGCGGCTGCAATTGCCGCAAATCGCCCCACGGTTCGCTTGTTCATGATGCTTCTGATGTCCACGATGGCAACCTCCGTGCGAGGACGTCTCGCCGCGAGCGGCCTGGTCATTTTGACAGACAAGGAGGTGTGCAGGTTCACCAAATCAGGCGCGAACCGCATGCCGGCGCGTGCCACAGCAGTGTCGCTTTGCGTTCGGTTATTCACTTGCGTGACCTCATGTAACAGTGTGCGGCGGCGGCACGCTATAGGTGGTCGTCGCAAGGATCATTTCTCTTCGCTGCCTGTCAGGGCAATGAAGCCAGCAGAACTATCGCGCACGACACGCAGAAGCAACGGCAGTTTGGTCGATGGCTTGCTGACCGTGGCAAGATCAGCGACATCCTCCAAACGTTTGGTTCCGGCATGGGTGATCAGGTCGCCAATCTTCAAGCCGGCCAGCGCTCCTGCGCCATTCGGACGCAGTTGCGTCACGATCAAGCCGCTGTCCTCGCCTGGCGCCTTGAGCACCAGGCGCATCTCGGCCGTCGAATTGGCCACGCCGAGCTCTAGGTTCGGCACCCAGGTGTCTCGACCACCGGCGTGCAGCGGATCGGCGGGTGGATCTGGGAGTTGCCCGACCGTTAAGGCAATGGACTGCTCAGCGCCCGCTCGCACCAGCGATGCATCCACCGTCGTGCCGGGCGTCAGTCGCACCGCGACTTTTCCCAGGCTGGTGACGGTGACAGGCGTGGAACCGAGTCTCATCAATACATCGCCGGCCAGCAGCCTGCCTGCAGAGGGGCCTTGCGGTTCCACAGCCGTGATCAGTGCGCCCGCAGCGGAGTCTCGCCCGAGAAGGGCTTGTGCCAGCGCGGGTGTCATCGCCTGCACTTGGATACCGAGATAGCCACGGCTCACCCGCCCATGGGCCTCAAGCTCGATGACAACTGAGGCGACTGTTTCCGCTGGAATCGCGAACCCGAGACCCACTGAGCCTCCACTTGGCGAGAGTATCGTCGAAGTGACGCCGACGACCGTTCCGTCTGTCGATAACAGGGGGCCTCCCGAGTTTCCAAAATTAATGGCCGCGTCGGTCTGCAGGAAATCGATGTATGGGTCCTGTTCAAGCGTGCGGGCTCGCGCTGAGAGAACGCCGGCGGTGACTGTTTGACCGAGACCGAAGGGATTGCCGATGGCTATGACAGGATCGCCCACGGCGACCTTGTCCGAGGATTCCAGGCGAAGCGCAGGCAAGCCGGCTGCTCGTACTCTAAGCAGCGCAATATCGGTAGTCGCATCGGTACCAAGTACCTGGGCGGGAAACACCCGATCGTCTGCCAGCTTTACGCGCACCGTCCGAGCGCCCTCTACGACGTGGCGATTGGTGACGATAAGACCGTCTGCCCGGATGATGAATCCCGAACCCAGAGCAGATCCGCCACTGCCGGGCACAGGATTGCTATTGCCAGGTCCGGAGAGCATGCGCAGTATAAATGTGCGCATGTCGTTGTATTGCGTGTCACCGGTCGCCCGTTCCACGGCACGTTGCCCGGCACTTTCCCCCTGTTCTTCGACGAGAACCGTGACGACGCTTGGCGCCGCCTGCCGCACCACTGCAGCGTACCCGCCATTCACCGCACCGGTTGCAGGATAGGCGCACTGACAGGCCGCCGATGCCAGCGCCAGCGCGAGCCGCGGCGCGCGCATCTTCCAAGCAGCCCATCGGGAAGAGATCGGTCGCAGTGGCAGGAGGAAAGCAACTTTGCAATCCGACGCAGAGCCTGGAGATGACATCTGGCGCCACCCGGTAAGACGACCAACACGACGCTCTTCGATTGCAGCTATCGTAGGCCTGACCCACGTTGCTGTCATCCGATCAACTTGTGCCAGCCGCTACCGCCCTTTCAGGCTCTGAAGGCGCCGCTCTCCCGTGGCCACCGAGACAAGTTGCGGTCGCAAATCTAGCCCGGGGACAGCCTGATGCGTGAGCCGAATCAGGGGCGTTGCACCGATCAGAGCGCCGATTTGTGCATCAAGTTTGATAGGGCGGTCGTCAGCAACATTCAGTTACGCGATCACATGCAACGACGCACCAGAGGCCTTCGAGGCCATTGGGTGCGTTGGTCAATCGCGTGAGCAAGAAGCCGCGCCGCAGAACCGTCGGCAGCAGCCTTTGTCAAATCAGTGTGGAAAAGCCTTCCATCAAAAGCGGGCTCGGACGCACGAAGTCGATAGCGATTCCGGTCCGATACGCCGGGCGCAAGGTCGCTGTCGTGGGCGCTGCGCTGCTGGCGGTCGCGCTTGCCAGCATCGCCGCGGCATCGCCTCCGACATGCCACATACGGCTGACCGTCGAGCTGACGCCGGATGTTCCCGAGCCGTTGGATGCGGGTTTCTTGAGCTCCCTGCTGAGCAATCAGGTCAATTATCGATTGACCTTGCTTGGCCAGCAGCCCGGATCGGTCATTGTGGCGGAACTCGCGGGGCCCGGTCCCGAGTATCGCTGCCGGAATGTGATCGAAGCGATGCGCAAGGACGGACGGGTACTGTCCATCCATCTCGGCCAGGACACTGCGATGCGTGCGGTGAGCCTGCCACGCAGCGGTCTCGATCTTCGCCCGACCGACTTGCGGACCCGTGATGTTGCCGCTGCGTCGCAGATCGACACATCCCCGGACTCCGACAACGCGGTGGCCGTCACGATCGCGGCCGCACCGTTGGTGCTGGAACAGAAGTTCGACGCGCAGCCGCCTCTCGTGGGGTTCGCCTCAAGCTGCCGGGCTGCCCGCCACTCGACGCAGGCGCGGAGAGTATTCCTCCCCATACAACTCGATAGAGACGATCTCGGTTGAGAAAACCCCAGCGCGTCTCCGGGGACGCTGCGCCTCAAGCGCTCGCCGAGCAGCGTGACACCGCCGCCAAACCGGCGCTGATCACGTGCACCGGAACCGAACTTATGATTACCCGGGAAATTACGCGCCGAGATGCGCCAGCTTGAACGCGATGCGGAAACGGCTGGCGGGAATCGGCATCGCTCCATTGTCCCCTAGCTGAGCCGCAGACGCTCGAACAACGACGACTTCACCACATCAAGGAGCAGCGTGAACACGGCCGTGACCAGCAGCAGCGCACCGATCAGCGACCAGGGCACGGCATGCATCAGGATGCCGCGCCCGGCGAGCGTCGCGATGATGGCCACATCAAGCGCTGACGACAGCACGATCCAGCGGCTGGGTCGCGAGCTCCAGAGGTGCCGCCGCTCGCGCACGACATAGAATACCGCCTGGCTGCTGAGCACCAGCGTGAGGGCGGCGAGGCTGCGCAGGCCGTGATTGTCGACCAGCCCCAGGCGGTACATGGCCACCGCCAGCACGGCGCTGCAGAACGCCACGTTGCACACGGCCAGCGCCACGGCGCCGAGCGTGATGCGGCCGATGTGCCAGGCGTTCGGCTGCGGCGAGGGAGTGACGTGATCCGTGGTCGCCGACATGGCCAGAAAGTCACCGCTGATCATCAGGATCACCATCAGCATGGGCGTGAGGATCGCGTGCCCGGTGAGCGCGAGGCCGACCGTGAGAAACAGCAGCTGGCTGACCTTAGTGGCCACCGATCTCAGGATATAAGTGAGGATACGCTGATAGGTCTCGCGCCCGCAGCGGACCGCATCGACGATGCCGCGCAGGCCCGGCTCGGTGAGCACGATGCCGGCTGCGGATTTGGCGATGTCAGTCGCGCTGGCAACGGCGATCCCCATCTGCGCCTGTCGCAGCGCAGGAGCATCGTTCGCACCGTCACCGCACATCCCCACCGCGTGCCCGGCGGCCTGGAACGCACGCACAATATCGAACTTGTCTTCGGGAAAGATCCCCGCAAACACCGCGTAGTCGCCGGGCTGCGCGTTCTCCGGCAGACGGCCGCTTTGGGCTACCGCGCCTTCGAGCCCGACGACTCGCGCCACCGCAGTTGCGGTCGGCGCCGTATCGCCGGTCACCATGACGGTCCGCACCCCCATGGAATCGAGCTCGGCAATCAAGGCCCGCGCATCCGGCCGCGGGGGATCGTTGACCGCGAGCAGCCCCACGTACGCGAGCTGCCCGGGCGAGCCGGCAGCCACACCCAGAACGCGATGCCCGAGCCCGGCCAGCGAGCGCGCCAGCGCTTCGGCGCTCGCCGGTACCGCCACCCGCGCACTGATCGTGGCGAAGGCCCCCTTAAGCACCTGCAGCCGCTCGCCGTGTGCATTGACGAGCAGCGCTTCGGCCACACGGCTGGATGGATCGAACGGCACGAAGCTGCAGCGCACCCAGCGCTCGGCCTCACCCGCGGTCGGGACCACGGCCGCCTGCACCGCGGCGTCCACCGGGTCCATGCCGTGAGTGCCGCTGGCGAGAGCCGCCAGCGCCAGGACCCGCGCGCGATCGGCGCCCGGGATCGCGTGAACCTCCGTCACCGCCAGCTCGTTGCGCGTCAGCGTGCCAGTCTTGTCAGAGCACAGCACGTCGATGGTCGCGGCTTCATCGACCGCCGACAGCCTCGTGGGCAGTACGCCGCGGGCCGCGAGCGCCCGCGCGCCGAGAGCTGAGGCTAGCGTGAAGGTCGCGGGCAGCGCGACCGGAATCGCCGCCAGCACCGCGGTGAGCGCCAGCGGAATCATCTCCGATGCGGGCAAGCCGCGCACGGTGCCGTAAAGGACCTGCAGCCCGACCAGCACCGCGCTGAACGCGGCCAGATTGCGCACCACGCGCAGCACCGCCCGCTGCTGCGAGCTCGGTGCGTGCGCTGCCTGCACGAGTTGCGCGGTGCGGCCGAACTTCGTGTTCGCCCCCGTCGCGGTGACCTCGGCCAGCGCTTCGCCGCGCCGTACCAGCGCGCCGGCGTAGGTGCGCGCGCCCTCACCTGCCTCCACCGGCAGCGATTCCCCGGTGAGCATCGACTGATCGAGCAGCACATCGCCGCCAATCAGACGCACGTCTGCCGGCACGATGCCGCCCAGGGAGAGCTTCACGATGTCGCCGGGTACCAGCTCGCTCGCCGGCAGGATCCGCCAACGCTCGTCGCGGCGCACGGCCGCGCGCAGCGCCAGCCGCGCCCTGAGCGCCTTGAGGGTCGCCTGTGCCCGCCCCTCCTGCAGCTGCGCGAGCACGGCGTTGAAGACCAGCAGCAAGGCGATGACCCCCGCTTCCACGTACTCGCGCAGCATGAACTGCAGCAGGATGGCCGCCTCGAGCATCCACGGCACCGGCGCCCAGAATTTCCCGAGTGCCCGCCGCCAGGAAGGCAACTCACTCTCCGGCACGACGTTGGCACCGCAGGTCGCGCGCCAGGCGCGCGCCTCCTCCGTCGTCAGCCCGGCGTAGCGCGAGTCGTCGCTCGGCGGCTCGTTCACTCCGGGACTGGCCGACGGTGTTGCGTTCATGGCTGCCGCGTGCTGCGCGTCACGCACGGTTACGGCGAGTTCTTCGCCACCGTGGACGACATCGAAGACGTCGTGTTGAGGATCAGCGGCAGACCGTCCTTGCCTGAGCCAATGACCACGACCTTTGAGTTGGGGGACTCCGCGAGCTTCTCCGTGGCCTCGATGCCCTGCCAGGCGAGGATCTTGTCGGACAGCCCCTGGCTGATCGTTGCCTGGTAGTCGGCAATTCCCTTAGCCTCGATGCGCTTGCGTTCAGCCTCCTGCCGCGACCTGTCGAGCACGAAGCGCATCTCGAGCGCTCGCTGCTCCTCTCTCAGCTTCGCCTGGATCGCCTCCTGAACCACCGGCGGCAGGTGAACCTCGCGAATCAGGATGGCATTGACGCGCAGATGACTGCCGTCGAGTTTGCGCGCCACGTCTTCGCGGATCTCGCGCTCGATCTGCTCACGTTTGGTGGAATAGATCTCCTCGGGGCTGTAGCGACCGACCACACGGCGGGCGCTCGAGCGAACATTGGGGCCCACCAGGGTTGCGTAGTATTGCGGCCCGGTCTCCTTGATGAGCTCGGACGCCTGTCCGGCGATCGGCTGATACAGGATCGAGGTCGTCAACTTGATTTCGAGGCCGTTGTCGGCCAATACATCCAGATCGACGTCGCGCTGCTGCTCACGCAGATCGACCTGGTAGATCTTGGCGAACGGCGAGACGACATGAAAACCTTCGTCCAGCGGTCTGTTGATTGTGCCTCTCAGCGGCGACCATTCAACTCCGGTGCGGCCGCTCGGGATCGTGGCGCAGGCGGCCAGCGAGGCGCTGACCGCCACAACAACCGACAGGGGCAGGCGATTGACGGGGTGCATGATGGTTCTCCTTGGGGCGCTTGGCTGTGCCAGCTGCACGGCACGCTTGCCAACGTGTTGGAACGGGTGTGCATATCGCGCGTGCTCCTAACTGACTGTTGGCGTCGCCGGCAGTTCAGTCGATTCCAACTTGCCGGCGCGCAATCTCGGCGCGGGACGCGCGTTTTGCTGCGCAATGCTGCGGCAGACTCATTTTTACGGGCGCAGCGTTTCGCTTCCTAACCGCAGGTTTCGCGCGCGTTGCAGTTGCGCGCCGCGCAGCGCGGTCACACGCCGCCGCCGGAACAAAGCGTGATGCGGTTGGTCGTTAGGAGTAAGGACAAGTGGCATCGTAAAGTGGAGTTAGGTTATATGGCTTCCGCATCGCTTCTGAGGTCGCGCTCGCCGGGGGCACGCCGAGTGTGCGCATGCTATGACGTGTTGGCCGCCGCAGATGGAGCCTGCCGGCGGTTGGCCCGGCGAGCGCGACCCCAGAGGCGGCGTTGGGCGGCCCGGAGGTGTCGACCATGCTGAATCCCGACGCCCGGAATGTCGGCACCGAGCGCGCTCTTGTGGGTGAGCCCGCCCCGGCAGTGCTGGACGATCTCGCAGCCGCCGTCTGGGTCCAGGCCTACGACGCCGCCTGGCTCGGCCGCAATTGGCCGGAGCTGGAACGGCAGCTCGCCGCGGATGTCGCCCTGTTGTCGCCCGGTCTGCAAATTTCGGTAGCCGGCCGCCGGGCCGTGCTGGCTCATATGCGCACGGCGCTGCGCGACGCGCAGGTACACGAGTACAACGCAACCGATCTCAAGGGTCGCTCGTCGGGCGGCATCGGCATCATCAGCTACCGCTGGCAGCTCGACTGGACGGTAGGTCATCATCGCGAGCAGCTCTCGGGCCGGGATGTGCTGGTGCTGTGCGCGTCACCGGCGGGCTGGCAGCTGCTGCGGCGCCTGCCGCTCGATACGTGAGGCTCGCCGCCCTGGCCGAGTTGCCGCGCGTGTCGGATCGCAACGATGCGTTTGCTTCGGTAGCGCTATGTATCCGGTACGCACCGCGCCGGCGCGGTGCGTCCGCGCTACCGGGGCGCCACGGGGCCGCGTGGTAGCATGTCTCTGCCCATTGACGCGTTCACCGCACAGGGCTCGCCCATGGACCCCACCGCCCACGTTTTGTTTGTAGAGGATGACCCCGAAATCCGCGGGCTGGTAGCCGACTTTCTGCGCCAGAGCGGCTTCCAGGTGACGGTCGCCCAGGACGGCGAGGAAATGGACCGGGCGATGGCCTCCGACGCGGTCGATCTCCTCCTCCTCGATATCATGCTCCCCAAGGAAGACGGGCTCAGCCTTTGCCGGCGCGTGCGCGCTTCGGGCAACCTGCCGGTGATCATGCTGACCGCGCGCGGCAGCGAGATCGACCGCGTCGTCGGCCTCGAAATGGGCGCCGACGATTATCTCACCAAGCCCTTCAGCACCCACGAGCTGCTGGCGCGGATCCGCGCGCTGCTGCGGCGCTCGCAGTACGTGCCCCCCGAGGCACACAACCGCCGCCGCTCGGTACTCAGCTTCTCCGACTGGCGCCTCGACCTCATCGCGCGGCGCCTGTACTCGCGCGACGGCACGCGTGTGCCGCTAACGGGCGGCGAGTTCGAGCTGCTGGTGGCGTTCTGCGAACATGCGAACAAGGTCCTGACACGCGAGGAGCTGCTGGACTTCACGCGCGGCCGCGCTCCCGCCAGCGTCGACCGCAGCATCGACATCCAGGTCAGCCGGCTGCGGCGCAAGATCGAGAAGGATCCCAAGGACCCGATGCTGATCCAGACCGTCCGCTCGGGCGGCTATCTGTTCACCCCTGACGTCAGGCTCGAATGAGTCTGCGCCTGCGGCGCCTGCTGCCCGCGGATCTGCGGGGTCAGGTCGCGGGCATCCTGTTCCTGGGGCTGGCTCTGTCGCAGTTGATGGCTGCGCTGCTCTACTTCGTATTGCTGCCCGGCTGGCAGACGGAGCTGCGGCCCGACGTCGCCGCGACGCGCATCAAGATGGTGGTGCAGCTGCTCGAGGCCGTCGACCCGGCGAGACGCTCGGAGCTTGCGCAGTTGTGCAGCGACGCGGGCTTCCGGCTGCAGTACGAGCACGCCGCGCAGCGCCCGCAAGGCGGCTTCACTACCGACCCTAGGTACTTCGCATTGCGCGGCCAGATCGCAGCGCAACTGAACAAAACGTCGGATCAGATTCAGGTGCAGCCCGGCCACGCAACCGGCTCCTCGGACTCCGTCCGGGTCGCGGTAGCGCTGCGTGGCGGCGGCGCACTTGAGGTGTCGACATCGGTCGGCCTGGAGCACCGACTGGGCCTCGTCGCTCAGGTCGGGCTCGGCGCCTTCCTGGTGTTCGTCACGGCCGGATTGTGGATCTGGCTCACGCTGATGGTGAACGTACCGCTGACGCGCGTCGCCCGTGCCGCAGAACGCGTCGGCGTCGACATCAATGCGCCGCCGCTGGCGGAGCTGGGCCCGGCGCAACTGCAGCGTGTGATCCGTGCGTTTAACGACATGCAACTACGACTGCGGCGCTTCCTCA
Organism: Steroidobacteraceae bacterium; assembly: GCA_035568235.1. Classification (GTDB taxonomy): domain Bacteria; phylum Pseudomonadota; class Gammaproteobacteria; order Steroidobacterales; family Steroidobacteraceae; genus 13-2-20CM-66-19. The sequence continues at coordinate 9,626 of DATMOK010000041.1, read as the reverse complement.
CCGATCGAACCCTGATGCTGGGCGCGATCAGCCACGATCTGCGAACTCCGCTGACGCGGCTGCGGCTGCGCGTCGAGACCGACCGCGCCGTGACGCAGCAGCGGAAGATGCTGGACGACATCGAGTCGATGGAGGGCATGCTGACCTCCACGATGCTGTTCATCCGCGGGGTCGACGATGCTGAGCCGCACGACGTCGTCGACCTCGCCTCGCTCCTGCAGACCGCCTGCGACATGGTGAGCGACCTGGGCGGGAGCGTTGAGTACAGCGGCGCGCAGCGCGCACGCTACCACTGCAAGCCGCAGGCCCTGCTGCGCGCCTTCACCAACGTGATCATGAATGCTGCCAAGTATGGACACCGTGCGCACGTCGGCCTGACAAGAGTGCCCGGCTCGGGCTTCGTAGTGGACGTAGAGGACGAGGGCGCGGGTATCTCGAACGCAGAAAAGTGCCGGGTTTTCGAGCCCTTCTACCGCAGCGACCACGCCCGGGAGCTGGACAGCCACGGAATGGGACTCGGGCTGTCGATTGCCCGCTCGGTGATCCTTGGGCACGGCGGCACGATCGAGCTCCTGGATCGCAAGCCGCGCGGCCTGCACGTGCGTATCGTACTGCCGGAAGCGGCCGGCTAGACCCGACCGCCCGAGTTGCATTCTGAGTGACTATTTTAGCGGGTTGCTGCGGCTCAGCGTGCGCTGGAACATGGCGATGATCGCCGGCTCGGGGCGGTGAATCGGCGGCAGCCTCTGGTAGCTCTCCCAGCCTCCACCCAGGCTCCGGTAGAGCGCGATGAACTGCTCGGCGGCGGCGACCTGGGTTTCGGCGTATTGATCCTCGAGACCGTACTCCTGGCGCTCCGCATCCACCACGTTGAGGAAGTCGGTTACGCCGCGCTGGTAGCGCTCGTCGGCGAGCGTGACCGCGCGCTGGCCGGCGACCAGCGCGGTGCCGAGGTTCCCTAGGCTCTGCTGTTCGGCGCCGAACAGCGCATAGCTCGTGTCCACCTCCCGCACCGCTTCCTGGATCGTCTGCTTGTAGCGCACGAGCAGCGCCCGTGTCTGGAGATCTGCGATCTCGACCTGTGCATCCAGCGCACCGAAGTCGAGCAGCGGCCACACCGCCCCCGGACCCACCGACCAGATGTGCTCCCCAAGCACTGGCTGGCCCTTGAGCGACTGGCGCTGGAAACCGATCGCCCCGGTGAGTGCGAGCGAGGGGAACAGGTCCGCGGTGGCGATACCGATGCGCGCCGTCGCGCCGGCGAGCTCGCGCTCCGCCTGCCGGATGTCCGGGCGACGCCGCAGCAGCTCCGGGGGCAGGCCCGCATCGACCGCGGCAGGCAGCGCGGGCACCATGCCAGGAACGCTCAGCTCCTTGACGAGGTCCTCCGGGTACAGGCCGAGGAGTGTCGCGATCGTGTACTCGGCGGCGCGCGCTTGCGCGTTGATCGGCGCCGCCTGTGCCTCGAGGGTCGCGAGCTCGCGGGTCGCCAGAGTCACGTCGAGCTCGTTGGTGATACCACGCTCGTAGCGGATCCTGACGATGCGCAGCGACTCGCGCAGCGTTGCGATGGCCGAGTCGAGCACCGAGGCACGCACCTGCAGACCGCGCAGATCGACGTAGGCACGCGCCACATCGGCAACCACCGTGATCAGCACGGCATTGCGCGCGGCGCGCGCCGCCTGCTCATCGTAGCGCGCCGCCTCGATCTCGCGCCGGTACTTGCCGAAAATGTCGAGCTCCCAGACCGAGTCGAAGCCGCCGATCTCGTTGAGGTGCTGGTAGCCTGCGGCGTTGTCGGCCGAGCGCAGCGACTGCGCCGCCCGGCCGCGGGTAAGGTCGCTGCCGGTACCACGCCCGGCTCCCGCCGAGGCTTCCGCGTCCGGCAGCACGGTGCCGATCACCGCCGCCTCGAACACCCGCGCAGCCTGCAGCCGATCGAGCGCCATCAGCAGGTCCGGGCTCCCCGTGACGGCGCGCTCGACGAGCGAATCGAGCTCGGGATCCTGGAGCGAGTGCCACCAGGCCGCCGGGTCGACCGTGGGGCCCGCTGCGGCGGCGGCGCCCGCGGTGCCGGCCGGCTGTGCCGTCGCGTCGTAATGATCAGGGGTCGGCGTCCGCGGAGTGTGATAGCTGGGTCCCACCGCACAGCCTGCGAGCACGCTCGCGGCCAGCGCCGTCATGCACATTCGCCGGGCGCTCATCGTGCCGCCACTCAGCGCCGTGCCGTCGCGGTAGGCGCGGCGCGCGACTGCGCATCGCGCGCGCGCACCAACTCCCCGTCGACGATCTGGCTGCTGACGTTGAGCGCCAGCCGCTCGCCCGCCGACACTCCGGAGCTCAGCTCGACGACGCTGCCGTCATCGCGGCCAATGGTGACGCGCCGGAAGCCGATGTGGCCGTCGCGATCAACCAGCGCCACCTCCGGCCCGCTGGCACGGAACACGAGCGCCGCCGCCGGCACCTGCACCAGACCGCGTGGCGGCAGGCCGAAGCCCACCTTGACGTACATGCCCGGCACGAACTCGCCCTTCGGGTTCGGGATATCCACCTCTACGCGCAGGGTGCGCGCCTGCGGATTAATGGCTGCCGAGGTGCGCGTTACCTTGCCGGCATACTGGCGTGCGTCCCCGCCGTTGGTCTGCACGTCGACGGACGCCTGATTGTTCAGCAGATCGTCGGCTGCGCTTTGCGGCGCATCGACGAAGATACGAATCGGGTCGTTCTGTGTCATCGCATAGAGCGACGTCGTGGCGGTGGTACTGCCCGCCGTCACGAGATTGCCGATGTCGATGTCGCGGGTAGTGATGGTGCCGTCATAAGGCGCGGTCACCTTCTTGAAGGCCGCGAGCGCCTCATACTGATTGACCCGTGCCTGATCGAGCGCCACGTCCGCCTCCGCCGACTTGAGCCGCGCCACGGCGCTGTCATAGTCCGCCTTCTTCTCCTCGCGCTCCTGCTCCGACACCACCCCCTTGGGTGAATCGCGCCAGCGCTCGTAGGTGGTGAGGCCGAGCTGCTCCTCCGCCTGGCGCACCAGCACCTGCGCCCGGCCCGCCGCCAGCTGCGCACGCGCGGCTGCCAGCTCCGCGTCGAGATCGGGAGTCTCGATGAGCGCCAGCACCTGACCCGCCTTCACGTGGTCGCCGATGTCGACGAACCACTTGCCGACATAGCCGTTGACACGCGCATAGATGGTGCTGGCGTGCCAGGCCGCGGTCTCTCCCGGCAGAGTGAAGCGCTGCACCGCTCCGACCGGTTGCGCCGCGACCACGTCGACGAGCGGTGGCGCACCCATCGCTTCCTCGGTCGCACGGGCCACGCCGCGCGCCTTGATGAGGCGACCGATACTCACCAGGACGAAGGCGACGCCGAGCACGACGGCAAAGACGATCATCGCTTTCTTGAGCCGCGCTCCCGTATCGGGAGCGAAGCTGGCGGAAACGGCGTGCGATTCGCTGGCGACCACCTCGGTGGCATAGTCGGTCTCGCGAATCTCACCATCGTCCCCTGGTTGTTTGCCGCTTGCCTGCATTGTCACGCGCCCTCCGCAGTGTGCGCTTCGATTGCGGCCTGCGGCGCACGCCGCAGCAGCCGGTACATAGTCGGCACGAACACCAGCGTCGCGAAGGTCGCGAACAGCAGCCCGCCGATGACCGCGCGGGCGAGCGGCGCGTTCTGCTCGCCCCCCTCACCTACCCCGATCGCCATCGGCACCATGCCGAGGATCATCGCGCCCGCCGTCATGAGCACCGGGCGGATGCGGGTGAAGCCCGCGGTGACGGCCGCGATCAGCGGACTGTCGCCGGCGTCCATGCGCTGGTTGGCGAAGGTGACCACCAGAATGCTGTTGGCGGTGGTAAGGCCGATGCACATGAGTGTTCCCATGAGCGCGGGAACGGACAGATGCGTCTGGGTGAGGAACAGCATCCACATGACGCCGCTGAGCGCAAACGGCGTCGCCATCAGCACGATCAGCGGATCGATCCAGCTCTGAAAGTTAATCACCAGGAACAGGTACACCAGCACGACCGCGAGCGCGATACCGGTGAAGAGTCCCGCGTAGCTGTCGCGCATGGTCTCGACCTGACCGGTCAAGGTGACGTGCATCGCCTTCTCGGCGGGCGGCTGGTTGGCGGCAATCACCCGGTCGATGGCGCGCGAGGTCGAGTAGAGATCGCGCCCCTGCACGTTGGCCTGCACGTCGAACACGGGACGGATGTTGAGCTGTGACGTGACCAGCGGGGTGGTCTGGCGGCCGATGGAGGTCATGTTCATGAGGAGCTGCGAGCCGCGCTGCGCCGTGCTCACCGGCATGACCTTCAGGTCCTGCGAGGAGGAAATATCGTAGGTGGGCTGCTGCACCACCAGCGGATAGCTCACGCCGTTCTTCGGATCGACCCAGAAATTGGGCGCGGTCTGGGCGCTGGAGCTCGTCGTGACCAGCACGTTGCTGGCCGCGTCGCGCTGCGTGAGCCCGACCTGCGTCGCGAGCGCGCGGTCGACGTCCATCGTCAGTGCCGGGGCGTCCGGGACCTGGGCAACATGCGCATCGACCACGCCGGGAATGCGCGCGATCAGATGAGCCAGCCGCGCCGCCAGCCGAAAGGCACTGTCGGTGTCGGAGGCCGTGACGCGGATATCGATCGGCGCGGGCTGGCCGAAATTGAGCACCTGGTCGACGATGTCGGCCGGCTGGAAGAAGAACTGCAGCGCCGGGAAGCGCTGCGGCAGCTCGCGCCGCAGCATTGCAGTGAGCTCGGCCGTAGGCGCGTGCTTGTCCGTCAGCGAGATCAGGATCTCGCCGTCCATGGGCCCCACGGTCGCGGAGTCGCTGAGTGCGATGTTGATGCCGCTGTAGGGCAGACCGATGTTGTCGAGAATCACTGCGATCTGGCCATTACCGACCAGCTTGCGGATCGCGGCCTCCACCTGGGCGAAGTACTGCTGCGTGCTCTCGATGCGCGTACCGGGCGGGGCACGCACGTGCAAGCGCATCTGCCCGGCATCGACGTCGGGGAAGAAGTCGCGCCCCAGCAGCGGGAACAGCGGCAGCGACACCAGCATGACGGCGAGGAATGCCAGCACCGTGGCCTTGGGTGCCGACAGTGCCCAGGCCAGTGCGTTGCGATAGGTGTCGCGAAAGCGCTGGAATCCCCTCTCGAAGCCGACGTGCACCGCATGCAGGAGCTGCACCAGTCGTGCCAGCCGCGCCCGCCACGCCGCTTCCGGGACCGGACCCGCCGGTGCCGGAGCCGCGTGATGCCCGCCCCCGGACTGAGAGCGCATCAGGTACAGGAACAGCACCGGCACCATGGTGAAGGACAGCGCCAGGCTCGCCAGCAGCGACACGATCACCGATATCGAGAGCGGTGAGAACAGGTACTTGGCCGTGCCCTCGAGCAGAAACACCGGCACGAACACGATGCAGATGCACAGCGTCGACAGGAACGTCGGCACGCCGACCTCGCCGGCGCCATGCACCACCGCGTCCGGCAGATGCTGGTGCAGTCCCGCGTGCCGTTCGATGTTCTCGATCACCACCGTGCCGTTATCCACCAGGATGCCGACCGCGAGTGCAAAGCCCCCGAGCGTCATGGTGTTGAGCGTCTCGCCGCCCGCCCCCATGAAGAGCACCGCCGAGATGATCGACAGCGGAATAGACGCCAGGATGATCAGCGTCAGTCGCCAGTTGCCGAGGAACAGCAGGATCATGAGCGCGGTGAGGCCGGCGGCCATGGCGCCGCCCATCAGCACGCTGTTGAGAGATGCCTTGACGAACACAGACTGGTCGAAGATCGGCAGGATGCGCACGCTCGCGGGCAGCATGTGGCGGATGTCGGGGAGCGCTGCGCGGATGCCGTTGATCACGGCGAGCGTCGACACACCGCCGGTGTTGCGGATGGACATCAGTGCGCCCGGTACGCCGTCCACCGACACCGAATTGGTCTGCACCTGGAAGCCGTCGTGCACGTGCGCCACGTCGCGCATGAACACTTCACGCCCCGCCACCTGGCGGATCGGAAAGCTGTTGATCGCATCGATGACATCGGGGCTGTTGTTCATCGCGACCAGGTAGTCGAGCGAGCCGATCTTCACATCGCCCGCGGGCAGGATGACGTTCTGACTCTGCAGCGCATTGCTCACGTCCGCAGGGGTCATGCCGCGCGCCTGCAGCGCCTGCTGGTCGAGGTCGGCCATGATGACGCGCGGCTTGCCGCCATAGGGGTACGGCACCTCGGCGCCGTGCACCACGGCGAGCGCCGGCCGGATGATGTTCTGCCCGAGATCGTTGAGCGCGGTGTCGGGGAGCGAATCGCTGGACAGGCTTAGCTGGATGATCGGCACGTCGGTCGCGCCGTAGCGGATCACCAGCGGCGGCGTGATGTTCGGCGGCATGTACTTGAGCACCACCAGCGCGCTGCTCGCGAGCTGCGCGATGGCGCGCGTCACATCCGCACCCTCGTGCAGGTAGACGCGCTCGACGCCCACCCCCTCGTAGCTGGTGGCCTCGATGCGCGAAATGTCATCGACGAGCGAAGCCATCTGCCGCTCGTGCAGGGTGAGAATGCGGTTCTGGATGTCGACGGCATCCATACCCGAGTAAGTCCACACCACGCTGCACACCGGAATGTCCATCTCCGGGAAGATGTCCACCGGCATGCGCAGCGCCTCACCGATGCCGAGCATTGCGATGAGAATCAGCAGCGCGATCACCGTATAGGGACGCTTGAGTACGTACTGGACCAGCGACATGGGCTATGGCCTTTAGGAGCGCGCGGGTTCGGCGGCCAGCGGGTGGCGCACGCGGAAGGTGCTGCCGCGACCAGCGGTGCTGAGTACTTCCACCTCGGCACCGTGTGCGGCGCAGATCGACCTGACGATCGAGAGGCCGAGGCCCGCCCCGCCCGGCTCGCGCGAGCGCGAGCTGTCGACGCGAAAGAATCGCTTGAACACGTGCGGCAGCGCCTCGTCCGGAATGCCGATGCCGGTATCGGTGACGTCGAGTACCGCGTATGCGCCCTCTCGCCGCACGCTGAGCGAGATGCGGCCGCCGCGCGGGGTGTACTTGATGGCGTTGTCGAGCAGATTGACGATCACCTGCTTCAAGCGCGCGCGGTCACCCTGCACCGCGACACCCGCTGTGGTGTCGCAGGCGACGCTGATGTCCTTGTCGGTCGCGAGCAGGCTCATCTGCTCGGCGGTGGTGCGGGTGAGCTCGGCGAGATCGAAACGCTGCCAGCCGCCGCCCACATCGCCCGCGTCGAGGCGCGACAGCGCGAACAGGCTCTCGACGATCTCGCCGAGGCGCCCGACCTCCTCGAGGACGCTCCCCAAGGCCTCGCGGGTCGCGGGTGCGAGGTGCGTGTCCTGCGCCAGGGTCTCGAGCTCGCCGCGCATCACCGTGAGCGGCGTGCGCAGCTCGTGACTCGCGTCCGCCACGAACTGCTTGGAGCCGCGCAGCGCATCCTCCAGGCGGCTGATCATGTGATTGAGCGCCACCGACAGCCGCTCGAGCTCATCGCCGCTCTCCACGACCGGCAGCCGCTCGCTCAAGGAATGCTGGGTGATCTCCTCGGCCTTAAGGGCGATGCGCTCGACCGGCTCGAGCGCCCGGTGGACGAGAATGAAGCCCCCCGCCACCGCCACGCCCACCGCAATCGGCAGTCCCACCGCCAGCATGATCAGCACCTGCGCGAGCGTGTCCTCAGCCGCAGCACCGGAGGTGCCCACCTCGACCCGATACAGGGTGCCGTCGCTCGCCGTGGCCGGAACCGCCGCGATCAGGAGCGAGCCGCCCGGCAGATGCACCTTGCGAGCCGAGCCCTCGAGGAAGTTGCCGGCGACGGGGGCCACCCGGGCCGGATCGAACCGCTCGTTGCGTGGCGCGCTGGAGGCGTACACCACCTGCCCGTCGGCGCGTGAGATGCGGATGAAGCGGTCGTTCACCTCGGGGGAGTACAGGCTCTCGACCTCGTTCGCGAGCTCCGCTTCCCCGCCGCGACCGGCGTGCGCCACCAGCGTGCCGGCAATCTGTCGTGCCCGGCGGGCCTGGTTGTCGAGCAGGTTCGCTTCCAGGTAATGCCGCAGAAAAAAGAGAGTGAGGGCGGCGAGCAGCACGAACACGGTGGTCAGAACCCCGGCGTACCAGGCCACCAGGCGAAAACTCAGGGAGCGCGTGTTCACAGCGGCACGCTCATTCCGAAGGACTCGCCGCTAAGCCGTAGCCGACGCCGCGCACTGTACGGATTAGCTTTAAAGGAAAGGGATCGTCGATCTTGCCGCGCAGGTGACGCACGTACACGTCGACGATGTTCGTGAGGCCCTCGAAGCTCTGATCCCAGACGTGCTCGATGATCATGGTGCGGGAAAAGACGCGCCCCGGATTCGCGGCCAGGTATTCGAGCAGCGCATATTCCTTAGGGGTCAGCTCGATGCGACGGCCGCCGCGGCGCACCTGCTGGGTGAGGCGGTCGACCTCGAGGTCCGCCACTCGCAGTACGCTCGAGCGGGCGATCGGCCCCCGGCGCAGCAGCGCCTTGACGCGCATGACGAGCTCGGCGAAGGCGAATGGCTTGGTGAGATAGTCGTCCGCGCCCGCTTCGAAATTCTGGACCTTCGCCTCGGTGGCGTCGCGGGCGGTGAGGATCAGGATCGGGACCTGGTGGCTGCGGCGGCGGATACGGCGCAGGAGCTCCTCCCCCGGGACGCCCGGCAGCATCAGGTCGAGAATGATGAGGTCGTAGTCATACGCCTGGGCCAACTCCCAGCCGCGCGTGCCGTCATCGGCGACGTCGACAGCGTAGCTTTCCTCTCGCAGCGCGCGCGCCACGAGCTCGGAAACCTTCTTCTCGTCCTCGACCAGGAGCATGCGCACCGCTGCGAGGCCTCCAGTGTGCTGCACTCGACCTGCACAGCAAACCATACGCGCATTAAGCGGCGGCAAATGCCCGATTAAAAACTATTCAGATGAAGTGAGTTGCATTTAAGACATTGATATGCAAGAGTTTAGCGCCTGCAAGGGAGCTAAAGAACCTCTAAGCGAGACGGTGTGAGCCGCGGCTGGGCGACGGCAGGCCGCGTCTCCGTAACAGAACTGACATCTTGCTGCGTTACAAATGTCACACAACCGATTCACAGTGAAATTCCGGTCTGGCGAACAAACGATGGTTGCGGCGCCGCAACACGCGCTGAGCATGCGCGAGAGAGCGACGCGTCGGCTTTTTCAATACTAGAGGACCCCGCAGATGACACCCATTCGAGCCTGTTTCATAACCGCCGCGCTGCTCGCTGCGGGCGTCGCGCACGCGCAGACCGCGCCCGCGACCAAGACGGAGGACAGCAGCCTCACGTGGAAGGGAATCACCCTCTACGGCATCGTCGACCTCGGCCTGCAGTACGACACGCATAGCGCGCCGTTCAGCGACTACTTCCCGCCGGGATCGGCCTCGCTGGTGCAGAAGAACGACTACGACTCGCCGACCGGCCTCACGCCGAGCAACCTGTCGCAGTCGCGTATCGGCATCTCCGGCAATGAGCCGATCTGGGGCGACTGGGCCGGCATTTTCCGCTTCGAGACCTTCTTCAACCCGCAGTCGGGCGATCTGGCCGACGGCCTGAAGTCG
>DATMOK010000040.1:0-112383 GCA_035568235.1 Steroidobacteraceae bacterium | reverse complement strand
GGCGAGTTGCGCCCGCGGCGCAACGCGGCGCTCGCGGCCGTGTGCCCCTCAGGCGCGCAGCGCCGCGAGCCACGCGCCCGGATCCTCGCCGCGCTCGAGCAGCTCCACCAGCACCGAGCCGATGACCACGCCGTCGACGTGCCCGGTGAGACGCGCCACCTGCTCGCGGCTGCGGATGCCGAAGCCGGCGCACACCGGCAATGGCGCGGCGGCGCGCACCCGGTCGAGATAAGCGATCACCTCATCGGGCACCGCGACGTTGCGCCCGGTGGTACCGGTCATGGTGACGGCGTACACGAAGCCCTCGCTGGCAGCGCACAGCGCCGCGAGGCGCGCGGGCTCGGTCACCGGGGTCACCATCTGCACGAGCGCCAGCTCGCGTGCACCGAGTGCGGCGCGCAATTCGCTGCTCTCATCCAGCGGCAGGTCGGGCACGATGAAGCCCGCGACTCCGGCCGCCGCGGCCGCCTCCACCAGCTCCCGCACGCCGAAGGCGAGCAGCGGATTCAGGTAGCTCATGAGAAGGAGCGGCGTGGGCAGGCCGCGCAGCGTCGCGAGCTCGGCGAGTATCCACCTGAGGCTCACGCCCTGTGCAAGGGCCGCGAGGCTCGCGCGCTGGATGGTGACGCCGTCGGCCATCGGGTCGGTGAACGGTACGCCGATCTCGACCACGTCCGCGACGGCGGCGACGGCGCGCACGTGCGCGAGAAAGTCATCGCGCCTGGGAAAGCCGGCGGTCAGATAGGCGACCAGCGCGGGCTCGCCGTGCGCGGCGGCGGCGCGGATCGCCTCGCTGATGCGCTGCCGCGGGCTCATGGCTGCTGCGGCCCGACGAGCATCCTCAGGAGCGTCGTCATGTCCTTGTCGCCGCGTCCCGAGAGGCACACCAGCACGGTGCCGCCGGGATGCGCCCGCGCCCAGCGCTCGGCGCCCGCGATGGCGTGCGCGCTCTCGATCGCCGGCAGGATGCCCTCGGATTCGCTCAGCGCGCGCACCGCGGCGAGCGCTTCCTCGTCGCCCACCGCCTGGTAGCTCACCCGGCCGGTCGCAGCAAGCAGTGCGTGCTCGGGGCCGACTCCGGGGTAATCGAGCCCCGCGGACACGGAATGCGTCTCCTGGATCTGGCCGTCCTCGTCCTGCAGCAGCATCGAATAGGTGCCGTGCAGCACGCCGGGGCGGCCGTAGGCGAGGGTTGCCGCGTTGTCACCGAGCGCGGCTCCTCGCCCACCCGCCTCGATGCCGATGATCTCGACCGCCGAGTCCGCGACGAACGCGTGGAAGGCGCCGATCGAGTTGGAGCCACCGCCGACACAGGCGATGAGCGCATCCGGGAGACGTCCGCTCGCCGCCAGCAGCTGCGCGCGCGCTTCGCGGCCGATGACGGCCTGGAGCTCGCGCACCAGATAGGGGTAGGGGTGCGGGCCGACGACCGAGCCGAGGAGGTAGTAGGTGTCGAGCGGATCCGACACCCAGTCGCGCAGCGCCTCATCGATCGCCGCGCGCAGCGTCTGATCGCCACTGGTGACCGGCACCACCGTCGCGCCGAGCAGGCGCATGCGTCCGACATTCGGCGCCTGGCGTTCCATGTCGATCGAGCCCATGTACACCGTGCAGGGCAGTCCCAGCCGCGCGCACGCCGCGGCGCTCGCCACGCCGTGCTGGCCGGCACCGGTCTCGGCGACCACGCGGCGTGCGTTAAGCCGCCGCGCGAGCAGCGCCTGACCGATGGCGTTGTTGATCTTGTGGGCGCCGGTGTGCGCCAGATCCTCGCGCTTCAGCCAAACAGACGCCCCCCAGCGCTGCGACAGGCGCCGGGCGTGGGTGAGCGCTGTAGGGCGTCCCACCCAGGAGCCGAGCTCAAGCGCGAGCTCATCCTGAAAGTCGCGTGCGTGCAGGTGCCCGCGCACGCCGCGCTCGAGCCGCTCGAGCGCCGGGATCAGCGTCTCGGGAACATAGCGGCCGCCGAACGGACCGAAGCGGCCGCTCGAGTCGGGAAATTTTCCGGCCAGCAACTCGGCGAGCAGCCGGGGCGCATCGGGCAGGACGACACTCATGACTCATCCCTCGGCAAGGTAGCCGCGGCCGCGCGTGCGGCCGCGATGAACTGTTGGATCTTCAGGGGGTTCTTGACTCCGGGTCGCGCCTCGACACCGCTCGAGACATCGACGCCGAAGGGCCGCACCGCAGCGATCGCCGCGGCGACGTTCACCACATCGAGTCCGCCGGCGAGGACCAGCTCGGTGCGCGAGCGCAGGCGGCGGGCTGCCGCCCAGTCGCCCGGGTTCCCGGTGCCGCTCACGGGCCCCTCGAAGAGTATGCGCGCCGGCAAGGGTGCAGGCGGTGACTCGCCCGAGCGTACGACCGGCAGCAGCTCGAGCGTTGTCGGCAGCGTGAGCGTTGCCAGATCGGGCGCGTCGCTCTGCAACACGTCGGGACGGAAGACTTTAAGCATCTCATCGAGTGAGCGCTGTTCGGGATGGTGAGTTACCGCCACACAGCGCAGCCGCCCGCGCACCGGCCGCGCGAGCTGCGCCGCCGCCTGCGGCGTCAGCTGCCGCACTGAGGCCGCAAACACGAAGCCGAGCGCATCGGCGCCGGCCTCCACCGCAGCCGCGAGCGCATCGGGCGTCGTGAGGCCGCAGATCTTGACCCACATGGCCGCTAGCCTGCCCGGCGAGCGGCGCGGCCTGCGGCGATCAGCGCGGCGGCGAGCGCTGCGCCGTCGCCGCCGCGCATGAGGGCGCTGCCGACCAGTGCCAGCGAGTAACCGGCGGCCGCTACCGCGCGCGCATCGGCCGCGGATGTCACGCCGCTCTCCGCGACCCGCGGCACGCGCGCCGGCAGGAGCGGGCTGAGCTCGATGAGACGTGCCGGCACCACCTCGAGAGTCGTGAGGTCGCGGCAGTTGATTCCGGCCAGCAGCACATTCGGTCCGCGATGCGATTCGAGCAGCTCGTGCATGAGCGCGATGTCATCCGCATCGAATGCCTCGAGCAGCACGAAGAGCCCGAGCGAGCGAGCGCACTCGAGCAGCGCCAGGAGCTCTGATTTCGGCAGCATGCGCAGGATGAGGAGCACGCCGCCGGCCCCGGCGAGGCGTGCCTCGTAGAGCTGATACGGATCGACCAGGAAGTCCTTGCGCAGGGCCGGAACGCCCAAGGGCCGCAGCACGTCCGCGGCCGCCGTGAGGTGCTCGAGCGAGCCGTCGAAGCGGCTCGGCTCGGTGAGCACCGAGACGGCGGCGGCCCCCGCGCGCGCATAGCCTGAGACGCGCTCGGCGATGTCCTCGCCGGCGCCGGCGAGTACACCGGCGGCCGGTGAGCGCAGCTTGAGCTCCGCGATCAGATCAAACCGCTCCGGGTGCAGGCGCAGCGGCGGCGGCACAGGCGCCGCACGTGCCGCGGCCTCGAGACTTTGCGCCGAGCGCGCGCCGTGCGCCGCGCGCACCCGGGCGCGGCTGCCCGCCGCCATCTCCTCGAGGAAGGCGCTCACGGTACGCCCCCGGGGGCCCGATTCGCTCCCGGCGACTGCGCGCGCAGCTTCTCGAGCAGCGCGGCGGCGGCGCCGCCGTCGATCGCCGCCGCGGCCCGCTCGATGCCGGCACGCGGCTCCGCGACGACGCCCGCGACCTCCAGGGCGAGCGCCGCACCCAGCAGCAGACAGTCGCGATGCGCGCCGCGATCCGCGCCTTTGAGCACCGCCTCGAGAGCGTGCGCGTTGTGCGCGGCATCGCCCCCGGCGAGGGCCAGCGCACCGCACGGCGCGAGGCCATAGTCCGCCGGCGCGCGCTCGCCCACGGTCACCTGGCCCGCTCGCACGTCGAACAGCGTGAATGGGCCGATCGGCGTCGGCTCATCCCACCCCTCTGCCCCGTGCACGACGAACGCCCGCTCGAGGCTAAGGCCCGCGAGCGTATCGGCCATCAGCCGCGCCACTTCCAGGCTGTAGGCACCGATCAGATGCAGCGGCGGCTGCGCCGGATTCACCAGCGGCCCGAGGATGTTGAACACCGTGCGCACGCCGAGAGCTGCGCGGATCGGGCCGACGCGCGCCGTCGCCGGGTGGTAGTGAGGCGCGAACAGATACGTAAATCCCGTCGCCGCCAGGCAGCGGCCTGCGGCGGCACCGTCGGCTGGGATCGCGGCGCCGAGCGCTTCGAGCACATCGGCGCTGCCGCAGCGGCTCGATACCGAGCGGTTACCGTGCTTGACGACCGGCACGCCGCAGGCGGCGGTGAGGAGCGCCGTGCCGGTCGAGATGTTGAGGCTCCCGGAGGCATCGCCGCCGGTACCGACGATGTCGATGGCCCGCAGATCCGGCCGTATGTCGGGACGGCGCGCGAGGCGGCGCATGGCGAGCGCGAAGCCGCGCACCTCATCGGCCACCACGCCTTTGGTCGAGAGCGCGGCGAGGATCGCGCCCGCCATGGCGGGCGCGAGCCGCTCGTCGGTGAGATGCCCGAGCAGCTCCTCGGCCTGCGGCTGCGTCAGGTCGCGCCGCTCGAGCAGCAGTTGCAGCAGCTCACGCGGCGTCGGCATCGCCGCCTCCCCCGGCTGCAGCGCGCCGGCCCGCTGAGCACTTCAGGAAGTTGCCGAGCAGCTTCGGCCCCTCGGGTGTCAGGATGCTCTCGGGATGGAATTGCACTCCCTCGACCATCAGCGTGCGGTGGCGCACCCCCATGATCTCGCCCTCAGCCGTGCGCGCGCTCACCGCCAGCACCTCGGGCAACGTCTCGGGCTCGGCAATCAGCGAGTGATAGCGGCCGACCTCGCAGGGCTGCGGCAGGCCCGCAAACAGCGTGCGCCCGTCATGACGCACCGCCGAGGTCTTGCCGTGCATCAGCCGCGCGGCGCGCACCACGCGACCACCGAACACCTCGACGATCGACTGGTGTCCGAGACACACGCCGAGTACCGGCACGCGGCCGGCGAAGGCGCGGATCATGTCCATCGATACGCCCGCATCGTAGGGCGTTCCGGGGCCGGGTGAGATGCACAGGTGCGACGGCGCGAGCGCGAGCGCTGCCGTCGGCGTGAGGGCGTCGTTGCGATACACGCTGACCTCGGCTCCCAGCACCAGGAAGGCCTGGACCAGGTTGTAGGTGAAGGAATCGTAGTTGTCGATCAGCAGCAGCCGCGCCCTGGTGCTCACAACCCCTCCTCCGCGAGCTCGAGCGCCCGCACCATGGCGGCGCTCTTGGCGAGCACTTCCTCGTACTCGGTCTGCGGCACGCTGTCGGCGACGATACCGGCGCCGGCCTGGTAGCTGTATTCATCGCCGCGGAACACCAGCGTGCGGATCGTGATGGCGTGGTCCATGTCGCCCCGCGCCCCGAAGTAACCGACCGTACCACCGTACAGGCCGCGGCTCACGGGCTCGAGCTCATCGATGATCTGCATGGCGCGCACCTTGGGCGCCCCGACCAGCGTGCCGGCCGGGAAGGCGGCGGCGAACAGATCAAAAGCATCGCGCCCCGCGGCGAGCTCGCCGTGCACGCCGCTCACCATGTGCATCACGTGGCTGTAGCGCTCGATCGCGCGATACGGTTCGACCGCGACGCTACCCGCCGTGGCCACGCGTCCGAGGTCGTTGCGCGCGAGGTCCACCAGCATCACGTGCTCGGCGTTTTCCTTGGGATCGGCGCGCAGCTCCGCCTCGCGCGCCGCATCGACCTGCGCATCGCCCGAGCGCCGCCGCGTGCCGGCAATCGGCCGCAGCTGCGCGCGCCGCCCGGAGAGCTTCACCAGCGCCTCGGGGGAGGAGCCGACCACCGCCACATCGCCGAGCGCGCAGTAGTACATATAAGGAGAGGGGTTGATGAGGCGCAGCGCGCGGTACGCCTGGAACGGGTCGAGCTCGTGCCGGCCGGCGAAGCGGCTGGCGAGCACCAGCTGGTAGACGTCGCCCGCGGCGATGTACTCCTGGGTGCGGCGCACGCCGGCCATGTAAGCCTCGGGCGTGTAGGCGGCGACGGGCGGCCCGTAGCGCGCCGGCCGGCGGCCGTTGGGGAGCGCCCCATGGAGCGCCCGAATCACCTCACGGCGCAGCGCCCGCCGCTCGTCCTCGTCCCCGGCATGCAGGAGTGCGATGCCGCGCGTCAGGTGATCGAACACCAGCACCGAGCGCGGCGCCACGTAGTGAAGCGTCGGCACCCCGGGAGCGGTGCGCTTGGCCGCCGGCAGCCGCTCGAAGTAACGCACCACGTCATACGCCGCATAGCCCACCAGCCCGCCGGCGAGCGGCACGCCTGCGATGTTGGGTTGCGGCTGCGGAGCGGCGGCGAGCGCGGCGCGCAGTCCCTCAAGCAGCGCCGCGCCGTCGGCCGGCAGCGCGCGGCGCTCGCGGCCGATCGTGAGCGCGGTGTCATCGAGCCGCACCTCCAGCCCGTCGCCGAAGCCGATAAAGGAATAGCGCCCGAGCCGCTCGCCGCCCTCGACGCTCTCCAGCAGAAAGCGCGGCGCGAACGCGGCCAGCTTCATGAACGCCGACACCGGCGTGTCGAGATCACCGGTAATGTCGAAGGCGGTCTGCAAGACTCTCCGCAGCTCCTCTGCAAATTTCACGCGGACAACAAAAAACCCACCCCGGGGTCATCCGGAGATGGGTTTCGGTGCCGTCAGATTCTTTGCGTCGCGAGAAAAAACTAACCGTCAGCCCACTCCGTTATGAAGTGCGCCACCCCCACCGAGTGCTGACGGGCCGGTGCGACATGTTGCCAAGGAGTATCGCCTCGGGCCGCTCGGGGCGTCAAGCCGCTGGCGTTCAGACCCTGTAGACCCCGAGAATGCCCACATGTCCCCGGCGTGGGATCAGATGCGTCCTGCCGACGTGAACGGGCCGCTCGAGCGATCTGTGGCGCGGCGGCGCCTCGCGGTTGTCGCGGCCGTGCTGGGCGCGCTCCTGATCGTGGCCTGTGCTGCGGGGCCATTCCTCAAGAGCCTTACTACCGAGTGGTATGCCGACAGCCGGCCCCTGCTCGGCGTTCCCAATTTTCTGAACGTCGTTTCCAATCTGCCGTTCCTGCTGGTCGGGGTTGCGGGACTTGTGCTGTGCTTGCGGACGCCGCGCACGGCGCCAGCGCTCCCGTCATGGGCCGTGTTCTACGCGGGCATGGTGCTGACCTGCTTCGGCTCGGCCTTCTACCACCTCGCTCCAAGTGACGCCACGATCGTCTGGGATCGGCTGGGAATGGTCGTCGCGTTCGTGGGGCTCGCGGCGGCGGTGATCGCCGAGAGTGCCCGCATCGCGATACCGACCTCGATGCTCGCCGTCGCGCTGCTGTGCGGCGCACTGAGCGTCCTCTGGTGGCGTGCGAGTGGCGATCTGCGGATCTACGCCTGGGTCCAGCTAGCGCCGCTCGCGTGCGCAGCCACCGCGCTCGTGCTCAGATGGCTCCCGCCGCGGCTGGCGCGCCTGCTCGGCGCGAGTCTTGCGCTCTACGTGCTCGCGAAGCTCGCCGAGACCTTCGATGCGCGCGTCTACGAACTCACGGTGCACGCGCTCAGCGGACACACGCTCAAGCACCTGCTGGCCGCGGCATCCGCCGCGGTGCTCCTCCTCTGGCAGTGGCACCGCGGCCCGCAACCGTCATAGTCGCGGGGCCTGCGGCTCAGGCGCCTACCTGAGGCACACCGCCTCGACGTTGTTGCCGTCGGGGTCGAACAGGAACGCCGCGTAGTAGCTGGGGGCGTAGTCCCTGCGCAGGCCGGGTGCGCCGTTGTCCCGGCCGCGACTCTTGAGCCCTTCGCGGTGGAAGGCATCGACCGCGGTGCGGGTGCCGGCGTCAAAGGCAATGTGCACCAGCGAGTGAGCGAGCTTCGCGTCGGCATACAGCCAGAAGGCCGGCGCACCCTCGGGGCCGAACGCTACGGTCGACTCATCGCTGTACGCCACCCCGTGTCCGAGCGGTTGCAGCACCGCCGTGTAGAAACGCACGCTCGCGTCCAGATCCCTGACCTTCAGACCGACGTGGTTGTACATGGCGATTCTCCCGTCCGCGGAACGCGATGATGAACTCTGCCCGCGCGTTTCGCTAGAATGCGCCACCGCAACCGAGAGCAACCCCGTGAGCTTCAAAGAGCTGCTCGAGAGCTGGCGCGCGACGGCGTCTGCCCCCCGTACCGCGCGCACCTTCGCGGTGCACCTGCCGCTCGATGAGGCGGCGCAGCTTGAGGCGCTGGCGGAGATGTTCCCGGGACGCGCGCCCGAGCAGCTGATCACCGAGCTCCTCGGCGCAGCGCTCAAGCAGGTCGCCGCCGCCATGCCTTACGTGGCCGGCAAGCGCGTCATCTCCACCGACGAGCAGGGCGATCCCATCTACGAAGACGTCGGTCCCACCCCACGCTTCCTCGAGCTGACGCACGAGCACCGGGCGCGCCTCGAAGGCGACGGCGGCGAGCGTGCCTCGCGCCGTGCGGCACGGCGGGGGAAAACGGCGCGGCGCGCCGCGAAGCGCAAGGCCCGGGCGCGCAGCGCGCGCTGACGAGCTGCCCCGTGCCCTCCTTCGACGCGGTCTCCGAGCTCAACTCCCACGAGGTGGCGAACGCCGTCGATCAGGCGAATCGCGAGCTCTCGCAGCGCTTTGACTTCAAGGACACCGGCGCCAGCTTCGAGCTCAAGGAATTCACGCTGACACTGCGCGCCCAGGTTGATTTCCAGCTCAAGCAGATGCTCGAGATCGTGAAGCTGCGGCTCGCCAAACGCGGCGTCGATCTGGTGTGCCTCGAGGTGCAGGAGCCGCAGACCACGCTGTCCACGGCGCACCAGGAGGTGCTGCTGCGCCACGGCATCGACGCCGAGACCGGCCGCAAGCTGATTAAGCTCGTCAAGGACTCGAAGCTCAAGGTGCAGGCCAGCCTGCAGGGCGACAAGGTACGCGTGACAGGCAAGCAGCGCGACGAGCTGCAGGCGGCGATCGCGCTGCTGCGCGGCGCCAAGCTCGACCGCGCGCTGCAGTTCAATAACTTCCGGGATTGAGGTTCGCGAGCGCGCGGCACAGCGCCGCGGTGGCCTCGAGCACGCTCGGCCCGAGGCGGCTCAGGCCCTGATCCTCGAATGCCAGCAACCGGCCATGGCGCACCGCGCTCAAGCTGCCGAGGCGACGCCAGTCGTCCAGCCAGGCGGCGCTTTCCCCCGGCGGACCGGCGGCGATGATGATGTCGGGATCGCGGGCGATGACCGCCTCGAGGCTCACCGCCGGCCCCGGCTCGGAGAGATCCGCGAACACGTTGTGCACGCCGCACAGGGTGAGCGCATCGCTCATCAGCTGCCTGCCGCCCACGGTGTAGATCGGACGGTTCCACACCTCGAGCAGCACGCTCGGCTGCGGGCCCGATGCCCGGGAGCCGCCGTACTCACGGTGCAGCGCTGCGAGTTGCGCCTCGATCGAGCGCGCGGTGCTCTCGGCGGCCGCCTGCGTACCGGCCAGCACACCCAGGCGCCGTACGGAGTCGGCGAGCTGCGCCAGGCGCGGCGTCTGCTGGTCGTAGACCGGGATGCCGAGGCGCGCGATCTTCTCGCGCTGCGCGGGGTTGCCGCCACCCGGCCAGGCCACGACCACGTCCGGATGCAGCAGCACGAGACGCTCGAGGTCGATGGCGACCGCATCGCCGATGCGTGCCACCCGCCGCGCTGCGGGCGGCGTATCCGAATACTCGACGGTGCCGACGAGCTGCGCGCCGGCACCGGCTGCGAACAGCATCTCTGCGCCACCCGGTGACAGGCTCACGATCCGCAGCGGCGCGGCGCGCACCGTCAGCGTCCGCCCCGCATCGTCGGTCACCGTGCGCGCGGCGGCGGCGGGGGAGGCGCCGGCGAACGGTGCGTGAACAGCGGCGAGGACGGCGAGCAGGGCAGTGAGCGGGCGGTTGGCGGACACGATGCTGACCTGAAGGGCCTGCGATCATGCCACATCGAGGCAGCAGGCCGGCCGCGGGCCCGGTGAGCCGAGTGGTTGCGATTCGGCGGCGGACCGACTGCCGCGCTACGAACACCGCCCCTAGCATGGCGGCACCGCACTCGGGGAAGGCAGCCATATGCGATCAGTCATCACCCTCATGGTCTTCGCGACGCTTGCGAGCCCCGCCTGGGCCCGCCGCACCGAGGGCGGCGAGCTCAGCATGTTCCGCGCCGACGCGCGCCACAGCGGCCTCTACCCGGGAGCGGGAGTGCCCGAGCTGCACGGCGTGAAATGGAAATTCAAGGCGGCAGGCGCCATCGTGTCGACCCCGGCGCTCGCGCGCGGCACGGTGTACTTCGGCAGCAGCGATCATTTCCTCTACGCGCTCGATGAGCGCAGCGGAGCGCTGCAGTGGAAGTACCAGACGGGGAGCCGCGTCGCTTCCTCCCCAGCGGTGCTGGACGGGCGCGTGTACTTTGGCAGCTACGACGGCAACTTCTACGCACTGGATGGCGCGAGCGGCAAGCTGCTGTGGAAGTTCGCTACCCAGGGCGAGCGGCGCTTCGCCGGCCGACATCTGCACGGCGCCGAGCCGGCCGCCGAGGTAATGCCCGACCCGTTCGACGTGTTCCTGTCATCGCCCGCGATCGTTGCGGATCGCGTGTACTTCGGCAGCGGTGACGGCAACGTCTACGCACTCGAGGCGGCCTCGGGGAAGGTGCGCTGGAGCTTTCACACCGGCAACGTCGTACACGCCTCACCGGCCATCGCCAACGGGCTGCTGTACGTCGGCAGCTGGGACAGCTACTTCTACGCTCTCGATGCCGCGAGCGGTGCGCTGCGCTGGCGGTTCAAGACCGGCGAGGACCCGGCCATCAACAACCAGGTGGGCATCCAGTCCTCCGCGGTGGTCGCGGGCGGCAGCGTCTACTTCGGCTGCCGCGACTCGAAGCTCTACGCGCTCGATGCCACCAGCGGCGCAAAGCGCTGGGCATTCGACAACAAGGGCTCGTGGGTCATCGGCTCGCCGAGCGTGCGCGACGGCAAGCTGTACTTCGCGACCTCCGACTCGGGCCTGGTGCAGGTGCTCGATGCCGCGAGCGGCGCCGCGCTCTACACGCTGAGCTTCAACCACTGGCCGATGTTCTCCTCGCCGGCGCTCGCCGGCCGCTACCTGTACATCGGCTCGCACATGGGGAAGCTGCTGGCGATCGATCTCGAGAAACGCAGCGCCGCCTGGGAGTTCGTTACCGACGGGGCACACGCCAACGCCGCCGCCCTGACGCGCGCCGACGGCACGCCGAACTACGGAGCGGTGTTCCCGGATTTCTTCTACGACAACCTCGTCATCGGCACCGCCCGCATGATGAGCGTCGGCGCGGTGCTGTCCTCGCCGGTCATCGCCGGCGACACCATCTACTTCGGCAGCACGGACGGCACCCTGTACGCGATCGGCTAGGCAGCGCGCGGCTCCGCGCGCTGCGCTTCACCGCCCGTGGTCTCGAGCACGCGCGCCACGGCATGCACGGTGGCGGCGATGCGCACCGCGCTGTGCACCGCCTCGCGCTCGAGCCCGTGCGCGCGCAGCTGCCGCTCGTGCGCGGCGACACAGCTGCCGCAGCCGTTGATCGCCGACACCGCGAGCGACAGCAGCTCGAAGTCTGCCTTCGCAATCCCGGGATTGCCGACCACGCTCATGCGCAGCCGCGCCGGCAGCTTGGCGTACTCCGGATCCTCGACCAGGTGCAGGAAGCGGTAGTAGACGTTGTTCATCCCCATGATCGCGGCCGCCGCGTGCGCGGCGGTGACGTGGGCGGCATCCAGGCGCTGCGCGGCGAGCACGCCGAGTGCGCGGCTGAAGGCCGGGTTGCGCGAGGCGAGCGCGGCGGCGAGTGCCACCGCCCAGATCTGTCGCTCATCGAGCCCCGGCGCCCCGGCCGGCGTGAGCACCGTGCCGAGGTTGAGCTGCAGGTCGCGCGCATAGGCCGGCAGACTGTCGCGGATCGTGTCAAGCGTGGTCATACGAAGACTCCATAAAAAATACTTCGGTTACTCAGGCGACCTGCAGGGTCTCCTCGCCCTTCTGCCAGTTGCACGGGCACAGCTCATCGGTCTGCAAGGCATCGAGCACGCGCAGCACCTCCTCGGGGTTGCGGCCGACGCTCAGGTCCGTGACGTACACGAAGCGGATCACGCCTTCGGGGTCGACGATGTAGGTGGCGCGCTGCGCCACGCCCGCCTGCGGGTCGAGAATGCCGAGCGCCGTCGACAGCTCGCGCTTGAGGTCCGAGAGCATCGGGAACGGCAGCTCCTTAAGCTCGTCCTTGTCGCGCCGCCAGGCGAGATGCACGAACTCGCTGTCGATGCTGACGCCGAACAGCTGGGCATCGCGGGCGCGGAACTCGCGCTCCAGCGTGCCGAATGCGGCGATCTCGGTGGGACAGACGAAGGTGAAGTCCTTGGGCCAGAAGAACAGCACCTGCCACTTGCCGGCCGAGCTGTCATTGGTGAAGGGCCTGAAGGCCGAGCGCGGGTCGCTCGAGACGACGCCGGTGAGGGCGAACTGGGGAAAACGCTGACCGATACCTAACATGCTGTAACACTCCTTGATGACGTGGCGCCATCCTGGAGCACCGATCGCCATTAATCCAATCGATTGATTTGATAATCCCGATAGATCCTGTATATCTGGCCAATGGAACTCAAACTCAAGGACCTGCGCTACCTGGTGGCGGTCGCCGAGCAGCGGCATTTCGGGCGCGCCGCGGCGCGCTGCTTCGTCAGCCAGCCGACGCTCTCGGCGCAGCTGAAGAAGCTCGAGGCGGACCTCGGCGTGCAGCTCATCGAGCGCGCCCCGCACAACGTCTCGCTCACCGCGGCCGGCGAGCAGATCGTGGCGCGTGCCCGGCGCATCATCGAGGCAAGCGATGAGGTGGTGGCGCTCGCCGCCAGTCAGCGTGATCCGCTCGCCGGGCGGCTGCGCGTCGCGTTGCTGCCGACGATCGGGCCGTATCTGCTGCCGCACGTGATGCGCCCGATCCGCAAGGCGCTGCCGCGCCTCGAGCTGCAGCTCTACGAGCAGCAGACGGCGCCGCTGCTTGCGAAGCTGCACGCCGGCGAGCTCGATGTGGGGATCCTGGCGCTGCCGGTCGAGCTCGCCGGGCTCGAGGCGCGCGAGCTGTACCGCGAGGCATTCGTGGTGGCGCTGCCGGACAAGCACCCGCTGGCGAAGCGCGCCACGCTGCGCGTCGCCGATCTCGAGGGCGAACGGCTGTTGCTGCTCGAGGAGGGCCATTGCCTGCGCGACCAGGCGCTCGAGGTATGCGGCCGCCCTGAGGGCGCCGACAGCCAGGAGTTTCGCGCCACGAGCCTCGAGACCCTGCGGCAGATGGTGGCGGCCGGCGCCGGCGTGACGCTGCTGCCCGAGCTCGCGAGTCGCGGCGCCTATGGCGGCGCGCGCGGCATCGAGGTGCGCGCCTTCGCGCGGCCCGCACCGGTGCGGCACGTGGGCGCGGTGTGGCGCCGCGCGAGCGCACGGCGCGCGGCGATCGCAGCGCTGACCCGGGTCATCGCCGAGCAGCTGCGATGAGCACAGCGGTGCAGCCACCCGAGCCGGTCACTGCGACGGCGCGCGACGGCCGGCGGCTCGCCGGGCTGTTCGTGGCCGCGAGCGCGCCGCGCGGCGCGCTGGTGGTGAACGGCGCCACGGGCTTTCCGCGCGGGTTCTACCTCAAATTCGCAGGCTACGCGGCGCAGCGCGGCTATCACGCGCTGGTCTACGACTATCGGGGCATGGGTGCCTCGGCCATCGGCCCGGTGGCCCGCGAGGGCGCGCGCATGAGCGAATGGGGACTGCTCGACATGCCGGCGGCGCTCGCGTGGCTTCAAGCGCGCTGCCCTGCGCTGCCGCTCCTTACCGTCGGCCACAGCGTCGGCGGGCAGCTGATCGGCTGCATGCCAAACCAGGCGTGCGCCCGCGCGCACCTCATGATCGCGACCTCGACCGGCTACTGGCGCTGGCAGCACGCCCCATTCCGCTACCAGGCGCTCGCCTTCTGGAAGCTGTACGGTCCCCTCGAGCTGCGCCTGCGCGGCTACGTGCCGCGCGGGATGCTGTGGCGCGGCGACTCGCTGCCGCGCGCTGTGTTCCTGGAATGGCGCTCGTGGTGCCTGCGGCCGGAGCATTTCATCCCGGATCTCACCGGCGCCGGGAGCGAGTTCACCGCGGTGCGTGCGCCGCTGCTGTCGTGGAGCTTCACGGACGACCCGATCGCCACTCCCACCGCGGTCGAGGCGCTACTCGCGCTCTATCCGCACGCGCGCATCGAGCGACGCCGGACCGCGCCCGCCGAGCTCGGCGTGCGGACCATCGGCCATCACGGTTTCTTCGCCGAGCATCATCGCGACTCGCTGTGGCGCGCGGCGCTCGACTGGAGCGATGCCCGCTGCGCGGAGCCGGCCGCTCCAGCCTGAGGCGCGCTGGCCGGTGCGCTGTGCGCAGCGCGCGCGAGCGCGATGGCGCCGAGCACGATGGCGCCGCCGGCCAGCTGCACCGGCTGCAGCCGCTCCCCCAGCAGCAGCCAGGCGTACACCAGCGCGCCGAGCACCTGCAGGTACAGGCCGAGCGAGCCGAGGGTCGCGCGCAGGTGGGCGAGCGCGTAGGCAATCAGGCCCTGGCCGAGCGCCTGCGCGGACAGCGCCAGCCCGAGCAGCAGCAGCCAGCCGCGGCCGCTCACCGGCAGAAACCGCTCCCCCAGCAGAAACGGCAGCGGCAACAGCAGCGCGCTGTAGATGAGAGTGCTGGCAAACATGACGGCGCCGGTGCCGTGGCGGCCGCGCAGCCGCGCCACCACCATAATGTAGGCGGCATAGAACCAGGCGGCAGCGAGCGCCAGGGCATCGCCGCCAAGATTGTGGCCGCCGGCGGACAGTTTAGGAGCCACGGTGAGCAGCAGCCCACCGAAGGCGAGCAGCGTCGCCAGCAGGAAAGCGAGCCGCGGCCGCTCGCCCCACACGGCCCAGGCGAGAATCGACACCACGATCGGCGCGGTATTCGCTTCCAGAGTGGCGACCGCGACGGACGTGCGGGTGAGCGACAGGTGGTAGAGCGCGATGTCGGCGGCGAACAACAGGCCGGCCCAGAAAAACCCGGGATCGAGCCGCGCGGCGGGTGCCCTGGCGAGCGGTGTACGGCGCTCGAGCAGAGCCCAGAGAGCGAGCGGCGGCAGCGCCAGCGCGCCGCGCCAGAAGGCGCTCGCCACGGGGCCGGTTTCCGAGACGCGCACGAAGATGCCGGAGCTGCCGAGCGCGAGTGCGCCGGCCAACAGTGCCAGCAGTGCGGTGAGTTCCGGGCGTGCGGGCTTCGTCATGGCTCGGTGGCGCGGATCATAGTCGGTCGCACGCAGACCCGTCTGGCATAATTGCGCCGGTGCGCATCGCGACTCTCATCGCGCTTCTCGCCTGTGCGGTACCCGCGTGGGGGGCCGACGCGCCACCCGTGGCGCTCACCGTCACCGACGCCTGGGTGCGCGCCACACCCGGCAGCGTCGTGGCCGCGGCGTACCTGACGCTGCACAACGGCGGGCGCACGCCGCTGCGCATCCTCGGCGTGCGCTCGCCGCTTGCCGGCCACGTGATGATCCACGAGACGCAGCTCGTCAACGGCCTGTCGGTCATGCGCGCGCACGAGCCGCTCGATATCCCGCCCGGACAGAGCGTGCGGCTCGCCCCGGGCGGGCTGCATGTGATGCTGGACAATCTCGCGCATCCCCTCGCCCCCGGCGATGCGGTGCCACTCGAGCTGCTGCTCGAGGGCGGCGCCCGGGTGACGGTGAGCGCGCGCGTGCGGCCGCTGAACTCCGAGTGAGCGCCCCGGACTCCGGGCGTGATCACGTCACGCCCTACGATCGCTTCGCGTGGAGTGATACGCAGGTCGAGGAATGGCTCATCGAGGGTGCGCACCGCGACGAGCTCGGGGCGTACTTCGGCATCGGCGAATACCGCGCCCTCAGCTACCTCGCGCGGCGCGCACAGCGTGCCCGCCCGGCAGCCGGCGCGCCGCGGGTGCTGATCGTGCCCGGCATCATGGGCTCGCAGCTCGGGCTGCGCCGCCCCGCGCCACTCCCCGACGACATCGTGTGGCTCGACCCGATCGATATCCTGCAGGGACGGCTCGCGGTGCTGCGCATCGGCGCCGGCGCGCCGGTCGTGGCGCTCGGCGCGGTGCTCTACTCGCACCTGCGGCTGAAGCTGGCGTTGCGCGCGCGCGGCTTCGCGGCGCAGCTGCACGACTATGACTGGCGGCTGTCGGTCGCCGAGCTCGGGCGCGCGCTCGCTGAGCGCCTGGCGAGCTCCGGCGCCACCGCGGTGGTCGCGCACAGCATGGGCGGGCTGGTGGCGCGGGCAGCGCTCGCGCAACCCGGCGCCGAGCGCATCGAGCGGCTGATCCTGCTCGGTACGCCCAACACCGGCTCGTTCGCGGCGGTGCAGGCGCTGCGCGGTACCTACGCCGTGGTGCGCAAGGTCGCGCGGCTCGCCGCGCAGCCCTCCGCCGAGGCGCTCGCCGGCGAGGTGTTCAGCAGCTTTCCCAGCCTGTACGACCTGCTGCCCGGGCCGGAGTTGAGCGGCCGCCTCGATCTGCTCGATGCCGCGGCGTGGCCGCGATCCGGGCCGCAGCCGCGCGCGGTGCTGCTCGATGAGGCGCGCGCCCTGCGGCCTCTGCTGGCACCGCCCGATGCGCGCTTCGCCGCAATCGTCGGCGTGGGACAGGAGACGGTCACGGCGGTTGCGCGCCGCCGCGAGGAGTTCGTGTACACCGTGACGCGTCACGGCGATGGCACCGTGCCGGCGGCAAGCGCGGCGCTCGCCGGCACGCCGTGCCTGTACGCGCGCGTGGCGCACAGCGATCTGACACGCGATCCGCTCGTGGCGGCGGCGGTCGTCGATCTCCTCGAGCGCGGCCACACCAGACGGCTGCCGGCGCGCTGGAGGAGTGCCAGCCGCGCCGCGGCCCGGGTGAGCGATGCGAAATTGCGCGCCACGCACGCTGCCAAGGTCGACTGGGCAGCGCTCTCGCCCAAGGAACGGCGCGAGTTCCTGCAGAGCCTGAATGAGCCGCCGCACTATCGGCTGCGCGTGCCGGCGGGGCGCGAGCGAGGCAGCGCGCAGCGAACGCGCCGGCGCTGAGGCGGGGGGCGCGCGGCCGCCTAGTGCAGCGCCGTGGCGATCAGCTCGCGCTGCCGCGCGTCCGGCAGCCGCCCGCGGCCAGCCGCGAGGTTGTCCCTGAGGTGCTCGAGCTTGGCGGTTGCCGGGATGATGCAGGTGACCGCCGGGTGGGAGGCGATGAACTTGAGGATCAGCTGCCCCCAGCTGCCGGCGTCGATGTCCGCGGCCCAGGGCGGCAGCGGCTTGCCGCGCGTGCGGGCAAAGAGCTCGCCGTCCTCGAACGGCCGGTTGACGAGCACCGCGACGCCCCGCTCGGCGGCGAGCGGCAGCAGGCTGCGCTCGGCTGCGCGGGTCAGCGGCGAATAGTTGAGCTGCACGAAATCGAGCTTCTCGCGGCGCACGACGCGCTCGAGCTCCGCCTGCGCGCTCACGGTGTAGTGCGTCACGCCGAGGTAGCGCACGCGGCCCGCGGCCTGCCACTCGCGCAGCGTCGCGAGCTGCGTGTCGAGATCGAGCAGGTTGTGCACCTGGATGAGGTCGAGGCGCGGCGTGCCGAGCAGCTGCTCGGAGTGGCTCATCTGCTCGAGGCCGGCACGCGCGCCGCGTGTCCACACCTTGGTGGCGAGGAATGCGTGTGCGCGCATCTCCGGCGTCAGCAGCTCGCCGAGCACCCCTTCGGCGGTGCCATACATGGGCGAGGTATCGATCAGGCGGTTACCGGCGCCAAAGAAAGTCTCGAGCACCTGCCGCAGCGGCTCGCGCTCCGCGGGACTCGTGCCGACCTCGAAGGTCTGCGAGGTGCCGAGGCCGATGACCGGCAGCTGCTCGCCGCTCGAAGGAATTTTGCGCGTGATGATGCCGCCTTCGGCGGCGGTACTGCGGGCAGGTGCGAGTGCGGCAGCAGCCATGAGATTCACTCCTCCGCAGAGCAGCTCGCGGCGATTCATCGGTCGCGGCGCGGCAGTTAAGCCGGCTAACCTCTCAGATGAGCGCGGCGTCGGTGTCGGCGACGCTCGCCCCACCGCTCTCGACGACGCGCGCGAGCGCCGCGGCGATCGGCAGCACCTGCGCGGCGTAAAAACCGGCGGTGCGGATCTTGGCCGTGTAGAACTCAGCATCGCTGCTGCCGCCCTGCGCGGCGGCGATCGCCGCCGACTTCGCGAGCAGCCAGCCGCCGGCGACATATCCGCAGAGCTTCAGATACGGGACCGAAACGGACAGCGCGAGTTCCGGTCGGGTGCCAAGCGCCTTGAGCAACGCGCCGGTCGCGCCGGCGAGCTGCCTCACCGCATCGAGCGCCGCGCGGCGCACCGCCTCGACCGCCGCGCCGCCGCCGAGCGTCTCGAGCTCGCGCTGCATCTCGGCGATGAAGTCAAGCACGGCCGCGCCGCGATCGCGGCCGAGCTTGCGGCCGATGAGATCGTTCGCCTGGATGCCGGTCGTGCCCTCGTAGATGGTCGTGATGCGCACGTCCCGCACGTACTGCGCAGCGCCCGTCTCCTCGATGAATCCCATGCCGCCGTGCACCTGCACGCCGATGGCCGCTACCTCGTTGCCAGTCTCGGTGCACCAGCCCTTGACGATCGGCGTCAGCAGCTCGCCGCGTGCCTGGGCGGCGGCGCGCACCGCGGCGTCGGGACTGGCCGCGGCGAGATCGAGCTGCATCGCGGTGTACAGCGTGAGCGCGCGTGAGGCTTCGGTCTGCGACTTCATCGTGAGCAGCATGCGCTTCACGTCGGGGTGATTGATGATCGGCGCAGCGTTGCCCCGCTGTGCCCCCGGCGGCCGCCCCTGCACGCGCGTGCGCGCCCATTCGGTGGCGCGCTGCAGGGCGCGCTCGCCGACCGAATAGCCCTCGCTCCCGACCGAGAGGCGCGCGCTGTTCATCATGATGAACATGTATTCGAGGCCGCGGCCGGCTTCGCCGATCAGATAGCCGACCGCGCCCGCCTGCTCGCCGAAGGCCAGCACGCAGGTGGGACTCGCGTGGATGCCGAGCTTGCGCTCGATCGACAGGCAGCGTACGTCGTTGCGCTCACCGAGCGAGCCGTCGGCGTTCAGCAGCACCTTCGGCACGATGAACAGCGAGATCCCCTTGACGCCGGCCGGCGCACCCTCGATGCGCCCGAGCACCATGTGGATCGTGTTGGCGGTCAGGTCGTGATCGCCCCAGGTGATGAAGATCTTCTGGCCGAACAGCCGGAAGTGATCTCCGTCGGGAACGGCGCGGGTTCGCACCTGGCCCAGGTCCGAGCCCGCCTGCGCCTCGGTGAGCACCATCGTGCCGCTCCACTCGCCGCTCACCATCTTCGGCAGGTAACGGCGCTTCTGCGCCTCGGAGCCGGTGAGCTCGAGCGCGTGCACCGCGCCATGAGTGAGCATCGGGCCGAGCTTGAAGGCGAGATTTGCCGACCCCCAGAACTCCCCGACCGAATTCACCAGCACGCGCGGCACCGGCTGGCCGCCGAACTGCGGCTCGGAGCCGAGCGCCGGCCAGCCGCCTGCCACGAACTTCTCGTAGGCGGCGCGAAATCCCGGTGCCGTGACCACGCCCTCGGGAGTCCAGCGCGCTCCGCTCTGATCTCCCGGCCGATTGAGCGGATCGAGCACGTCCTGGGCGAAGCGCGCCGCTTCCTCGAGCACCGAGCGGCCGAGCTCGTCGGAGTATTCGGCAAATGCCGGGCAGGCACTGAGTGTGCCCGCATGCAGCAGCTCTTCCAGCACGAAGCGCATTTCGCGCAGTGGCGCACGGTACATGAGCGACAGTGTACCGGGTCTTCAGGCGCGGGCGTCAGCGGCTCCGCCGGCGGCGAGCGCCGGCACGATGTTGGCGGCAAGAAAGTCGACGAACTGCTGCACGCGTGCATCCGACTCGAGGCTCTGCGGATAGAGCGCATACAGCGCGTCCGCCGGCGGCACCGTCCACTCGGGCAGCACCGCCTTCAGACGACCGGTGGCCAGCCCCTGGCGGCAGAGGAACTCCGGCAGCAGTCCGACACCGAGGCCCGCGGCGGTCGCCGCATGCAGCACGGCGGGATCATCGACCGCGAGCTTCGGGGTGAGGGGAACCTCGGCGCGCTGCGCACCGCGTGTGAGCTGCAGCCGATACTCGGGCTGGCCCGCCGCCTCCGGAGTGAGCACGTCGTGCTGGCGCAGATCATCGGGCCGGGCGGGAACGCCGCGCTGCTGCAGGTACGCGGGGGTCGCCGCGAGCAGTGCCGGTGGGGCGCCGAGCAGGCGCCGCGTGAGCGTGTCCTCGGCAGGCGGGCGGGTACGCAGCGCCACCTCCCAGGAGCCGTTGGCGAGCTGCTGCGCATCGAGGGCGACCTCGAGCGGCACCCACGGGAAAGCTTCGAGAAAGCGCGGCACGAGCGGCGAGAGCAGCACGCGACCGTAGGTCGGATCGGCAACCACGCGCAGCGCCCGCCCCTCGGGCGACTGCAGCCGCGCAATCGCGCCGCGCGCGGCGTCACTCTCATCGATCACCCGGCGCGCGTGCGGGTACACGAGCCGGCCGGCGGAGGTGAGCGCGATGCGCCGCGTGGTGCGCTCGAGGACACGCACGCCGAGTGTTTTCTCGAGGTCCGCCACGGCACGACTCACCGCGGCCTTAGGGACACCGAGGGCGCGCGCGGCGGCCGAGAAGCCGTTGAGGTCCACTACCTTGGCCAGCATCGCGAGCTGCGCGGGGGTCCAGATCAGGCTCATGTCAGCTCCAATCTCGGCATTGGATGCACGTATTGTTTCACCTGGGAGGCAGGCGCGCCAGTCCCCACGCGGCTAAAATCGGCGCCCCAATACAGCCCGGGGCGAGGAACTCATGAAGATCTCGATGCACGCGATGTCGGTGGAGCTGTTCGCGCACACCCTCGGCAACCTGTCGGCCTTGCTCGAGAAAGGCCTGGCCCATGCGAAGCAGCGCAAGTTCGAGCCTGCCGTGCTGCTCGCCGCGCGTCTGTCCCCCGACATGTTTCCCCTCACCCGGCAGGTGCAGATCGCGTGCGATATCGCCAAGAATTCCGTTTCGCGACTGGCGGCGCAGGAACCGCCGCGCTTTGCCGATACCGAGAGCACGTTCGAGGAGCTGCAGTCGCGTATCGCGCGCACCATCGACTATCTGAAGAGCGTGCCGCCGAGCGCGGTCGCCGACACCGAGGAACGCGACATCAAGGTCACCGCCGGTGAGCGCACGCTCGAATTCAAAGGCCTCGAATTCCTCGAACGCTGGGCGATCCCCAACGTGTTTTTTCACGTGACCACCGCCTACGCAATCCTGCGCCACAACGGCGTCGAGGTCGGCAAGCGCGACTTCCTCGGCAACGCGCGCTAGCGCTTATAGAGTGCGCGCCGCGAGACGCGCGGCGCATTTTCCTTATGCGGCACGCCGTCACGCTCAATATGACAAATGGAGCGGGGGCTCGCTGTCGCCTTTTTGCGAACAGAACGCGAGCGAAATCACGGCGCCGCGGGCCGTGTGCTGCCACCCTTTTAGCCGAGGGAAAGCGGGCGCAGCGGCGCCGCGCTCGGTGTGTCTGCAGTCCAGTACCGGGAAGAGCCTTTGCCAACAAAATTTACGGCCGCGCGCTCGGCTGCCAAATCGCCCGAAGCGCGCGCGCCCACAGCTGTTTCGCCCGCCTCACCTGGGACCGTCGAGTCACTGGGCCAGCAGTTGCGCGAGGTACTCCCGCCGCGCCGCCTGCACTCCGTCTCGCTGTGCGATCACGAAGCCAACGTCCTGTGGCTGAGCGAGGGCGCGCTCGGTCCCGATGAGCACCTGCTGGTCGTCGAGGCGCTCGACGTCCTCAATGCCGATTCCTCGCTGCCGTGCCACGAGACCGGTCTCGAGGACGGACGTCTCGGGGTGTTCCTGCCGGTGCGCGCTCCCACCGGGAGCCTGGTGGGCGTGGCAATGATCCTCGCCGACAGCAAGTCGGTCGGCGATGACACGCTCGAGCGCATGACGGCCGCACCGGTGCGCACGATCATGCAGCGCCTCGCGGTGCTGCTGAAGCCATCCGGCGTGCTCGACGGCCCGCCGGAGCTCCTCGCCGCCGATCCTCTGGAGCAGCCCGAGGATGGACCATCCGAGATCGAGCTCGCACTGGTGTCGGAGGCCGAAGCGGCAGCGGGCGCAGTCCCGGTCCCGGCACCTGCTCCCGCACCGCTGCCGCCGGCTGCACCCGCACTCAGCCTCGCGGTCGCGCCCGCTCCCCCCGCGGTGCGCACACCCCCTGCCGCCGCAGCGGCCGCGGCGCCGGTGGACGATGACTCGGAAACGATCATCACGGCCGCCGAGATCGCCAGCATTCTCGAGCTCGAGCTGATCGAGGATCAGCCGCCGGCCGCCACCGCCGAGCCCGCTGCTGCGAGCGCGCCTGAGCCCGTGAGGCCGGCCGCGCAGGCCGACAGCGCTGAGAGCCTCGCGGAGGATTCCGGCATGGTGCGGCTCGAGTTTCTCGCCGAACCGCCGGTCGTGCGCCCGGCCCCGAACCCGAGCGCCGTGGCGCGCAAGCTCCAGGCGGCCTCCAAGATCGCCGCCACCCAGACTTCCCGCACGCTGCGCCCGCTCGGCGCAGCCGCGGCACCGGTTGCGCGGCCCGCTGCGACAGCGCCGCCAGCGGCGCGCGCTCCGAATGCGCCCAGCGCCGCCGCGGGAGTGAAGCCCGCAGCTGCGGCGACCGTGGCCGCCGCGCCTGGCAAAGCGGCGCCCGCCGCTGCAACGCGCGCTGGCACGCCCTCACCCACACCCATGCGGCATCCGTTCGAGCCCGTGCCACTGCACTCGCGGAGCAACGGCGCGGACGACGACGTCGTGGTGCTGTTCGAGGTCGAGCCGCCGAAGATTCCGACTCCGGTTGGTCGCGGCGCACCGCCGCCGGCGAAGGCTGCACCGTCCGCGAAGCCGGCGCCCGCCGCGCGCGTGCCGCCCGCGGCTCGCATCGCACCGCCCGTGCGCCCCGCTCCTGCGATGCGCAACCTACCGCCGGCGCGCGCGGTACCGACTCCGCCGGCCGCAGCGCGCACCCCAGCGAACTCACCCGCCGCCCCAGCTCCCGCACCGGCGGCCGTGGTGCCGGTCGCCTCGCCCGCGCCGATTGCAGCTCCGGCTCCGGTCGCAGCGCCTATCCCGGTCGCCGCGGCCGCAACGGCCCCCGTGCCAATCCTGGCCGTGCCACCGGTGCTCGCGCCGGCGCCGCTCGCCGCTGCAGCCGTCACGGCGGGGCACGCGACGGAGGCGAGCCCGCCGATCGACCTCGTGCCGTTCGCAAAGCTGCGACCGGGTGGCCAGACGCGCCGCTTCCAGGTGCAGCCGCGCGAGCGCAGCACGCAGCGCGACTCGGCAGCCGATGAGCAGATCGTGCAGCAGCTCCTTGCCTGGCTCGGCGCGAATCGCAGCTCCTGGGCCTCGGTACCGACGAGCTTTACCCTGAACCTCTCGATCGCGACGCTCGAGGACGAGCGCTTCATGCAGAAGGTCGGCGCCGCGCTCCACACCCACGGCATCGGCGGCGAGACGCTCGGCTTCGAGATCGCCGAGTCGTTGTGCGCGCAGAACCGCGCCACGGTGGAGCGCTTCATCTCGCAGTGCGAGAAAACCGGAACCTGGATCGCGATCGATGATTTCTCGTTCGATTCACAGGTGCTGCCGCTGCTGCGCTCGAAGGCGCTGCGGCTGCTGAAGCTCGATGCGCGCCTCACGACCGCAGCGCTGCGTGACAAGCTGTCGCAGGCCGTCGTGGTGGCGACCGTGCAGGCGGCGAAGGTGCTCGGCATCCACTGCTCGGCCAAGAAGGCCGAATCCCAGGCCTCGGTCCAGTACCTGGCGGCGATTGGTCTGGACTTCGCGCAGGGGCCGGTACTGTCGCGTCCCGTGCCGCTCGATCAGCTCGGTGCGCTCAGCTATGAGACCCGCACCATGTCCGCGTTGAAGCTCGATAATCTCGAATAAAATCAGCTTCTTGTAGATCCAGAGAGGCTTCGCCGGGGCCCGGGTGCGGTGAGGCGAGGGGGTCGCGCGTCCAACCGGGCGGCCGTCGGCACGCCGTATGCCCTAAGCTTCAGTCGGGTCACCTATGAAGATGCCGACGCTCGAGCAGTTCCGTTCCAACCGCAACGTGCTGTTCTGGAGCCTGCACGCGGCGTTCTGGGCCGCCTACGGCATCACGCAGTACGTCGGGGACTTCTTCTACACCTACGGCACGTCCGAGAGCTGGGGGCCGTTGCTGTTGGTCGCGGCCATAGCCGGCTTCGTCATCTCAGCCCCCATGCGCTATATCTACCGGCGGTTGTGGGGCCAACCGCCGCTCACCATCGTCGTGGTCGTGCTCGCCAACTGCTATATCACCGCACTCACGCTGCGCATGGTGATCAACCTGTTCTATCAGGAGCTGATCGCGCCCGACTGGCACATGCAGACGCGCTTCGAGCTGTTCGGCGGCTCGCTGTCCACGGCCTATCTGCTGCTGTGCTGGAGCGGGCTGTACTTCGGCATCAAGTTCTACGAAGCCAAGGGGCAGCAGGAAGAGGCCATGCTCAAGGCGGTGGCGCTCGCCCAGCAGGCGCAGCTGAAGATGCTGCGCTATCAGCTCAATCCGCACTTCCTCTTCAACACTCTGAACGCCATCTCGACGCTGATTCTCGACAATCAGAACCGCAAGGCGAACCACGCGGTGGCGCGGCTGTCAGACTTCCTGCGCTACACGCTCGATCAGGACCCAATGAAGAAGGTCACGCTGCGTCAGGAGGTCGAAGCCCTCAACCTGTATCTCGGCACCGAGCGGCTGCGCTTCGGCGAACGGCTGCGGCTCGAGTACGCCATCGAGGAGGCGGCGCTCGAGGCGCTGGTGCCGAGCCTGTTGCTGCAACCGCTGCTCGAGAACTCGCTCAAGTACGCCGTGTCGTCCCGCGAGCAGGGCGGACTGGTGCGCATCGAGGGCCGCACGCGCGAGGGGCTGCTCGAGCTCTCGGTGATCGATGATGGGCCGGGCCTGCCCGAGGGGCAGCCGCCGGGCGAGCGGCGCGGCGTCGGTCTCGCCAACACGCGCGAGCGGCTCACGGTACTGTACGGCGAGACCTGTCGCTTCGCGGCACTCAACAATCACCCGGGCCTGCGGGTCGAGATGGCGCTGCCGCTCGAGACGGCACCGCCGACGGACGAGCGCCTGCAACGCGCGCGCAGCGCGCGCCAGCCGGGCGGGGTGCACGCATGAAGGTGCGCACGCTCATCGTCGACGACGAGGTGCTGTCGCGCCGCGGCATCGAGATCCGCGCGCGCCAGCTGCCGGATTTCGAGATCGTCGCGCAGTGCGCCAACGGCCGCGAGGCGCTGGCCGCGATCCAGCAGTGCAAGCCGGATGTGGTGTTCCTCGACATCCAGATGCCGGGAATGTCTGGCTTCGAGGTGCTCGCGCAGCTGCCACAGGAATCGTTGCCGATCGTGGTGTTCGTCACCGCCTACGACCAATACGCGATCCAGGCCTTCGAGGCGCGCGCCATCGACTACCTGTTGAAGCCGATCGACGAGGAGCGCTTTGCCGAAGCGGTGGCGCGGGTGCGCGAGCATCTGCAGGCCCGGACCGCCGCCCGCCAGCGGGACCGGCTGCTGCAGATCATCGCCGAGATCACCGGCTGCGGGGAGTTGATGCTGGACGAGCTGCTCGAGCACGGCCGCCAGGCACTTGCCAGCGCCCGTCCCGAGGTGCTGCCGATCCGCCAGGGGCGCGAGACCGTGCGCGTGCCGGTGGCCAGCATCCAGTGGATCGATGCCGCCGGGGACTACATGTGCATTCACGCCTCGGGCGAGACCCACATCCTGCGCGGCACCATGAAAGAGCTCGAGGAGCTCCTCGATCCGAAACTCTTCCAGCGCGTGCACCGTTCGACCATCGTCAACCTGCGGCTGGTCCGCAGTCTCCGCGCCCACATGAACGGCGAGTACTTTCTCACCCTCGAGGGTGGGCATGAGCTCAAGTTGTCGCGCACTTACCGCGACAAGATCGAGTACTTCCTCAGCGGCTCAACCAGCTGACGGGCGAAGTGATGTGTCTCACAGCGGCGCGAGGCGGCCTGCGCGAGTGAGACCTGCGTCACGAAGTCAGCGCTGAGTCGGCGGATGTGTGAGCCGCCCCGACGCCGCGACGCGAGCGCATTGCTTAGATATGTCTCACCTATGGAAGCCGCGTCTCGCCCATCGAGAGAGCCCCTGTCCGATCTGCCGGTGGAGAAGCCGGCGGATACTGCACCGGCATCGGCCGCGCCCGCGGCTGCATCTAAACCGGCGCCGGCCGCCGCGCCGAAGCCCACCGAGAGCGCCGAGGGCACCCAGACTCTTGAGCTGATGGACCCCAATCTGCTGCTCGCCGCGTCCGAGGCGCCCGCCGCCGCGGTCCAGCCTGCGGCCCCCGAGGGACCCCAGGTCCTCGACGTCGACCCGTCGGCTCCGCTCACCCTCGAGGACTCCTTCGAGCTCGACAAGATGTTGTCGGCGCCGGCTGCCGCCCCCGCTCCCACCCCCGCCGCGAGCGCCGCCGCCACGAGCGACGACGATTCGCTGCTGACACTGTCGGGCGACGACGGCCCGGTGCCCGCCAAGACCGCGACGCCGGCCTCGGCCAAGCCCGCCGCCACCTCCAAGGCCGAGAGCGCCTCCGCTGCGCCAGCCAGTCCGGCCCCGACAGGTCCGGTGCTCGTGCCGCTCGCCAAGCGCGCCGGGCTTACGGCAGCAGCGCAGAAGCTCGCCGCTGCTGCAGGAACCACCCCGGCACGCAATCCGCCATCAGCCAAGCCCGCGAAGGCGGCAGATAGCGGTAAGCCGCTCGCTACCCCCGCGGCAGCGGTCGTCAAACCCATCTCCCCGAAGGCGCCGGCCGTTTCGTCCGCTACGGATGCGGTGCCGACGGTGCCGGCCGCAGGAACGACCGCGCCCGCCGATGCGCCCTCGCTCGCCAGCTGGGCAAACGCACGGGCCGCCGCGGCGAGCACCAAGACGTCGGCATCCGCCAGCCCGCGACCGGCGGTCCCGACGGTGAAGCCCGCTCAGTCGACCGCGCCGGAGAAGACGCGCCCGTCTACGCCGCCCGTGCCAGCGCCCGCGGCATCGGCGCCGACGCCGGCTACGGCTACGGCTGCTATCACACTGCCCTCGCGCGGCATGGACCGCGATTTCATCGCCCGCAACCAGGTGGTCGAGCGCTACCTCTCGGGCAAGCTCCCCATCAAGGCCGCGACCGATTTCGAGCGCTACTGCAAGGATCACCCCGAGCTCCTCGACGAGATGGGGCTGCCGGAACGGGTGAATGCGGGACTGCGACTCCTCGAGGCGAGCGGCAAGCCCGAGCCGTGGCAGGAAGGCTCGCGGCCGCTGTGGCAGCAACCGGCGGTGATGATCGGCGGCGCTGTAGTGGCGGGAGTGCTCGCCGTGGCGCTCGCCCTGGTCGCCGCCGGCAGCGCCAGCAAGACCCACAAGATCCTCGACCTGCAGCGTCAGGTTTCCGAGCGCACGCTCGACCCGGCCGCCAGCACGCGGCTGATCCGCCTGTTGCCGAACCGCTCCGGCGCCACCAACACACCCGCCATCACGATCGGCGGCGGATCGGAGGCGATGCTCGCCGACCTGCGGATCGATGAGTCGCGCTCGCCCTACAAGGAATTCCGCGTGACCATCGACCGCATCGACCAGGGGCGCGTCCTGGTCATCGACAATCTGAGCAAGGACTCCAACGGCCACCTGCGCGTGGCGCTCAACAGCTCAGCGCTCGGCCCAGGCAACTATCTGTTCACGATCGAGGGGCTCACCATGCGCCTCGAGCCACAGCCCGATTCCTGGGTCACGGTCGGCGTGGCCCAGCGCTGAGGTTGCCCGGCGCACTCACGCGCGCAGCGTCGTGAGCGGCGGCTGATTCACCACCGAGCGTGTCGCGAGCCAGCCGCCCGCTGCCACCAGCAGCGCCCCACCCACGATTCCAACCGCCCACGGCGTGAGCTCGAAGGTATAGCGCAGCTCGAGCCAGCGGGTGGTGAGGAAGTACGCCGCGAGGGATGCCCCGGCGGCGGCCAGCAGTCCGGACAAGAAGCCCAGCGTCACAAACTCCGCCAGTACTCCCTGCACCACCGTGCCGCGGCTGGCGCCGAGCGTGCGCAGCATGGCGCTCTCGTAGCGGCGCTCGTCGCGGCTCGACTGCACGGCCGCGAGCAGCACCGTGAGCCCCGCGAACAGCGTGAACACGAATACGCTCTGCACGGCGAGCGCCGCCTTGTCGAGTAGCGAGCGCACCTGGTTGAGGAGCTCATCGATGTCGAAGATCGAGACGCTCGGGAAGCGATGCGCGAGCGTGGCGAGCGTGCGCCCGCTCTCGGGCGTGAAGTAGGCGCTCGTCATGTAGGTACCCGCCATTCGATCGAGCACGCCCGGGGCGAACATGATGAAGAAATTCGGGCGGAAGGAGTCCCACTTCACCTTGCGGATGCTGGCGACGGTGGCTTCGACGGTCTCGCCGCCGATATCGAAGCTCAGCCGGTCACCCAGGCCGACGCCGAGCGCGTCCTGGAACTCGGTGGCGAGCGACACCAGGGGCTTGCCGGCATCCGCCGCGCTCCACCAGCGGCCCGCGACGATGCGATTGTCGGCGCCGAGCTCATCGGTCCAGGTGAGGTTCTGCTCACGCGTCGCGAGACCCTCTTCCTCGCCGCGTCCACCGTGCCGCCCGTCGGTGATCGCCCGGCCATTGATGGCGGTGAGCCGGCCGCGAATCATCGGCAGCACGCGCGTGGTGCGCGCACCCTGTGCCTGCACCTCGCGGATGAAGTCGGCACGTTCCGCGGGCGGAATGTTGATGAAGAAATAGTTGGGTAGATCCGGCGGCAGTGTGCGCCGCCAGTCGCTGCTCAGGTCATCGCGGATGATGCCGAGCAGCAGCAGCACCATGAGCCCGGTGCCGAAGGCGACCAGCTGCACCACGCTCTCGGCGCGCCGGCGGGAGAGGTTCGCCACGCCGTAGCGCCACGCCACGCCGACCCGGCCGCGCAGCCGCCCGGCGAGCAGCACCAGGGCGGTGCCTGCCAGCGCGAGCAGCGCGAGAAAGACACCAAGTCCCGCCGCCAGATAGACAAACAGGCGCGCATCGCGCACCACCCAGTAGATAAGGAGCAGCACGACCGCGACCGCCGGCCCGAACGCCAGCAGCACGAGCGGCGGTGGTGGTCCTACATCGCGGCGCAGGACGCGCAGCGCCGGCACGCGCTGCAGCTGCAGCAGCGGTGGCAACGCGAATCCCGCCAACACGGCGATTGCGGTGAGGAATCCGAGCGCGAGCGGCGCGGCGCTCGGCGGCGGCAGCTCGGTGACGGCGAGCAGGCCGCGGATAGCGCGCAGCAGCCACTCCTGGGCCAGGAAGCCGATGACGCTGCCCACGAGCGCTGCGACCACGGACAGCGTCAGCAGCTGCAGCACGGCGACACTCAGCGTAAAGCCGCGCGTCGCACCGAGCGTCTTCAGCAGCGCCACGCTGTCGAGGTGGCGGTGCACGTAGCGCCGCGCAGCCAACGCCACCGCGATGGCGCATAGCAGGACACTCACGAGGCTCGCGAGACTGAGGAAGCGCCCGGCGCGGTCTACGGCGCTGCGCACCTGTGGGCTCGCGTCCGATATGTCGCGCAGCCGCTCACCACCGCTCTTGTGGACGATGAGCCACGCCTTGAACGCCTCGAGCGGCGCGGGCTCGCCGGCGAACAGGTTTGCATAGCTCACGCGGCTGCCGGGCTGGATGAGGCGCGTGGCGGGAAGGTCCGCGGCGTTCATGATGAGACTCGGCGCGAGCTCGGCGAAGGTACCGCCCTGGTCGGGACGGGAGATGAGCACCCGCGTGACGCGCAAGGTAGCCGCGCCGATCGTCAGCCGCGAGCCGACCTTGCCGCCGATGGCGGCGAGCAGCCGCGAGGCGGGCCACACCTCGCCCGCAGGCGGAATGCCCGCAGCCGGCGCGCCGGGCGCGAAGGACTCGGCGGCAACCAGCAGCCGGCCGCGCAGCGGGTAACCGTCGGTCACCGCCGCGACGTTCGTCAGCTGGCTGGCGTCGCCGTTGAACACGACCGAGAGGAGCGAGGTCGTGGTCGCGGTGGCGAGCCCGCGGCGGTGCGCCTCGCCGAGGTACTCCGGGTCGAGCGGCCGGGGCGAGCTCAAACGGATGTCGGCGGCCAGCACCGAGCTCGCCTGAATCGCCACCGCGGCACTGATGCGCCCGACCAGGAAGCCAACACCGGTGAGCGCCGCGACCGCCACCGTGAGCGCGAGCAGCAGTACGCCAAGCTCGCCCGAGCGCCACTCGCGCGCCAGCGTGCGCAGCGCCAGCCGCACCGCCTTCACGCGATCCGCCCTGCTTCCATGCGCAGCATGCGTACGCAGCGTCCCGCCAGCGCGCGGTCGTGGGTCACGAGGACCAAGGTCGTGTGGGCACTGGCGTTGAGCTCGAACAGCAGCTCACCGATGCGCGCGCCGGTCGCCGTGTCGAGGTTGCCGGTCGGCTCGTCGGCGAACAGCACCGCCGGACGCGTGACGAAGGCGCGCGCGATCGCCACCCGCTGCTGCTCGCCGCCCGAGAGCTGGCGCGGGTAATGCCCGGTGCGCGCCTCGAGCCCCACCCGCGCGAGCGTCTCACGCGCGGCACGCCGCGCGTCGGTGCGCCCCGCGAGCTCCAGCGGCAGCATCACGTTCTCGAGCGCCGTGAGCGCCGGGATGAGGTGAAACGACTGGAATACGAAGCCGACGCGCTGCGCCCGCAGCCGCGCCCGGCCGTCCTCGTCGAGCCCGGTCAGGTCGGCGCCCTCGAGCAGCACGCGCCCGCTGGTTGGCGTGTCGAGCCCGGCGAGCAGCGCCAGCAATGTCGACTTGCCGGCCCCCGAAGGTCCGGCGACCGCCAGCGACTCGCCACGCGCGATCTCGAGCGACACGGAATCGACGATGGTCAGCGCGCCTTCCGGGCTGCTAACCTGCTTGCAGAGGTTTTCCGCCTTGAGAACGCTTGTCAGACTGGCCGGCGCCGCCGCGCTCGCAATGGGGCTCGTCATCGCGCTCGGTGCCGCAGCGGCCGGCGGCCGGACAATCCTTGTCTTCGGTGACAGTCTGAGCGCTGCATATAACCTCGCTCCGGAGCAGGGTTGGGTCGCAATGCTCGCACAGCGACTGCGCAGCCAAGGTTACGAGTACCAGGTCGCCAACGCCAGTGAAAGCGGCGAGACGAGCGGCGGGGGCCTCGAGCGGTTGCCGCGGGCACTCGAGCTGCACCGTCCGGCGCTCGTGATCCTCGAGCTCGGCGCGAACGACGGCCTGCGGGCGCTGCCGGCGCCGGAGACGCGCGCCAATCTCGCGCGGATGGTGCAGCTGTGCCAGCAGGCGGGCGCGCGGGTGCTGCTGGTCGGCATCCGCATCCCGCCGAACTACGGGGCGCGCTACACGGCCGAATTCGAGCACGTGTTCCCGGCCCTGGCAAACCAATATCATCTGCCGCTGGTGCCGTTCCTGCTCGAGAAGGTGGCGCTGGTCCCAGACCTCATGCAGGCCGACGGCATGCATCCCAACGCGCGCGGCGAAGCGCCGGTGCTCGACACCGTATGGCCGTATCTGCAGCCGCTGCTGAAGAAGAATCACCCAAGCGGGGGAAACCGATGAACAAGATCTGGCTGAAGTCGTACGTGCCCGGCACGCCAGCGGAGATCGACCCCAAGCAACTGCGCTCGCTCAAGCAGCTGCTCGAGGAAACCTTTGCGCGCCACGCTGCTCAGGTCGCGTACGTCTTCATGGGGGCGCAGCTCACCTATGCGCAGCTCGATGTCCTGTCTCGCGCCTTCGCCGCCTGGCTGCAGGGGGCGGGATTCCGCAAGGGCGATCGGATCGCGATCATGCTGCCGAACTCTCTGCAGTATCCGATCGCCCTGTTCGGCGCGTTGCGTGCCGGACTCATCGTGGTCAACACCAACCCGCTGTACACCGCCCCGGAGCTGCAGCACCAGCTGAGCGACTCCGGTGCCACCGGCATCGTGGTGCTGGAGAACTTCGCGCACGTTCTCGAGAAGGTGGTCGCAAGCACGAGCGTCACGACGGTGCTCGTGACCGCGGTCGGCGACCTGCTGCCATTCCCGAAGTCGGCGATCGTCAATTACGTCGTGCGGCGGGTACGCAAGCAGGTGCCGCCCTGGCACATCGCTGTCGCCAGCTCGTTCAAGGCGGCGTTGGCTGCCGGCCGCAAGCTTCCCCTCGCGCCCGTGGATCTCGGCCCCGACGACCTCGCGTTCCTGCAGTACACGGGAGGAACAACCGGGGTCGCCAAGGGCGCGATGCTGTCGCACGGCAACGTGAGCACCAACGTGCTGCAGGCCCAGGCGTGGCTGGGCCCCTCGTTTCAGGAGCGGGGGACTGTGCTTACGGCGATCCCGCTGTACCACATTTTCGCGCTGTCGTGTAACGGCCTGCTGTTCGCGCGCCTCGGCTGGCGCAACCTGCTGATCGTCAATCCGCGTGACCTCAAATCCATGCTCGCGGATATGAAACGCTATCCATGCAACTTCATCAGCGGCGTCAACACGCTGTTCAACGCCATGCTGCACGCGCCTCAATTCAAGGAGCTCGATTTCAGCGGGCTCAAGATAACGCTCGGCGGCGGCATGGCTGTACAGGCCGCGGTCGCCGAGCGCTGGAAGGAGGCCACGGGTTGCGTGCTGACACAGGCGTGGGGGCTCACCGAGACCTCGCCGGCTGCGTGCATCAATCCCAACAATGAGCCCTTCAACGGCTCGATCGGACTGCCGATCTCCTCTACCGAGGTCGCCATCCGCGATGACGACGGCAAGGACCTGGAGATCGGCGAGATTGGCGAGATCTGCGTGCGCGGCCCGCAGGTGATGCGCGGGTACTGGAACCGGCCCGACGAGACCGCCAAGGTGATGCTGCCCGATAACTTCCTGCGCACCGGCGACGTCGGCCACATGGACGAGCGCGGCTTCGTCTACATTGAGGACCGCAAGAAGGACATGATTCTGGTGTCGGGCTTCAACGTGTACCCGAACGAGGTGGAGGCCGTGGTGGCGAGCCACCCGGGAATCCTCGAAGCCGCCGCGATCGCGCAGTCCGACGAGCACTCCGGCGAGGTCGTGGCGCTCTTTGTGGTTCGCAAGGACCCGTCGCTTACCGAGAAGGACGTCGTCGACTACAGTCGCCAGTCGCTCGCGGGATACAAGGTGCCGAAGCACGTGTATTTCCGCACGGAGCTTCCTAAGTCGAACGTCGGCAAGATATTGCGCAAGACACTGAGAGAGGAGCTCGCCAAGGGCTAGCGTGCAGGCCGCGTAGAGGTCGAGAAACCTCGCGAAGCTCGCCGGCGCCTAAGCGGCCCCGTGCGTCTTCCCGAGGCGGCTGCGGCCAGAGCAGCTCGATTTTCGGGTGCGTTAACGCAGAAAGTCGGTACGCACCTTGCGTTGACGGTCACGAGTGCGTGCCGTAGTCGGTCCGCTCCTTTATAGTCCAGGCGCTTTGCGGAATTCCCGTCAAAATGGCCGACGGGCCCCGAGGACATCGGCTTCGCGAACAAAGGCGAAACGCCGCGCAGCCAGCTCGCGCAACGCCACCGTGTTCACTGCGGTCGAGGCGGTCTTCGAGCCCCTGGCCCGACTGCTGATTGAGCATGGAGTGAGCAGTCCGGAGGCCGAGAGCTTGCTGCGAGCTGTGTGCGTTCACCAGGCGGCGAAGGCCGAAGCCGGCCGCCGCAAGCGACCCAACGTCTCGCGGATTGCCCTCGTTACAGGTGTCGACCGCGGCGAGGTTGCGAGAATCCTGGAAGGCCCCCCTGGAGCGGGCCCTGCCGTGGAGAATCGACGTAATCGCGCAAACCGAGTCCTCGCTGCGTGGCACTCCGATCCCAACTTCCTTGACACCGAGGGACCCCTTGTCCTTCCAATTAAGCATGGGGACCGCACGCGAGCTAGCTTTTGGACACTGGTGAATCGCCATGCCCCGGGGGTGTACCCGGGGTTGATCTTGAGCGAGCTCTGTCGGGTTGGCGCCGCAGAAAAGGTGTCGGACGACCGCGTACGCGTACGCATGCGACAGTACAAGGCCAAGGAATTCAGCGACAGGCGCCTCAGTGAGATGGGCCTGCGGGCACGCGACCTTCTGCTCACAATGCTCACCAATGCTACGGACGCGAAATGGCCGCGGATTTGCCGAGTCGTTGAAACGCTCAGCATCGATTCAAGGTTTCTGCCTCTAATCCGAAAGATGCTCGCGGACCGAAGTGAAGCCCTCCTATCCGGGGTGCGAGAAGAGTTGAGAAGCTCGCGATGGAGAAGGATGAACTCAGCGAGTCCACGCGTCCGAATCGGACTCACGGTTTTTTCTCACGAGGATTACCCCGAGGAGGACAAAGCAAATGAAGCGACGGAGTAAGAGCTTGCGCGGAACACGCCACCGTCTAGGTCGACTCGGCGCACAAGAAGGAGGTTCGCGCGTTAGCGCTGGCGCGTCGGCCGCGGCTGTTCTGATAGCGCAGGATGTTCTGGTGTCTGGAACCGCTTTGTTCCTGACGGGGATGGGTCTCTCGAGAACAACCATCGCAGCGAAATTGCGGAATGCGGCAGAGATCATCGAGTCCC
The DNA here is from genome assembly GCA_035568235.1 of Steroidobacteraceae bacterium. Lineage (GTDB taxonomy): Bacteria > Pseudomonadota > Gammaproteobacteria > Steroidobacterales > Steroidobacteraceae > 13-2-20CM-66-19. The sequence goes on along the minus strand of DATMOK010000040.1, from coordinate 77,684 downwards.
GCGGGCGCATCCCGATCGAACACTCTAAGGATTACGATCTATTCGTGAATGTCTCCGGTGTGATGCATGACTGGGCTCGAGGTCCCGACTACACGGACGTCAACGGAGAGCCAAGGGCGCTTCCGCTTCAGGGTCGGCGAGGGTTGGCAGCTCTGATTAGAACGCGAGTGCCGCGGCGACCAATGTCGGATGTTCTCGGCTGGATGCGGTATCGGGGAATCGCAAGCCGTCGCAGGGACGGGCGCTATGTGCTGTTAAAACGTTTCGTATTGGTAGGCCACCCCGACCCTGTCTACTTGGAGTTGGCCGCCACCATCGCTGCTCAATACCTCAAAGCTGCAATTGAGAACTGGGGAGAGCGGAACCCAGGAGCTCGGCAACTAGACCGGATAGCTCGCGTGTTTAACCTCCCGGAGCTGGCTGTGCCCAGATTTCGCGACTTTGTAAAGAGGCGCACCGCAAGCTGGCTCGAAGAGATGGACAATTGGTTGGAGGACCACGATGAGCCAAGCCGGCAGCGCCGGCGCGTCCAGGCCGGTGTTCACGTCTTTGGCTATGTGGCAGGCGCTGAGCGAGGCCGCATGCGGTGAGCCGCCCACAAGGGGCGGCCCCGCCGCGGTTCACAGGACTTTATCTAGCCGCAGACTTCGGCGGTCCCTACTGGAGCTTCACGGCCCCAGAACTGTCCGTGGACATCCCGACCCTGAAGCCATTTCGGCAATCACGGCTCTCGACTCGCGCGTCTGAACCGGCAGCGCCTTGGATTCCACACTCACTCGCGATTACGGTGCTCTCGTTCTCCCGAGTTCCGACACTGACATCACTTTGGATTCCGCGGTTACCGACAGTGACTCCGGAGCCGCCGTTGCCCTGGATTCCGGCGTGGCCATTGCCCTGAATTCCCGCACCGCCGTTGCCCTGGATTCCTGCACCGCCGTTGCCCTGGATTCCGGCGCCGCCGTTGCCCTGGATTCCTGCGCCGCCGTTGCCCTGGATCCCGGCGCCGCCGTTGCCCTGGATCCCGGCGCCGCCGTTGCCCTGGATCCCGGCGTGGCCGTTGCCTTGAATTCCCCGGGCATTGGTCGGTATAGCCAACGACCCCACGCTGCGAATTCCCAAGGTTCCCATGCTATGCATTCCGCCCAAAGCGCCGCCATGCGGCCCGCCGGCAGCGAAACTGGAAGCAGCCGCAATGGATGCCACAAGAGCCGCTATCACAGTTGTCGTTTTCATTGATCCTCTCCCCATAACGTCCGTTATTTGTGATGCCCCAGCCCCGCCAGGACATCGATTTCCTGAACAGCCGGTTTCACGCGATCACCGCGTTGCTGCACAACCGCCTGTTCCACGGCCTCCGTAATAGAGCCCGCTTTGTCTTCAAAGAAATAAATTCCGACCCCGTATTTTTTTCCTGCCTCGCTTCGCTCAGTGGGAACCAAACGCGACAGGTAGGCATCGAGCTCAACCAACAGCTCCTGACCTCTTTCTCGAGCAATTGCCAGAAATTTGTCCCGGCCCGCCTCTGTAACGAGCTCGTCAGAGACGACCGCGCGCTCGAAATAGAGTGGATCCGAAGCCGAGCGCAGTAGGTTGTGCACGAAGTTGTCTGCCACAACCGCCAAAAAACGCCCTGTCCTTTCGATTCGCCTCGCGTCCGTTTCCTGCGTAACCAACGCACGCGAAAGGCAACGAATGGTGGTGCCTTCCAACACCTCGACTGAACCGGCGGCGACTAGCTCGTCGAGGAGAGCTTCCTCATCTGCACCTGGGCATGCGAGCGCCACCAGTTCGCGAAAGCTTTTGCGCGGGGAACTCGGCGTCGGAGCCAAATCCAACTCGAGCGCCAGGCCATAAGCTCCCGAGAAGCCCGCTTGCGTGTGCCAAGCACTCAGCAAGCTCGCTACTTGATCCAAACCAACAGCGGCTCGCAGGCTATGCGGCGCGCCCATCCGCGACGCTTCTCTCAGCGCTGACACGTCCGACTTCGCAATCCCCGCCACCGCCGCGATTCGCGCGTCAGTTGTAGGTCTCTTCTGATCACGCAGCCGTGCCTCGAGCGCCTGGATGTAGACGCGACGAACCACGCCCGCGATCTCACCGGCGGAGATTCCGTATTCGAAGGCGACGCGCATGAGTGGCTGCACAAGTGCAGCAAAGACGCTCAGCACTGCCTCTTTTTCTCGACTCGTCTTGGACATGCTGCAGTTGCTTTGTTGTGACATAACTCTAGGCAAGTCAGTGACTTATGTCAATTAACAAAGCACGACAGGGGGCATTTTGGAGAGGTGCCAAGCCATTAAAACCAGCAGAAACAGCCAGTTACATCGTTCCGGGGGATGGGCAGATAGTCAGCGCCGAGTGAGGAACGGCGCACAGTACCCAGGGACGGGATCGGCTAGGCGAGGTTGCGCGACTTGGGGATCAGGTGCGCTCGGCGGGATCAAAGAGCCGCTGATGCTCGAGGATTGCATAGCGGTCGGTCATGCCGGCGATGTAGTCGGCGACCGTGCGCGCCTGCCCGGCACCCGGTTGTACGGCCTCCGCACGCAGCGCCTGCTCGCGATGCTCGGGCGGCATGAGGGTCACGTCGGCGAAGAAAGCATCGAACAGCTCGCGCACTACGCGGCGCGCCTTCGCGGTCATGCGCAGCACCTTGTAGTGCCGGTAGACACGCTCGCGGAGAAACTCCTTGAGCTCGAGGTGCTCGTCGCGGCAGGCGTCACCGAGTGCTGCCAGCGGCTTGCCGAGCGCGCGTACCTCGTCGATCGAGCGCGGCCGCGCTTCCGCGAGTTGCGCCTGCGTGGTGCGGATCAGATCCACCACGATGTGATTGATCATGCGGCGGATCGTCTCGTGCACCAGGCGGCGCTCGTTCAGATCCGGGTAACGCGCGAGCATGGCGTCGTACTGCCGGCGGAACATGCGCGTCCCGCGCAGCTCCTCGACCGTGAGCAGCTGCGCGCGGATACCGTCGTCGACGTCGTGATTGTTGTAGGCGATCTCATCCGCAAGATTGGCGATCTGTGCCTCGAGCCCCGGCTGCTGGCGCTTGAGAAAGCGCGCGCCCAGCTCACCGAGCTCGCGCGCGTGTCGCACCGAGCAGTGCTTGAGGATCCCCTCGCGGCACTCGAAGGTGAGATTCAGTCCGCGGAACTCGGCGTAGCGCTCCTCGAGTTCATCGACCACACGCAGCGACTGCAGGTTGTGCTCGAAGCCGCCGTAGTCGCGCATGCACTCATTCAGCGCGTCCTGTCCGGCGTGACCGAACGGCGTGTGCCCGAGATCGTGCGCCAGGCAGATGGCTTCGGTGAGCGCCTCGTTTACACCGAGCGCCACGGCCACCGAGCGCGCGATCTGCGCCACCTCGATCGAATGCGTAATGCGCGTGCGATACAGATCGCCCTCGTGGTTGACGAACACCTGGGTCTTGTAGACCAGGCGGCGGAAGGCGTTGCAGTGAATGATGCGGTCGCGGTCGCGCTGGAACTCGCTGCGCAGCTCGGGCGGCGGTTCCGGGTGGCGGCGCCCGCGCGACTGCGCATCGTGCGCCGCGTACGGCGCGAGGGGCGCTGCGGGCGGGACGGGTGCTGCGGCGTCGTTCATGGTGCGGCTCATCCGCAGCACGCCTGCAGCGTGCGTGTGAGCGCATCCTCGGGGTAGTCTGCGGTCACAAAAGCGTTACCGATGCGCCGCAGCAGCACCAGGCGCAGACGCCCGGCGAGCACCTTCTTGTCGATACGCATGTGCTCGAGAACGGCGGCGGGCGCGACACCGCTGCCGCGCGTCGGCAGCCCGGCGCGCTCGACGAGCGAGTGCACGCGCGCGAGCTCCGCCAGGCTCATGAGCCCGGACTCGCGCGACATGGTGGCCGCCATCACGAGTCCGGCGCCGACCGCCTCGCCGTGCAGCCAGCGGCGGTAGCCGGTCGCCGACTCGATGGCATGCCCGAAGGTATGCCCGAGATTGAGCAGTGCCCGGTCGCCGAGCTCCTCGCGCTCGTCGCGGCCGACGATCATCGCCTTGATCTCGCAGGAGCGGCGTACCACGTGCGCCAGCGCCTCCGGCTGCGCGGCGATGAGCTCATCGAGGTGCGCTTCGAGCCACTCGAACAACGCCGCATCGCAGATCAGCCCGTACTTGATCACCTCGGCGAGACCGGCGCGCAGCTCGCGGCCGGGGAGTGTGGCGAGCGTCGCCGTATCGGCAATGACCGCCACGGGCTGGTGGAACGCGCCGATCAGGTTCTTGCCGCCCGGATGATTCACCGCGGTCTTGCCACCGACCGCCGAATCGACCTGCGCGAGCAGCGTGGTCGGCAGCTGCACCAGGGCGACGCCACGCTGATAGCAGGCGGCCGCAAAGCCGGCGAGATCGCCCGCGACACCGCCGCCCAGCACGATCACCGTGCAGTCGCGGCCGAAGCGGTTGGTGACCAGCACGTCGAGCACGCGGGCGGCGTTGGCGAGGGTCTTGTGGCGCTCGCCGTCCGGGAGGATGACCTCGACGCGGCGGCCCGAGGCGAGGCTTTCCCGGAGCGCGGGCAGGTAGAGCGGCGCCACCGTGGTATTGCTCACGATGAGGTGATCGCGCCCCGGGATGAGCGGGCGCACGGCGTCCGCACGGTTGAGCAGTCCCGCGCCAATCAGGATCGGGTAGCTGCGGGAGCCGAGTTCGACCTTGAGGGTATCCACTGCGCGCGCGGCACGGCCTTACAACACAATTCGCGCCGCCGGCAGTATACGTGAGGCGGCCTTCAGCGCGGCCCCCGTAAACGGTCGAGAACCTTCAGAATCTCCTCGGCAACCATCTGCACGCGGCGGCCGTCGGTCGACACCGTGAGATCGGCGATCTCGGCATACAGCGCCGAGCGCGCTGCCATGAGCGCGCCGAGCCGTCCGGCGATGTCGCCCGGCTGCGCGAGCAACGGTCGATTGCGGCCGTGGCGGACTCTCTCGGCCTGCTGCCCGACGGAGGTCTCGAGATAGACGACGCAGCCGCGCTCGGCGAGCAGCCGGCGGTTCTCCTGGAGCAGCACCGCGCCGCCGCCGGTCGCCAGCACGATGGCCTCCAGCGCGCTGAGCGCCTCGATCGCCTCGCGCTCGCGCGTGCGGAAACCGGCCTCGCCCTCCTTCTCGAAGATGAAGGGGATGTCGACCCCGGTGCGCCTCTCGATCTCGGCGTCGCTGTCGTGGAACGGCATGCCCAGAGCGCGCCCCAGGTGGCGGCCCACCGCCGTCTTGCCTGAGCCCATGGGACCGATGAGAAATACGCTGGTCTTGCCGAGCATCCGTGCGCACAGGATACCAGCGGCGCCGACCCCGAAAACGCTGCGGCCGCCTCGAAGGCGGCCGCAGTGATCTGCCGACTTGAAGCTCGAGCCTCAGTTGGTGACGTTGACGCCCTCGCGGACGATCTTCGGGGTGATGAAGATCATGAGCTCGTCCTTGTCGTCGGTGTGGTCGGTGCTCTTGAACAGGTGCCCGAGGATCGGGATATCGCCGAGGAACGGCACCTTGGTGTCGTCCTCGCGCTGGGTCGTCTGCAGGATACCGCCCAGCACCACGGTCTGGCCGTCGTTGACCAGCACCTGGGTGGAGATCTCGCGGGTGTTGATCGAGGGCACGTTCACGCCGCCCGAGGCCACCACGATGGTGCCGACGCTGTCGTCGCGCACGTCGAGATCGAGAATGATGCGGTTGTCGGGGGTGATCTGCGGCGTGACCTTGAGCGACAGCACCGCCTTCTTGAACTGAATGGTGGTGGCGCCGCTCGAGGCCGACTGCTGATACGGGATCTCGATGCCCTGCTCGATCGTCGCCTCCTTCTGGTTGGCGGTGATGACGCGCGGCGAGGAGATGATGTTCGCCTGCGTCTCGGCCTGCGCCGCCGACAGCTCGAGGTCGACCAGGAAGTTGTTGCCGAGCACGCTGAGCGCGAAGCTGCCCGCCGGGCTCGTGACCGGCAGGTTGACGTTGTAGCGGTTGGACGCGGAGGATCCGACCGGCACGGTGACCGGGCCTCCGGGGACTCCGCCCGTGGCGCCGGTCATCTGCGAGCTCACCATGGTGTCGGTTGCCGCAGCGGTGCCGCTGGTGGCCACCAGCCCGTTGGCGCCCGACCTCTGGAAGTTGGTCAAGCCGAAGATCGCGCCGATCTGACGCTCGAAGTCGTTGTTGACGATGACGATGCGCGACTCGATCAGCACCTGGCGCACCGGAATGTCGAGGGTGGCGACCAGGCGACGAATGTCGGCCAGCTTGTCGGAGGTGTCGAGCAGCAGCAGGGTATTGGTGCGCTCATCCACCGCCACGCTGCCGCGCGGCGACAGCATCGAGTTCTGGCCGTTCTTGATGAGCGCCGCCATGTCCTGTGCCTTGGCGTAGTTGACCTGCAGGTACTCGGAGCGCAGCGGCGCCAGCTCCGAGACGTCCTTGCGGGCGGCCAGCTCGGCCTTCTCGCGCGTGGCAAGCTCGGCCTGCGGGGCGACGATGATGACGTTGCCGTCGCGGCGCTTATCGAGGCCCTTGGTGCGCAGCACGATGTCGAGCGCCTGGTCCCAGGGCACGTTCTGCAGGCGCAGGGTGACGTTGCCGGACACCGAGTCGCTCACCACGATGTTCTGCCCGCTGGCATCGGCCAGCAGCTGCAGCACGGCGCGGGTGTCGATGTCCTGGAAGTTGAGCGTCAGACGCTCGCCGGTGTACACCGGCTTCTCCTCGGCGGCGACATTCGCCTTGCGGCGCGGCGCGACCTCGACCACGTACTGATCGTCCGACTGATAGGCGAGCTGCTCGTAGTCACCGTTGGCGGTGATGGCGATACGCGCGCCGTTGCCGACGCGGGTGACGTCGAAGGCGGCCACCGGGGTGCCGTAGTCGGTGGCGTCGTAGCGGCGCACCAGGTTCATCGGCACGCCGGCATCGGTGAAGTCCACGAGGATCTGGCTGCCGATCTGGTGCAGGCTGATGTGGATGTGCGGGTCGGAGAGCTTCACGACCACGCGGCCGGCACCGTCGGTGCCGCGGCGGAAGTCGATCGAGCGCAGTTCGCGCCCCGAGCCGCTGCCGGCAGAGGCGCTGCCGCTGGAAATCGGCGTGGTGCTCGGCATCGCGGTGCTGGCGCTGGCGGCGGCGCTGCCCGAGCTGCCGTTGCCAAGCGTCACGACAATGTTGTTGCCGTCGACGCGCGCGTCATAAGGCACCAGCTTGTCGAGGTTGAGCACGACGCGCGTGCGGTCCTTGGTCTCGGCGGCGAGGATGGTATCGAGCCCCGCGGTGTGCACGTCGATGCGCCGCGACGGGAGCGCGAGCGTCGCACCGGGCAGATCGAAGGAGATGCGCGCCGGGTTGTCGATCGTGAATGACAACGGCTGCGGCGCCGGTCCCGACAGGTGCATCGTGAGCTGCAGCTGCTGTCCGGTCAGGGGTTGCACGTCTACCGACTGCAGACTGAGCTGACCCTGGCCGAGTGCCGGGACGCCGGGAAATCCAGCGAGGATTCCCGCGATCACGACCCAGGCGGCGCTGCCGCGGATCCGATTGAACAGGCTAGAGGAATGCATTGCGAGGACTCCCTGCTGGACCTTACTCGTTCAGAGCGAGCGCGGCGGGGCGCTCCATGTAGCCGCCGAGACTGTCCGGAACGATTTCAACGAGGCTGATTTTTGAGGGTGAGATTTCGGTGATCTTGCCGTCGGCCTGACCGATGTGCTCGCCGACCGCCACGCGGTGCACCAGGCCGTCTTTGGTCTGTACCAGGCCGAAGATCGAGCCGCTGAGGCGCAGCGTGCCGACCATCTTCAGCGTGTCGAGCGAGAACTGCTCGAGGAACTCGCGATTGCGCTTCATGTCGGGGCGCACCCCGGCGAGGCCCGCGCCGGCGCCCGGCGCGCTCGGCATGAACGGCGAGCGCATCTCGGAGTCGGCGTACACGAAGGTCTCGTAGGGCTTGATCTCGGGCAGCGGCTCGACGCGCCCGCCCGGCTCGTGCTTGGTGGTCTCGATGTAGTGCGTCAGCTCATCGTCGGCGCTCGAGCAGGCGGTGAGGCCGGCGAAGCCGAGACAGGCGAGCCCCACGGCGAGCAGGCGCGCGATGCGGTGGTGGTTCAGGTTGCGCATGGGTAGCGGCCTCACTGCGCGCCAGGACGGTGAGTCGTGGCGTCCTTCTTCTTCTCGGCTTCACCCGCGGCGATCTCCTCCTCATCGAGGTAGCGGTAGGTCTTCGCGGTGAGCTCCATGGAGAGCTGGTCGTAGGCGTCTTTGCTGTCGGGCGTGATGGCGATGTCGTCGAGCGTGACGATGCGCGGCAGCGCTGCGATACCGCTCACGAACTCGCCGAACTGGTGGTAGCTGCCGGTGAGGCGGATCTTGATCGGCTTCTCGGCGTAGAAGTCCTTGCGCTGCTCGGCCTCGGGCTGGAACAGCTTCTCCTGCAGGCCGGCGGCGAGACCGGTCTGCGAGATGTCGACCAGCAGGCTCGGCACCTCGGTCTTGCCGGGGAGCTGGCGCAGCAGCGCGCCGAAGGAGCGCTCGATGTCCTTCAGCTGCTGCTTGTAGACCTCGAGATTGACCGCCTTGGCGTGCTTGTCGTGGAACTCGCGGCGCAGCGCCTGTTCCTCGGACTCACGCTGCTGCAGCACCGGGCGCTCATCGTTCCAGACGAAGAAATAGGTGAGTCCGATCGCCGCGGCGAGGAACGCCAGCAATACCACGCCGGCGAGAATCGGCAGCGGCCAGCGGCCCGGGTCGCGCGGGTCGAGTGATCGCAGTTCGTCGAGCAGGTTCATCGCCGCACTCCCGCGTCGTCGAGACTCGCCTTGCGGGTCTTGCCCTTCACCGGCGATGCGTGCGAGTTGTCGGTCGGCGGCGCTGCGGTAACCTCATCCGCGGTCAGGGTGAAGCTCGATCCCGGGCCCTTGGTGGCGGTCTGCACCACCGAGAGCTCGGGGTTGCGCAGCCACTCGGAGGCGTCGATGTTGCGCATGAAGGTGGACACGCGGGTGCTCGACTGCGCCACGCCGTCGAACTGCAGGCGCTTGGAGTTGCCGCCGACCTGCTTGACGCCGGTCAGGTAGACGCCGTCGGGCAGCGTCTTCACGATCTCGTCGAACACATGCACGATCTCGGGACGCGAGCGCTGCAGCTTCTCGATGATCTCCATGCGCGCGATGAACTTCTGCTTGTCGGTCTCGAGGGTGTTGATCTCCTCGATCTGTTTGTCGAGCGTCTTGATCTCGCGGCGCAGCTGCTGATTGCGGCGCTCCTGGGCGGAGATCATGCCGTCGAACATCAGATAAGCGGCGAACGTGGTCGCCATCGCAACCACCACGGCGACGCCGAGCGCCACCAGGAATTTGAGCTTGCGCTCCTTGCGTTTGCTTTCCCGGTGGGGAAGCAGGTTTATGCGTGGCATGTCAGTCGAAACTCCGCAGTGCGAGCCCGCAAGCCGTCAGCAGCGCCGTAGCGTCGCGCTGGACCGCCTGCGCCTTGGCGCGTGAGGACAGCTTCATCTGGCCGAGGGGATCGCCCTTCTCGGCGGAAATACCGACGCGGCTGGAGATCACCTCGGCGACTCCCGGGATGTTGGCGCAGCCGCCGCACACCAGGATCTTCTCCGGCTGCTCGCGCCCGGAGCCGGACGCGAGATAGAACTGCAGCGAGCGGCTGACCTGCTGCGTCATGTCGTCGATGAACGGATCGAGCACCTCGGACTGGTAGTTGCCCGGCAGGCCGCCTTCTTTCTTGGCGCGTCCGGCCTCCTCCATGGCGAGTCCGTAGGTGCGCATGATCTCCTCGGTGAGCTGCTGGCCACCGAAGGCGAAGTCGCGCGTGTACACCACCTTGAGATTGCGCAGCACGCTGAAGGTGGTGCTGCTCGCGCCGAAGTCGACCACCGCGATGGTGCGGTCGATGCCGCCGTCGGGCATCTGGTGCGTCATCAGCTTGCAGGCGTTCTCGAGCGCGAACGCCTCGACGTCGACGATCTTGGCGGTGAGTCCGGCAGCCTTGACCGCCGCCTGGCGCTGATCGACGTTCTCGGTGCGCGTCGCGACCAGCAGCACGTCGTTCGAGTCGGGGTCCTTGTCGTTGGCGCCGAGCACTTCGAAGTCGTAGCTGACTTCGTCCATCGGAAAGGGGATGTACTGATCCGCCTGCATCTCGACCTGCGCCTCGAGGTCGCCGGTGCGCAGCGAGCGCGGCATCTGGATGACCTTGGTGATCGCGGCATCGCCGGAGATCGCGATCGCAACCTCGCCGCTCTTGGCGCCGGCGCGCTTCACGGCGCGGCGGATGGCCTCGCCGACCGCATCGGCATCGACGATCGCCTTCTCGTTGATGGCATTCTGGGGCGTGGGCTCGGCGGCGTAGGCCTCCACCCGGTATTGACCGCCCGCCATCGCCAGCTCGATCAGCTTGACCGAGGACGTGGTTATATCGAGGCCGAGCAGCGGTCGATACTTGCGCTGGAGAAGGAACATTTTTTACTTCCTTTTCAGGTTTTTACGCCTGAAAGTGACCGCCCTGTATATATCCGGAGACACTATATATCAGCGCAAAGTTAAATTGAACGTGAGCGGCCTCACGGAACCGGAGGGTGGCTGAGGCGGCCGCCGGCGAACCACCGAAGGCGTCACGCCTGGGGGCGCCGGGCGCCTGGATCAACGAATTTCCTCGTGCCTTGTCCAAGGTTGCTGCTGAGGAGACGTTGAAAGCCCGTGGGCTTGCGAGCGACGGCTGACGTCGCGAGGAGAGGCGGTCGAACCCTAGGACCCGGCGACGCTCGTTACACAAGCGCGGCGGAGTACGTTAACGTTCGGACCGGCAACCCCGCTGTCATAGGCACGTACGTCCCGTAGACCGGAGGCTTTGCGTCCCCACCTTTCGGTGAGTTTGCCCTGATGCGGCGGCTACTATGCATAGCCCCCTCAGCGAGCGCAAGGTGAGAGAGTTGGTTTCTGTGAAATGGAAATACATTCGGATTATGACCCTCATCGCGGGTAGCGTGATGTTGGTCACATTTCTCGGTGCCTACGCGCTCGCCTGCAGCTACGTGTACCTGGTACCGACGCTGCCCTCCACTGATGCGATGCGCAATGCGGAGCTGCAGGTGCCGTTGCGCGTCTACACGCGCAGCGGCGCGCTGATTGCGCAGATCGGCGAGCAGCGGCGCATCCCGGTCTCCTACGAGCAGATCCCCGAGCTGGTGAAACATGCCTTCCTCGCCGCCGAGGACGAGCGCTTCTTCGAGCATCACGGCATCGACTACTTCGGGGTGATGCGCGCCGCGATCGTCGATGTCATTTCCGGTCACAAGACCCAGGGCGCCAGCACGATCACCATGCAGGCGGCGCGCAACATGTTTCTCAGCCTCGACAAGACCGCGCGCCGCAAGCTCCAGGAGACCTTCGTCACCTACCGCATGGAGCACGAGTTCAGCAAGCCGGAGATCTTCGGGCTGTATCTCAACGTGATCTTCTTCGGCCAGCGCTCCTACGGCGTGGCGGCGGCGTCCGAGGCGTTCTTCGGCAAGACGCTCGACAAGCTCGACGTCGCGGAGGCCGCGACGCTCGCCGGCGTGCCGAAGGCCCCCTCCAGCTACAACCCGATCGTCAACCCGGAGATGGCGACCGCGCGCCGCGCCTACGTGCTGCGCCGCATGCGCGAGCTCGGCTACATCGACGCCACGATCGCCGAGGCCGCCAACAAGGAGCCGATGCACGCGCGCACGCACGCGCCGCTCTACGACATCGAAGCCCCCTACGTCGCCGAAATGGCGCGGCTCGAGCTGCGGCAGCGCTTCGGCGCCAGCGCCGAGACCGCCGGCTACAAGGTCTATACGACGATTGACGGGCGGTTGCAGGCGGCCGCGGTGCGCGCGCTGCGCATCGGGCTCATCGAGTACGACCGCCGCCACGGCTGGCGCGGCCCCGCCGGGCACGTGGATCTGCCGGCCGGCGGCACGCCCGACTACGACGACCTGGTGGACGAGTACGCCTCGATCGGCGATCTGTCACCGGCGATCGTGACCTCGGTGGAGGAGCGCGGCGCGCATGCCTACGCCAAGGCGCTCGGGGCCGTGAGCATCGACTGGGACGGATTGTCGTGGGCGCGCAAGGCGGGCAGCAACGAGAGCGTCGGCCCGGCACCCAAGACGGCCGCGCAGGTGCTGAAGAAGGGCGACGTCGTCTACGTGGTCGCCGACGATGCGGGCCACGCGCAGCTCGCGCAGGTACCCGAGGCGCAGAGCGCACTCGTCGCGCTCGACCCCAACGACGGCAGCATCGTCTCCCTGGTGGGGGGCTTTGACTACTTCACCAACAAGTACAACCGGGTGATCCAGGCGCGGCGCCTGCCGGGCTCGGGCTTCAAGCCCTTCCTGTATTCGGCGGCGCTCGAGCATGGCATCACGCCGGCGAGCACCTTCCTCGATGCGCCGATCGTGCTCGAGGGCAACGGCGCCGAGGAGGCGTGGCGGCCGGAGAACGACTCGCGCCAGTTCGGCGGCCCCACCAGGCTGCGCGAGGCGCTGGTGCACTCGCGCAATCTCGTCTCGATCCGCGTGCTCAAGGAAGTCGGCATCGACAACGCCATCGACTATATCTCGCGCTTCGGCTTCGACCCGAAGAGCATGCCGCACGATCTGACACTGGCACTCGGCACGCTGGAGGTCACGCCGCTCGAGCTGGCGAGCGGCTACGCGGTGTTTGCCAACGGTGGCTATCGCGTGCAGCCCTACTTCATCGACCGCATCGAGGACGCCGCCGGCCAGGTCGTGTGGCGCGCCGCACCGCGCCTGGTGTGCCGGCCCTGCGACGCCGACGGCGGCGCGAGCCCGGCGGGCGCGCCGGCGCCGCTCAAGGTGGCCGCCTCGAGCGCGGCGGGCACGTTGCCGGGAGCCGATCCACGTCAGGCCGGGGCTGCAGCCGACGGCTCACACGGCGAGCCCGGCGCGCTGCCGGCACAGCAGATCGCACCGCGCGTCATCAGCGCGCAGAACGCCTACGTGATGACCGACATGATGTCGGACGTGATCCGCCACGGCACCGGAGTGCGTGCCCGGGTGCTCGGGCGCGAGGACATCGCCGGCAAGACCGGCACGACCAATAAGGCCGTGGACACCTGGTTCAACGGCTTCACCGACAACCTGGTCGCCACCGTCTGGGTGGGCTTCGACCAGGAGCGGCCGCTCGGCGAGGCCGAGGAGGGCGCGCGCACCGCGCTGCCGATCTGGATCGCCTTCATGCACGAGGCACTGCGCGGCGTGCCGGAGGAGCACCGGGCGATGCCCGAGGGGCTGGTGACGCTGCGCATCTCGCCGCAGACCGGCGAGCTGGTGAGCGATGAGAACCGGGAAGGAGTGCCGGAAATCTTCATGGCGAGCCATCTGCCGCAGAACGAGCCCGGCACGATGCCGACCGAGGGCCAGGCGAACAGCGAGCCGATCTTCTGACGATGCGAGTGAAGCGCCATGCCAGCCGCGGCGAGAACCTGCGGCGCGCTCTCGCGCAGGAAGCCGCGCGCATCATGGCCGAGCACGGCGTGCAGGACTTCCTGATCGCCAAGCGCAAGGCCGCCGAGCGGCTCGGGGTCGACGACGGCTCCGCGACGCTGCCGAAGAACCGCGAGATCGAGGTGGCGCTCGCCGAGTACCAGCGGCTGTTCGGCGGCGCGACGCACGTCGAGTCGCTCAGCGAGAAGCGGCGCGCGGCACTCGCCGCCATGCGGCGCTTGAGCGAGTTCGAGCCGCGACTGGTGGGTGCGGTGCTCGCCGGCACGGCCACCGAGCACTCCGACGTGCAGCTGCACCTGTTTGCCGATCGCGCCGAGACGGTGACGCTGAAGCTCCTCGAGGCCGGCATCGTTTATGAGGTGACCGAGCGGCGCGTGAAGCTCGACGCCGAGCGCGTGCGGCCCTTCCCGGGCGTGCGCTTCAGCGTCGGCGACCAGCCGATCGAAGCCACGGTGTTTCCGGCCGACGGCATCCGCCAGGCACCGGTGAGTCCGGTCGACGGGCGGCCGATGCGGCGCGCGAACGCCTTCGAGGTCGAGGCGCTGCTCGAGCAGAAGCTCGGCTAGCTGCGCTTGCCGATCGCGCGGTACTCGCGCCGCATCGGGCCGGTGTACAGCTGGCGCGGCCGGCCGATGCGCATGCCGGGGTCGGAGATCATCTCCTGCCAGTTCGCCACCCAGCCGACGGTGCGCGCGATCGCGAACATCACCGTGAACATCGAGCGCGGGATGCCGATCGCGCTGTAGATGACGCCGGAATAGAAATCGACGTTCGGGTACAGCTTGCGCGACAGGAAGTACTCGTCCTTCAAGGCGATCTCCTCCAGACGCAGCGCCAGCTCGAACAGCGGATTGTCGCTGCGGCCGAGCGCGCTCAGCACCTTGTGGCACATCTCGCGGATGATCTTGGCGCGCGGATCGAAATTCTTGTAGACGCGGTGACCGAAGCCCATGAGCCGGAAATGGCTCGACTTGTCCTTCGCCATCGCCAGGTACTTGGGAATGTTGTCGACCGAGCCGATCTGCTCGAGCATCGCCAGCACCGCCTCGTTGGCGCCGCCATGCGCCGGACCCCAGAGCGCGGAGACGCCCGCGGAGATCGCCGCGTACGGATTGGCGCCGGTGCTGCCGGCGAGCCGCACGGTCGAGGTGCTGGCGTTCTGCTCGTGATCGGCGTGCAGCACGAACAACAGGTCGAGCGCCTTGCTGGCCACCGGATCGAGCCGGTAGGGCTCGCAGGGCACGGCGAACAGCATGTTGAGCACGTTGCTCGCGTAATCGAGATCGTTGCGCGGATAGATGAACGGCTGGCCGAGCGAGTGCTTGTGTGCGGCCGCGGCGATGGTCGGCAGCTTGGCGATGATGCGATGGGCGAAGATCTCGCGGTGGCGCGGGTTATGGATGTCCATCGTGTCGTGATAGAACGCGGCCATCGACGCCACCACTCCGGACACCATCGCCATGGGATGCGCATTGGCGTGGAAGCCGTTGAAGAAGCGCAACAGCCACTCATTGATCATCGTGTGATAGCGGATGTTGCCGATGAACTCATCGAGCTGCTTGGCGGTCGGCAGCTCGCCGAGCAGCAGCAGATACGCCACCTCCATGAACGAGCTGTGCTCCGCCAGCTGCTCAATTGGATAGCCGCGATGCAGCAGTACGCCCGCGTCGCCGTCGATGTAGGTGATGCGGCTCTCGACCGCCGCGGTGGTGGCGTAGCCCGGGTCGTAGGTGAAGACGTCGAGCTCTTTGTGGAGCGTCGCGATGTCGAGGGCCGCCGGCCCGATGGTGCCGCTGCGCACCGGCAGCGCGGCGCTGCGTCCGGTGGCGGGGTCGGTGAGTGTGAAGGTCTTCTCGGTCATGTGCGCCGCGGCTTCCATACCCGCACCCGCGCCGCTCGGCGGCGCAGTTACGCGTGAGACAAGTGAGAGTTACATGGTCCGCTGTTTACATGGACCGTGCACGACAATCAAGGCGCGCGACCGCTCACTGTGAGGCGGCGCACCCGGCCTCACTCGAAGGAGAGAGAAACCTTGCGGCGTTGTTTACTTCGGGGCGGCGGCGGCCGCGTACTTCTTGCGGAACTTGTCGACGCGCCCGGCGGTGTCGACGATCTTCTGCTTGCCCGTGTAGAACGGATGGCAGTTCGAGCACACCTCGACCTGCAGATCGTGCCCGAGGGTCGAGCTCGTCTTGAACGTGTTGCCGCACGTGCAGACGACGGTGATCTCTTTGTACTCGGGGTGGATGGCGGCTTTCATGGCGGGCTCGTCGTGCTTAAGGCGTCCAGCGCACTATGGGGCGGGGAACGCGCGAATTAAAGGGCGCGGGAGTCTAGCGGCAGCTCAGGTCCGCATCAAGCTCCGGGCCCGGAAGGTGCGGCGTGCCGGGCAGTTCCTTATCCACAGAACCTGTGGACAAGTCTGTGGACGGCGAGCCCCGCGAGGGCGCGTTTTCGCAGTCACATTGCATAATTGTTACCTTGATCAAATTTTGATCAGACATTTTTAATGCGCTTTTTCAATGACTTATGTTGATCTCGTTCAGCGGCTTGGGCGCTTTGCCGCGTAATTCACTCATTCTGCGATGCGGCCCTCCGCGCCTGTGAATAAGGGTCGGCCGCCGTCCCGGGCGGCGCCGCCGGCGGCGATTGACAATGCAAAAGCGTCGGACATTTCTGGCATTTCCGTCATAAATTCAACTACAAGATCGTTGAGGAAGCGCAGCCCCAGCTCGCTCGGCCGGTAGCCCTCGGCGGTGCGCTCAAGCAGGCCGCGCCCGAGCAGTGCCGTGAGCGGTGCCGCAATCGCGCTCTCTTCGAGACCGGTGCGGGCGCTGAAGTCCCCGAGCGCGAACCCGGCCGTCAGCCGCAGCGCATTCAGCATGAACTCAAACGGCAGCTCGCTGGGGTGAACCTCCCGCCGTGTCAGCTCGCCGGGACGCGCGGCGAGATAGCGCCGCGGCTCGCGCGGCTGCACGGTACGCACGATCGCGCCGCGCCCCGGGAAGCTCAGCTTGCCGTGGGCGCCCGCGCCGACCCCCAGATAATCGCCGAAGGTCCAGTAGTTGAGGTTGTGGCGGCACTGACGTGCGCGCCGTGCGTAGGCGGAAACCTCGTAGCGCGCGAAGCCCGCGGCCGCGAGCCGCGCGCCACACTCCTCGAGCATCACCGCGGCCTGGTCCTCATCCGGCAGTGGCGGCGGCTGCGCGGCGAACACCGTGCCCGGCTCGAGCGTCAGCTGGTAGTGCGAGAGGTGCGCCGGCTCGAGCGCGAGGGCTTCTTCGACGTCGCGCAGCGCGCCGGCCGGCGCCTGTCCCGGCAATGCATACATGAGATCGAGGTTGAAATTGCTCAATCCCGCGGCGTGCAGCTCGGCGGCGGCGCGACGGGTCTCGGCGGGTGAGTGGATGCGCCCGAGCGCTGCGAGGCGGTCCGCATCGAAACTCTGCGCGCCGAGCGACACGCGGGTCACGCCGGCGGCGCGGTACTCGGCGAATGCGCCGCGCTCGATGGCGCCGGGATTCGCTTCCAGCGTCACCTCGGCGTCGGGCGCGAGTGCCACATGGCGCCGCGCGCCTGCCAGCAGCCGCCCGATCAACTCCGGGGAGAACAGGCTCGGCGTCCCGCCGCCGAGGAACACACTCACGACCTCGCGCCCACTAACACCAGCGCACTGCGCCTCGAGATCACGGATCAGACGCCCGACGTACGGCGCCGCGGCGAGCTCACCGTGCAGGGTGTACGAGTTGAAGTCACAGTACGGGCACTTGCGCACGCACCAGGGAAAGTGGACGTAGAGCGCCAGCGGCGGAGTGTCGAGGGCCATGGCACAAACTACCGCGTTTGAGGCGATTGACCTCGCTTGTCTGCTTTGGATCGATTAATCATTCTTTAAGTCGTTAATGATCGATTTAAAGTGCACATGGATTGTGCGGTCGGAGCATCCGGGATAGACTAATGAATGATTAATCGAGCATTACTTCACTTCTGAGCGATTAAACGAGCATGAAGGTCAAACAGGCAGCGGTATTGAGCCCGAGCCAGGCTGCCGAGGCGAAGCGCCTCGGATCGGCCCTCGCCCGTTTGCGGATCGCCCGCGGCATCAGGCAGGACCAGGCGGCGCTGCGCGCCGGTGTGTCGCGCAACACCGCCTATCGGCTTGAGAAAGGTGATCCTGGAATCGCGGTGGGTCAGGTGTTGCGCTACCTGGAGGCCGTCGTGCCGGGCAAGACATTGCTCGAGCTGCTGTCGCAGAGCGATCCGGCGCTCGCCGCTCTCAGTGCGCGCGAGCAGCGGCGACGGGCGCGGCAGTTGTCCAAACGCGAGCTCGATGAGATCGACTTCTAAAAGCCATGAGTGCGACCGACCAGAGACTGTTCGTCTTCGCCTATCTCGATACCGATTGGGTGCCGTGCGGCCAGCTCACGCTGAGCGAGGACGGCGCAAACCTCCTCTCCTGCACGTTCGCGTACGGGCTGCGCTATCTGCAGCGTCCGGACGCCCTCGAAGTGGATCCCGTAAGTCTCAGCCTGCGAGACCGGCTGGGCGTGCGCGGCAAGGCACTGTTCCCACCCAACAACCTGCCTAGCTTCGGCGGGATCCGCGATGCAGCTCCCGATGCCTGGGGCAGGCGAGTCATCGAGTCGCGTCTCAAGGTGCCCGCCAACAGCCTGCCGGAGTCGGCGTACCTGGTACATGCCGGCAGCCAACGCGTTGGCGCGCTCGATATCCGCTCGGCGCGCGATTCCTCGGCCACGCCGGGGTTTGGCAGCTGGAATCATCTCGAATACCTGCTGGAGGCTGCGCAGCGTATCGACGAGGGCCTGCCGGTGCCGCCCCAACTCGAGGAGATCTTCGCCGAAGGCAGCGCGCTCGGCGGCGCCCGGCCGAAGGCTACGGTGCGTGACGAGGAGCGGGTGTTGTGGCTCGCCAAATTTCCGAGCCGCAGAGACACGTTGGCGATTCCCGTCATCGAGACGGCGACGCTGCGCCTCGCGGCCGCCGCGGGTCTCACCGTGCCGCAGCTTCGGCTGCTGCAGCTCGGCTCGCGGACCGTCATGCTCATCCGCCGCTTCGATCGCTATTGGGCCAAGGCCGGCGAGAATGCATCGCTGCCGGAGAATTTCCGCGACACGGCGCCAGCCTACGGGCTGGCCGAGAAGCGCCTCGGCTTCGTCAGCGCGCTCACGCTGCTCGCCTGTGACGAGCTGGACTCACCCGACAAGTCGTACGGCGACCTGGCACAGGCGGTGCGCCGTTACTGCCACCCGAGCGTGATACGGGACAACAACCGCGAGCTGTTCGAGCGCCTGGTCTTCAACATCCTCGTCAACAACGACGACGATCACCTGCGCAACCACGGCTTCGTGTGGGATGCACAACTTCCCGGCTGGCGCTTAAGTCCGCTCTACGACGTCGTGCCGCGGGCGAGTCTCGCAGCCGAGCGGCGACTGCACCTCGGTGTCGGGCCCGGGGGGCGCAGCGCAACCCTCGACAACGCCTTTGCGGGGCGCGAGATGTTCACGCTGTCCGCGCAGGCAGCGGCTGACAGCATCGCCAGAGTGTGGTCGATCGTGCGCGAGTGGCGGGTGTACTTCGAGCAGTACCAGGTGGGCGCCGATCAGATCGAGAAGATCGCACCGGCATTTCGCCACATCGACGAGCTAACGACGCCGGCGCTGCGCAAACTGCTGCCCTGAGAATAGCGGCTCACCCGGACCGCGCTGAGAAAAACCCTGCGATCCGCGAGCGCATGTCCTGTGCGAGAGCCTCGACGTACGGCTCATGCATCATGCCGATGTGTGTTCCGAGGACCCGGACCACCGCGGACTGCGGGGCGAATTTGCGCCACGCGTGGCCGATCTGCGGCGCGGACAGGAGCGGCGTCACCTGCGCCTCATAGACGACGACAGCTCCGGAGTATTCCCGCGGCACGTAGGTAAGCACCGCGCCGTAAAGCCGGTTGATGAACGCCCGGTGCGCGGGTTGATAGGGGGAGAGGTCCATTATTCCGTCTATCGAGTATCCGCGGCTCCAGGTTTCGCCTCGCTTCAGCCCGAGCGCGGCCCGGCCGATGGCGTACGCTTTTTTCCGCAAGCTTTTCCTCACGCCCCCTGCCAGGGACTTTAGCGTCCGACTCCTCACCAAATCTCCGTGCACGAGCCAACGCCGCAGATTGCGACCCAACTCGAGCCAATAGCGTGGTGACCAATGCGGCAGAGCGGCGCCGGTATTCTCCGGCGCGCCATCGATAGCGAGCAGGGGTCCGACCTCTCTGCCGCGCTCGCGCAGCTTCTGCGCCACGGCAAGCGCGATGATCGCCCCGAGACAGTAGCCCCCGAGCACGAATGGGCCGGTCGGCTGAAATTTGACCAGCGCCTCCGTGTAGTACTCGGCGATGGCATCCAGCGAGCTGGCGAATTTCGCGTCCAGCATCTGACTCGCCGGCGCCTGGACGCCGTAAAACCGTATGGCGGGCTCGAAACGACTCGCCAGAGCCAGAAAATCAGTGCCCGCCATCCCCGAGGCGGAATGCACGCAGTAGAAAGCCGGGCCGTGCGCCGCGACGCTGAGCGCGCCGTCGTTGATGGGCACTATCACCCGCTCGGAGTTGCGTGACGTCCTGCCGAACAACGCACCGCTGTTGGTTTTGTGATCTGTGACCGGTGGCGTGGCCATCAGAGGCAGTATCTACTCGGCGTTCTGCACCTGCTCGCGCATCTGCTCGATGACGACCTTCATATCGACCGCGCTGCGCGTCGTCTCGAGGTCCTGCGACTTCGAGGACAGCGTGTTGGCTTCGCGATTGAGCTCCTGCATGAGGAAGTCGAGCCGCCGCCCGGCCGGCTCGGCCCCACCGATCACGCGGCGCACCTCCTCGACATGACCGGTGAGCCGCTCGAGCTCCTCGTCGACGTCGAGGCGCTGCAGCAGCAGCGCGAGCTCCTGCTCGAGGCGCTCGCGATCGACGCTGGCGGTGAGCTCGGCGAGACGCTCGGCGAGACGCGTACGCGCGCGTGACTGCACCTCGGGCAGACGTGCCCGCACGGCGGCAATCAGGCCTTCGAGCGCGCCGCAGCGCTGCTCGAGGAGCTCGCGCAGCCGCTGCCCCTCGCGGCCGCGTGCCGCGGCCAGCTCATCGACCGTCGCCGCGAACAACGCGCCGGCGGCCGCCAGCAGCGGCTCGTTGCCGGTTGCATCCTCGCGCAGCACGCCGGGCCAGCGCAGCACGTCGAGCACGTTCATGTTCGCTGGTCCCGGCAGCGCTCGCGCCACCGTCTGCGCCGCGGCCGCGAGCCGCTCGAGCGCCACCCGGTCGACCTCGAGCACGGCTCCGGCGCCCGAGGGGCGCCGGTAGTTCATCGCGCAGTCGACCTTGCCGCGTCGCAGCCGCGCGGCGAGACGCGTGCGCAGCTCGGCCTCGGCCGAGCGCAGCTCGTCGGGCAGGCGAAAGCCCACCTCGAGGAAGCGGTGATTGACACTGCGTATCTCGCACACCAGCGCGCCCCACTCTCCGGTGGCTTCACGGCGCGCGAAGCCGGTCATGCTCGCGATCATGCTGGCGGGGGTGATATAAAGTCCGGACAAGTCTAACAGATGCAGTGGAATCTTCTTGCGGGTCGAATACGCCGACATCAGCCTGCTGGGCGGGCGTGAGGAGAATCAGGATCGGGTGAGCGCCGCGGTGGCCGAGCACGCAGCGCTCCTGGTCGCGGTCGACGGCATGGGCGGACACGCGCACGGCGCGCGCGCCGCGCAGGTGACGCAGCAGGTGATCACCGAGGCGTTCTGGCACTCGCCGCAGCCGCTGTTCGATCCGCTCGGCTTCCTGCACGTCACATTGGGGCGCGCCCACGAGGAGGTCGTGAAGCTCGGCACGCAGCTGCCGATGGAGCAACGCCCGCGCGCCACCTGCGCCGTGTGCCTCGTGCAGGAGCACGCCAGCTGGTGGGCGCACGTCGGCGACAGCCGCGTCTATCACGTACGCCGCGGGCAGCTGGTGGCGCGCAGCCGTGATCACAGCCACGTAGAGCTGCTGCTGCGCGAAGGGCTGATCAACGCCGAGCAGGCGCAAACCCATCCGATGCGCAATTTCGTCGAGTGCTGTCTCGGCGGCGATCCGATCCTGCCGGACATGTCGCTCAGCCGCCGCCGCCCCATCGAGCCCGACGACCTGCTGCTGGTGTGCACCGATGGCTTCTGGGGACCGCTCAAGGATCCGGAAGTGGCCGCGGGGTTGAATGGCGGCAGCGGCCAGCTGCGCACCGAGCTGCTCGATCTCGGCAGCCGCGCGGTCAAGCGCGCCGGCCACGGGAGCGATAACACCTCAGCAGCCGCGCTGCGCTGGCTGGGAGACTAGCCGCATGGCGAGACCCTCGGGACGCGCCCCCGATGAGCTGCGCCCGGTGCGCTTCTCGCGCGCCCATGGCAAGCACGCCGAAGGCTCGGTGCTCGTCGAGTTCGGCGACACGCAGGTGCTGTGCACCGCGAGCGTCGAGGACAACGTGCCGCCGTTCCTGCGCGGCAAGTCACAGGGCTGGATCACCGCCGAATACGGCATGCTGCCGCGCGCCACGCACACGCGCACCGCCCGCGAGGCGGCGCGCGGCCGCCAGAGCGGTCGCACGCAGGAGATCCAGCGTCTCATCGGCCGCGCGCTGCGCGCGGTGGTGGATCTCAAGGCGCTCGGCGAACGCACCGTCACCCTCGACTGCGACGTGCTGCAGGCCGATGGCGGCACGCGCACGGCAGCCATCACCGGCGCCTATGTCGCGCTTGCACAGGCCTGCGAGCGGCTGAGTGCGCGCCGGCAGATCGCCGCGAGTCCGCTGCACGGCCAGGTGGCGGCGGTCTCGGTCGGCATCGTCGGCGGCGTGCCGGTGCTCGATCTCGACTATGCCGAGGACTCGCAGGCCGAGACCGACATGAACGTGGTGATGAACAACGGCGGCGCCTTCATCGAGATCCAGGGCACCGCCGAGGGACACGCATTCCGCCGTCACGAGCTCGATGCGCTGCTGAATCTCGCCGCGCACGGCATCGGCGAGCTGCTGGCGCAGCAGGCGACGCTGCTCAGCGCGCCGTGAAGCGCGTCGTCCTCGCGAGCGCCAACCCCGGCAAGTTGCGCGAGCTCGCGGCACTGCTCGCGCCCTACGGGCTCGAGCTGCTGTCACAACAGGCGCTCGGCATCGGCTCGATCGAGGAGACCGGCACCACCTTCCTGGCCAACGCGCTTCTCAAGGCGCGCCACGCCGCGCTCGTCGCGCAGCTGCCGGCGCTCGCCGACGACTCGGGCCTCGAGGTCGACGCGCTGCATGGCCGCCCGGGTGTGCGCTCGGCGCGCTACGCCGGTGAGGGCGCGAGCGATGCGGCCAACCTCGCGCTGCTCCTCACTGAGCTCGAAGGCGTTGCGCCGGCCCGGCGCAGCGCGCGCTACCAGTGCGTCGTGGCGTGGGTGAGAGCGGCGGAGGATCCGGCGCCGCTCATCGCGCACGGCACCTGGGAGGGGCACATCGCGCTTGCGCCGCGCGGCCGCGGTGGCTTCGGCTACGATCCGGCCTTCATCCCGGCGGGCGGGCAACACACCGCCGCCGA
The DNA here is from genome assembly GCA_035568235.1 of Steroidobacteraceae bacterium. Lineage (GTDB taxonomy): Bacteria > Pseudomonadota > Gammaproteobacteria > Steroidobacterales > Steroidobacteraceae > 13-2-20CM-66-19. The sequence continues at coordinate 54,581 of DATMOK010000040.1, read as the reverse complement.
GCTCTCGGCCGAAGAGAAGAACCGGGTGAGCCATCGGGCACTCGCGACGCGTGCGCTCGTCGCGACGCTTGAGTCGCACGGCGTATATTCGCGCCCATGAAGCGCGGCAAGCTGTTCGTCATCTCGGCTCCCTCCGGCGCCGGCAAGACCTCGCTGGTGAAGGCGCTGCTCGCGAGCGAGCCGCACCTGCGGCTGTCGATCTCGCACACCACCCGTACGCGCCGTCCGACCGAGAGCGACGGGCGCGAATACCACTTCGTGTCGAAGCCGCAGTTCGCGCAGCTGGTGCAGCGCGGCGAGTTCCTCGAGCACGCCCAGGTGTTCGACAACAGCTACGGCACCGCGCGCGCCTTCGTCGAGCGTGAGCTCACGCAGGGCCACGATGTGCTGCTCGAGATCGACTGGCAGGGCGCGCAGCAGGTGCGCCGGGCGATGCCGGACTGCGTCACCATCTTCATCCTGCCGCCGGCTCGGGCGGCGCTCGCCGAGCGCCTCGCGCGGCGCGCGACCGATACGTCCGAGGTGATCCGCCGGCGCCTCAAGGATGCGGTCGGCGACATGTCCCACTACCGGGAATTCGACTACGTGGTGGTCAACGACCAATTCGAGCAGGCGGTCGCCGAGCTCAAGCGCATCGTCGATGGCCACGGCGAGGAGCTGCGCAGCGACCGCCCGCAGCTCGCGCCGCTCATCGCCGAGCTGCTGGCCGCGCCCTGAAGGATCTCGAGGCCGATGTCCGAGACCGAGCCAGAGCCGCCAGCGCCGGCGCAGCGCCCCCCTGAAGCCAACGCCGGCGAGCCGCGCGCTCAGCCTGCCGCCATATCGCAGGAGCCTCCGCCCCCCATGCTGGAAGTACATCCGGTCCACGGCGCCATCCACAGCTGGCGGGACTTCTTCATCCACATCGTCATCATCGCCATCGGTCTGGGACTTGCGATCAGTGCGCAGCAGCTCGTCGAGTACCTGCATCACCGCCACCAGATCGCCGACACTCGCCGCGCACTGGCGCAGGAGCGCGCCGAGAATCGCGCCACGCTCGCGCAGCAGACCCGCGCCTGGCACTGGGGGGTCGCGGAGCTGCAGAACAACCTGCTGGTGCTGCGGTACCTGCAGCAGCATCCCGGTACGGCGCAGGAGCAGCTCCCCGGGGTGCTGCTGTGGCACACCAGCGCGCTTTCCGTTACGACCGCCGCCTGGGATGCGGCCCGCGAGAACGGCGTGGCCGCGCTCATGCCGCGCGAGGAGCTCGAGCGGTACAGCGATCTCTACGCGACGCTCGACCGGGAGTGGCAGATGGCGCTGGCGGCGACCATGGCGGTGCTCGAGGCCGAGCGCTATGACCTGAGCGACGCTGATCCCTCACACCTGAGCCCCGCGCAGATCGCCGCGGAGATCGACCTCATCCTCGCGGCGCTCGAGAAGCACTGGGTGCTCGGCACCGAGATGCGCAATCTGGTGGATGCTTTCCCGGACTTCCCGGCGACCATAACGCAGGCGGAGCTCGCGCAGCTGCGTCACCTGCCGGATGAGGTGACGCTCGGCAGGCTCCGTCCCGCCCGCGCGCTGACGCTTGAGCGGCTGAAGGCGGCCGGATACCGCGACCCGGCTACGGCCGAGCCACCGCACCCCTGAGCGCGGCGCGCCCGCCGGGCTGACGCCGGCCTTGTCCGACTGGCCGGCACGGGCACTTTTCGCTTATAGTTAAAGGCCCTGCGCAGCCCGCGCGGGTATCACTCTCAGACGACCCATGGCCCGAATCACCGTAGAAGACTGCTTGCACAACGTCGACAACCTCTTCCAGCTGGTGCTGCTGGCGGCGCAGCGTGCGCGCCGGCTCGCCAACGGGGCGGAGGCTACCGTACCCCTCGAGAACGACAAGGCGACGGTGCTCGCGCTGCGCGAGATCGCCGCCGGCAACGTTACGGCGGAGATGCTGCGCGAGCCGGAGCCGGCGCCCGAGCCCGCAGTGCCCGACGCGGATAACCAGTCCAACTTCCGCGCCCCGCAGTTCGGACTCGGAGACTGACGACCGCGCCCGACCCATGGACTATGCGTCTTCGCTCCTGGGACTGCTGCCCGGCGGAAGACGCACCCCGGGGTTGAAAGAGCTGCTGGCGACCGCCGGCAGCTATCTGGCCCCCGAGCAGGTCGGACGCATCCGCGAGGCCGCCGAGTTCGGCGCCTCGGTCCACCAGGGACAGAAGCGCCTCTCCGGCGAGCCCTTCATTGCTCACCCGGTGGCGGCGGCTGCCATCCTCGCCGACCTGCACCTCGACACCGACACCATCGTCGCGGCGATCCTGCACGATGTCATCGAGGACACCCCGACGCCGAAGGACCAGCTGGCGGCGCGCTTCGGCGCCGACGTCGCCGAGCTGGTCGACGGGGTGACCAAGCTCGACCAGATCAAGTTCAAGAGCCGCGAGGAGGCCCAGGCCGAGTCGTTCCGCAAGATGCTGCTAGCGATGGTGCGCGACCTGCGGGTGATCCTCGTCAAGCTCGCCGATCGCACCCACAACATGCGCACCATCGAGGCGATGGCGCCGGCGCGCCGGCGGGCGATCGCCCGCGAGACGCTCGACATCTACGCGCCGATCGCCGAGCGCCTCGGGCTCTACAACATCAAGCTCGAGCTCGAGGACTTAGGCTTCAAGGCGCTCTACCCGCGCCGCTACCAGGTGCTGGAGCGCACGCTGCGCCGCGCGCGCGGCAATCAGAAGGAGTTCCTCAAGAAGATCGAGCAGCAGCTGAAGGCGGCGCTGCTGAAGAGCGACATCCAGGCCGAGGTCGAGACGCGCGAGAAGCACCTGTACAGCATCTATAAGAAGATGCGCCGCAAGCGCTCGCTGCTCAACGAGATCGTCGACGTCTACGGCATCCGCATCATCGTCGACCGGCCGGACACCTGCTACCGGGCGCTCGGCGCCGTGCACGCTCTCTTCAAGCCCATGCCGGGGCGCTTCAAGGATTACATCGCCATCCCGCGCATCAACGGCTACCAGTCGCTGCACACGACGCTGTTCGGGCCGAACGGCGTGCCGATCGAGGTGCAGCTGCGCACCGCCGACATGCACCGCGTGGCCGAGTCCGGCATCGCCGCACACTGGAAGTACAAGGCGGGCGATGTCACCGACTCGGTACAGCAGGAGCGCACGCGCGAGTGGCTCTCCAACCTCGTCTCGCTCCAGGAGGCCGGCTCCTCGGAGGAGTTTCTCGAGAGCGTCAAGGTCGACCTGTTCCCCGACAAGGTCTACGTCTTCACCCCCAAGGGGCAGATCCTGCGTCTGCCATCAGGCGCCACGGTGGTCGACTACGCGTACGCGGTGCACACCGACGTCGGCAACCGCTGCGTCGCCGCCAAGATCGACCGGCGCTTGACGCCGCTGCGCACCGTGCTGCGCAACGGCCAGACGGTCGAGATCATCACCGCCAAGGGCGCGACCCCGAATCCCGCTTGGGTGAACTTCGCGGTCACCGCCAAGGCGCGCACCGCGATCCGCCACTACCTGAAGGGCCTGCGCCGTACCGAGGCGATGGCGCTCGGCCAGCGCCTGCTCACCCAGGCGCTGCGCGAGTTCGGGCTGCCGCTCGATGAGGTGAACCCGGAGGTGCAGCAGGCGGCGCTCGGTGAGCTCGGCATGAAGGATCTCGATGAGCTGTACGAGAAGATCGGCCTCGGCGAGCGCCTCGCTCCGCTGATCGCGCGCCGCCTGCTGCCCGGGGAGCCTGCCGCGGACGGCAAGGCGGCGCCGGCGCCGCTCGCCATCGCCGGCACCGAGGGGCTGTTGGTGAGCTACGCGCGCTGCTGCTTCCCGATCCCCTACGATCCGATCTTTGCCTTCCTCTCGGCCGGGCGCGGCATCGTCATCCATCGCGAGAACTGCGTGAACGTCGAGGACTATCGCAAGCACCCGGAGAACTGGCTGCCGGTGAGCTGGCAGGCCGCGCCCGACCGGCTGTTCTCCTCCGAGATCCGCGTCAACGTCGTCAATCGTACCGGCGTGCTGGCGGCGGTCGCCGCGGCGATCGCCAGCACCGAGACCAACATCGACCACGTGTCGATCGACGAGCAGGACAGCGATGCGGCGGTGCTGACCTTCGAGCTGCGGGTGCGCGATCGCCGCCAGCTGGCGCGCCTGGTGCGCGTGATCCGCCGCATGCCGGACGTCACGCGGGTGGCGCGCTCGATCGCCGCACGGGCGCGCGATGAGCACCTCGCCGAGAGCGAGACAGATAGCCGCGGCTGAAGCGCGCTACGCTGCGCGCGCGGGCCGCTGTCGCGGGACACCACCAGGAGGATGTAAGCCGATGAGCCGCAAGATTATTCATACCGATCGCGCGCCGCAGGCGATCGGCACCTACTCGCAGGCGGTGCGCGCCGGCGACACCGTGTACCTCTCCGGGCAGGTGCCGTTCGAGCCCGCCACCATGCAGCTGGTGATCGGCGACATCGAGACCCAGACGCGCCGCGTGTTCGAGAACCTCAAGGCCGTGGCCGAGGCCGCCGGCGGCTCACTCGACGATGCGGTGAAGCTCACCATTTTCCTCACCGACCTGGCGCATTTCCCCACGGTCAACGAGGTCATGGCGGGCTACTTCGCCAAGCCCTACCCGGCACGCTCCACCATCGGCGTCGCGCAACTGCCGCGCGGCGCGCAGATCGAGATCGAGTGCGTGTTGCATCTCGGCTGAGAGGCGCCGCCATTCCGTCGCCGGCAGCGGTCTCGCCGGACGCCGACGCGGCGCACTCCGCGCTGCGCGCCGATGCGGCGCTGCGCCCGGTAACGACTCTGCGCGGCGTAGGCGCAGCCCTCGGTGAGCGCCTCGAGCGGCTCGGGGTGCGGCGCATCGCCGATCTCCTCTTCCTGCTGCCGCTGCGTTACGAGGATCGCACGCGCATCTGTCCGATCGGCTCGCTCGCCGTAGGGATGCGCGTCGCGGTCGAGGGCGAGATCCAGCTCACCGAGGTGGCGTACCGCCGCCGCCGCCAGCTGCTGTCGCGCGTTTCGGACGGCTCGGGGTTCCTGACGCTGCGTTTCTTCTACTTCTCCGCCAGCCAGAGCCAGGGGCTGGCGCGCGGCACGCGCGTGCGCTGCTTCGGCGAGGTACGCCGCGGCCCGCTCGGGCTCGAGATGGTGCACCCGGAGTACCGCCGGCTTGCGCTTGGCCCCGCACCGCTCGAGGAGACGCTCACCCCGATCTACCCCCTCACGGAAGGCGTACCGCAGGCGCGGCTGCGCGCGCTCATCGGCCAGGCGCTCGATGAGGTCGCCCGCACCGGCGTCGCCGACTTTCTGCCACCGCGCTCGGGGCTCCCGGAGGGACTGCCGCCGCTGCTCGAGGCGCTGCGCTATTTGCACCGCCCGCCGCGCGAGGCGCAGCTCGCCGAGCTCGCCGCCGGGCGCCACCCGGCACAGCGGCGGCTCGCCTTCGAGGAACTGCTCGCCCATCACCTGGCGCTGCGCCAGCGCAAGCAGCTGTTGAAGAGCGATCCGGCGTGGCCGCTCACCGACTCCGCAGCTCTCGCGCGGCGCTTCCTCGGCGCGCTGCCGTTCGCGCTCACGCGCGCGCAGGCGCGCGCACTCGAGGAGGTGGAGACCGACCTCGGGAGCGGGGTGCCCATGGTGCGGCTGCTGCAGGGCGACGTCGGCTGCGGCAAGACCGTGGTCGCGGCGGCCGCGGCCGCCCGTGCCGCCGGCGCCGGTCATCAGGCAGCGCTCATGGCCCCCACGGAGCTCCTCGCCGAGCAGCACTGGCGCTCCTTCGATGCCTGGTTCCGGCCGCTCGGTATCCCGGTGGCGCTGCTCTCGGGCGGGCAGCCGGCGCGCACCCGCCGCAGCGCGCTGGACGGGCTCGCCTCGGGTGAGATCCGCATCGTGGTGGGGACGCACGCGCTCTTTCAGGAGGGCATCGGGTTCGCCGCCCTCGCACTCATCATCGTCGACGAGCAGCACCGCTTCGGAGTGCAGCAGCGCCTCAGGCTCTCCGAGAAGGGGCAGGCAGCGGGACGCCTGCCGCATCAGCTCATCATGACGGCGACCCCGATTCCGCGCACCCTGGCGATGACCGCGTACGCCGATCTCGACATCTCGGTGATCGATGAGCTGCCACCGGGCCGCACCCCCGTGCAGACCGTGGTGCTGCCCGCGGAGCGGCGCGCCGAGGTCGTGGAGCGAATCGTCGGCGCGTGCCGCGCCGGCCGCCAGGTGTACTGGGTGTGCCCGCTGATCGAAGAATCGGACGAGCTGCGCGCCCAGGCTGCCGAAGAGACCGCCGCCTCGCTCGCCGCGGCGCTCCCCGGGGTGACCGTCGGACTGGTGCACGGGCGCATGCCGAGCGCCGCCAAGGAGCGCGCGATGCTCGCCTTCAAGGCCGCCCGGCTGCAGCTGCTGGTCGCAACCACGGTGATAGAGGTCGGGGTGGATGTGCCGAACGCGACCCTCATGGTGATCGAGAACGCCGAGCGCATGGGGCTCGCACAGCTGCATCAGCTGCGCGGCCGCGTCGGGCGCGGCACGAACGCGAGCAGCTGCGTGCTGCTGTACCGCGCACCGCTCTCGCCGGCGGCGCGCGCACGCCTGAAAGTCATTCGCGCGACCAGCGACGGCTTCGAGATCGCGCGGCGCGATCTGGAGCTGCGCGGGCCGGGGGAGCTGCTCGGCACGCGCCAGACCGGGCTCGCGCAACTGCGGGTCGCGGACCTGATGCGCGATGCCGACCTGTTGCCGCGCGTGCACACGGCGGCCGCGCAGCTCGAGTCCGACGCGCCAGCGAGCGGCGCGCTCATCGCGCGCTGGATCGGCGCCGGCGAGCGCTACGGGCGCGTCGGCTGAAGTCCTGGATCTGGCGGTGGCTGTGCTACCGTTGAGTCGCATGTCAGCCGCAGCACCGGAGCTCGACTCGCCGCCGCCTGCCGCGCCGCCGCGCTTTCCGGAGGCACCGTTCTCCTACCGTCTGGGGCGGCGTTTGAGCGGCTACGGGCGGCTCATGCGGCTCGATCGGCCGGTCGGGACGTGGCTGCTGCTGTGGCCGGCGCTGTGGGCGCTGTGGGTCGCCGGCGGCGGACGGCCCATTCCCAAAGTGCTGGTCGTGTTCGTGCTCGGCGTGGTGGTGATGCGTGCCGCCGGTTGCGTGCTCAACGACTTCGCCGACCGCGACATCGATCCGCACGTCCGCCGCACGCGCGATCGGCCGCTCGCCGCGCGCCTCATCGCCCCGAGCGAAGCGCTCGCTCTCGCCGTGCTGCTGGGCGCGCTCGCGCTCTACCTCGTCACGCGGCTCGATGAGCTCACCGTCAAGCTCGCCGTGGTCGGCGCGCTCCTTACCATCTCCTATCCATTCGTGAAGCGCGTGTTTCCGATCCCGCAGCTTTACCTCGGCATCTGTTTCGGCGGCTGGAGCGTGCTCATGGCGTTCGCGGCGCAGACCGGCACGCTGCCGCGCGAGGCGTGGGTGCTGTATTTCGCGGCGGTGATCTGGGCGTCCATGTACGACACCATCTACGCGATGATCGACCGCGAGGATGACATCCGCATCGGCGTGAAGTCGAGCGCCATCCTGTTCGCCGACATGGATAAGCTGCTGATCGGTGTCATGCAGGCGATGATGCTGTACGCGCTGTATCTTGCGGGGCACGACATGCACTTCGGCCGCTGGTACTACGCCGGCGTGATCGCCGCGGGGGTGCTGTTCGTGTGGCAGCAGTGGCTCATCCGCCGGCGCGACCCGGCCGGATGTCTCAGGGCCTTCATGAACAATCAGTACGTCGGCCTCGTGGTCTTCGTCGGCATCCTGCTGCAGTACGTGTACCGCTGACACCGCCTAAGACGCGCTGCCGTGCCCTGGAAGAACCAACCGCTGGCCACCCGCATCGGGTTCGCGCTGCGCGGGCTCGCGGGCGCGCTGCGCAGCGAGTCGAGCCTCAGGACCCAGGCGGTCGTGCTGCTGGCGGTGCTCGTGACTCTCGGGCTGCTGCGGCCCGAGCCCGTGTGGTGGGCGCTGGTCGCGCTCGCGAGCGCCGCCGTCCTGGCGGCCGAGCTGCTCAACACCGCCATCGAGGAGCTCGCCGATCTGCTGCACCCGCAAGCCCACCCGCGCCTCAAGGTGGTCAAGGACTGTGCGGCCGCGGCAGTGCTGATCGCCGTGCTGGGTGCACTCGGGGTCGGCCTGGCGCTCAGCGTGCACCTGCTGCGGCACTGAGTGCGCCGCGGCAATTGTCAACTTTGACTCACCCGTTCCGTTGACATGACACCTGGGCCTCGGGCATGGTCGCAAGCCATGAGCTACGAGTCGCCGACCCCGATCCGCCACGACTGGACGCTGCCCGAGGTAGAGGCGCTGTTCGCGCTGCCGTTCATGGATCTCCTGTACCGCGCGCAGCGCGTGCACCGGGAGTTCCAGGAGCCGAACACGGTGCAGCTGTCGACGCTCTTGTCCATCAAGACCGGCGCCTGCCCCGAGGACTGCGCCTACTGCCCGCAGAGCGTGCACTACGGCACCGGACTTGAGCGCGAACCGCTGCTCGAGATCGAGGCGGTGCGCGCGTGCGCCGAGCGCGCGCGCCGTGCCGGCGCCACGCGCTTCTGCATGGGCGCCGGCTGGCGCCAACCCAAGGCGCGCGAGCTCACCGCGGTGGCGGCGATGGTGCGCGAGGTGCGCGCGCTCGGGCTCGAGACCTGCGCGACGCTCGGCATGCTCACCGGCCCGCAGGCGGCCGAGCTCAAGCAAGCGGGCCTCGATTACTACAACCACAATCTCGACACCTCGGCGGAGTTCTACGGCGAGATCATCACGACGCGCACCTACCAGGAGCGGCTCGACACGCTGGAGGCGGTGCGCGCCGCCGGCCTCAAGGTGTGCTGCGGCGGCATCATCGGCATGGGCGAGTCGGTCACCGACCGCGCGCAGATGCTGCGCACGCTCGCCAACCTTGCGGAGCACCCGGGGAGCGTGCCCATCAATCGCCTGGTGCGCGTGCCCGGCACGCCGCTCGCGGACGCCGCGGATGTCGATCCGTTCGACTTCGTACGTGCCATTGCGGTGGCACGCGTACTGATGCCGCGCGCGCACGTGCGCCTGTCGGCGGGCCGCGAGACGATGTCGGACGAGCTGCAGGCGCTGTGTCTGCTCGCCGGGGCCAACTCGATCTTCTACGGCGAGCGGCTTCTCACCACCGGCAATCCCGATGTCGAGCGCGACCGGCGGCTGTTCGAGCGGCTGGGCGTCAGCGCCGAGCGGGCGCTCACCGGCGCGGTGGCGACCGGCGCGCCCGCCGCTCACGACCCGGGCCATGAAGCGAGTCGCGCCGGCGCTGCCTGAGGCGCTGCGGCAGCTCGAAGCCGCACAGTTGCGGCGCGCGCGCCTCACGGTCGAGGGCTTCGCCGAGCCCGGCAACCGCGCGCTGGTGCGGCTCGGCGGCCGCACGTTCGTCGACTTCAGCTCCAATGACTACTTAGGCCTCGCGCGCCATCCCTCGCTCGCCTCCGCCATGCGCGATTGCGCGAGCGCGGCCGGCACCGGCAGCGGTGCCTCGCACCTGGTAAGCGGACACGGCAGCGAGCACGCGCTCCTCGAGGAGGAGCTCGCCGCCTTCACGCAGCGTGAGGCCGCGCTGGTCTTCTCCACCGGCTACATGGCGAACCTCGCGGTGCTCTCGAGCCTCGCGGGGCGCGGCGAGCGCGTGCTGCTCGATCGCCTGAGCCACGCCTCGCTCATCGACGGCGCGCTGCTCTCGGGGGCGACGCTCAGGCGTTACGCGCACGCCGATGCCGGGGCCGCGGCGCGCCTGGCGAGCGAGCATCCCGCGCGCACGGTGCTCATCGCCACCGACGGGGTGTTCAGCATGGACGGCGACGTGGCGCCGCTCGCCGCGCTCGCCGCTGCCGCGCACGCCGCGCAGGCCTGGCTGGTGGTGGATGATGCGCATGGCCTCGGGGTCGTGGGCGCGGGCGGAGGCGGCGCACTCGCCCTCGCCGGCCTCTCGAGCGAGGACGCCCCGGTGCTGATCGGCACCCTCGGCAAGGCGTTCGGCTCCTTCGGCGCCTTCGTCGCCGGCAGCGCCGACCTCATCGACTTCCTGGTGCAGAAAGCGCGACCCTATATCTACACGACCGCGCTGCCGCAGCCGGTCGCGGCGGCGAGCCGCGCAGCGCTCAAAGTCGCGCAGGCCGAGCCCTGGCGGCGCGAGCGCCTGGCAGCGCTCATCGAGCGCTTCCGCCGCCAGGCGAGCGCGGCGCACCTGCCGCTCGCCGACTCACACACCCCCATCCAGCCGCTGGTGCTCGGGAGCGAGGCCGCGGTGCTCGCCGCGCAGCGCGCGCTCGCCTCGAGCGGCTTTCTCGTCGTGGCGATCCGGCCGCCGACCGTGCCGAAGGGCAGCGCGCGGCTGCGAGTTACGCTCTCAGCCGCCCACACCGACGCACAGGTCGATCGGCTCGTCGCAGCCCTGCCTGGGGCCTGCGCGCATCGCGACCGGGCGGGCGCTGCGTGAGCGCGCTCTACAGCGAGGTGAGCGGACGGGGGCGGCGCGACCTGGTGCTGCTGCACGGCTGGGGCAGCAACCTGCGGGTCTGGGATGGCCTGGCTGCAGCCCTCGCGCGGCGTTTCCGCCTCATCGCCATAGATCTTCCAGGACACGGGCGCAGCGACTGGGATCCCGCGGCCCATACCCCGGCCGCGCAGGCGTGGCGCGTGCACGAGACCCTCGCCCCGCTCACCACCCGCTACAGCCTCCTCGGCTGGTCGCTCGGCGGACAATTCGCGCTCGACCTGGCCGCTGCGTTGCCCGCCGGCATCGAGCGGCTGGTCCTGGTTGCGACCACGCCGCGCTTCCTTGCCGCACCCGGCTGGGTCTGCGGCACGCCGCGCGCCTCGCTCGAGAGGCTCGCCGCGGCCGTGCACTCAGACCCCGTGCGGGCGGTGGATGGATTCCTCGAGCTGTGCGTGCGGGGCTGCGCCGCGCGCACCCGCGGCCTCGCGCTCGCGACGCTGCGCACCGCGCTCATCCGCCACGGCCGGGCGCGGCCGGAGGCGCTCGCCTGGGGACTCGCGCGGCTTAAGGAGGGCGACCTGCGCGCGATGCTGCCGCAGGTGCGACGGCCGGCGCTCGTGATCGCCGGGCGGCTCGACCGCATCACGCGCCCGGGAGCCTCGCGCGCGCTCGCCGCAGCGCTGCCGAAGGGGCGCTATCAATCCCTCGCCGGCGCGGCACATGTGCCGTTCCTCACCCATCCCGGGCAGTTCGCCAACCTGCTGCGCGGGTTCCTACGTGGCTGAGCAGCAGGCGGACTACCGGCTCGACCGCGCCGGGGCGCGCGCCGCCTTTGATCGGGCGAGCGCGCGCTACGAGAGCGCGGCGGCACTGCAGGCGCGCGTGTCGGGTGAGCTCCTCGAGCGCCTCGGCGCCTTCGACTTCAAGCCATGCGTGGTGCTCGACTCGGGCGCCGGCACCGGGCGTGTGACGCGCGAGCTCAAGCGCCGCTATCGCGGCGCGCTCGTCGTCGCGCTCGACATCGCCCCCGGCATGCTGCGCGAGGCGCGCCGCTACCTCTCGCCCTGGCGGCGCTTCGAGCGCGTCTGCGCCGACGCGCAGCGCCTGCCGCTTAAGGACGCGAGCGTCGACCTCGTGTTCTCGAGCCTGATGCTGCAGTGGTGCGAGCCGCTCGATGAGGCACTCGCGGAGGTGCGCCGCGTCCTCAGGCCCGGTGGATTCTTCGCCTTCAGCACCTTCGGCCCCGATACGCTCAAGGAGCTGCGCGCCGCCTGGGCGGAGGCCGACGCGCTCACGCACGTGAATCGCTTCATCGATCTGCACGACGTCGGCGATGCCGTGATCCGCGCCGGCCTCGCCGAGCCGGTGCTGGATGTGGACCGCATCGAGCTGACCTACCCCGATACCCTGAGCCTGATGCGGGATCTGAAGACGATCGGCGCGCATAACGTGACCGCCGGCCGGCCGCGTACGCTCACCGGCCGCGCGAAGCTCGAGCGCGTGAGCCGGGCTTATGAGGCCTTCCGCCGCGGCGAGCAACTCCCGGCGACCTACGAGGTGATCTACGGGGCGAGCTGGGGCGGCAGGGGTGCGGGCGCCGCAGGCTCGCCGGGAGAGGTGCACATCGCGCCGGACTCGATCCGCAGGCGACCGGGGAGCGCATCAAAGTGAGCGCGCCCGGGCTTTTCATCACCGGCACCGACACCGGCATCGGCAAGACCGTCGTCGCCTGCGCGCTCGTGCGGGCCTTCGCCGCCCGCGGCGAGCGCGTCGCCGTCATGAAGCCAATCGCCTCGGGGGCCGAGCGCACGCCTGAGGGACTGCGCAACGAGGACGCTGTGGCGCTCCTTCGGGCCTCGAACGTACCCCTGCGCTACAGTCAAGTGAACCCTTTCTGCTTCGAATCAGCCATTTCACCGCATATCGCCGCAGAAGACGCCAAGATCGATGTTGATTTGCGCACGATTGTGTCCGCGTTCGAGGATCTGAGGCGCTCCTGCGACCGGGTGATCATCGAGGGCGCCGGAGGGTGGCTCGCCCCGATCAACCGGCGGGAGAGCATGGCGGAGCTGGCGTGCGCGCTCTCGGTGCCGGTCTTGATGGTGGTGGGGCTGCGCCTGGGGTGCCTCAACCACGCGCAGCTGACGCGCCTCGGCATTGAGGCCGCAGGCGTGCCGTACGCCGGCTGGATCGCCAACCGCATGCAGCCCGCCATGGAGCGCGAGGCCGAGAATCTCGCCACCCTCGAGCGGCGCCTCGGGGAGCCGCCGCTCTCGATCGTGCCGTTCGAGCCCCAGCGCGCGAGCTCGCTCGTCCTGCCGCAGGCCGCGGCGCGGCTCACCGCGGCGGGGTGAAAGCCGCTACCATCGCCGCGGCATGGACGTCGAGCCGCTCTCGATCGAGATCCGTCCGAACTGCTCGCTCACCGTGCGTGGCGCCCGGATGTTCTTCGCCAGCGCCTGCGTGGTTCCGTTCGGCATGGGGGGCCTGCTCGCGCTCAAGGGCTTCTGGCCGGTGCTGCCCTTCGCGGGCCTGGAGATGCTGCTGCTGGGGTGGGCACTGAAGGTGTCCCTCGAGCGGCGCTTCCACTCCCAGTGCATCACCGTCAGCGATTCCGAGGTGAGCGTCGAATCCCGCGAACGGGGTCGGTACGACCGGGTCGTGTTCCCGAGGCATTGGGCGCAGGTTAAACTGCGCCGCCCCGCCGCAAGCCTGCACCCGAGCCGGCTCACCATAGAGTCGCACGGGCGCCAGTGCGAGCTGGGGAGCTTTCTCACCGAGGAGGAGCGACGCGGACTTGCCGTACGCCTGCAGCGCGTCGTCGGCCGGGTCAACGAGTCTCCCGCCTTGCGCTGAGACGGCCGTGGTAGGGAGCCGCAAGCTCCGGGAATTTTCGTGTCGCGTCCGCGCTTTGCGGCACGCGCGCTGTAAGGCACAGGAATGACGATCCGCAAAACGCTCGCCCGACTTGCCCTGCTGGCCGCCGCGCTCGCCCTGAGCCTCCCGGCCTGCGCCGAGGAGTCCGGTTGGGCGCAGCTCAACCTGCCGCAGGGTGTCACCGACATCAGCCGCAAGATCTACGCGCTGCACATGGAGATCTTCTGGATCTGCGTCGCCATCGGCGTCGTGGTGTTCGGCGTCATGATCTGGTCGCTGGTCGCGTTCCGGAAGTCGAAAGGCGCGGTCGCCGACACCACCATGGTGCACAACACCGCGGTGGAGGTGGTCTGGACCATCGTTCCGGTGATCATCCTCATCGCCATGGCGGTGCCCGCGGCGCGCACGCTGGTCGAGATCGAGGACACGACCAAGACCGGGCTCAACATCAAGGTCACGGGCTTCCAGTGGGGCTGGCAGTACGAGTACCTCGACCAGGGGGTCACGTTCTACTCGCACCTCGATCGCCTGAGCGATGCCGCCCGCGAGCTCGGCTCCGGGATCGATCCGAGCACCGTGCCGTACTACCTGCTGAACGTCGACCACCCGCTGGTGGTGCCGAACGGCGTCAAGGTGCGGGTGCTGATCACCGGCGCGGACGTGATCCACTCCTGGTGGGTGAAGGACCTCGGCGTGAAGAAAGATGCGATCCCGGGCTTCATCAACGAGGCCTGGTTCAAGGTCGATGACGGCTGGACCGGCATGCTGCGCGGCAACTGCGCCGAGCTCTGCGGACGCGACCATGGGTTCATGCCGATCGTGGTCGACGTGCGCTCCAAGGCGGACTTCGACACCTGGCTGAAGAACACCGCGGCCGAGCAACGCCAGGGAGCCACACCCGCCGCTCCCGCAAGCACGGCCAGCGCCCCGGCTGCCGCACCCACGAGCGCCCCAGCCGCCACGGCTGCCACGGGCTGACACCCAACCGAGCCAAGCAGGAATCCCCCATGGCCGAGCACCACGCCCACGCCGCCACCCACGACGACCACGATCACAAGCCGCACGGCTGGCGTCGCTGGGTCTTCGCGACCAATCACAAGGACATCGGCACGATGTACCTGGTGCTCTCGGGCACCATGTTCTTCATCGGCGGCATGTTCGCCGAGGGGATCCGCGCCGAGCTCTTCAAGCCCGGGCTGCAGTTCTTCGACCCGCAGTTCTTCAACTCCCTGACGACGCTGCACGGCCTCGTCATGATCTTCGGCGTCATCATGCCGGCGTTCGTCGGGCTGGCGAACTGGATGGTCCCGATGCAGGTGGGCGCGCCCGACATGGCGCTGCCGCGGCTCAACAACTTCAGCTTCTGGATCCTGCCGTTCGCCTTCACGCTGCTGCTGTCGACCCTGTTCGTGCCCGGCGGCGCGCCGGCGGGCGGCTGGACCATGTACGCACCCTTGGTGCTGCAGACGGGAGCGGCGTTCCCGATGCTGATCTTCGCCGTGCACCTGATGGGCATGTCCTCGATCCTCGGCGCCATCAACGTGGTCGTCACCATCATGAACATGCGCGCGCCGAGCATGACGCTGTTGCGCATGCCGCTGTTCGTTTGGTCGTGGCTGATCACCGCGTATCTGCTGATCGCGGTGATGCCGGTGCTCGCCGGTGCGGTGACGATGCTGCTCACCGATCACTTCTTCGGCACCACCTTCTTCACCGCCGCCGGCGGCGGTGACCCGGTGATGTTCCAGCACATCTTCTGGTTCTTCGGGCACCCCGAGGTCTACATCATGATCCTGCCGGCCTTCGGCATCATCTCGGAGATCATCCCGACGTTCTCGCGCAAGCCGCTGTTCGGCTACGAGGCGATGGTGTACGCGGTGGCCTCGATCGCCTTCCTGTCCTTCATCGTCTGGGCGCACCACATGTTCACGGTCGGCATGCCGCTTGCCGCGCAGCTGTTCTTCATGCTGACGACCATGCTGATCGCGGTGCCGACCGGCGTTAAGGTGTTCAACTGGGTCGCGACCATGTGGCGCGGCTCGCTGTCATTCGAGCCGCCGATGCTGTTTGCGCTGGCGTTCGTGTTCCTGTTCACCATCGGCGGCTTCTCCGGCCTCATGCTGGCGATGGTGCCGGCCGACTACCAGTACCAGGACACCTACTTCGTGGTGGCGCATTTCCACTACGTGCTGGTCTCCGGGGCGTTGTTCAGCATCATGGCCGCGATCTACTACTGGCTGCCGAAGTGGACCGGGCACATGTACAACATGACGCTCGGCAAGTGGCACTTCTGGCTGTCGGCGATCTTCTTCAACGTGCTGTTCTTCCCGCAGCACTTCCTCGGGCTCGCCGGCATGCCGC
This sequence comes from Steroidobacteraceae bacterium, assembly GCA_035568235.1. Classification (GTDB taxonomy): domain Bacteria; phylum Pseudomonadota; class Gammaproteobacteria; order Steroidobacterales; family Steroidobacteraceae; genus 13-2-20CM-66-19. The sequence goes on along the minus strand of DATMOK010000040.1, from coordinate 38,854 downwards.
GCCGCATCCCCGATTACGCGCCGCAGTTCACGGCGTGGAACCAGGTGTCCTCGATCGGCGCCTTCGTGTTCGGTGCCTCGCAGATCCTGTTCCTGATCCTCATCGTCCAGTGCGTGCGCGGCGGGGCGCGCGCCGGTGCCCGCGCCTGGGAGGGCGCGCACGGGCTCGAGTGGGAGCTGTCCTCGCCGCCACCGTTCCACTCCTGGACCGAGCCGCCGTCCGAGGCCATGGTGGCACGCGGGGCGGAGCACTGATGCAGCCCCTCGCCCAGGCGCCCGATGAGACGCAGCGCCGCCGGCGGGTGCGCCGCACCGCCCTGATCTTCATGCTGGTCACGCTGGGCATCTACGTCGGCTTCATCGCCATGATGCTGGCGCGGGGCGCGAAGTGACCGAGCCCGGGCGCAATCACCGCCGCCTCACCTGGCAGCTCGCGGCGTTCGCCCTCGGTGCCTTCGGCTTCGGCTTCGCGCTGGTGCCGCTGTACCGCACGCTGTGCTCGGTCACCGGCTACGGCGATCAGGCCAAGCTCCTCGAGCGCGTCTCCGCCATCGAGCACCCGGACTTGACGCGCACCGTCACGGTCGAGTTCCTCACCGACGTCGCGAGCGCCGGCAGCTGGGATTTCCGGCCCGAGGTACGCCGCATCGAGGTGCACCCCGGGGAGCTGTACACGGCCGAGTTCTACGCGCACAACCTCACCGGCCGCGACACCATCGCGCAGGCGGTTCCGAACATCTCGCCGTCCGAGGTCGCGGCCTACTTCCACAAGACCGAGTGCTTCTGCTTCTCACCGCAGCACTTCGCCCTCAATGAGGGGCGTGACATGCCGGTGCGTTTCATCGTCGATCCGGCGCTGCCGAGCCACATCGAGGTGATCACGCTCGCCTACACCTTCTTCGATGAGTCCTCGCGCGTCACGCGCGCCAGTCCATGAGAAAGCCAACCCCATGACCGACGCACACGCTCCCGACAGCCGCCAGTACTACATCCCGCACGACAGCCCGTGGCCGATCTTCGGCTCGGTCACGCTGTTCACGGTGATGCTGGGCGCGGTCAGCTACCTCAACGACTGGGCTGGCGGCTGGGTTTTCATTCCGGGCGCGGTGCTGCTCGGGTGCCTGTTCTTCCTGTGGTTCTCCACCGTCATCGATGAGAACCAGCGCGGCGTCTACAACGACCAGGTCGGGCGCTCGTTCCGCATGGGAATGATGTGGTTCATCTTCTCCGAGGTCATGTTCTTCGCCGCCTTCTTCGGCGCGCTGTTCTACGCGCGCGTGCTCGCGGTGCCGTGGCTCGGCGGCTCGGGCACCAAGCTGTTCACCAACTTCCTGCTGTGGCCGCATTTCGAGGGCACCTGGCCGAGCAACGGCCCGGGCAGGGTCGGCGGCCTGCCCGACTCGACCTTCAGCGTGATGAACCCGTTCGGCATCCCGGCGCTCAATACCGCGATCCTGCTCACCAGCGGCTTCACGGTAACCATGGCGCACCACGCGCTGCGCGCCAATCGCCGCACGCCGCTCGCGATCTGGCTGGCGCTCACCTTCCTCCTCGGCTTCACCTTCGTCGGCTTCCAGGCGCACGAGTACGGCGAGGCCTACCACGAGATGGGCCTGCGCCTGACGACCGGCATTTACGGCTCGACGTTCTTCATGCTCACCGGCTTCCACGGCCTGCACGTCACCATCGGCGCGATCATGCTGACGGTGATCTGGCTGCGCGTGATACGCGGGCACTTCACGCCGCAGCGGCACTTCGCCTTCGAGGCGGTCGCCTGGTACTGGCACTTCGTCGACGTCGTGTGGCTCGGGCTGTTCATCTTCGTCTACTGGCTGTAGACGCTGCGACGCGGCAGCCGGGCGGCGCAGCTGGCGTCCGAAAAATCGCCGCGGGCGATTTTTCCGCTCCACTAGGGATGCGGCGGCCCAGGCGAAAGCCCGTGGGGCGAGATGAGCCCGAAGTACCACGCCAGCATCAACAGCGCGAACAGCGCGAGCGACAGCACGATGCGCACGGTGAGTGCGCGCGCCAGCTTGCGCGAATCCTCCTCGTCCCGGCCGCGCGACAGATGAAACAGCCCGCTGCCGAGACTCACGAGGATCGCCGCCAGCACGGCGAGGATGAGCAGCGAGATGAGAGATTGCATGACGGCAGGCAGTGTAGCGCGGCGCTCAGGCGTGCGGCGCGGATCTGCCGGCCGTGAGAGCCACGCGCTTCGGCGCCGCCGCAATGATGCTGCTGACGCTCGCGCTGTGTGCGCTGTTCGTGCGGCTGGGCCTGTGGCAGTGGCACCGCTGGCAGGCGGCGGATGCCGCCTGGACGCGCTTCGCGCGCGGCGCCGATGCGCTCGAGCCCCTCGGCACGCGCTCACTCGGCGAGGTGGCGCGTTTTCAGCGCGTTTCCTTGAGCGGCACGCTCGACGGCGCCCACCAGTTTCTCATCGACAACCGCAGCTACCGCGGGTCGCCTGGCTACGAGGTGCTGACGCCGCTCACGCGCGTCGACGGGCGGGTACTGCTCGTCGACCGCGGCTGGGTACCATTCACCGGCTCGCGCGCGCAGCTGCCGGACGTGCGCCTCGCCGAGCCGGGTACCGTCATCCTGACGGGGCGCGTCGCCGACCTGCCGAGCGCGGGGCTCGCGAGCGGGCGTGCCGCGCCGGCCGCACGCGACCCGTGGCCGAAGGTGACGGGCTTCCCCACCCTCGCGGAGCTCGCCGCCGCGCTCGGCGGGCCGCTCGAGTCGCGCATCCTGCTGCTCGATCCGGGCGCGCCTTTCGGCTTCGTGCGCGACTGGCAGCCGCCCGGCATGGCGCCGCTGCGCCACCTGTCGTACGCGCTGCAGTGGTGGTGCTTCGCGGCACTCGCGGTCGTACTGTGGGCGATCTTCGCCGTGCGCCGCGCGCGTGCGCCGCGCGCGCGACGCGCGCCATGAGCACGCCCCGCTTGAGCTACGATGCGCGCAGCCGGCCGCGCGGCCCGCACAGCCAATGAAATCCGGGAGAGTGAGTCGAACGATGCCCGTTGCCCGCTGGCTGCGGCGCCTCGCGCTCGCCGGCGTAGTGCTCGCCTTTGCCGTGGTGGTACTCGGCGCCTACGTGCGCCTCACGGCCGCCGGCCTCGGCTGTCCCGACTGGCCCGGCTGCTACGGGCAGCTGAGCCCGCACGCGGCGAGCGCTGCGGCGGCGCAGGCGGCGTATCCCGGCCGGCCGCTCGATAGCGGCAAGGCGTGGCGCGAGATGACCCACCGCTATGCGGCCGGCGCGCTCACCCTCATCATCATCGCCATCACCGCGCTCGCCATCGCCGCGCGCCGCCAGCGGCCGATGAGCCTCAGGTACGCCCTTGCGCTCTTCGCCACCGTGCTCGTGCAGGCGATCCTCGGCATGCTGACCGTCACCTGGCAGTTGAAGCCCCTGATCGTGACGCTGCACCTGCTGATGGGACTCACGACGCTCGCGCTGCTGTGGTGGCTGAAGCTGTCGCTGCCGGCGACCTCCTGGGGCGCCACCTCGCTTGGCAGCGCCGGCCACTCGCTGCGCGGTGGCGCCGCGGCGATCACCGGCGCCTACCGCCTGGCGCTCCTTGGCCTCGCAGCGCTCGCCGTGCAGATCGCGCTCGGCGGCTGGACCAGCAGCAACTACGCCGCCATCGCCTGTCCGGATTTCCCCGCCTGCCAGGGCAGCTGGTGGCCGCCCAGCGACTACCGCAGCGCCTTCGTGCTGTGGCACGGGCTCAACATCGACTACGAGGGCGGCGTGCTCGCGAGCCCGGCGCGCACCGCCATCCACCTCACCCATCGCCTGGGCGCGATCGTGGCGACCGTGGCGCTCTCCGCCGCCGCCGTCTCGGCGCTGCGGCGCCGCGGACTCTCGGGAGCGCGCACGCGCGCCTGGGCGGTGCTCGGTGCGCTCGCGCTGCAGCTCCTGCTCGGCGTCTCGATGGTGCTCGAGGGTTTTCCGCTGTGGCTCGCCACGGCGCACACCGCGGGAGCCGCGCTGCTGCTGCTCGCGACGCTGGCGCTGGTGCGCTCCCTGAGCGCGCGCTAGGCTGCCGGCAAGGAGCGCAGCAGTGGTCACCACATCGGATCGCGCGACGGGCTCGCCGCCGGTGTGGCGCCGTTATCTCGAGCTCACCAAGCCGAAGGTCGTCGCGCTCATCACCTTTACCGCGATCGTCGGCACGCTGCTCGCGAGCCCCGGCATGCCACCGCTTCAGCCGCTCATCTTCGGCAATCTCGGCGTGGCGCTCGCGGCCGCGTGCGCCGCCACCCTCAATCACGTGCTCGATGCGCGCATCGATGCGCAGATGGCGCGCACCCGCGGCCGGCCGCTGCCGGCCGGCGCGCTCTCCGAGCGCTCCGCGCTCGCCTTTGCCGCGGTGCTCGGCATCACCGCCATGGCGCTGCTCGCGCTGCTCGTCAATCTGCTCACCGCGGTGCTGACCTTCTGCTCACTGATCGGCTACGCCGTGGTCTATACGCTGTGGCTGAAGCGCGCGACCCCGCAGAACATCGTGATCGGCGGCGCGGCGGGCGCGGCGCCGCCGGTGCTGGGGTGGACGGCGGTCACGGGCAGCATCGATCCGAACGCGCTGCTCCTGTTCCTCATCATCTTCGTGTGGACGCCGCCGCACTTCTGGGCGCTGGCGATCGCGCGGCGCGAGGACTACGCGCGCGCCGGCATCCCGATGCTGCCGGTCACGCACGGGGTGGAGTTCACGCGGCTGCAGGTGCTGCTCTACACCGTGCTGCTGGTGGTCGTGACGCTGCTGCCCTTCCTCACGCGCATGAGCGGGCTCGTATATCTCATCGCAGCCCTCGGGCTGAATGCGGGCTTTCTCTACTACGCGCTGATCCTCAAGATCTCGAGGCGCGCGGAGCTGCCGATGCGGGTGTTCCGCTTCTCGGTCAACTACCTCATGTGGCTGTTCGCAGCGCTGCTCGTCGATCACTATCTGCCGGCGCTGCGCGCCTGAGGCCTCAGGTCTCGCGCGTCAGGCGCATCTGCCAGGAGTAGACGAGCTTGTCGTTCTGCAGCAGCAGGCCCACCGTCGCGTAGTGGTCGGCATCGAGCTGCCCGAGCTGCTCGGTGCCGCGGTAGCCGGTGCTCTCGCAGCCGAACAGCGAGACGATCGAGCTGCCGATCACCGCGTACATGCCTGAGAGCTTGCCGTAGGTCTCGGTCTCGAAGGTCCACTTCATGGTGCTGTCGCCGGCCCCCGGCGGCTCGATCCAGTAGGCGTGCACGAACTCGACCGGCGGGGCGCCCAGCACTTTAAGCGTCCCGGACAGCAGCCAGCACTCATCGCGATGCGCGATCTCGGTCCGGCCCACGGCTTCCAGCGCCTCGCCGTCGCCGCGCCAGAACGTTCCCGTCGCGATCCACACCGCCGGCTCGAACAGAAACGTATGCGCCATGGGCGCATTATGGCGCGCGGGGGAGCTTTCGGGGTACGTTGCACGGCCGCGACAGGATTTGCGGGACTGGAGCAGACGGCATGCTTACCGAGCGGATCTGGTCGGGAAATTCGTTACGCAACTTCCACTATCTCATCGCCTGCCCCGAGAGCGGCGAGGCGCTCGCCGTCGATCCGCTCGAGTGGCGGCTGTGTCTCGATGCGGCGCAGCGCCACGGCTGGCAGATCACCCAGATCCTCAACACTCACGAGCACGAGGATCACACCGGCGGCAACGCGGGACTCAGGGATGCGACCGGCGCGCGGGTGCTGGCGCACGCGGGCGCCGCGGCGCGTATCGGCGGCATCGACCGGGGCCTGCGGCGCGGCGATGTGATCCGGGTCGGGCGTACGGTCGAGCTCGAGTGCCTCGACACACCCGGCCACACCATGACCCACGTGTGCCTGCTGTCGCACACCGAGACGCCGGCGCTGTTCTGCGGCGACACGCTGTTCAACGCCGGCGCCGGCAACTGCTACAACGGCGGCAGTCCCCAGGCGCTCTACCACACCTTCGCCACCCAGCTGGCGCGCCTTGCGGAGACGACACGCGTCTACCCGGGGCACGAGTATCTGGCGCGCAACCTCGAGTTCAGCCTCGATCGCGAGCCCGGCAATGAGGACGCGGCGCAGTTGCTGGACGCGGCACGCGGCCACGACCCGGCCGCGGCGCGCGTCACCACACTCGGGGAGGAGAAGCGCATCAACGCCTTCTTCCGCCTGCAGAACCCGACCGTGATCGCGCGCCTGCGGGAGAAGTTCACCGACCTCCCGGAGCATCCGGACGCCGAAACCGTATTTGTGCGCTTACGCGAGCTGCGCAACCGCTGGTGAGCTCGCAGCGTGAGCTCTGCGGGAACGGCGTCGAGCGGTGGCGGTGGGCGGCGGTGCTTGCCGCAGGCGCCGCGCCGGTCGCAGCATAGAACCCCCGGGCAATCGGATCCGGCACAAGGACTCTCCCATGCGCAGTGCACTCAGGCTCCTGTCGGCGGCCCTCCTCATCGGCGTGCTGCCCCCGGCACTTGCAAGTGGCGGCGGCATGATGCCGCAGGCCATGCCGCGCATAGCGAGCCCCGAGCAGCAGGCCCGCGATCTCTTCAACGACGGCGTCGGCTACGTGAAGAAGGCCGACAAGGTGGACGCCGAAGCGGCGCAGGCGACGGATGCCGGCAAGAGGGAGCGGGCCGGGAAGGACGCCAGGGCGCGCTATGCCTCGGCGCTCGGCAAGTTCCAGCAGTCGTTGCAGCGCAACCCGCAGCTGCCCGAGGCCTGGAATTACCTCGGCTACACGAGCCGCAAGCTCGGCAACTACGCCGACGCGCTCACCGCTTACGAGAAAGCGCTCGCGCTCAAGCCCGGCTACCCGGACGCCATCGAGTACCGCGGCGAGGCCTTCCTCGGGGTGAATCGCCCCGAGGATGCCAAGCAGGCGTACCTCGATCTCTTCGCCGGCAACCGCTCGCTCGCCGACAAGCTGCTCGCCGCCATGAAGGCCTGGGTCGCCACGCAGCGCGCAAATCCCGGCGGCGGTGATGCGGCGAGCGTCGACGAGCTCGACAAGTGGATCCAGGAGCGCGCGCAGATCTCCGCCCAGACGGCCGCGTTGACGCGCGCCGGCACCGCAGCCGCCTGGCGCTGAGGGCAGCGCGCGCAGCGAGCGCCGCACGCGGCACCGCGCTGCTGCTCGCGGCCTGCGCAGCACCCGCCCCGGCGGCGCCCACGGCACCCGCGGCGGGGAGCGCCGCCTACACCTGGCACCTGCCGCGCGGCCTGCCGGTGCCGTACGTGCCCGCCGACAACCCCATGTCGGATGCCAAGGTGGCGCTCGGGGAGCGGCTGTTCTTCGATCCGCAGCTCTCGATCACGGGCCGCTACGCGTGCGTGAGCTGTCACGATCCGGCGCGCTCATTCTCCGACGGCCGATCGGTCGCGGTCGGCGCCACCGGGCAGAGCCTGCGCCACAACGCGCTCGCGCTCGTCAATATCGCCTACAACATCGCCTACGGCTGGGACCAGCCGCAGCTGCGCTCGCTCGAGGCACAGATGCTCATCCCGCTCCTCAATGAGCATCCGATCGAGCTGGGACTGAAGGGCCGCGAGGCGGCACTTAGCGCCGCCCTCGCCGCCGACCCCGGCTACGCGCGCGCCTTCGCCGGGTCCTTTCCGGACTGCGCGCCTGCCGTGAGCTTCGATCACGTGGTGAAGGCGATCGCAGCCTTCGAGCGCACGCTCCTCTGCGCCAGCTCGCCGTTCGATGCCTACGTCTTCGGTGGCGATCACGCAGCCCTGTCCCCTCAGGCTAAGGCGGGCATGGCGCTCTTCTACTCCCGTCAGGTGGGATGCTCCGGATGTCACTCGGGCTTCAATTTCTCGGGCAACTGGCGCGACCGAGAGGGCGCCACCGGGCGCGCCAGCTTCGCCCGCGACGGCACGAGCGCAGCGCCGCTGCGGGTGCCGACGCTGCGCAACGTGGCGCTCACCGCCCCCTACATGCACGACGGGCGCTTCGCGACCTTGAGCGCCGTGCTCGAGCACTACTCCGGCCTCGCGCGGCGCTCAGGCGGGCCGGCGCGCATCGATCCGCGCCTGCCGCGCGCGCCGCTCAGCGCCACCGAGCGCGCCGCGCTCGAGGCCTTCCTCGGGAGCCTCACCGACCGCAGCTGCCTGGCGCGCTTCGCGGCGCACGCTGCGGCGCCGCCGTTCGCGTCCCCGGGCCCAACCCGCTAGGCTTGGCCGTCCGCCCGCAGGGGCGGACTCAAGAGGGGACCCATGCAGTCGCAGTTCTATCGCCGCAGCTTCCAGATCGTCGCCGCAGCCGTGCTCGCGTACCTGCTGTACGCGATCCTCGCGCCGCTGCGCACCGAGCTCGGCTGGGCGGCGGTGCTCGCCTTCATCCTGCATCCGCTGCACGAGTCGCTCGGCCGGCGCCTGAAGGGGCGGCGGGCGCTTAGCGCCGGCATCCTCACCGGGCTCACGCCGTTTCTGGTACTGGCGCCGCTCGCGGTGCTGGGAGCCGTATTCGCCGGGCAGGTGTCGCACGTCATCGCGGCGCTGCGCGGGCGCACGCTGCTCTCCTGGTCCGAGATCCTCGAGCAGCTGTCGGGCTACCCGGTGATCGGCGGTGCGGTCGCGTGGGCGCGCGACAATGCCGCGGTGAGCGCCGCGCAGGTGCAGGGTTGGATGGAGGACAGCGTGCAGGCGCTGCTCAAGCGCGCCGCGGAAGCCGGCGGCGGCGTGGCGCTCGGCGTCTTCGGCACGCTGGTGGGCTTCTTCATGATGCTGTTCATGCTGTACTTCTTCCTGCAGGACGGGCGCACGATCCTCGCAGCTCTCGAGCGGCTGATCCCGATGAAGGTCGAGCGCCGCAAACGCCTGCTCGACTATCTCGCCTCGGTGACGCGCGCCGTGGTGTTCGGCTCGGTGGCCACCGCGCTCATCCAGGGCGTGGCGGTCGGCATCGGCTTCGCGTTCGCAGGGCTTCCCTCCCCGGTGGTATTCGCCGTGCTGGGGGCGATCGCCGCCTTCCTGCCCTCGGGCGCCGGCATCGTGCTGATCCCGGCGGTCGGCTACCTCGCCTTTACCGGGCGCTGGGGGGCGGCACTGTTCCTCGGTCTGTGGACGGCGGGCATGTGGGTGCTCGAGAACTTCCTGCGCCCGTTCATCACCTCGCGGCAGGCCGAGGTGTCGACGCTCGCGATCTTCGTCGGCGCGATCGGCGGCGCCTCGGCGTTCGGCATCCTCGGGCTGATCCTGGGTCCCGTGGTGCTGTCGTTTGCGGTCGCCATCGTGCGCTTTGCGCAGGAGAACCCCGACGCGGACGCCTGAGCGCGCGCCTTCCCGTAAAATGCGCGCTGCATGGATCTGTCCCCGATTCTCAATCCGCTGAACGAGGCGCAGCGCGCCGCGGTCACCGCGCCCGTGGGGCCGGTGCTGGTGCTGGCCGGCGCGGGCAGCGGCAAGACGCGGGTGCTGACGCACCGCATCGCCTGGGTGATCCAGGCCGAGGGCGCATCGCCGCACGGCATCCTCGCCGTCACCTTCACCAACAAGGCGGCCGGCGAGATGCGTGCGCGCATCGAGCGGCTGCTGGGCATTCCGGGCGCGGCGCTCTGGATCGGCACCTTCCACGGTATCGCGCACCGGCTGCTGCGCATCCATTGGCGCGAGGCACGCCTCGCGCAGGGCTTCCAGATCATGGACTCCGAGGACCAGCAGCGCCTCATCAAGAAAGTCATCCGTGCCGCCGAGCTCGATGAGACGCGCTGGGTGCCGCGCGAGGTGCAATGGTTCATCAATGGCAACAAGGACGAGGGCCGCCGGCCGGCGAAGCTCGCCGATGGGGGTGATCCGACGCGCCGCGAGCTGATCCGCATCTATGCGGCCTACGAGGAGGCCTGCGCGCGCACCGGGGTGGTGGATTTCGCCGAGCTGCTGCTGCGGGCGTTCGAGCTGTGGCGCGACAACCCGGAGCTGCTGGCGCACTACCGGCGGCGCTTCCGGCACGTGCTGGTGGATGAGTTCCAGGACACCAATGCGATCCAGTACGCGTGGATCAAGCTGCTCGCCGCACCCGCCGGGCCGCCGGCCGCCGTGGGCCAGCCACCGGCGGTCCCCCAGCCCTTCGTGGTGGGCGATCAGGATCAGTCGGTCTACAGGTTTCGCGGCGCGCGCCCGGAGAACATGCAGTATTTCCGCCGCGACTATCCCGGGGCGCAGCTCTTCAAGCTCGAGCAGAACTACCGCTCGACCGGCACGATCCTCGATGCCGCCAACGGCCTCATCGCGCACAACGCGAATCGCCTGGAAAAAAGGCTGTGGACGAGCGGCCCGCGCGGCGAGCCGATCCACCTCTACAGCGCCTTCAACGAGCGCGATGAGGCGGAGTTCGTCACGCACCGCATCCGCGAGCATCTCGCCCAGGGACTCGCGCGCCGCGAGATCGCGATCCTGTACCGCTCCAACGCCCAGTCGCGGGTGTTCGAGGAGGCGTTCCTGTCGGCGCGCATTCCGTACAAGGTGTACGGGGGCTTGCGCTTCTTCGAGCGCGCCGAGATCAAGGACGCGCTCGCTTACCTGCGCCTGATCAGCAACCGCAACGACGACGCCTCCTTCGAGCGCGTGGTGAATCTGCCGACGCGCGGACTCGGGGCGAAGAGCCTCGAGGCGCTGCGCGAGCGGGCCCGCGCGGCGCAGCAGTCGCTGTGGCAGGCGGCCGCGGCGGCGGGCAGCGGTGCGCCGGGCGGGGAGCTCGGGGCGCGTGCGGTCGCCGCGCTCGGCGGCTTCCTCGCGCTCATCGAGCGCCTGGCGCGCGACACGGCCGCTCTCGCCCTGCACGAGCAGGTGGATGAGGTGCTCAAGGCCTCGGGCCTCATCGCCCACTACCAGCGCGACAAGGCGGACCGCGGTGAGGCGCGCGCCGAGAACCTCGATGAGCTGGTGAGCGCGGCGCGCGGCTTTGCTCCCGAGAGCACCGACCTGCCGCCGCTGGAGGCGTTCCTGGCGCACGCGGCGCTCGAGTCCGGCGAGGGCCAGGCCGGGGAGTGGGAGGACTGCATCCAGATGATGACGCTGCACATGGCGAAGGGGCTGGAATTTCCGGTGGTATTCCTCGCCGGGCTCGAGGAGGGCCTGTTCCCGCACCAGCGCTCGACCGTCGATCTCGACGGCCTCGAGGAGGAGCGGCGGCTCGCCTATGTCGGCATGACGCGCGCCATGCAGGCGCTCTACCTGAGCTTCGCCGAGCAGCGCCGCCTGCACGGCGTCGACAGCTACGGACAGGTGTCGCGCTTCGTGCGCGAGATCCCCGAAGAGCTGATCGAGGAAGTGCGCCCGCGGGTACAGGTGTCACGGCCGCTCGCCGTGGGGCGCTTTCGCCCCGAGGAGCCCACCGCTCCGGGCATGCGCCTCGGCGGCCGGGTGCGCCACGGCAAGTTCGGCGAGGGCGTGATCCTCAACGTCGAGGGAAACGGCGCCCAGGCGCGCGTGCAGGTGAGCTTCGAGCGCCAGGGCACCAAGTGGCTGATGGTGCAGTACGCGAATCTCGAGCCGCTATGAGCCGCAACGCCGCCCCGCAACCATGAAAATCCTCATTCTCGGCGCCGGCCAGGTCGGTCGCACCGCCGCACAGCATCTGTCCCGCGAGGAGGCGAACGAGGTCACGGTCGTCGACAGCAACGAGGACGCGCTGCGCGATCTGCAGGAGCGGCTCGAGGTGCGCACCGTGGTGGGCAATGCCGCCTACCCGACCGTGCTCGAGGCAGCCGGCGCCGCCGAGGCCGACATCCTGGTGGCCCTCACCTCGAGCGATGAGGTGAACCTCCTGGCCTGCGAGGTGGCGTTCGCGCTGTTTCGCACGCCGACCAAGCTGGCGCGCATCCGCGCCGCCGAGTACACCGATCGCGCCGAGCTGTTCGGCCCGGACGCGCTCTCGGTGGACGTATTCATCAGCCCCGAGCGGCTGGTGACCGAGTACGTCGAGCGTCTCATCCATCATCCGGGGACGCTGCAGGTTCTCGACTTCGCCGACGGACGGGTGCGCCTGGTCGGCGTCAAGGTGCGAGCCGGCGGGCCGCTGGTCGGACACCCGTTGCGCGAGTTGCCCGAGCACCTGCCGAAGATGGAGGCGCGGGTGGTGGCGATCTATCGCGACGGCCGCAGCATCCAGCCCGAGGGCGACACGGTGATCGCCGAGGGCGATGAGGTGTTCTTCCTGGCCGCCGCCGCCGACATCAGCCGCGTGACCAGCGAGATGCGCAAGGGCGATGCCGCGGCGCGCCGCGTGGTCATCGCCGGCGGCGGCAATATCGGCTTTCGGCTCGCCAAGACGCTCGAGCACTCCAACCAGGTGAAGCTCATCGAGCGCGACGCGCGCCGCGCGCGCCGGATCTCCGAGCTCCTCGAGAAGGCGATCGTGCTGCACGGCGACGCCGCCGACGAGGAGCTGCTGATCGAGGAGAACATCGACAGCGCGGACGTGTTCGCCGCCATGACCAACTCCGAGGAGGCCAACATCCTGTCGGCGATGCTCGCCAAGCGCTTAGGGGCGGCCAAGGTGATGGCGCTCATCAACAAGCCCTCCTACACCGAGCTCGTGGAGTCGGGCAGCATCGACATCGCGGTCTCGCCGCAGACCATCACCATCGGCTCACTGCTTGCGCACGTGCGCCGCGGCGATGTGGTGCGCGTGCACTCGCTGCGGCGCGGCGCGGCCGAGGCGCTGGAGGCGATCGTGCACGGCGATGAGCGCAGCTCGCGGGTCGTCGGGCGGATGGTGGGTGAGATCCCGCTCCCCGAGGGTGCCTCGATCGGCGCGGTGGTGCGCGGCGACACGGTCATCATGGCGCACCACGACACGGTGGTACGGGCCGATGACCACGTGATCCTGTTCCTGGCCGACCGCCGTCACCTCGAAGCGGTGGAGCGGCTGTTTCTGCGCGCGACGCGCTAGCGGGACGCGAAGTGCGCTCGGTCGCGTACGCCCTGGGGCTGCTGCTCGCGAGCTTCGCGCTCACCTTGAGCTTTCCGGTGCTGTGCTCGCTCGTCACGGGCGATGGCCTGTGGCCGCAGTTCCTGATCGCCGCCGTTTGCACGGCGCTCGCGGGACTTGCGCTCGCGGTGGCCTGCCGCACGCGGCGGCGCGAGCTGCGCGCACGCGATGGCTTCCTGCTGGTGACACTCGGCTGGCTGCTGCTGTCGGCGGCGGCGGCGCTGCCGTTCCTGCTGACGCTGCCTAACCTGAGCTTCACGGGCGCCTATTTCGAGGCCATGTCGGGCCTCACCACCACCGGCTCGACGGTGCTGACGGGACTCGACCGGCTGCCGCCGAGTGTCAACTTCTGGCGGCACTCGCTCGAGTGGTTCGGGGGACTCGCGATCATCGTCATGGCGCTCGCGGTGCTGCCGCTGCTCGGCGTCGGGGGCATGCAGCTCTACAAGGGGCAGGCCCCGGGACCGGCCAAGGAGGAGCGCCTCACACCGCGCATCACGCAGACCGCCCGCGCGCTGTGGCTCGTGTACACGGTGATCACGGTCGCCGGGATCGTCAGCTTACGGATCTGCGGCATGTCGTGGTTCGATGCGATCTGTCACGCCTTCTCGGCGGTCGGCCTCGGCGGCTTCTCGACCCACGACCGCAGCATCGCCTTCTTCGACTCGCCGGCGGTGGAACTCACGCTGGTGGCGCTGATGCTCATCGCCTCGCTCAACTTCGCGCGCCACTTCATCGCGCTGCGCCGCCTGAGCCTCGACACCTACCGGGTCGACCCCGAGTGCCGCGCGATCTTCGCCATCCTGTCGGTGAGCGTGATCGCAATCGCGGCGCTCCTCAGCTGGCGCGGGGTGTATCCGGGCTTCATGACGGCGCTGCGTCACTCGGCGTTCAACGTCGTCTCGCAGGCGACTACCAGCGGCCTTACCAGCCAGGACTATCAGCGCTGGCCGGTATTCGCGCCCTACTGGATGCTGTTCCTGTCGTGCATCGTCTGCAGCACCGGCTCGACCGGCGGGGGCATCAAGATGTTCCGCGCGCTGCTCCTGGCGCGGCAGACGGGCAGGGAGCTCAAGCTCCTCGTGCATCCGGCGGCGATGGCGCCGGTGCGCATCGGCGGCCGGCCGGTGCCGGACAGCGTCGGGCACGCGGTGCTGGCCTTCATCTTCCTGTACTTCATGACGGTGGTGGCGTTCACGTTCGCGCTGCTGCTCACCGGGCTCGACTTCGACGGCGCACTCGCCGCGGCGGTCGCCTCGATCAACAACACCGCGCACGGCTTCGGGCCGCCGGGCGGGGTGCAGAATTTTCACGCGCTGAGCAGCGCGCAGATCTGGATCTGCACCGCGGCGATGCTGCTCGGCAGGCTCGAGATCTTCAGCGTGATCGTGCTGTTTACGCCCATCTACTGGCGTAAATGAGCGCCCCTGCCGCGGCGGCGCTGCACCCGGCGCGCATGCCGGCGCGGGACGTGGCGGCCGTGGTGGCCGGTAACGCGCTCGAGTTCTACGACTTCATCGCCTACGCATTCTTTGCGCTGCAGATCAGCCGCACGTTCTTTCCCGCGCGCACTCCCGGCACGAGCCTGCTGCTGTCGCTCGCCACCTTCGGCGCCGGGTTCCTGATGCGGCCACTCGGTGCGGCGGTGCTCGGGCGCTTCGCCGATCGCGGCGGCCGACGCCCGGCGATGCTCGTGTCCTTCGCCCTGATGGGGCTCGGCATGGTGGGCCTCGCGCTCACCCCCTCCTACCGCTCGATCGGCCTCGCCGCACCGCTGCTCGTGATCGCCTGGCGGCTGTTGCAGGGCTTCTCGGTCGGTGGCGAAGTGGGCCCGGCGCTCGCCTATCTCGTGGAAGCGGCGCCGCCCGGGCGGCGCGGCCTGTACGGCTCGCTCCAGCCCATGAGCGCGGATGCCGCCGCGTTCTGCGCCGGCCTCGTCGGTGTCGCGCTCTCGAGCCTGCTCACGCCCGCGCAGCTCGATGAGTTCGGCTGGCGCATCGCCTTTCTCATTGGCGCGGCCATCGTGCCGGTGGGACTCATGCTGCGGCGCGCGCTGCCGGAGACCCTCGCGGACCCGGAGCCGCCGTCGGCACCGGCCACCGGCGGCGCGCGCTCGCGCGTGGCGGTCCTCGGCTTCGGCATGCTCGCCTCCGCTACCGTGATCGGCTACGTGCAGACCTACTTCACCACCTACGCCGCCGACACGCTCGGCATGCGTCCGCAGCTCGCCTTCCTCGCCACCCTGGTGAGCGCTTTCTGCATGCTGTGCTGCGACCCGCTCGGGGGCTGGCTGTCCGATCGGGTGGGGCGCCGTCCGGTCATGCTACTCGCCACGGCGCTGCTCGCCGCCTGCACCTACCCGGCGTTCCTCGCCATCGTGCGCTCCCACAGCGCAGCGGTGCTGTATGGCGCCTGCGCGCTGCTCGGCATCCTCACCGGCCTCAACCAGGGACCCGTGGTCGCCGCGCTCACGGAGTCGCTCCCACGCCGGGTGCGCGCCGGCACGCTGTCGCTGGTGTACGCGCTCGCGATCGCCGTGTTCGGCGGCTCGACGCAGTTCGTCGTCAAGTGGCTGCTGCACATAAGCGGTAACCCGCTCGCGCCCGGCTGGTACATGCTCGGCGCAGCGCTCCTTGGCCTCGTATCGATGAGCCTGCTGCGCGAGAGCGCGCCGCTGCGGCTGGCGCGTGCGCCGTGAGGCAGGTGAGCCTCAACGCGCGACGGGCCCTACTTCCACGGTCAGGGTGACGTCGGCGGTAACGTCGAGCGTTCCCGCCTCGACCGGGGTTGCGACCTCGGTGCTCCCCGAGGCCACACGCGCGGCCACATGCGCGCGCAGCGGCACGATGCGCGGACTCGACTCCTCGACGCTGAGCACGCGCAGCACCCTGACACTGAGCGCCGCGGCCAGCGTGTCGGCTTCGGCGCGTGCCCGCAGCGCCGCCTCGCGCAGCGCTTCGGTGCGCACCGCATCCGGGTCGCGCAGCGTGAACTGGATGGCCTGCACGCGGTTGGCGCCCGAGTGAGTCGCGGCGTCGATCACATCGCCCATCCGCGTCAGGTCATCGAGCGTCACCGCGACGACGTTGAGTGCGCTGTAGCCGGTAATGGTCGGCTCGCCGCCCCCACCGGCGGGGCTGCTGAGGCCGCTCGCGTGGTACTGGTAGTTCGGGTTCAGCGAGTAGCTCACGGTGCGCAGCTGCGCCGTCGGGCCGGCGACGCCGCGGATCGCGGCGAGCACGACATCGAGAGCGCGCGCGTTGGCCGTGGCGGCATCGTGCGACAACTGCGCCTGGGTGAGAACGCCGATGTCGATCTGCACACGGTCGGGCCTGGCAGCGATGCGCGCATCCCCGGTGACGCGAATCGACGACAACGGCGCGGCTGGGCTCGGTGTCTGCGCTGCGGCCGGCAATGCACTCAGCGCCGCCGCCGCGAGCGGCACGATGGGCGCGAGGCGTGCACCATGCAGCGGGGCGGAACGCATTCGCATATTCTAGGCGCGCCCCGTGCGGCAGTTCATAGTTTGGCGACGCCGACACCGGCACGCGACACCGGGACTGTATACATCAGCATATGGAGAGGCGCGAAGAGAGCCGCCGGGAGATCCTCGTCGCCCCGGACCGGTTCGAAGTCACAGCGGAGGATGCGATCCTCGTCACGGAGCTGCGCTCCGCGGTGGCGGTGTGCGTGTACGACGCCTCGGAGGAGGCGGGCGCACTCTTGCATCTGCGCTGCATCGTGAAGGCCAGCAAGCCCGCCGACGTCACCGACACGACGCTCGCCACCGAGCTGCTGCTGCTCGACCGCTGCCTGCAGGCGCTGCGCGAGGCGGCACCCGGCGCGCGCAACCTCCAGGCGCGCGTGGTCGCGCATCTCGCCGAAGAGCCGCACGCCCAGCTGGTATGCGACCAGATCGTCGCCGTGGTGCGCCATTGCCTCACCGACGCCGGCGTGCAGGTGCTGCCGGAGGATATCGGCGCAGGCGCCGCACGCACGCTGCGCTTCCGCCCCTGCATGGGCTGGGTACACACCCGCGCCTGAGCGCTGAGGCGGCGCCCCCGGCGCTGCGCGTCTACCATCGCTTGCCATGAGACGCTCACGCCAGGTGGCCGTGCCGCCAGCGCTCGCTGCCGCGCTCGAGCAGCTGCTCGGCGAGCGCGTCGCCGGCGTGCGCGTCATCGAGCACTCGTGGTTCGTGCGGCTGCACGGCCCGGCGATCGCCACCACCCGCCGCGAGCGCATTTATCTGCGCGGCTCGGCCGCCGACTTCTTCGCGAGCCCCTGGCTGGTGCTGCACGAGTACTGGCACGTGATCGGGCAGTGGCGGCGCGGCACGCTCACGGTGCCGCGCTATCTCGCCGAGTGCGCGCGGCGCGGCTACTGGAACAACCGCTTCGAGGTCGAGGCGCGCGCCTGCGCCGACCGCCATGCCGCGAGCCTTGCCACGCTGCTCGCGCTGCCGCCGGGCGCCGACCTACAATACGCGCCCCGCTCGCGGGGCCTGCGAGCGATGGGGAAACGCCCGTCTTGAACACCATGACAGCAGCTGCGCTCTACGACTGCGACGTGATCGTCGTCGGCGGCGGCCACGCCGGCACCGAGGCCGCGCTCGCCGCCGCGCGGCTCGGCGCGCGCACGCTGCTGCTCACCCAGAGCATCGAGACGCTCGGCCAGATGAGCTGCAACCCGGCAATCGGCGGCATCGGCAAGGGACACCTGGTGCGCGAGATCGACGCCCTGGGGGGCGCCATGGCGCGCGCCACCGACCGTGCCGGCATCCAGTTCCGTACCCTGAATGCGAGCAAAGGGCCGGCGGTGCGCGCGACCCGTGCCCAGGCCGACCGCCAGCTGTACCGCCAGGCGATCCGCGCCACGCTCGAGAGCCAGCCGAATCTCGCGCTCTTCCAGCAGGAGGCGGCCGACCTGCTCGTCGAGGGAGGGCGGGTGTGTGGGGTCGTCACGATGACCGGCATCGCGCTTCGCGCGCGCGCCGTGGTCCTCACGGTCGGCACCTTTCTCGGCGGGCGCATCCACGTCGGGCTCGAGCAGTACGCCGGCGGCCGCGCCGGCGATCCGCCCTCGCTCCGTCTCGCCTCGCGGCTGCGCGAGCTCGCCCCGCGCGTCGGGCGCTTGAAGACCGGCACGCCGCCCCGGATCGATGGCCGGACGATCGACTGGGCGGCGATCACCCGTCAGCCGGGCGATGTCCCCACTCCGGTGTTTTCGTTCCTCGGGAGAGCTGAAGAGCATCCCAGACAGATCGATTGTTTCATTACAGCTACAAATGAGCGTACACACGAGATCATTCGTGCCGCCACCGATCGCTCGCCGATGTTCACCGGAGCGATCGAGGGCGTGGGTCCGCGCTACTGCCCCTCGGTCGAGGACAAGGTCGTGCGCTTCGCCGACAAGCCCTCGCACCAGATCTTCGTCGAGCCCGAAGGACTCACCACCCACGAGATCTACCCGAACGGCATCTCGACCAGCCTGCCCTTCGACGTGCAGCTTGCGTTCGTGCGCACCATCCGCGGCTTCGAGAAGGCGCACCTGACCCGCCCCGGCTACGCCATCGAGTACGACTACTTCGACCCGCGCGACCTCAAGGGCTCGCTCGAGACCAAGGCGCTCGCGGGCCTGTACTTCGCCGGGCAGATCAACGGCACCACCGGCTACGAGGAGGCGGCCGCCCAGGGCCTCATCGCCGGCATCAACGCCGCACGGAGCCTGACGAGCGAGGCGCCCTGGGTGCCCAAGCGCAGCGACGGCTACCTCGGCGTGCTGATCGACGATCTCGTGACGCGCGGCACAGCTGAGCCGTATCGCATGTTCACGAGCCGCGCCGAGTACCGCCTGCTGCTGCGCGAGGACAACGCGGATGCACGCCTCACGCCGATCGGGCGCGCGCTCGGGCTGATCGACGATGCGCGCTGGCGGCTGTTCGAGGTCAAGCAGTATCTCACCGACCTCGAGATCGAGCGCCTCACGGCGCTGCGGCTCAAGCCCGCGCAGGTGCCGCCCGACTGGGCGGCCCGCTTAGGCACAGCACCGCCCGCGCAGGACATCGGCGCCTTCGAGCTCCTGAAGCGCCCGGAGGTGAGCTACGAGGCACTGCTCGAGCTCATCGGCGTCCCCGCCTGGCTCCCCGAGCCGCTCGCGGGCGAGGCGAGCGCGGCGCTGCCGATCGATGCGCGGCTGCCGGTGCAGATCCGCGCCCAGGTCGAAGTACGCGCCCGCTACTTCGGCTACCTCGAACGGCAGCAGCAGGAGATCGAGCGCGCCAGAGGCAACGAGGAGACCGAGCTGCCGCCGGACCTCGACTACGCGCAGCTCACCGGGCTGTCGCACGAGGTGCGCCAGAGACTCGGTGAGGCGCGCCCCTCGACCGTCGGCCAGGCGGGCCGCATCCCCGGCGTGACGCCCGCGGCCGTATCGATTCTGCTCGTGCACCTGAGGAAGCGCGCCGCACGCACCGCACCGCGCGTTGCATGAGCGCCTTCACGCAGCGACTCAAGCGCGCCTGGGAAAAGAACGATTCGCTCTTGTGCGTCGGTCTCGACCCCGAGATCGAGCGGCTGCCGGAGGCGCTCGCGGCCGTGCCGGCCCCTATCTTCCAGTTCAACAAGGCGGTAATCGATGCCACCGCGGATCTGGTGTGCGCTTACAAGCCGCAGTTCGCGCACTACGCGGCCTGCGAGGCCGAGGATCAGCTCGAGCGCACCATCGACTACATACACCGCACCTACCCCGACATCCCGGTGATTCTCGACGGCAAGCGCGGCGATGTCGGCCACACCGCCGAGCGTTACGCGGCCGAGGCCTTCGAGCGCTACGCGGCGGATGCCGTCACCGTGAACCCCTATCTGGGCGGCGACTCGCTCGAGCCGTTCCTCAGGCACGCGGACAAGGGCGTGTTCGTCCTGTGCCGCACCTCAAATCCCGGCGCCCGCGATCTGCAGGACCTCGAGGTCGGAGCACGCCGGGTGTACCACGTGGTGGCAGAACTCGCCGCGCAGCGCTGGAACCGTAACGGCAATTGCGCACTGGTGGTCGGCGCCACCTATCCGCGCGAGCTCGCCGAGGTGCGGCGCATCGTCGGTGACATGCCGCTGCTGCTGCCGGGCGTCGGGGCGCAGGGGGCGGATGTCGCGCAGGCGGTGACGGGCGGTCAGACGCCCGCCGGCACGGGGCTCCTCATCAGCTCCTCGCGCGCGATCCTCTACGGTTCAGGCTCCGGGCGCGCCGGCGCCGATTTTGCAGCGGCGGCGCGCACGGCGGCCCAGGCGCTGCGGGCACAGATCAACTCAAGCCGCACGCGGGGCGATCGCACGTGAGGGTGCGGCCCGCGAGCGCACTTGGCGCGACGCTCATCATGGCGGCACTCGCCGCGCTCGCTGCCTGCGGCGCGGGTCCCGGCGGTGCGCCGGGCGCGAGCGGCACCCCGCAAGGCCCGATGCTGGTGCGCGGCGGCGGGCCGGACCCGGACTCGCTTGATCCGCAGAAAGCGCGCGGCGCCGAGGCCCAGGGGATCGTGCGCGATCTGTGCGAGGGGTTGACCACGCTCGATTCTCATGGCGCGGTGGCGCCGGGCATCGCAAGTCGCTGGAGCGTGAGCGGCGACGGCCGGGTCTATACCTTCACGCTGCGACCCGAGGCGCGCTGGTCGAGCGGCGAGCCGGTGGTGGCCGCCGACTTCGTGGCGGGCCTGCGCCGGCTGGTCGATCCGGCCACGGCGTCGGGCTACGCGCAGTACGCCGACGTCATCGCCAACAGCGACGACATCGTCGCCGGCCGCAAGCCCGTCGAGGCACTCGGCGTCGCCGCCCCCGACGATGCGACGCTCATCATCACGCTCACAGCGCCCGCCGCCTACCTGCCCTCGCTCCTCTCCCATCCGAGCACCTGCCCGGTGCACCGGCCGACGCTCAAAGCACATCCCGACACTTACGCGCGCGCCGGGGTCATGGTGTCCGACGGCGCCTTCGTGCTCAAGGAATGGGTGCAGGGCTCGTACGTGCTGCTCACCCGCAACGTGCATTACTGGAACGACGCCGCGACGCATCTGCAGGCCGTGAAGTACCTGATCACGCCGGATGAGAATGCCGAGCTCGCGCGCTACCGCGGCGGGGAGCTTGAGGTGACGGCGGTGGTACCGCGCGGGCAGTTCGACTGGATCCGCGCGCACCTGCCGCAGGAGCTGCACGTATCGCCGCAGCTCACGACGTATTACTACGGCTTCAACCTGCGCCGGCCGCCATTCAAGGACCAGCCGAAGCTGCGCCGCGCGCTGTCACTCGCGATCGACCGCGAGAAGCTCACCGCGCTGGTGCTGCGGGTCGGGGAGCTGCCCGCCTACGGCTGGGTGCCGCCGGGGATCGACGGCTACACGCCGCAATCCTTCGACTACCAGGGCGAGCCGATGGATAAGCGCATCGCCGAAGCCCGGCGGCTGTACGCCGCGGCCGGCTATTCGCGCCAGCGGCCGCTCAGCTTCGAGCTGCGCTACAACTCGGGCGAAGTGCACACCAAGCTCGCGCTGGCGATCGCCTCCATGTGGAAGGAGGCGCTCGGCATCGAGGTGCGTCTCACGCAGGTGGAGTTCAAGACGCTGCTCGATGACATCGATCGCGGCGATGTCGAGATGTTCCGCTCGAGCTGGGTCGGCGACTACAACGACGCCTATACGTTCGCGCAGTACCTGAAGAGCGACTTTGGTCTCAACCTGCCGCACTACCAGAGCGCCGCCTACGATGCGCTGCTGGGCCGCGCGGCGGCCGAGGCGGACGGCGCGCAACGGCGCGCGCTGCTGCAAGAGGCCGAGCGCGTGATGCTCGCCGACACGCCGCTCATGCCGCTCTACTTCTACGTCAACAAGCACCTCGTGAAGCCGCAGGTTGTGGGCTGGTACGACAACGTCATGAACGTCACTTACAGCAAGGACCTGGCGCTCGCGGCAGCCGCGCCCTGACGCAGACGAGCCGCATGAACTGGCACCTGTTCGCCGGCTTTCTCGCCATCACCGTGGTGCTGCTGCTCACGCCCGGGCCGATCGTGACCCTGGTGATCGCCACCTCCGCCACCCGCGGCATGCGCGCCGGGCTCATCACGGTGGCCGGCACCTCGAGCGGCAATGCGCTGCTGCTGGTGGCGATCGCGCTCGGCCTTTCCTGGGTGCTGGCGCACGCGGCCTACCTGTTCGAGATCCTGCGCTGGATCGGCGCTGCGTATCTGCTGTGGCTCGGCGTGCAGGCCTGGCGCGGCGCCGGGCGGCCGCCGCCGCCGGTGCGGGGCGATCACGTGCACTTCCGGCGCGGCGTGCTGGTGGCGCTCTCCAATCCGAAGACCATCGCCTTCTTCAGCGCGTTTCTGCCGCAGTTCGTCGATCCGACGCTGCCAGCCGCGCGGCAGCTCGCCGTGATGTGCGGCGTCACGGTGCTGCTCGCCGCGGTCAGCGATTCCTGCTGGGCCATTGCCTCCGGCCTCGGGCGCAGCTTCTTCCTCGCGCCGCCACGCCAGCGCCTGCTGGCGCGCGCCTCGGGGCTGACGCTGATCGGCGGGGCGCTGTGGCTGTCGCTCGCGCGCCGGCCCGGTTAGTCCGCCGGCACGTCACTTCCCGATACAGAAGCCCGAGAAGATCCGCCCGAGGAGATCATCCGAGGTGAACTCGCCGGTGATCTCGCCGAGTGAGCGCTGCGCGGCGCGCAGCTCCTCGGCCACGAGCTCCCCGGCGCGTCGCTCGGTGAGTTGCCGCACTGCCTCCTCCACCGAGTCGCGGGCGCGGGCGAGCGCCTCGAGATGGCGGGCGCGGGCGCTGATCGCCCCGCCGTCCGGCGTCTGGAAACCGATGCAGCCCTTCAGGTGCGCGCGCAGCTCCTCGATCCCGGAGCCGGTGAGCGCGGAGACGTACAGGCGCGGCGGCCCCGTCACCGTGTCGCCGAGCGGCAACCCGGGAGCGAGGTCGCACTTGTTGAGCACCAGCGTCACCGGCACATCATCGGGCAGTCGCACGCGCTCCTCGCGCCAGGCATCCGCCGCGGGGTCCGCGGCGGCATCGATCACGAACAGCACGCGCTCGGCGCGCTCGATCTCGGCGCGCGCGCGGCGCACACCCTCTGCCTCGACAGCATCGCCCGGCAGACGCAGCCCCGCCGTGTCGAGCACGTGCAGCGGCAGGCCGTCGATCGCGATCCGCTCTCGCACCACGTCGCGGGTGGTGCCCGGTATCGGCGTGACGATCGCCGCCTCATAGCCGGCGAGGCGATTGAGGAGACTCGACTTGCCCGCATTGGGACGCCCGGCGAGCACCACCGTCAGGCCATCGCGCAGCAGCCGTCCGTGGCACGCGCTCGCGAGCACCGCCGCGAAATGCTCGCGCAGCGCTCTGAGGCGCGCCTCGAGCTCATCGTCGGCGAGGAAGTCGACCTCCTCCTGGGGAAAATCGATCGCCGCCTCGACGTAGCTGCGCAGCTCGATCACCGCCTCGGTGAGAGCGCGCACCATGGCGGAGAACTCCCCCTGGAGCGAGCGCATCGCCGCGCGCGCCGCCTCGCGCGAGCCGGCATCGATCAGGTCGGCGATCGCCTCCGCCTGCGCAAGATCGAGCTTGTCGTTGAGAAAGGCGCGCTGGGTGAACTCACCCGGCTCGGCGCGGCGCGCGCCGAGCTCCAGCGCCCGCGCCACGAGCGCCTCCATCACCACCGGGCCGCCATGACCCTGGAGCTCGAGCACGTGCTCGCCCGTGTAGGAAGCCGGTGCCGGGAAGTACACCGCAAGTCCCGCATCGATCGGCTCGCGGCGCGCATCGAGGAAGCGCGCGAAGGTCAGGTGCCGCGGCGGCGGCAGGTCGCCGAGCAGCAACGCGGCGAGCTCGGGAACGTTCGGGCCCGAGAGCCGCACGATGCCGACGCCGCCTCGTCCCGGAGGCGTCGCCGCGGCCACGATGGTGTCGGTGCGCGTCATGAGGGCAGGCTCGCCGCACGGGAACGGTGCGCTAAGGTGCAGGCTAGCGCTGCCGACACCACGCCGTCATCCGGGTTGGCTATGCTAAAGCCCATGGCCGCTCACACGTCCGCTTACGAGCTCGCGCAGCTCAACATCGGCATCATCCGCGGACCGATGGATTCGCCGCTCATGGCGGAGTTCGCGGCGAACCTGGCGCGCATCAACGCGCTCGCGGAAAGCTCGCCCGGCTTCGTGTGGCGGCTGCAGACCGAGGACGGCGATGCCACCGCCATCCGCCCGTTCGACAACCCGGATCAGCTCCTCAACATGTCGGTGTGGCGCGATGCGGATGCGCTGCGCCGCTTCGTCTACCGCAGCGCGCACGCCGATATCCTCAGGCGCCGCCGCGAGTGGTTCGAGCCCCTGAGCGAGGCGATCATGGTGCTCTGGTGGGTGCCGCGCGGCCACCGGCCGAGCGTCGCGGAGGCCATCGCCAGGCTCCAGCTGCTGCGCACCAAGGGGCCGCACGCCGCGGCCTTCACCTTCCGCCACACTTTCCCGGCGCCGGATGCGCCCGCCACCGAGCAGCCCGGCGGCTTTGCGGATCGCTGCCCCGCGAGCTGAGCGCGGGACCGCCGCTAGCTGCTCTTGGCCGCGATGGCGACGCCGATGCGGCGATTGATATTCCACTGCTGGGCGATCGACAGGAACGTGTTGGTCACCCAGTAGAGCACGAGTCCGGCCGGGAAGAACGCGAAGGTGACCGACATCACGAGCGGCATGATCATGAAGACCTTGGCCTGCACCGGGTCGGGCGGCGCGGGATTCAACTTGTACTGCACGAACATGGCGACCGCCATGATGGCCGGCAGGATGTACAGCGGGTCGTGCGCGGACAGGTCGTGGATCCAGAGCGCGAACGGCGCCTGGCGCATCTCGACGCTTTCGAGCAGCACCCAGTAGAAGGCGATGAACACCGGGATCTGGATCACGATCGGCAGACAGCCGGCGACCGGATTGACCTTCTCGCTCTTGTAGATCTCCATCATCTTGCGCCCGAGCTTCTCGCGGTCGTCGGCGTAGGCCTCCTGCAGGTTCTTGATGCGCGGCTGCAGGGCCTTCATCTTCGCCATCGAGCGGCCGCTCGCCTCCGACAGCGGATAGAAGATCAGCTTGAGGAGGAAGGTAACGAGGATGATGGCCACTCCCCAGTTGCCGGTGATCTTGTGCACGTAGCTCAGCGCATGGAACAGCGGCCGCGCCAGGAACCACAGCCGCCCGTAGTCGGCGACGCGGAACAGCTCGGGCGAGGTGGCCTCGAGCGCCGCCTGCAGCTTCGGGCCGATGAAGAGCGTCGTGGCGAACGCCGCGTCCTCCCCGGGCGCCACCGTCTGCAGCGGACCTGCGGCACCGAACAGATACTGATCGCCATCGACCTTAAGCGTCACCCGGTACGGTGCCGCCGCCGGTGGCACGATGGCGCTCACGAAGTAATGCTGGAGCGCGGCGATCCAGCCATTGGCGACCTCGATCGACAGGTGCCGGTCCTTGTCGTCGGTCACATCCACCGTGCGGTACTTGCCGCCATCCCACAGCGCCGGGCCATGGAAGGCGTAGCTGTCGGTGTTGAACATCGAGCGCTTGGTGCGCGGATCGTTGCGCAGGATCTGCGCGTACGAGCCCGCCTGCCACACCGCGCTGCCGCCGTTGTGCGCGCGGTACTCGAGGTCGATGCGGTAGCTGCCGCGATGGAACACATAGGTCTTGGTGACGCTGACGCCGTCCTCGCCGTGCCAGGTGAGCGGCACGCGCAGCTCGTCCGCGCGATCGAGCACGTATTGCTCCTGGGCGCTCGCGTAAGTCGCGAGGTGCGTCGGGTACGCGGCGCTCCCGGGGCCCGAGAGGCCGGACTGAAGCTCGTACAGGGTCTGCGGGTCGTCGTGGTTCTCGAGCCGTACCGGCGTCGGCTCACCCTTTACCCGCGGGTAGCTCAGCAGATCGACCTGCGTGAGCGTGCCACCGCGCGTGCTGATCTCGACGTCGAGTACGTCGGTGCGAACGTGCACGATGGGCGCCGCCGCAGCGCTCGCAGCGGCAGGGCTCGTCGCGGCGGCGGGCGAACCGGTGCCGCCACTCCCCGCGGAACCCGCTCCCGGGGCGCCCGAGGCGGCGCCCGCGGGCGCGGCGGCTTGCGGCACCTGGCTCGCAAGCGAGCTCCCCGCGGGGGTCTCGTGCGCGCCGGCTTGTGCCGCAGCGCTCGCGGCAGGCGTCGCCGCGGGCGGCGCGAAGTCGCGCATCCACGCCTCGTAATCGAGGAGCAGGAGGAGCGCGAGTGCGCCCCAGAGGAAGATGCGCGGGTTACCGGTCATGGGCGTGACGTGCGCAGAGCCTCGAGTGCGGCGCCGGCACCGGGTCGTAACCGCCCGGATGCCAGGGGTGGCAGCGCGCGAGCCGGCGCACGCCGAGCCAGCCGCCTTTGAGCACGCCGAATCGCAGGATCGCCTCCAGCGTGTACTGCGAGCAGGACGGATAGAAACGGCAGCGCGGACCCAGCAGCGGACTCACCGTGTACTGATAGCCGCGGATCGCGGCGGCGATGAGACCTCGGATCATGGGGCGCGGACCTCGGCCGCCTTGCTCCAGAGCGCCGCCAGGCTCGCGCGCAGCGCGCCCGGGGTAGCATTGCGCGCCGGCGGGCGCACGCCGACCACCAGATCGAGCGCCGGGAGCGCTGCCTGGTGCAGCCGAAAGGACTCGCGAATGAGGCGCCGCAGGCGATTGCGCGGCACCCCGCCGCCTGCAGCCCGCACCGCCACCGCGAGCCCGAGGCGCGGCGCTCCCCATTCGTTCCGTAGTGCAATCACCGTGAAAAATCCATCACCCAGGCGTCGTCCGCGCGCATACGCGGCGTCAAAGTCGCTCTTGCGCCGCAGCCGCCGTTGCGCCGGCAGAGTGAGCCGCCCTCGCATCGGGCCCTGATTGAGACCTTCGTAGGATGGGTGGCGCGCGTCCGGGGTTCCGTCGCAAAGCGCCAGCCGGGCCCCGCGCCTTTAGGGTATCAGCTTGTGGCGGCCCTTGGCGCGACGGCGTGCCAGCACCTTGCGTCCGCCCTTGGTGGCCATGCGCGCGCGGAAGCCGTGGGTGCGCTTGCGGCGCACTTTGCTCGGTTGGTAGGTACGCTTCATGCCGCGGGCTCCGTGCGATTCTGTGCCGGATAAAAAAGGGCGGCAAGGCTAAGCCGTTGAGCGCCAAGGTGTCAATACAGTGTGACGCGCACTGCACGCACGCGTGCCTCGCGCGAAGCCTTCAGCGCGCCCGCCGATCGGTATAGACTTCGCGACCTTTTCCTCGAACGATCACCCGGACACAAGACGCGGAGGCAACGCGCGGTGGAAGCTTCGCTTTGGACTCGCTGCATGGGCGCGTTGGAGGCGGAGCTTCCGGAACAGCAGTTCAATACCTGGGTGCGGCCGCTGCAGGCGATGGAAGGTAACGGCGCGCTGAAGCTCCTCGCACCGAATCGTTTCGTCGTCGACTGGGTGAACGCCAATCTCCTGCCGCGCATCGGCGAGCTGCTGCGTGACGGGACCTCCGGCGACACGCCCATCATCACCGTCGAGGTCGGCTCGCGCAGTCAGCCGCTGCGTGGCGCGCCGGCAGCCGCCGAAAGCCTCGCGCGGCAGCGCCCGGTCGAGGGACTGGTGGTCGGCGCGCGACTCAATGCCGACTTCACCTTCGACACCTTCGTCGAGGGCAAGAGCAACCAGCTCGCCAAGGCTGCGGCGCTGCAGGTCGCGGAGAATCCGGGCCGGGCCTACAACCCGCTGTTCCTGTATGGCGGCGTCGGCCTCGGCAAGACGCACCTCATGCACTCGATCGCGCATCTCATCAAGGCGAAGGACCCGGAAGCGCGTATCGCCTACGTGCATTCCGAGCGCTTCGTCAGCGACATGGTGCGGGCGCTGCAGCACAATTCGATGAACGAGTTCAAGACCGCCTACCGCTCGCTGAATGCGCTGCTGATCGACGATATCCAGTTTTTTGCCGGCAAGGAGCGCTCGCAGGAGGAGTTCTTCCACACCTTCAACGAGCTGCTCGAGGGCCAGCACCAGGTGATCCTGTCCTGCGACCGTTATCCGAAGGAAGTCGAGGGGCTCGAGGAGCGCTTGAAGTCGCGTTTCGGCTGGGGGCTGACCGTGGCGATCGAGCCGCCCGAGCTCGAGACCTGCGTGGCGATTCTCATGAGCAAGGCGCGCAGCGCCGGCTCGGAGCTCCCCGAGGAGGTGGCGTTCTTCATCGCCAAGCGCATCCGCTCCAACGTGCGCGAGCTCGAGGGCGCGCTGCGGCGCGTGATGGCGAACTCTCGCTTCACCGGTCGCCCGATTACGCTCGAATTCACCAAGGAAGCGCTCAAGGATCTGCTGTCGCTGCAGGCGAAACTCGTCACCGTCGACAACATCCAGAAGACGGTGGCGGACTACTACAAGGTGCGCATGTCCGACATGCTTTCCAAGCGCCGCAGCCGCTCGGTCGCACGCCCGCGCCAGGTGGCGATGGCGCTCGCCAAGGAGCTCACCACGCACAGCCTGCCGGAGATCGGCGATGCCTTCGGCGGCCGCGATCACACCACCGTGCTGCACGCCTGCAAGCGCATCAAAGAGCTGCGCGACACCGAGCAGCGCATGAAGGAAGACTACTCAAACCTGTTAAGAACCCTTGCGGGCTGAGCCTTCAGGCCTGTGGATTTTCTGTGGACGAAGTTGGGGATAAAGTTATACACAGGGCGCACACAACTCGCGGGCAGCTCGCCCCGGGAATGCTCGCCGCAAAGTGCGCTGCAAGGTCCTGTGGGAACGCGGAAAATAAAGTTATCCCCGTAAGTCCCAGGCTCTATAACTGCAGTAACTGAAGATTCCATCCGGTGATAAAGCGAAGAGAGTTATGACTATGAAGCTGACCGGCACGCGCGAAGACATCCTCGCTCCCCTGCAGAGCGTCATCGGCGTTGTTGAGCGGCGGCAGACGATGCCGGTGCTCGCGAACGTGCTGCTGGCAGCGCGTGACAACAGACTGAGCGTGACGGGAACCGACCTCGAAGTGGAGCTCGTGGCGACCAGCGCGGTGACCGTGCAGCAGGGCGGCGACACCACCGTACCCGGACGCAAGCTGCTCGATATCTTTCGCTCATTGCCCGAGAAAACCAGTGTGCAGCTCAGTACCGAGGGCGAGCGCGTGTCGCTGCGCGCGGGCCGCAGCCGCTTCACGCTCTCGAGTCTGCCAGCCGCGGAATTTCCGCTCGTCGAGGAGATCAATGCGCAGCAGACACTGAGCGTCGCGCAGGGCGAGTTCCGTCGCCTGATCGACAAGACGCATTTCTCGATGGCGCAGCAGGACGTGCGCTACTACCTGAATGGCATGCTGCTCGAGACCGACGGCAAGACACTGCGTGCGGTCGCCACCGACGGGCACCGGCTTGCGCTGTGCGAGACCGAGCTCTCCGCCAAGGCGAAGACCAGCCAACAGGTGATCGTGCCCCGAAAAGGGGTCCTTGAGCTGCAACGGATCCTCGGAACCGAGGGAAATCTCGAGCTAGCGGTCGGAACCAATCACGTTCGCGCCCAGATTGGAGAAATTCGCTTCACTTCGAAGCTAATTGACGGCCGTTTCCCGGAGTATGGGCGTGTAATTCCTGCCAGTCCCAGCCGCACGGTCGAGGCCGAGCGCGAGTCGCTCAAGCAGGCGCTGCAACGGACGGCGATTCTCTCCAACGAGAAATACCGCGGAATCCGGCTGACCGCCCGTCCTGGCCTGCTGATGATCCAGGCCCACAATCCTGAGCAGGAGGAAGCCGAGGATCAGATCGAGGTGAATTACAACGGCGAGGAAGTCGAGATCGGCTTCAACGTCAATTATCTCCTCGACGCGCTGGGCGCCATCGAAACCGACAAGGTGGAGATTGGCCTGACGGACTCGAACAGCAGCTGCCTGATCCACGCGCCGGGTGTGACCCATACCAAGTACGTCGTGATGCCGATGCGGCTCTAGCCGCAGCGGTCCGCCCCAATGCCGCGAGCCTGCCTTCGGCTGCGGGGAGGCCAAGGCCTCCGCGGTGCGCTCCTGGGGAGCCGCATCGAAAGGACCCCGGCACCTCTCGCCACACATCGGCCGTGTCTGCGCCGACTGCCCTCTGAGCGCTCAGGCAGGTTCCACGTGGAACACCGTTCGGGGGAGCCAAGCCGCGCCCCCTGGCTCGCTGGCCTCCGACCAGCGCTGTATGGCGGCGCACTCCGTGAATCACGATCAGGCAAAGCCTCGCACCGGGCACCACGCCCGAGTGCCCGAAGGCGCTGTCCATCCATCGGTCGAGAATCGGCAGACACAGGGCACCAGAACCCTCGGTGTGCCGCGCGGGTTGAGGCTTGCCGGCGGCGCTCGCATGACCTGGCCTTCACCCGATGCGCGGCGCGAACACGGACGCCGTGCCGCCTGATGCAGCCGGCGGCCTCGTGTTCGGTGAGGCCGCGCGCGACTCGGGATGCTGAGGTTGAATCGGGACCATTCACGGCGGACCAAAGTCCACGGGGCCCAGTGGCCGGCAAGCGGTGTCGACGTGGAGGCGTAAGCGACGTCGGCACGAGTCGCCCCGGCCGCCCGAGGGAGGAACGTGCGTTCCACGTGGAACGTCAGGTGTGTGGTCACCCGGCGGGCCTGCCGTCCGCAATCGCAACGAGCGCGTGGTGCAGCTGGACGCCGGCGGAAGGATACGCCTTGAGTAATCCAGGGCGGTTGCGATGAGTTTCACCCAGCTTGCGATCGCAAACGTACGCTGCATCGAGCAGGCTGAGCTCGACATTCCTGGCGGCCTCACGCTCGTATGGGGCGGCAACGGCTCCGGCAAGACGTCGCTCCTTGAGTCCATTTTCCTCCTCGGAAGGGGTCGATCGTTTCGTACAAGGAACACCCATCGGCTAATTCGGCGCGGACAGAATCACCTGAGAGTCACCGGCAGGGTTAATGGGCCTGCCGGCGTACCAATGACCATCGGCCTGGAAATGACGGCGACGGCGGAAGCCCGCAGCGGCTCCGCCATCACGGCGCGTGTCAGTGGACGGACCGTGCAGTCGCTGGCCGAGCTGTCCCAGATCTTTCCGGTCCAGGTCATCGAGCCCGGCGTGCACCGGCTCGTCGAGGAAGGAGGCTATCGGCGCCGCCGGTGGATGGACTGGGCGGTGTTCCACGTGGAACCTCCGTTCATCGACCTGTGGCTGAGATACACCCGCGCGCTCAAGCAGCGCAATGCCGCGCTGAAGGCCGACCCCTCCCAGGCTCCAATCTGGAACCCCGAGCTCGCGCGTCTCGGCGAATCGATCGCAGAGTCCCGCCGCCGGCTGCTCGAGGCTCTGGATCCCTATTGGCAGGATGCGGTGCGCACCTTGTGCGGACTTCCGGTGGAGCTCCACTACCACCGCGGCTGGGCACACGACCACACGCTCCTCGATGCCCTGGCCGCCGCGCGGGTGCGCGATGAGGCACATCACCTCACGCACGTCGGACCGCATCGGGCGGATGTGGCGGTGCGCCTTCACGGGCGGCCGGCCCGAGAGGTGCTGTCGCGGGGACAGCAGAAACTGGTTGCGGTGGCCATGACACTCGCGCAGCTGCGCTTTCTACAGGCAACCACCAGCACGACGCCGACGCTGCTTCTGGATGATCCGGCGGCCGAGCTCGACGGCGAGCATCTCGAGCGTTTCATCGCGCAGGTGTCGGTGCTTCGATGTCAGCTCGTTGTGACCTCATTGCACTCCGAATCGCGTCTTTTCGGCTCTCCGGAAAGGGCGTTTCACATGGATCAGGGGAGGGTCGAGCCGGTATAATGTCGCGTCACAAAACCGAGTCGCTTCATGGCCTCAGACGACGTCTACGATTCCAGTAAAATCAAAGTCTTAAAGGGTCTTGACGCGGTGCGGAAACGCCCCGGAATGTACATCGGAGACACCGATGACGGGACCGGGTTGCACCACATGGTTTTCGAGGTCGTCGATAACTCCATCGACGAGTCCCTGGCCGGCCACTGCGATCGCATAGTCGTCACCATTCACGCGGATGAATCCGTCACCGTGTCCGACAACGGACGCGGCATCCCTGTGGATATCCATACCGAGGAAGGCCGCTCGGCGGCCGAAGTCATCATGACGGTGCTGCACTCGGGCGGGAAATTCGACGACAGCTCCTACAAGGTCTCGGGCGGCCTGCACGGCGTCGGTGTATCGGTCGTGAACGCGCTGTCCGACTATCTGCAGCTCACCATCGCGCGCGACGGCAAGCTGCATCGCCAGGAATATCACCTCGGCGAGCCGGCAGCGCCGCTCGCTGAAGTCGGCGATACGCACGAGCGCGGCACGGTGATCCGTTTTCGCCCGAGCGCGCAGATCTTCACCAACATCCAGTTCAACTACGAGATCCTCGCCAAACGGCTGCGCGAGCTGTCGTTCCTCAATTCCGGCGTGCGCATCGAGCTCATCGACGAGCGCGAGGGCAAGTCGGATGTGTTCGCGCACGCCGGCGGATTGCAGGCGTTCGTCAAATATCTCAACCGCACGCGCACGCCGATTCACGAGTCGGTGTTCTGGTTTCGCACGCAGGACGGTGCGACCTCGGTGGAAGTGGCGCTGCAGTGGAACGACTCCTATCAGGAGTCGATGTTCTGCTATACCAACAACATCCCGCAGAAGGACGGCGGCACGCATCTGGCGGGCTTTCGCTCGGCGCTGACGCGCACGCTGAATGACTACGTGGAGAAGGAATTATCGGGGAAAAAGGACAAAATCCCGATGACTGGCGATGACGCGCGCGAGGGCCTGACCGCGATTCTGTCGGTGAAGCTGCCGGATCCGAAGTTCTCGTCGCAGACCAAGGACAAGCTCGTGTCCTCCGAGGTGAAGGGCATCGTCGAGAACGCGGTCGGCACCAAGCTGCAGGAATTTCTGCTCGAGCATCCGCAGGAGGCGCGCCTCATCGTCGCCAAGATGGTCGAGGCGGCGCGCGCGCGCGAGGCGGCACGCAAGGCGCGCGAGATGACACGGCGCAAGGGGGCGCTCGATATCGCCGGACTGCCGGGCAAGCTCGCCGACTGTCAGGAGAAGGATCCGGCGCTGTCTGAGATCTTCATCGTCGAGGGCGATTCCGCCGGCGGCTCCGCCAAGCAGGGCCGCGACCGGCGCACCCAGGCGATCCTGCCGCTCAAGGGCAAGATCCTGAACGTCGAGCGCGCGCGCTTCGACAAAATGCTGTCCTCCGCCGAGGTCGGCACGCTCATCACGGCGCTCGGCACGGGAATCGGCCGCGATGATTTCGACATCAACAAGCTCCGCTACCACCGCATCTGCCTCATGACGGACGCCGATGTCGATGGCAGCCACATCAGGACGTTGCTCCTCACGTTCTTCTACCGCCAGATGCCGGAGCTCATCGAGCGCGGCCACATCTACATCGCGCAACCGCCGCTCTACAAGATCAAGCGCGGCAAGCAGGAGACCTACGTCAAGGACGAGGGCGAGCTCAATCGCCTGCTGCTCAACACCGCGCTCGAGGACGCCAGTTTGCACGTCAATGCCGGCGCGCCGCCGCTCTCAGGGACGGCGCTCGAGCTACTGGCGCGCAAGTACATGGAGGTGCAGGCCATCATTCGCCGCTGGTCACGCCGCTACGACGACCGGCTGCTGGAGCAGCTGATCTACATGCCGGAGGTGACCCCGGCGGACTTCGACCGCGCCGAGTGGTTGCGCGGCTGGGTGCACGAGCTCAACGAGCGCTTGAACGCGCTCGCCGACGGTACGCGCACCTATCGGGTCGAGGTGCGCAGCGCCGGCCCCGGCCAGGCCGCACGCGTCATCGTGCACAAGACCGAGCACGGCACCGCGAGCCACAAGCACCTGCCGCGTGAGTTCTTCGAGTCGGCCGAATACCAGCGCATCGCTGATCTGGCGCGCACGCTCGCCGGGCTGATCGAGGAGGGCGCACACGTGACGCGCGGCAACGATCGCCAGGAGATCGGCTCGTTCAAGGAAGCAATGAAGTGGCTGCTCGAGCAGGCGAAGAAGGGCCAGAGCATTCAGCGCTACAAGGGGCTCGGCGAGATGAATCCCGAGCAGCTCTGGGAGACGACCATCAACCCCGAGACGCGCCGGCTCATGCAGGTGAAGATCGAGGACGCCGTCGCCGCCGACGATATCTTCACGACGCTCATGGGAGACCAGGTGGAGCCGCGGCGCGAGTTCATCGAGAAAAATGCACTTTCCGTCACCAATCTTGATATTTGAGTTGACTATTGATCCTCTAATGGATCAATAGCGCTACATCCGGGCTTTGCGCGGCAGGGCCTCAGGGCCCGAGACTCTTCACGGTCGCCTCCACCCAGGCCTGAACTTCCTCGTTGAACTCGCGCGCATCGCGACCCGCCGGATTCATCGCCGGTCCGATTACGACGCGCACCGTACCGGGCCGCTTCATGAGTCCGCGCCGCGGCCAGTAGTGACCTGCGTTGTGCGCCACCGGCACGATGAGTCGTCCGCCTTCGATCGCGAGCAGCGTGCCACTCACGCCATAGCGGCGCGTCTCGCCGGCCGGCATGCGCGTGCCCTCGGGAAAGATCATGATCCAGTCGCCTTCCGCGAGCCGCTCCTTGCCCTGCTCGACCACCTGTGCGACCGCGCTGCCGCCCGACTTGCGATCGATCGCGATCGCGTGCATCTGCCGCACGCCGATGCCGACCACCGGGATCCAGGTGAGCTCGCGCTTCAGCACCCACACCTGGCGCGGAAAGATCACCATCATCGCCAGCGTTTCCCACGACGAGGAGTGCTTCCAGAAGGCGATGTGGCAGCCGTCGGGAAGTGGCTCACCCTCGAGGCGATAGTCGAGACCGCAGCTCCACTTCAATACCCACAGCAGTGTCCCCGCCCAGAGGCGCGCCAGCACGAAGCGGCGCGGGAAGGGCAGCACCGCGCACGCCAGCACGAAGCCGATGGCATAGAGGAAGGTCCAGAGGAAGAGAAACGCGGTGAAGAACAGCGAGCCCGCGAGCTGCAGCGGACGCACCCGATAGCGGCCGCGGTGCGGTGCGCGCTGCGCGGCGGAGCTCAACCTGGCAGCCGCGACAGATCCGCGACCCCCGAGAACAGCCCCTGCAGCTGCGCAAGCAGACTCAGGCGATTGGCGCGCAGCGCCGGATCCTCGTCCATGACCATCACCTGATCGAAGAACGCATCGACCGCCGGGCGCAGCTGCGCGAGCCTGCCCAGCGCGCCGGTGTACTCGCGCCGCGCCGTGGCTTCGGCGACCGCATCGCGGAGCGAGCGCATCGAGTCGAACAGCCGCACCTCGGCGCTCTCGCGCAGCCGCGCGACGTCGACCGCCTCGGGGGGCGTCTCGGTCGTCTTGCGCAGGATGTTGCTGATGCGCTTGTTGGCGGCGGTCAGGCTCCCCGCCTCGGGCAGCGCAAGAAACGCGCGCAGCGCCTTCAGGCGCGCATCGAAATCGAGCGGCGAGGCGGGCCGCGCCGCGAGCACCGCATCGAACATCTCGCTCGTCACGGCACTTAAGCCCGGGCCGGCGGCGGCACCCGCGCCGTCGAGGTAATAGGCGCGCAGCCGCTCCATGAGGAAGTCGTAGACCTCACCGACCACCTGTGCGGGGGCAGCCAGAGCCCGCGGGGTCGAGCCGCCGCGGCCGCCTTTGCCAGCAGCGACCGGGGGCGAGCTCGAACGCAGCCGCTCGATGTCGCCGTAGACTGCGGTGACCGCCTGCGTCAGGGCGCGATGCAGGTCGAGATCGAGATGCTTCTCGATGAGGATGCGCTGCACGCCGAGCGCCGCACGGCGCAGCGCGAACGGGTCCTTGGCGCCGGTCGGCTTCTCGCCGATCGCGAAGATCCCGGCGAGCGTGTCGAGCTTGTCGGCGATGGCGAGCGCGAGGCCCGTCGGCGTCGCCGGCAGCGCATCGCCCGCGGAGCGCGGCTGGTAGTGCTCGCGGATCGCGGCGGCGACCTCGCCCGGCTCGCCGTCGGCGCTCGCGTAATAGGTGCCCATCACCCCCTGCAGCTCCGGGAACTCGCCGACCATCGCGGTGAGGAGGTCGCACTTGCAGAGCTCGGCGGCGCGGTCGGTGTCAGCGGCCTGCGCGCCGGTCGCCCCGGCGATCGATTGCGCGAGCGCGCGCACCCGCCGGGTCTTGTCGCCGAGGGAGCCGAGCCGCGCCTCGAAGGTGACGGCATCGAGGGCCGGGACGCGCGCGGCGAGCGTCTCGCGGCGATCCTGCTCCCAGAAGAAGGCGGCGTCCGCGAGACGTGGGCGTACCACGCGCTCATTGCCGGCGCGCACCTTGGCGGGATCCCGGCTCTCGATGTTGCTCACGGCGATGAAGGCCGGCAACAGCCGGCCGCGGCCGTCCTCGAGGGGGAAGTAGCGCTGGTGGTCCTCGAGCGTCGCGGTCAGCACCTCGCGCGGCAGCGCGAGGAAGCGCTCCTCGAAGTGCCCGGCGAGCGCCACCGGCCACTCGGTGAGCGCGGTGACCTCATCGAGCAGCGACTCGCCGATCACCGCGTGGCCGTGGAGGCGTTTGGCGAGGCTCGTCACCTCGGTGCGGATGCGCTCGCGGCGTTTCGCGAACGAGGCGATCACGTAACCGCGCTCACTCAGGGTGCGCTCGTAGCGATCGGGTGCCGCGATTCTGAGCGGGCGCGGCGCGTGGAAACGGTGGCCGTGCGTGTCGCGGCCGCTCTTGGTCTCGAGGAGCATCGCCGGCACCAGCTGCGCGCCATAGAGCATGACGACCCAGTGCACGGGACGTACGAAAAGTGCGCTGCCCGCGCCCCAGTGCATGCGCCGCGGGATCGGCAGCGCGTCCAGCGCCGCCTGCACGAGCCCGGGCAGCAGCTCGAGCGTCTGCGCCCCGGGGCGCGTAGCGGTGAAGTAGAGGAACGTCCCCTTGCCTTCCTCGATGCGCTCGAGCTGCTCCGGCGTCGTGCCGCAGCTGGCCGCGAACGCCTGCGCCGCGCGGGTCGGCTGACCCGCGGCGTCGAAGGCCGCCGAGAGCGGCGGGCCCTTGCGGCGCAGCTGCTGCGCCGGCTGCGCGGCTGCCAGGCTCTTCACCCACACTGCGAGTCGGCGCGGGCTCGCAAAGCCCACCACCTCGCCATGGGCGAGTCCCGCCTTGTCGAGCCCGGCCGTAAGCAGCGCGACGAGCGAGTGCTCGAGGCCGAGGAGCGCCTTCGGCGGCAGCTCCTCCGTGCCGATCTCGAAGAGGAAATCCCGCGCGCCGCCCGCGCGCGCTGTCTTGCCCACGCCGCCACGGGCCGCCTGCGTGCGCTTCCTCATCTGCTCGCGCCGCTTCATGCCGCGGCTCCCTTAGCGGCGGGGGCCTTAGCGGCCGTCGCGCCCTTCAGGAGCGGGAAGCCGAGCGCCTCGCGGCTCTCGAGATACGCCTTCGCCACGCCGCTCGCGAGCACTCGTACCCGCAGGATGTAGCGCTGGCGCTCGGTCACCGAGATGGCACGGCGCGCATCGAGCAGGTTGAATGTGTGCGAGGCCTTGAGCGCCTGCTCGTAGGCGGGCAGTGCCAGCTTGGCCGCCAGCAACCGCTGGCACTCGCGCTCGTGGTCCTCGAAGTGCCGGAGCAGCACCGCCACGTCCGCGTGCTCGAAGTTGTAGCTCGATTGCTCGGCCTCGTTCTGATGAAACACGTCACCGTAGGTGAGCCGGCCGGCCTTGGTCTCGGTGAGCACGATGTCGTAGATGCTCTCGACACCCTGCAGGTACATCGCGAGCCGCTCGAGACCGTAGGTGATCTCGCCCGTGACCGGGCGGCAGTCGAGGCCGCCGACCTGCTGAAAGTAGGTGAACTGCGTGATCTCCATGCCGTTCAGCCATACCTCCCAGCCGAGGCCCCAGGCGCCAAGCGTCGGCGACTCCCAGTTGTCCTCGACGAAGCGCACGTCGTGCACCAGCGGGTCGAGACCGAGCGCGGCGAGACTCCCCAGGTACAGATCGAGGATCTCGAGCGGCGAGGGCTTGATGACCACCTGATACTGGTAGTAGTGCTGCAGGCGGAAAGGATTCTCGCCGTAGCGGCCGTCGGTGGGACGGCGCGAGGGCTGCACGTAGGCCGCGCTCCAGGGCTCAGGTCCCACCGCGCGCAGAAACGTCGCGGTGTGGAACGTGCCCGCACCGACTTCCATGTCGTAAGGCTGCAGGATCACGCAGCCGTGCGCGGACCAGTACTCCTGCAACGCAAAGATCAGCCCCTGGAAGGTGCGCGGTGCGCGGCCGATTTTCATCGTTGGATCCGAGACGTAAAAGAGCGCGCGAGTATAAGACGCGCGCCGCATCGGCTGGGCCCTCGGCTCCAGCGGCACTCACCCGCTGCCCGGATGCCGCACCAAAACAGGGCACCTGGCACGCGCAATCGAAGAAACCCTAAGACACCTCTGTTATGCGCACCTACGGGGTGCAATAATGCCTGCGGCGCGCACCAAAATGATGCAAAGCTCCTGCAATTTGGCTGATAACTGCTTGATTTGCCGGACCGATCGGCGTGGCACAGGCCCTGCAATGGCCTCGGAACCCATGGAGGCGGTCGGCCGCCTCGCGACCCCCTTTCTTCGGAGGCGATATGACACCGAGTGATGTTCTGAAGCTCATCAAAGAGAAGCAGGTGAAGTTCGCGGATCTGCGCTTCACCGACACGCGCGGCAAGGAGCAGCACGTGACGATCCCGGCGCGCCTGGTCGATGAGGATTTCTTCCGCGACGGCAAGATGTTCGACGGCTCGAGCATCGCCGGCTGGAAGGGCATCAACGAGTCGGACATGATCCTCATGCCCGAACCCAACACCGCGGTCCTCGACCCGTTCTTCGAAGAGACGACCGTCGACATCCGCTGCGACGTCATCGAGCCCACCACCATGCAGGGCTACGA
>DATMOK010000039.1:0-196297 GCA_035568235.1 Steroidobacteraceae bacterium | reverse complement strand
GGGGGGGGGGGGGCGCGACAGCATTTTATCCGACCAGCACCTATGCGTGGGCGTTCATATCGTTAACGCGGATTCCTCATGGTAGCTTTGCGCGCCGCCGCCCGGCACGCGCCTCCGCCAATCCCAACACCCAAGAACAGGGAATAACCAAATGACCGATCGACTGAGCTCGTGCGCGCTGGCCGCGCTCGCCTCGTTGGCGCTCGCCGTTGCTGCCCGCGCGGACGAGGCACCGCCGCCCAGCGACACCCCGGCGGATCAGTCGAGTGTCAATCGTGTGGTGGTGACTGCCGAGCGGCTCCCGGAGCAGAACTATCGCGCGCCGACCGTCGCATCGCTCGGGCCGCTCGGCACGACGCCGGTGCTCGACACGCCATACACCGTCGGCATCCTGACACACGACATGATCGAGAACTCGCAGGCGGTCGATTTCAAGGACGTGTCGAAGTACCTGCCCCTGGTCGCCTACCAGGAGCAGCAGGGCCCGGACATCCTGCGGCCGCAGACGCGCGGCATCCAGGGCGGCAACTTCCAGAACACCAAGATCGACGGGATGACGATGTTCATCACCGTGGCCACCGCGATGGAGCAGTTCGACCAGATCGAGGTCGTGAACGGCCTGTCCGCCTCGCTCTACGGCCCGGCAAACCCTTCGGGCATGTTCAACTTCATTTCCAAGCGACCGACGGACAACGACCTGCG
This sequence comes from Steroidobacteraceae bacterium, assembly GCA_035568235.1. Lineage (GTDB taxonomy): Bacteria > Pseudomonadota > Gammaproteobacteria > Steroidobacterales > Steroidobacteraceae > 13-2-20CM-66-19. Next base: position 195,595 of record DATMOK010000039.1, on the reverse strand, counting down.
CAGCGTCACCGTCAGCTACGTGAGCGACAGCGTCTTCACCGCCAAGGCGGATCTCGGCGGCCGGATCGACAGCGGCGGCATCTTTAGCTATCGCCTCAACGCCCTCTATGGCGACGGCGACGGTTGGGTTGACGGCAGCCACCAGCGCCGCGCGCTCGGCGACCTCGGGCTCGACATTCGCCCCTGGGAACACGGCGTGCTGGAGCTCAACGTTTCGAGCTATTCGCTGGATGACACCGGCTATCCCGGCTGGTTCACCTACAACGAGAAAACCATCCTGCCGCCCGCGCCCGATCCGACGCGCGTCGGCTACGGACAGTCGTACGCCGGAGTGGATCTCACCACCCAGATCGCCACCGCGCGTTTCAAGCAGGACCTCGGATCGGGCTGGAAGCTGGTGGCCGGGGTCCTCAGCCAGGATGCGGCGCGCGACATCAACACGCCCGTCAATAACCTTAACAGCAACAACACCGGCGCCTACACCGCATCGTTTGCCAACGGCTTCGCGCCGCGCTTCGTGATGACGAGCGACGTGGCCTACCTCAACAACACCTTCACGGCCTTCGGACTCGGCAACGACTTCACGCTGGGTACCGCGGGCTACAAGGCGCGCTCCTTCTCGGTGCTGACGCCGGCCACGCCCGCGAGCGTACTGCTCGGCAAGGCGAGCATCGCCAATCCCTTGATCTTCATGGAGCCGCCTCAGGGGCCGCCCGACACCGTTGCCAACTACGATTCCTCGGACGCCTATCAGCAGGGCGTCAACGTCAATGACACGCTGCGCTTCACCGAGCAGTGGCTGGCACGACTCGGGGTGAGCGAGGACTGGTTTCACACCGACAATTACAACACCAAGCGCGTGCGCACCACCGAGTACTCAGACAGCGGCGCCAGCCCGACCGCCAGCCTCATGTTCAAGCCGCGGCCGGACATGACGACCTATTTCACCTGGGCGAGCAGTCTGCAGGCCGGCGACCTCGCGCCGGCGGGTACCGTCAACGCGGGTCAGACCCTCGCGCCCTACCGCAGCACCGAGTACGAGCTCGGCTACAAGGCCTCACTCCCGTCGATCGATCTGGGTGCCGCGCTCTTCAGCGTCGACCGGCCGTTCGCCAACATCAACACGGTTACCAACACCTTCGAGATCAGCGGCGACCAGGTCAACAAGGGACTGGAGCTGTCCGCTGTCGGCCATATGACGGACACGCTGATGCTGTTCGGCGGGGTGACATGGCTGGATCCGCGCATGGAGCACACGCCCCTCGCGACCACCAACGACAAGCTGTACGTCGGCGCGCCGAAAGTGAAGGGCAACCTGCTGCTCGAATACGAGGTGCCGGGTGTTGCGGGGCTGGTAGCCACCTTCGACTATCAGTTGTCCACTGACCGCGCGGCCAATGACACCAATACCCTGACGGTGGCGGGCTATAACCTGTTCGATGTCGGGCTGCGCTACGTGCACGAGCGCCTCACCGTGCGGCTGGCGGTAGACAACCTGACCGACCGCTTCTACTGGAGCACCGTCGCACCCAGCAACCTGACCGGTGCCAATACCGGGAACCTCATCGGACACCTGGGAGCGCCGCGAACGGTGCTCGCATCCGTCAGCCTCGCGCTCTGACCGCCGCCGTCCGGATTGCTGCGGCGCGCGGCCAGGCGCTAGAGTGGGCCGATGCAGCCTACCAAGACCGCCGCTCCGACGCCGCAGGCGACGCCCGCGTCAAACGCCACACAAGTCACGGCGCTCGGCGTACACCTGCGATATTCCTTCGAGCCGGGCGAGCAGCAGGGGGGAGCTCTCGGCAACCCGCTGCTCGAGATGCTGGGCGCGGTGGCCGAAGGGGGCTCGATCCGTCACGCCGCGCGAACGCTCGGCACCTCCTATCGGTACGTTTGGGACGCGCTCAGGCGGTGGGAGCGAGTGCTGGGTGAGCCGCTGATCGGCTGGGCGCAGGGGCGGCGCGCGCGTCCCACTGCCTTTGCACTGAAACTCCTCTGGGCTGAGCGACAGGTGCGGGCACGCATGCAGCCTGAGATCGAGACGTTGCGCGCCGATCTCGCGCGGGTGCTTATCGACGCGCACGACGAGCGTCAGCAACTGCTCACCGTGCGGGCGAGCCATGACCTGGCACTGCCGGTGTTGCAGAAACACGTTGCCGCGAGTTCGGAGCTGCATCTCGATCTCGGGTTTCGCGGCAGCGAGGATGCGTTGCGGGCCTTGAATGCCGGCGAGTGCCAGGTCGCAGGCTTTCACGTTCCGCCTCTGCGGGGCGCGGCCCCGGTGTTCTCGCGGACGCTCAAGCCGCTGCTGAAACCCGGAGTCCACCGCCTCATCGCCTGTGCGCGTCGCCTGCAGGGCGTGATGGTGCGCCGCGAGCACGCCGCAGTTGTGCGTACCTTCCCGGATCTGGCCGCGCCACAGCTGCGTTTCGTGAACCGCCAGCCGGGATCGGGCACCCGCATGCTGATCGATCACCTCCTGCTGGAGCACGGGATTGCGCCCGCGGCGCTGCGCGGTTACGCCGAGCATTGCGAGCAGTCGCACGTGGCGGTGGCACTGTGCGTCGCGAGCGGTGTGGCGGACGCCGGCGTTGGCGTCGAGGCCGCCGCGCTGCAATTCGGGCTGCATTTCGTCCCACTGGTCGAGGAGAACTACTTTCTCGCCTGTCTGGACGCGAACGTCGATGATCCGGCCGTGCGGTGCCTGCGCGAGATTCTCGCCGGCACCCGCTGGCGCGAGATTCTCGCCACGTTACCGGGCTACCGCCCGGCAGCCGATGCCGGCGGCTTGCTCGCGGTCGAGGACGGCTTGCCTTGGTGGCGCCGCTGCAGGCCGCACGCCCCAAATCCCTGAGGCCGAACATCGCTGCGCCGGTTGAGCCTGCCGCCGCACCCCGCGACCGCTGGTACGTGCTCGGGGTGCTGACGCTCGTCTACGCCCTCAACATCGCCGATCGCTTCTCGGTCTCGACGCTCATCGAGCCGATAAGGAACGAACTGGCGCTGTCCGACAAAGGCATTGCATTTCTCACCGGGAGCGCGCTCGCGTTTTTCTACGTGACGGTCGGCATTCCGGTGGCCGCGCTGGCCGATCGGGTCAACCGCCGCAACATCCTCGCCGTATCGCTCCTGGTGTGGTCGGGCGTCACGGCTTTGTGCGGGGTCGCGCGCAACTACTCCGAGCTGCTGCTCGCCCGCTTCGCGGTCGGCATCGGTGAGGCGGGTGGCACTCCGCCGTCGACCTCGATCGTCGCGGACAACTTCCCACCGGCGCGCCGTCCGATGGCGCTGACCGTCTACGCGCTCGGTGCCTGCATCGGGGCGTGGCTCGGCTCCTCAGTGGCCGGTGCGGCAGCCGACTATGGCGGCTGGCGGCTCGCCTTTCTCGTGCTCGGGGTCCCAGGCGTCGCAGTCGCGCTGCTCGTGTGGCTCACGGTGCGCGAGCCGTGTCGCGGACAGCTCGATTCCGAGCCGCACCGCCCGCCCGCCGAGCCTTTCAGCCCGCGCGCGATTATCACGCAGATCGGCGTCACGCTGCGCTGCATGGCCGTGCAGCGCTCATCGATTCATCTGGTCGTCGGGGGCTCCGTCGCGACCTTCTGGAGCTGGGGGCTCATATGGTGGACGACGGCTTTCCTGCAGCGCTCGCATCACCTCACGGTCGGGGAGGCGGGCGGGTTGCTGGGACCCATGCACCTCGTCGCCGGCACCGCGGGCACGCTGCTTGCGGGCGTCCTCATGAGCTTGCCGGCCGCACGCGACCCGCGTTTCGTGACCCGGCTCCTCAGCTGGGCGATCGTGCTGACCACCATACCGTCGTTCTTCGCTTACGAGGTCGGCTCGCTGCGCGCGGCCACCGTAATGCTGTGGCTGTTCGTGCCCGGCGTGTACTTCTATATCGGCCCGATCCTCGGGCTGCTCGCGAACGTCGTGCCTGCCAACATGCGCGCCACCGTGTGCGCCATCCTGTTGTTCGTCGCCAATCTCGCCAACCTGTTCCTGGCGCCGCAGCTCGTCGGAGCCTTGAGCGACTGGTTCGCCGCCTCGTTCGGCGCCGGTAGCGAATCACTGCGTTGGGCGCTGCTGCTGCTTGCTCCAACCGGCTTGTGGGCGGCCTGGCACATCGGTCGGGCGGGCGCAACGATCCGCGCGGACGAGGCGCGGGTGACCTGAGTGCGACTCGAGGGGTGGCGGCTCAATCCGCGCGATGTTGTGGGTAGAGCCCGTGCACCTGCCCGAAGAGCCGCGTGAGGCCAAAGAGCGCATCGGTCATCGGCGTGGCGACGCCGACCCGCGCACCGATCTCGCGGACCGCACCGACCAGGGCGTCGAGCTCGAGAGTGCGGCTCGCCTCGACGTCCTGCAGCATCGAGGTCTTAAACACGCCGAGTCTGCGCGTCACCGCCTGGCGGTCGTCGGGGGACTCGTGGACGTCGCAGCCGATGCGCGCGCCCACCGCCGCCGCCTCGCGCATCGCACCGGCGCAGAAGATGCGCACCAGATCGTCATCGAGCAGCCGGTCGGTGGTCGCGCCGGTGAGCGCCGACACCGGGTTCATGGTCATGTTGCCCCACAGCTTGTACCAGACGTCGTAGCGGATGCGCGGCGAACAGGTGACCTCAAAGCCGGCGCGCCCGAGGGTCTCGCCGAGGCGCGTCACGCGAGCCGAGCTGCCACCGTGCGGCTCGCCGATGATGAGTCCGCGGCCCATGCGATGCGTCGTCACACCGGGCTCGCTGACGGAGGCGGCCGCGTGCACGACGCAGCCGACCACGTGGCGCACGGGGATCGCCGCGGCGATGTGCCCGCCGGGGTCGACGCTCTCCAGAGGTCGCGCCTCGAGCGCGCCGACCCCGACGCCGAACCACCATGGCACGCCGTTCATCGCCGATAGGACGACCGTGTCGGGCGAGAGGAGCGGCGTGAGTGCCGGAGCGAGTGCCGGCAGGACCTGCGACTTGACGGCGACAATTACCAGGTCCTGCGGTCCGAGCTCGCGCGCGTCGTCGGCCGGCGCGGCCGCGGGCGCGTGCAGAAGCTCGCCGTTCTGATGCAGCCGCCAGCCGTGGTCACGCAAGGCAACCAGCGTGGCACGGCGCGCGAGCGCCGTTACTGCGTTATTGGTGTCGAGCGCCAGGCGCGTGCCGAGGAAGCCGCCGATGGCTCCCGCACCCACCACGCAGATCTTCACCGCGAGATCTTTGCAGGCCCGGGCGGGCCTAGCCCATGTGCAGGCCGCCGTTCAGCGAGAAGTCGGCGCCCGTGGCGAAGCCGGACTCCTCGCCCGCGAGCCAGGCGACGATTGAGGCGATCTCCGCGGGCTCGCCTAAGCGCTTCACGGGGATCCCGGCGACGATCTTCTCGAGGCGCTCGGGCTTGATCGCCTTCACCATGTCGGTGGCGATGTAGCCCGGCGAGACGGTGTTGACGGTGACGCCACGGCCGGCGAGTTCCTGGGCGAGTGCCATGGTGAAGCCGTGAATGCCAGCCTTGGCAGTCGAGTAGTTGGTCTGACCGAACTGGCCGCGCTGGCCGTTTACGGATGAGATGTTGATGATCCGTCCCCAGCCGCGCTCGAGCATGCCGTCGATCACCTGCTTGGTGACGTAAAACAGCGAGTTCAGGTTGGTCTCGATGACAGCGTGCCACGCCTCGTAGCTCATCTTCTGGAAGAGACCGTCGCGCGTGATACCGGCGTTGTTCACCAGGATGTCGATCGGACCGACTTCGGCGCGCGCGACTTCAAAGGCGCGCTTGGTGGACTCCCAGTCGGACACGTTGCCCTCCGAGGCGTAGATGCCGAGGCCCTCGGCGCGCATCTCGGCGAGCCAGCGGTCCTTGCGCGTCGAGCCCGGACCGCATCCGGCGATGACCGTGTGACCTTCGGTCGCCAGGCGCCGGCAGATCGAGGTGCCGATGCCGCCCATGCCGCCCGTGACATAAGCAATTCGCGTGACTTTGCTGCTCATGGCCTGTCCGCCGTTTCCTTCTGCAGGCTCTGAATTTGGAAGGCCATTACTACGCCGATTTTCGGCGTGCGTCCATCGGCTCGCGTGACAGGATCAGCCGCGGACGTACTGCCCCGGCGCATCACCGAGCGCGGCTGCAGCCTCAGCGGCGCGCGGCGCGACCTGCTTTGCGGCCGAGTGCGTGGCAAGCCAGCGCTCCCATGCAGGCCACCACGAGCCGTCGTGGAGGGGCGCGCGTTTCTGCCACTCCTCGGGCGTCAGCGTGGTCGTCGCGTCGGACCAGGTGAGGAGACGATGCCGGCGCTTCGGATGCACGGGACCGCTCACGATGCCGGCGTTGTGGCCGCCGCTCGTGAGCAGGAATGTATAGTCGGTGCTGCTCGTCAGGCCGCGCAGCTTGTAGACCGAGCGCCACGGCGCTACGTGGTCGGTCTCGGTCCCGACCACGAACATCGGCAGACGCACCTTCTTGAGGTCCACCTGCTCGCCGCCGAGCGTGAAGCCGCCGGCCGCGAGCTCGTTCTTCAGGTACAGCCGCTCGAGATACTCGCTGTGCATGCGGCACGGCATGCGCGTTCCGTCGGCGTTCCACGCCATGAGGTCGTTGATCTTGGGGCGTTCGCCGCGCACGTACTGCTCAACCGCCGGACTCCACATGAGATCACGCGAGCGCAGCAGCGCGAACGCGCCGCCCATGCGCTCGCTCTCGAGCACGCCGGTCTTGCTCATCATCGCCTCGAGCATCGCGATCTGGCTCGGCGTGATGAAGACCGACAGCTCCCCCGGCTCGCTGAAATCGGCCTGCGCGGCCAGCAGCGACGCCGAGGCAAGCGAGTGATCCCGCCGCGCCGTGAGCAACGCCGCAGCAATCGCCAGCAGGGTTCCGCCGATGCAGTAGCCGACCGCGTGCACCTTCTGCTCGGGGACGATGCGGCGTACTTCGGCAAGAGCGTCGAGGAAGCCGAGCTGCACGTAGTCCTGAAGCCCGAGATCGCGGTCGGTGGTGTCGGGGTTCTTCCACGAGATCATGAAGACCGTGTGGCCTTTCTCGACCAGGTAGCGCACCAGGGAATTGCGCGGCGACAGATCGAGGATGTAGTACTTCATGATCCACGCGGGCGTGATGAGGATCGGCTCCGCGTACACCTGCGGGGTCTGCGGCGAGTATTGCAGCAGCTCGATGAGCCGGTTGCGGTACACGACCTTGCCGGGCGTGATCGCGACGTCCTTGCCTACCTCAAACTGCTCGCTCGCGGCGGCGCGACCGCCACCGGTCGCCATGCGCTGCACGTCCTCGACCCAATTTTTCAGTCCGCGGATCAGATTTTGCCCCGACTCCGCCGCCGTCCGCTTCAGCAGCTCGGGGTTGGTGTGCAGGAAGTTCGCGGGTGAGGCCGCATCGAGCAGCAACCGGCCGGCGAAGTTGGCGCGTGACAATCCCGGATCCGAGTGCCCCGCTTGGGGGGCGAGCGCCTGTTGCCACCAGCTCGCCCAGTTGCTGTACGCGCGGGCATAGACGTTGAATGGCCACTGGTTCCAGGCCGGATCGCCGAAACCCTGGTCCTCATGCCCCGGCGGGAGCGGCTCGCCCGCGGCCGCACGCGCGGCGAACTGCCAGCTGTCGAGCATCTTCTCGTAGGCACTGCGCGCGAGGTTCGCCTGACGGGGCGGGTGAGTGGCGACGTTGAGGTACCACTCCCACCAGGCACGCGCGTAATCATCGGGCGCGAGCCCGCCGGTGAGGGCGGCCAGCTGGGCGCGCAGGTTGCGCTCTACATCGGCCTTGAGTTCGGGCCCGGTGCTGGACGCGTCGGGCTTCTTATTCGTATGCGTAGTCAACGGCGGCTCCCAAAAGATTGCGCCCGGGGGTGTCGCCACCCCCGGGTGCAGGATACCGCCAAGATATCAGGCGGCCTTGCGGACCGGCACTGCCTTGGCCGCCATCTCGGTGCCAAGCTGGCTGAACTTGGTCTGGATCTCGGACGTGACGCTCGAGAACTCCTGCATGCGCTCGCGCATTTTCTCGACCAGCTGGCCGTGCAGCTCGGTCTGCTTGCTCACCAGCTCGTTGGCGCTGGCGGCGGTGAAGGTTGCCTGCACGCGAGCCAGGCTCGACTCGAGGACGTCACCGGCGACCTGGTACTGCAGGCGGGCGAGACGCTCGAAGCTCTTGAAGCCTTCCTGCTGCGCCTTGAGAACGGGCGCGAAAGCCTCACGAGTCGCATTGATCAGGGTGCTGGGGTCGAAGGTACGGTCGATCATGTTCATGCTCCGGTAGGGGGTTGTCGTGGGGAGCATTCTACTGATTTCTGTATGCAGTGCAAGAGAAATATTGTGACCGGCTTCAGAGGCGTCAATTATGATTATAACTAGTTGAATAATATAATATACAATACCAAGCAATGATCTGAATATTACCCCATAACTTGTGCGGTGCGCCCAAAGAAACAATCAGATCCGAAGTCCCGCGTCCACCTCCACGCAGCGTCCCGTAAAGAGATCGTTCTCGAAGATGAAGCCGACGGCATGCGCAATCTCGTCCGGCTCGCCGAGGCGGCCGAGCGGGATCGGAGCGGTCATGCGCGCGAGTGCCTCGGGCTTCATGCTCTCGACCATCGGGGTACGCACGAAGCCCGGAGCCACGGCACCTACCCGAATGCCGAAACGCGCGAGTTCTTTGGCCCACACGACGGTCATCGCCATGACCCCGGCCTTGGCGGCGCTGTAGTTGGTCTGGCCGGCATTGCCGGCGCGACACACACTCGAGATGTTGACGATCACGCCGCGGGTGGCGCGCGCGATCATGCGTTGTGCCGCCTCACGTGCGCAGAGAAAAACGCCGGTCAGGTTCACATCGATGACGTCCTGCCACTGGGCGAGCGTCATCTTGCTGACCACCTGGCCGTCCTTGACTTTCACCAGCAGGGCATCGCGCACGATGCCGGCATTGTTGATGAGTCCGTCGAGCTGACCGAAATCGCGGATCACGGCATCGAGCGTGCTCTCGACGCTGTCCTCGCGGGCGGCGTTGGCGATATAGCTGCGCGCCACGGCGCCAAGCTGCACGCATTGCTCACGCGTTTCTCCGACATCCTTCTCGTTGGTGTCCAAGAGCGCGAGCTGCGCGCCCCTGCGCGCGAAGTGATACGAAAGAGAGCGGCCGATACCGCGGCCTGCGCCGGTCACGAGAATCGTCTTACCGCGAACGTCCACTGCTTACTCCTTCGGTTGTGTAACGGCCCCTGCCGCCCCGCGCTTGAGGTCTTCCATGCAGGCGCGGATGACAGGGGGCGAGTGTGGTGCGGGCGCACCTGCGAATACGTCGACGTGAATCTCAGCCGCGGCGCTTGCCGGGCTGCGGGCCTGAGGGCTTGTCGGCATCGGCAGGCGCTGCGCCGGGGGAGAAGGCCGACAGCATCGACGCCTGCATCTTGGCCCACATCTCCATGTTCTGGCGCGTCATCTCGGCGAGCGGCGCCATCGGAGTCTCGAGCACCTTGGCCATCTCGGCCTGCATGACTGTCTGCTGGCGCAGCAGCCCGCCGATGCTGCGCTCGAGATAGGTGGTGAGCATCTGCTGGATCGGGTTGCCGTAGAAGCGAATGATCGCCTCGAGGAGCTGGGTGCTCAGCACCGGAGTGCCGAACTGTTCCTGGCTGGCGATGATCTGCAGCAGGATGCTGCGCGTCAGATCCTCGCCGCTCTTGTCGTCGATCACCTTGAGGTGCTCGCCGGCGGCGACCAGCTTGCGCAGATCATCGACGGTGACGTGGCGGCTATCCTGCGCGTCGTAGAGACGGCGGTTAGCGTATTTGCGTATCAGACGCTCTTCGGCCATGGTGGACTTCACCCTGTCGCGCTGCTCACTCGGCAACCGCCGAGGGCATCGGCGCCGGATACTAGCTTGGCTGTATGCAACGCACAATGATGGACCTCACGGTTGAACCCAGGAGGGGCATCCCCTTCCGGAAGGCACTTTCCGGCGGCAGATGGCCCGCTGGCGCGGCTCGACCCGGGCCGCTGAATCCGCGGGATTGCGCAGCGCATACATGATGGAGTGAGGTCATGCAGGGTCCTTTTGGTACCGCCTGGACTGCTTCTGATACCGCCTTTGCCGGCGCCGCGGCGCGCTTCTTCGAGCTGCTGAAGACCTTTGCTGCACAGCCACACACCGCCCCCGGGCGTTCACCCGACTGGACGCAGCTCGGTGCAGCTCTGGCCGGCCAGTTCGAGCAGTGGCTCAAGTCCTCGCCCGCCGCCGGTGCCGCCTTCGCCGCGGCGGCGGGATTTCCGGCGAGCGCGCATTCCGCAGCGGCGCCGCCATGGCCTCCCGGTCCGATACCCCTCGGTCCCGCCGCCCGCGTGGCGGAGGAGCAGAGCGCCTGGGAGCTGCTGATGAAGCTCGGCCAGCTGCAGGCACAGCTCAGCCGCCACTGGGGCGAGATCGCCGGCAACGCCGCACAACGTTTCATGGGGCGGATGCGGACCACGCAGAGCACCGACCTCACGGCCGAGAGCGCGCTGGCGCTCTACGAGACCTGGGTGGAATGCGCGGAAGAAGCCTACGCTGAAACCGTAAGACGCGAGGACTTCAGCCAGCTGCAGGCGCAGCTCACCAACACCGCGATGGCGCTGCTGCTCGCACAGCGCTCCCAGGCTGAGGCGTTGGCGCGCGCCTGGGGCTTACCGACCCGCGAGGAGACCGACGCGTTGCAGCGGCAGATCCGCGAGCTCCGCCAGCGGCTCGAGGAGCGCCCGGCACAGAAGCCGCAGCGCACGCCGCGCGCCGCGGCGCGCGCGCCGCGCAAGGGCAGCGCGAAGGCCGGGACCGGGCGAGGCGTGCGCGGCCGTCGCGGGGGTGCGCGGAGCAAGCGCCGTTGAGTGATCTCGGGGGCGAGGCCGGCGCGCTGTTCATGGAGCTCGGCGCCCGCATGGCGCAGACGCTCGCGCGGCTGCGCGAGGCGCGCAGTGTTACCGTCGGCTGCTCGGCCCACCGTGCGGTGTGGAGCCACGGCAAGACGACACTCTTCGAGTATCTGCCGCTCGAGGGCAGGGCGCAAAAAGGCGCGCGTCCGCTTCTGGTCTGCTTCGCCCTCGTCAATCGGCCCTACATTCTCGACCTGCAGGCTGACACCTCGCTGATACGGCGGCTCCTCGAGGCGGGGCGCAAGGTGTATCTGGTCGACTGGGGCAACCCCGATGACGGCGATCGCCTGCAGGAGCTCAACGATTATCTCGAGCAGGGGCTCGGGGGCTGCGTCCGCCATGTCCTCGCTACTCAGGGCACCGACACGCTCGATCTGCTCGGGGTCTGCCAGGGCGGTGTCCTGAGCCTCTGCTACAGCGCGCTCCATCCGGCGCAGATCGCGAACCTGGTGACGCTCACCACCCCGGTGGACTTCCAGACGCCCGATGACCTGTTGTCGAAGTGGGTGCGCGGGCTCGACACCGAGCTGCTGGCGCGCGTCGGCAACGTGCCGGGCGAGCTCCTCAATGCGTTGTTTCTGTCGCTGCTGCCATTCCGGCTGATGCAGCAGAAGTACGTGCGGCTGCTGATCGCGGGCGCCGAGCAGCGCGCGGTGGAGGATTTCGTGCGCATGGAGCGCTGGATTTTCGACAGTCCGCCGCAGGCGGCTGCGGCGTTGACCCAGTTCGTGCGCTGGTTCTATCAGGAGAACCGGCTGATGCGCGGTACGCTCGAGCTGGGTGGCCGCGCCGTCGATCTCAAGTCGGTACGTCAGCCGCTCCTCAATCTGTACGCGACCGCAGATCACATCGTGCCGCCCGCCGCATGCGAGGTGATGGGCCGACACGTCGGCAGTCGCGACTATACGGCCTGCGCCATCGATACCGGACACATCGGCATGTACGTCAGCCGCAAAGCACGCACGGAGATCCCGCAGCGGATCATCGCCTGGCTCGAGGCGCGCTCGGGGGCGGCAGCGCGCCGGCCGCGGCGGCGGCCACGCAAGTAATCGGCGGAGGTCAGTAGCCCTTGGAGATGTCGACCACGGAAAGCATCGGCTCGCCGGCGACGTAGCGGCGGAGGTTCTCGACCAGCACGGCATTGCGCATCTGCTCGGCGACCGCGGTGTTGGCTGCGACGTGCGGCGTGATGATGAGATGCGGCGCGTGCCACAGGGGGTTGTCGGCAGGCAGCGGCTCCGGGTCGACTACATCGAGTCCGGCGCCGGCGATCGTGCCCTGGGTGAGCGCCGCGGTGAGATCCGCGGTCACGGTGCTGCGTCCGCGCCCGATGCTGATGAAGTAGGCGGAGCGCTTCATGCCGGCGAAGAACTCCTTGTTGTAGATACCGGTCGTCTCGGGCGTGAGCGGCAGGCAGTTGACGACGAAGTCGGCATCGTGCGCCAGCTTGCCGAGCTCATCCGGCAGCCCGACGTAGCTCACGAAGTCCGGCCCCTCGTGGCCGCTGGCGCGCGTCGCAACGACGCGCATCCCGAGAGCGTGCGCCCGCCGGGCTACTTCGGTGCCGATGCCACCGAGTCCGGCCACCAGCACGGTCTTGCCGCCGACGTCCTCGAGCTCGGGCGCGGAGTCGTCGGACTCCCAATGACTCTGCTGCTCTTCGTGGTAGAAGTCCTCGAAGTGGCGACTCAGCGCCAGCATCATGGCGATGACGTGCTCGGCGATGCTCGGTCCCATGGTGCGCTGCAGGTTGGTGACCAGCGGTGCGCGCTCGCGCAGCAACGGCTGCTGCACGCAGCGCTCGACGCCAGCGGCGGGCCACTGAATCCAGGCGAGATGCTGCGCCGCCTTGAGCACCTCCGCGGAGCACACACCAAAAGTCGCATCGGCGGCGGCGATGTCGCGCGGCGTCGCCTTGTCGATCTCTACGAGACGTGCTGCCGGGGCCGCCTGCTGCAGCTGCGGCAGCAGGTCATGCAGCGGACCCATGACCAGGATGACACGCGGCGGGTGCCAGCCGCTCCTTTCGCGCACCGGGCTCGGCGCGACGTGCAGGCCGAGACTGTCGATCAGCTGCGCGGCGGAGGGCGGCGGCATTGCGGCCGGGTTGTCGCTCGCCGCGGCCGCGGCTCCCGCCCCTATGGTGAGCATGCCGAGAGCGAGGCCGAGCAGCCCGACTGCAGATCGCGATGACATGACATCCCCCGAAAGACGGTCCGATTCCGGGCCCGAGTCTACAACACGCCGCGTGTCACCACGGGGCGCGGCAGCGACGCGGTCAGGTCAGGGATGCACCGTGAGCGCATCGTCGCGGGCGAGGAGCTTCAGGATGCGGCCGAAGCCGTGTCGCCGGGCAGTGGTCTCGATGTCGCGGTGCAACGCCGGCGCACCCTCGGCATGCCGTTCCCTGAGCAGCTCCCAGGCGGCGAGCTTCGCTTCCAGTGACCAGCCCAGCCAGATGCGCCGCTCGGCGTCCGCCGCCAGTGCCAGCAGCCGCTCGGTGGATTTTGGGTCGGTGTGCGCGCCATCGCCGATACGGGCCAGAGCGATGTCGACCACGTAGACCTCCTGGCGGGAGGTTATGGATTGCCGCAGCGTACGGGCTCGCTGCAGCGCCGCGCTCCCGACCACCGTGTCGCCCAACGCACGCGCACAGATTGCCAGCAGGGCATCGGCGTCCGCTTCTCCGGTGCGCTCCTCGGCGGCGGCAAAGCCGTGGCTCGCCTGCTGCAATCGCTCGCGAGCAGAGCTCCATTCGCCCTCGTCCATGTCCAGCTGACCCAACATCATCAGAGAGTTGCTGGTGTAGGAGTTGTCGCCACCGCTGCCGACGCGACGGATGACCTCTTCAAAGCCGCGGCGTGCCCCCGCCGCGTTGCCGCGATCACTCTCGATCAGCGCACACGTGAACCGGCTGTATATCGCGAACTGGGGATCGGAAAGCGGCGCCGCCTCAGCCATCGCACGCGCGCAGGTCGCGCGCGCCGCGTCGAGCTCGCCGCGCATCCTCTGTACGTCGGCGATGTTGGTGAGCGCCCACGAGGTCTGATGACCGGCTCGCTCATCCAGTGCCACGACCTCGCGGTACTCGCCCAGCACCTCATCGCTCGCCGCTTCATCGGAGGCAATGGTGGCCAGCGCCTGCAGGGTCCAGGCTTGCAGGCCCAGGTCGCCGGTCTCGCGGGCAAGCTGCAGCGCGTCGCGCGCTGCAGCTTGCGCACCGTCGCGGTCGCCCGCCAGCCACAGCATGTTGCACAGGTTCCGATAGACCGCGGCGATTCCCGCCAAGTCGCCGATGCTGCGATAGAGCTCCATGGCCTGCTGGAATTGCTCGCGCGCCTCCTGGTTGCGGTTGAGATTGCCGAGTGCCTTCGCGAGGGCGGTGCGGGCCGCAGCCTCGCCGCGCGGATTGCGTATCGAACGGTAAGCGGCGATTGCCGCGTCGAGACTCGCGCACGCCTCCTTACTCTTGTTGAGATGGAGGCGTGCGCCGGCGAGCGCGAGCTGGGCGTCGGCGATGAGTCCGGCGGCGTCGTGCCGCTGCGCAAGGTGCAGTGCGCCGGTGGCATGTTGCTCGCTGCCGCGGGCGTCATCGAGGGCCTCCGCAACTCGTGCTGCGGAGAGCTCGACACGCGGATCATCCGCTGCGTCGGGCAGCCGCCCGAGCTCGTGCAGCGTCGCTTGCGCGCCGGTCAGCGCGCCGGCGGCAATCTGCGCGTCGATGGACTGCAGGCGGTACTCGACGCTCGCCGGCCGCAGGCGCACGAGTGCATCCCATGCGGCGGCACCCTTGTCCCAGTCGGCGTGCGCCGAGTCGACGACCGCCTCGATGTGCAGGCGCTGTTCCGGCGGCAGATTGGCCGAGTTCTGCGCGGCCTGCTCCGCGGCTGCCAGCGCCTTGTCGTGAAAGCCCAGCGCTGACCAGGCCTGGGCGAGGTAGGCGTAGGCCGGCGCGTACCCGGGTGCTTCGGCCACCGCCTCGAGAAGCTCGTCGCGCCCCCGCGCGGCGTCATAGTGCTGCAGCGCATCGAGCGCAAAGCCGAGCCGCCGGGCCACGTCCAGGCTCGGGGGCTGCACGTTGGCGACCAGACCGAGGGTTTGCACGTCCGGAGCGCGCGCACCGAGCTTGCCGCGCAGAGTCGCACCGGCCTGGGTCGCGAGCGCGATCAGGCCTGCAACTGCCGACTGATCTGACACGGACGCCACCAGTGCGCCGGTGCGCGTGTCCTGCAACGCGATGTCGACTCGGAGCGGCGCGTTGTCCGCGGTGCCCGACACCAGATAGCTTCCGCTGATCGCATAGTCCGCATCGAGCCGCTGGCGCAGTCGCCTCAGGGTTGCGGACGAGTAGCCGCCGGCGGCCGGGGCGGACAGGTCGGAGCTCGCATCGCGCACCAGCTCATCGGGCACCACCTGCACGTTCTCGGCGACGCTCAGCTCAGCGGCCAGCATCTCACTCAGCGCGGGCGCGAGCCACGCGTCCTTGGGATTTCGGGAGAGGTTACTGAAGCCGACCAGGGCGACGGTGTGACCGGTGTGACCTGGTGAGATCGCCACCCGGGGTGAGACCGCAAGTCGCCAACCGACGCCGACGATCAACAGCACTGCCCCGACCGCAGCCGCCATCAGCCAACGGCGCAGCCGCGGTCCCGGTGCTGCAGTCGCGGGAGTAGCGGCCGGCGCGGCTGCGGTCGTCGCTGCGTCGGAGGGCGGAGGTGGTTGGGGCGCGGGGGAGCCGGCCGCGATCGGCGCGACGAAGCGGTATCCCACCTTCGGCACGGTCTCGATGAAGCGCGAGTCATGCTCGCCGTCGCCGAGCGCGCGGCGGATAAGCCAGATGTGCTTGGTGAGGTTCGACTCGTCTACGTAACCGCGCGGCCACACGAGCTTCATCAGCTCGTCCTTACTGACCACGTGACCGGCGCGCTCGACCAGCAACACCAGGGTGTCAAACACTTTGGGCGTGAGCGAGATCGGCTTGCCGGCCTCGGACAGCCGTCGCTCCGCGGGCTCGAGCGTGAAGCCCGCGAATCGATAGACCGGGTTCTCTAGCGCCGGCATGGACTTAGCGACTCCGGTCTGCGGGCAGGAAGTTTGCCAGAAAACTGCCAGCCGGACGGCAGCGACAGCCATTCGGCTCTCGCCCACTCTCCCGCGCCGTCAGAGGCAGCCAGGTGAGCCGTGCTCGCGGGCGATGCCGGGGAGGTGACGGATGGAAGCTTCGCAGCAGTGGCCCTGGACCCTTGGGTTCTTCTGCCGGCTGCTCATGCTGCTCTGGCCGGTGGCGGCCCTCGCCAGCGCCCCGCTGGCACCCGCTCCGGCCGTGCACGAGGTCGACTGGCGCACCAGCCCGCTCGACCTGAATCTGCGCGGCTTCAACGGCGAGCGCTTCCGCTTTCATTGTCCGCCCGGTAAGCCCGCGCCCGGACAGGTCATCGGCAGCGGCCCCTATACCGATGCC
Organism: Steroidobacteraceae bacterium; assembly: GCA_035568235.1. Taxonomy (GTDB): domain Bacteria; phylum Pseudomonadota; class Gammaproteobacteria; order Steroidobacterales; family Steroidobacteraceae; genus 13-2-20CM-66-19. The sequence continues at coordinate 179,239 of DATMOK010000039.1, read as the reverse complement.
TCCTCTATCTGCGCCGCGGCCGCGCATGCGGGCGTGATCCGCACCGCGAGCGGCGGCTTCGTGACGATCGAGGTGCGTCCCGGACAGATGCACTACGTGGGCTCGGTCAGCCACTACGTGCAGAGCGAGGATTTCAACGAGTTCTGGAGCGGCAGCTTCCTGGTGATCGCACCGCAGGCAGTTCCGCCACCGCCCTGATCTGCGCGCCGGGGCCTGACAGCGCGCGCACCGAAACCAACACCCTGGGAGTACATCATGAAAGCGACCTGGATCATCTGCTCACTGCTGGCGCTGTCCGCCGGCGCGGCCTCGGCCGCCGACAGTCCGTGGAACGGGACCTGGAAGCTCGATGCTGCGAAGAGTCAGCTCACGGGCCAGACGTTCAGCTATTCGGAGCGGCCCGGCGGAATGCTGCACTACGAGGATGGCAGCAGTGCGAGCTTCGACTTCGGACTCGATGGCAAGGAATACAAGACCTGGGCCAACCGGACCACGGCATGGACCTCTGCCGGAAAAAACGCTTGGGACACCGTCACGCGCGCCGACGGCAAGGTGCACTCAAAGGGACACATCGTGCTCTCCGAGGACGGCAAGACGCTCACCATGACGTTCACTGGCACGCGGCCTGACGGGCAGGACTTCCACGAGCAGGATGTCTTCAGTCGCGTCAGCGGAACCGACGGACTGGCAGGCACCTGGCGCACCGCGAAGGTCACCAACCCGAGCGGACCTCAGACCTTCGTGATTTCCGCGCCAGCTCCGGGCGTATTGCACTACGACATCCCGGACCAGAAAGTCTCGGTCGACTATCGCGCTGACGATACGGACTACCCACTGGCCGGACCCACGCTGCCGCCGGGCGCGACCATCAGCTTCAAGCGAGTCAACGCCACGACGATCAAATACACCATGAAGGTCGACGGCAAGCCCGACAGCGTCGGCGTGCAGAGCATTGCAGCCGACGGCAGGTCCTTCACGGATACCAACTGGAATCCGGGTCAGGCGAGTGAGAAGACGACTTCCGTCTACGTGAAGCAGTAAGCGCTCGTGGTCAGTCGGTCGGGCCGCATGGCCCGGCCGGCGATCCGCGCGAGACCCGCCACACGAGCACCTTCACTGCCTGACGCGAGGAGTTTTCCTGCATGAATACTGTTGCGACACGTCTTATCGCCGAGCGCCGCTTCTATGTGGGTGCGGCTCTCGGCGTAGTTGTCGTCGTGCTGGCCGGCTTCAGCATCGACGTCGACCTGCTGCGCGACATGAGCGGGTTGAGCGCTTTGGTGCGCCTGCACGGCGTGGTGATGCTCGGCTGGATCGCGCTGTTCCTCACGCAGACCGTATTGGTGGCGCGGCGACGTGTCGACCTGCATCGGCGCCTGGGAATCTTTGGTGCAGCGCTCGCCGCAGTGATCGTCATTGCAGATACGGCGACCGCGGTCGTCGCCTTTCGCCTCGGCGGCCGGCACCTGCCGCCGGGAATGCCCGCGCCGTTGTTCCTGGCCCTCGCGTTGTTCGACCTGCTGACCTTCGCGATCCTCGTAAGCGGCGCGATCGCGCTGCGTCGCAGGAGCGACTGGCACAAGCGGCTGATGCTGCTGGGCGTCATCATGGTGCTCGATGCCGCGCTGGCGCGCTTCATCAGCGTCTACACCTCGTGGGGGCTCGACGCTGCGATCGCGCGGGATGGGCTGGTGCTCATCTGTGTCGCGATCGACACGCTGCGTTACCGCCGGCTGCATCCGGCGTTCGCCCTCGGCGGGCTGCTGGTCTTCGTCACGGACCCACTTGCGCATTGGGCGGCGTCCCTGCCGATCTGGGCACACCTGTGTGCGTGGCTCGTCTGAGGCGCAAGTCCCACCCCGCGGAGACTCTCATGAGAATGCCATACATCAACAGCACACTGCCCGCGCCGCTCGCGGTATTCGCGCGCCTGCACGGAGTTTCTCCGACATCCGATCCGCTGCGCGCAGAGGCCGAGCTGCGGGCCGCGAAAGCGTGCGGGTTCGAAGCCCGCGCATACACGACTTCGTGCGCGCGCTGATGGTCGCCGCCTATCACAAGCCGCAGGCCGCTTCTGTCTGCGGCCCTGGCTGAAGCAACTCAGGGAGCTGTCATGATCAAGCGCTATCTGTCCGCGATTCTCCCTTTATTGGCGGTCCTCGCAGGCTGCAGGGGCATGGTGGCACCGGCCGCCGATCCACTTCGGGAAGAGGCCGCCATCCGCGCTACCGATGCCCGCTGGCTCGCCGCGGCTCAGTCCCACGAGCTCGAGCGCACCGTTTCTTTCTGGTCGGAAGATGTCTACATGATGCCGCCGGGTGGGCCCGCGATGGTGGGGAAGGACGCGTTGCGGCGCTACATCGCCGGAGCCTTCGCGATCCCGGACTTCTCCATCAACTGGGTCACGGATCGCGTGTGGGTGGCACAGTCCGGCGATCTCGCTTACGCGGTCGGCACGGACACGATCCGCATGAGCTCACCCGATGGCAAGCCCGTGGTCGAGCACAACAAAGCCGTGGCGGTATGGAGAAAGGAGCCGGACGGCTCCTGGAAGTGCGCCGTCGACATCTGGAACGCGGCGGGTGACGACCCCGTCGGGGCGGCCGCGTCGCGGTAGCTGAGAGCAGCAGCCGCAGGAGCCCAGTTGGGGGGAACCATGCATTCAGTCACCCGGCGAGATGCCGTGAAAAGCCTGCCTGCGCTGGCGTATGCGCTCGCGGTGCCACCGTGGGCGGTGGCCGGACAGGCGATGGCCGACAGCGCTGCTCTTGACGTCACTGACCTGCAGGCTGGTTTCGCCGGGGAGCTCATCGGGCGTCGCAGCGCCGCATACCATGCCGCGCGCCGCACGGACAACCTGGCCTTCGATCGGCGACCACTCATCGTGGCGCGCTGCGCGAATGCCGAGGACGCGGCACGCGCACTCGACTTCGCCCGGCGTCGATCCCTGCCACTCGCGGTGCGCGGCGGTGGGCACTGCCAGGCGGGTCGCTCGAGCTGCGACGACGGCGTCGTGATCGATCTCGGCAAGCTGGATGCAGTGACGGTAGACCCCAGGGCGGGAACCGTTGAATGTGGTGGTGGGGCGCGCGTCTGGCAAGCCAATGAGGCAGCCGCCGCGCACGGTCTGTCACTGCCCCTTGGTACGTGCGGTGACGTGGGCGTCTCGGGTCTCACGCTCGGCGGCGGTGTGGGCTACCTGATGGGCGTGGCGGGCGCGGCGTGCGATGCCTTGATCGGCGCCGACCTGATCCTGGCTGACGGTCGGCATGTGGAGGTGACGGCCGACAGCGATCCGGACCTCATGTGGGCGTTGCGCGGCGCGGGGGCGAACTTCGGCATCGTAACCCGCCTGAGGTACCGAGCCGAGCGGCTGCCGGGCGTACTCGCCGGCGAGCTGTTGTTTCCTGCGCCGGCAGCGCGCGAGGTGCTAGCGCGCGCCGATGCGCTGCGCACAGCGCTGCCGGATGAGCTGAGCGTGTTTGCCGGGGTGCTCGTGCCGCCCGCGGGCGAGATACGCGTGCGCATGGGCGTCTGCTGGGCCGGGGACAGCGCCCGCGGACGCGAGGTGATCGCACGGCTGCTAACCCGCGACGTCGCACCGCTCGAGCAGTCCCTGCGCGAGACGACGCTGGCGCAGTTCGTAGGGCGGGAAAGCCCGGGTGCTGGCATGAGCTGTGCCCGCTTCGGGATCGCCCGCCAGACCTTGCCCGGGCGGGCACTCGATGTGCTGCTGGCCAGCGACGCGCCGCCAGGAGCTCTGCGTCTGGTGTTCCTCGACCCGGTGCACGGCGCATTCACCCGCATCCCCTCGGACGCGACCGCCTTGCCACGCCGTCCGGCGAGCGCTGGAGTGGGGTTCATCGTCGGCTGGCACGATGCGGCGCAGACCGGGGTCATGCGGCGGTGGGCCGATCAGTCCTGGGGCGAGCTGGAACCCGCGATGAGTGGCGCGTACGTCAACATGCTCGATGACGAAGGCGAGGCGCGGGTGCGCGAAGCCTACGACGCCAACTTTCGACGCCTGCAGCGCCTCAAATTGCGCTATGACCCCGACAACGTGTTTCGCTCGAACCAGAACATCGTACCGGCACCGTCCTCGACGGACTGAGGCGAGGCATGCACACCGCGGATGGAGTCACCGCGCGGCTGAGTGCGCCGCACCGCCTGTACTCATACGCGGCGCTCGCCGTAGCGGCCCTGGTATTTGCAGGCTTTGCGCGCAGCTACTACCTGCGCGCTTTCTTCAACGCGCGCCATCTGACGCCGCTCGCGCACATTCACGGTATCCTGATGACGGGCTGGATCGTGCTGTTCGTGATGCAGGCGCAGCTGATTGCCAAACGGCGCGTCGCTGCGCATCGCCGGCTCGGAGTGCTGGGCGCAGCTCTCGCGACAGTGATCGTGCTCGTCGGTTCGCTGACGGTCGCCGCCGCCATCCACCGGCGCTTCCCTGGCGCCGGCGTCGCGCGCTTCGGGCAGATCTTCGTCGAGTTCGACGGCCTGAGCGTGTGGGTGTTCGGCGCGCTGGCGCTGGCGGGGGTCCTGTGGCGCGCGCACAGCGATGTACACAAGCGGCTGATGCTGAGCGCAACGGTTGCGCTGCTCCCTCCCGCAGTCGGCCGGATTGCCGAGTACCTGTTGCCGGGGAGCGAATGGCATCTGGTGATCGCCGCCGTAACCACGAGCGCGTTTGCAGTCGTCTGCGCGCTCGTGGACACGCTGCGGCTCGGGCGACTACATCCCGCGATGGCCTGCGGAACCGCGTGTGTACTGGCGGCGAACCTGCTGACGCAGCTGGCGCAAGGCGGCGACTAAGGCCTACGCCATGCCGCCGCTCACCGAGAGCACCTGTCCCGTCATGTACGCGGCGTCCCTGGAGGTGAGAAAGGCCACGACGCTCGCCACCTCTTCGGGGAGTCCGGGACGGTTCATGGGCACCAGGCGCTCGATGGCGGCGGCATCAAACAGTCCGTCGGTCATCTGGGTCGCGATGATTCCCGGCGCGACGGCGTTCACGGTGATGCCGCGGGTCGCGACCTCGAGCGCGAGCGCCCGGGTGGCCGAGTTCAACGCGCCCTTGGCGGCAGCGTAGTTGACCTGGCCCTTGTTGCCGATGATGGCCGCGATCGAGGAGACGCTCACGATCCGTCCCCAGCGGGAGCGGATCATGGGCATGAGAAGCGGTTGGGTCGCGTTGAAGAAGCCGTTGACGGACACATCGATCACGCGGCGCCACTGCGCGGCATTCATGCCGGGCAGCACGGCGTCATCGTGCACGCCGGCGTTGTTGACCAGGATCTGAATCGCGCCGGCCCCGAGCGCGCCCTCCAAAGCGGCGCGCGTGACCTCGGTGTCGGTGATGTCGAAGCGGACGACCTCGCCGCGCCCGCCGGCGGATTCGAGGTCGCGCAGCACGGCCGCTGCCGCCTCGGTGGCCCGGTGACAGTGGACGTAGACGTAATGCCCCTCGCGCGCCAGCCGGCGGCAGATCGCCGCGCCGATCGTACCGCTGCCGCCGGTGACGAGTGCGCGTTTGCCGTCGCCGCTCATGAGTGGGTCCCGGTGCTCCCGGTCTCCCTGCCGAAGGCGGCATCGAACACGATGCTCGCCCGGCCGCTCAGGAGCACGCGCGCGCCGCCCGACACGGTGAACTCGTAGAGCACGCTGCGCCCATCCCCGGTGACCCGCTCGGCGGCGGCGATGAGTTCCTCTTCGAGGTCGTCGAGCCGGCTCACCTGCAGCGCGACGTTGCGCACACTCGCCAGGTAGCCGACGGTGGCGCCGATGCTGCCGCGCAGGTGTGTCGAGACGGTGCTGGCGAGCGGCGCGCTCGCCGCAATCAGCGCGCCGTGCACGGCCATCGCCTGGGCGGCGTACTCGATGCCACAGGCGGCACCGAGGCGGCCGTGCGCCCGCAGCGGATTGTCGGGCGAGCGATGTGTGTCGCTGCGACAGCGGATGCGCGCCGCGTCCCAGGCGAGCACCTCGTCCAGCAGGCACATGCGCCCCTTATGCGGGATGTGTTGCTCGATCCACTGCCGGTCTAGGGGCACGGGCTCACCTCGATCATCAGGCGCTGCTCTTCCACGTAGTCGACCGCCACCGCTGCGGGCTCGGCGCGCGCTATGCGCCGCAACAGCGGCAGGCTGCGTGCGGCCGGCACCTGCGCGCGCAGCGCCTCGAGCTGCGGATCGTGCAGTCGCTCCGCGGGCGCCGCCTGCAGCCCGGCCGTGAGCCGCGCCAGCGAGGCGGGGCGTGGGTCCGGCGTCAGCAGCAGCGCGACACCGAACGCATCCGGAATGGGGCGTACGCTGCGCATCGGCTCCGGATAGTCCGCATCATAGGCAATGACGAGCACCGCTGTCCCATCGACGCACAGCGCGACCAGGGCTTCGAGCAATCCGGCGGCGAAACTCGCATCGTGGGCGCACAACGCGTTCGACGCCGCGGTGGCGCCGGTGGCGATCCCCCAATAGCCCGAGGCGGCATTGTGCACGGAGTTGTGGAAGCGGGTCGGCGAGATTTGCCGCTCGGTGCCTGCCAACACCTGACAGATCTCGTGACAGTTCTCGCCGTCGCCTCCCGAGGAGGTGAACACGGCAGGCAGCGCGGCGGCATCCGCGCCGGCGCGTGCGACGGCCTCGAGCCCGACGGTGAGGGCGAGGCGTACCACCTTGCCGGTGCGGCGCCGCTCGGCGGCCGGCAGGGACGTGAGCGGCGGGATCACGGTCGGGCGCGGCTCGTAGGGCGTGCGACCGGCTAGCGCTGCCGCCGCACTCGGCCAGTCCGGCAGGCCGGGGCCGAGCACGCCCACGCTCTCGACCCATGCCGTGAGTGCCGCGGTCATCGTCCGGTGGCGAAGATCAGGCTGCAGTTCGAACCCCCAAAGCCGAAGGAATTGCTCATGACGGCTTTGAGCGGCGCGCGGCGGCTGGCGGTCAGGTAGCTCACCGGGAGCGCCGGATCGACGGTCTGTGTATTGACGCCGCCCGGCATCACACCATGACGCAGCGCGAGCGCGCAGATGACCGCCTCCAGTGCCCCCGCCGCGCCCAGCGTGTGTCCGGTGGCGCCCTTGGTCGAGCTGCCGGGTACCCGCGGGCCGAGCACCGCGCTGACCGCGCGCGCCTCGGCCGCGTCGTTGCTCGGCGTGCCGGTGCCGTGGAAGTTGATGTAGTCAATGTCGCCGGATCCGAGGCGCGCTGCCTCGAGCGCCTGGCTCATCGCGGCGGCCGCGCCGCGTCCCTCGGGATGCGGCGCCGACATGTGCCACGCATCGCTCGACTCTCCGGTGCCGAGAAGCAGCACACCGTTTTTCGGCAGCTGCCCGCTTGGGCGCTCGAGCAACACGAACGCCGCGGCCTCGCCGATCGACAGGCCATCGCGTCCGGCATCGAACGGCCGGCACGGCGTGCGGGCCACGAGCTGTAAAGAGTGAAACCCGTACAAGGTCGTCAGGCACAGTGAATCCACACCGCCGACGACCGCGGCGTCGACCAGCCCCGCCTCGATAGCGCGTTGCGCGGAGGCGAATACCTTGGCGCTCGAGGAGCAGGCCGAGGAGATGACGGCGGCTGGACCCTCGAGCCCGAGGGCGCGCTGCACGAAGGCCGCGACCGAGAAGGTGTTGTGGGCGCCGCGATAGCGAAAGCCATCGGGCAGTGCGCCGCTGCCGGGATCGCGCCGCCGGTAGGCCAGCTCGGTCTCGAGAATTCCCGACGTGCTGGTGCCGAGCCACACGCCGATGCGCTGCGACCCCACGCGGCGAGCCAGCGAGCGCACGGCTTCATCGAAGCCGTCCTGACCGAGCCCGAGGCGCGCCAGCCGATTGTTGCGGCACTCGAACTCTTGAAGCTCCGCGGGCAAACACTCCGCATCCACCCCCGGCGCCTCACCGACATGAGTGTCGAGTATCACCGTCTCGAAGGTGCAGCGGGCGAGTCCGGTGCGCCCCTCTTCGAGGGCCGCCCGCGTGGCATCGAGGCCGCGGCCGAGGCAGCTCGTCGCGGTGAATGCCGTGAGTGCGAGCGGCTTCACGGCAGCGTCGCGACGATGAGCACATTGGCGAACGGAGTGCCCGCGCTCATCGGCAGCGCTTCGGTCGTGAAGCCGAGGCGGGTCAGGAGCGAACGCCACTCACTCACCGGCCGGCAGGCCAGGCGGAGCCAGCGGTGCCGCCGCACCAGAACCACCAGTCGGTCGATGAGCGTGCCCAAGGTGAAACTCCATCCTCCCATGGCATCCCCGACGCGCAGCAGCAGTACGCCCCCCGGTGCCAGCGCCGCCCGTGCGCGGCTCAGCACCAGCTCCTGCGAGGCGAAGTCGTTGAAGTGCAGCACATCGAGTATGACGATCGCATCAGCCGCGCCGTAGTCTACGTGACGGATGTCCCCCTGCAGGAAATGGGCGCGCTCGCCGAGCGCCCGCCGGGCGCGCGCTACCTCGCGGGGGTTGATCTCGATGCCGCTCAGCTGCTCGGGAGCGGGCGCCGGCGGCCAGTCCCGCGGCCAGCGTCCGGCGAGCTGCGCGGTCCGGGCGCCGATCAGCCACGCTGCGAGTAGTCCCTGGCCGCAGCCGAGGTCCAGGATCCGAGTGCGCTGCCTCAGCAGACCGAGCGCCAGGATTGCCGTGAAGGCGGGGTCGCCCTTGAGCTTGCCGCGCGCGAAATGCCAGGCGAAGCGCCCCACGGCCCGGTATGGCGCGCTCGCGATTTCAACGAGCGCGGCGATCGCGGGGTCGTGCCTCACGCCCACGCCGCACGCAGCGTCACCGGCTTCAGTCCCGCCGCGCGCACCGCGGCAAGCAGCCGCGGCAGCACCTCGAGGATCAGCGGCGTACCGCCTGCGGTGCGCGCCGCATGCCCGTCGTGCAGCAGCAGGATATCGCCGGCCGTGAGCCGTTGCGTGAGACGCCTCAGGACCGGCTCGGGGCTCGTGGCGACGGTGTCGAATCCGCGCCGCGTCCAGCTGACGAGCGTGAGGCCCGCGCGGGCGAGCTGCGGCTCGAGGAACGGGTTGCGCAGGCCCGCGGGCGCGCGGAAGAAACGCGGCACCACGCCGGTGGCGAAGCCGATCGACTCCTGGGCGCCGACGACCTCGCTGCGCATGGCCCGTGGACCCAGGAGCGAGAAGCGGTGCAGGTGGTGCTGAGTATGGTTCTCGACGCTGTGGCCGCGCGCTACGATCTCGCGCGCCAGCTGCGGGTAGCGCGCGATGTGCGCCCCGACACAGAAGAAGCTCGAGCGCGCGTCGTGCTTGTCGAGCAGCGCGAGCACCGCCGGCGTCACATCCGGATCAGGACCGTCATCGATGGTGATCGCAATCTCGCCGCGCGCCACCGCGCCAGCCGGCAGCCGGGTGTAGTTGGGACCGAGCAGCGCGGCACGCGGCCAGAGCCCGGCGGCAGTCAGCGCGAGGTGATTCGCGAGCACCGCCGCGAGCGCCCAGGGCCACAGCCCCGGGCGCGCGATGAGCGCGCCCGCCGCCGCGACATGCAGCGCGACCGATCCGCGAATGAAGGGCGACGGGTGGTAGGCGCGCTGCGCCGGCTCAGGCGGGCTGTCGCTGGATGCGGGCATCGAGAAATCTCTCCCACAGCGTTCGCCATACGGGCCACTCATGGCCGCCGGGCACGACGTCGACACTCTCGGGTGTAAGCGCCGCGGCCAGAGTGCGATGGCGTGCGCTGAAACGATCGTCCCGTCCCAATCCTAAGTGAATCGGCAGCGGACCGCGGGCCTGCGTCTTGATAAAGCACCAGATGCGCCGCTCCTCATCCCCCGCCTCGGGCACGCCGGGCTGCCAGGCACCCACGCCGCCGGCGCGCTCGATCTCCCCCGTCACGATGTGACTTCCGAGGTAGGGGGCAAACAGGCACAGCCCGTCGAGCCCGGCGGTCTGGCGCTCCGCGCAGGCGAGGGCGAGATAGGCGCCGAGCGAGATGCCTCCGAGCCAGACGCTCGCGCAGCCGGCGGCGTGCGCCGCGCCGATGAGTTGTGCGAGCTCGGTCAGCACGCCGCGGTCAGTAACCGACTGCAGGCGCGGCTCGATGAGTACGAGATCCACATCGAGCCCGCGGCCGCGTACTGCCTCGGCGAAGCCAGCGCGCAGGAAATCCTCCGGCTGTGAGTACGCGGGCGGCAGCAGCAGCACTCGCCGCGCGGCGCTTCGGCCGGCGCGTGCCGGCTCGAGGAGCACGCGAGTCACGCGGGCGACTCGAGCGCGGCGCGGGGCGCGAGCAGCGCCGAGAACACGAGCGCCAGCAGCGCACCCGGGGCGGTGGTGCGTCCGAGCGCCGCGAGCACCGGCACGCTGGAGAACGCGAGTACGCCGAAGCCCACGACGGTCGCGAGGTTGGCGACGGCGAGCGAGGCCAGGACCCGCGGTACCTCGCCACGCGCGTGCTGCGCGAGGCGATCGAAGAACAGCGCGTAGTTGGAGCCCACGGCGATGATCAATAGCATCCCCACGACGTGCAGGATCCCGAGCCGCTGGCCGGTGAGCGCGAGTGCCGCCGCCACGGTGAGCACTGCGAGGGCGAGCGGTGTCACCATGCGCAGCGCCCGCAGCGGTGAGCGTGTCACGGCGAGCAGCAGCAGGATGGCTGCGAGTCCGACGAGCGACAGCGAGACCGCCTGCCTGAGGTAGTGAGCATACAGATCGTCCGCCTCGGCCTTGAGGTCGAGGAGGCGGGCAGAGACCTGGGGTGGGCCGGGCTTCGCAAGCGCACTCCCCGCGGCTCGCGGCGGCACGCGAGTCGCTTGATCGACGGCGGTGCGCACGGCGGCGATCGCAGCCGTCGAGAGCTCACCTCCCGGCGGCGGTGCGATCGGCAGGAAGGCGGTCGTCGTCGGCCCGCTCGCGGTGAGCAGTGCATCCACGGCACTTGCGAGCGGCGTCCCTGACAGGTCACGCGCAGTCAAGGGGGACGCTGTGCGCGCCTGCTCGACGTCCCTGAGAAAGGGTGCGAGGCGCTCGTCGCTGACCGGCAGTCCGACCAGCGCCTCCCGGAGGCGCGTGCTGAGCTCGTCTGCGGCCGGCAGGCTGGCCTGGCGCGCGCGCTGGCTCGCGGGACTCGGGAGGAACCGCGTGGGGGACTCAAAGCCGCCGATCACCGAGGCGTCAGCGAGGCTCGTCAGGCGGCGGGCAATGGCCTCCGCGGACTCGAGCGCGGCGCCGGTGTCGGGCGATGAGACGACGACGAGATAGCGAGGGTCCGGAGTGCCGAGATCGGCCCGCAGGCTCGCATCGAGGCGCAGGTCGGCCGCCGGGATGGGCGACAAGTCGGTGAGCTCGCGGCTAAAGAGCGTCGCCCGATGCGCGAATAGAGCGAGACCGCAGAGCACTGCGAGCAGCGCAAGCGCGGCCCGACCCGCTCGCAGCCTGCCGAGGACTCGCGCCAGCGACGCACCGAGCGCGGTGAGGTCGCGGGTTTCGAGGATCGCGGGCCGCCACTGCGGCAAGACGTAACGCGTGACGAGCGCGGCCGAAACCAGGCCAGCGATGGAGAACAGGCCGAGCTGCGCGAGTCCCTGGAAGCCCGAGGGTACGAGCGCCGCAAAGCCGCACACCGAAGTCAGCATGCCGAGCCGGACGGTCGGCCACACCGCGCGCCGCCACTCGGCGACGTCCGCCCCAGCGGACTGGATGAAGAGATAGATGGCGTAATCGACCGCTTCGCCGATCAGAGTGACACCGAAGCCGAGGGTTATGCCGTGCACCGCGTCGAAGCCGAGCCCGACCGCGGTGACTCCGGCGAGCGCGCCCGAGGCGACCGGAATGAAAGTCAGGAGGAGCGCGGTCGCCGAGCGATAGGCGGCAAGCAGCAGCGCCGCAATCAGCAGCGCGCTTATGGCCGACAAGCGGACCACCTGCGCCCGAATCGTGGCACGCGCGCTGACGGCAAATGCTCCGGGCCCCGACACAGCCAGCCGCAGTGCGGATGCTGTCGGGGCGCGCGCGACCGCGGCTGCAAAGGCACTGCGCACGCTGCGGCAAGCCTGTTCCTGGCCGTCGGTGTCCGATCCCGCTGCGGCGGTCTGCGCGAGCAGCAACGCGCGGCGCCCATCGTGCGAGCTCCACACCCCGTTTTGCGTGGCGATGTGCGGCGAGTTGAGCCCATCGAGGATGTGCAGCGTCTCGCCCGTTGGATCGCTGGTGAAGAGAGACTTGGCCATGAGCCCCTCGGGCGAGGCCAGGGAATCGAGCGCGTCGCCGATCGCGCTGTGGAGCCCCGCGGCGGTGAAGCGTTCCGGCGTGACCGCATCGCTCAACAGGTAGCGGTGCCCGAGAAGAAAGCTCGCCGTGCGTGCGTAGCCCTCCGAATCGCCGTCGCTCACCACCACGAACGCGGGGTCGGCGCGCAGCCGCCGCGCGAGATCGGCCGCCACGTGCGCGCGCGTGTCCGGATCGCCGCCCTCGATTGCGATCATGAGGAAGCGCGAGGCGAACCCGGCGCGCAGCTCCTCGGTCAGAAGTCGCTGGCCTTCGGTCGGCGCGCGCGGCAGGAACGCGGACAGATCCGCGGTATACCGGGCCCGCGCCGCGACGCTGGCAGCCAGCGCCGTCAGCGCGCCGAATACCAGCGTGGCGGTCCAGCCGGCGCGCGTCACGGCGGCAGCTCGGGGCCGACGGTGAGCACCGAGCGGTCGCCGTCAGCGGCGAGAATCTCCACCGTCCGCAGATCCGCCCCCGCGCCCGTGATCGACACTTGTCTGACGACGCGCGCGGCGGCCGCCTCGCGCGGGGCGAGGTGCAGCGTCCAGTGTGTGGCGTCCCCGTCCAGAGTCACACTGAAGACCTGTTCGAGCGCGCTCCGATCCCCCGCGAGGGTGGCGCGCAGACTCTCGAGGAGCGGGGCGAGCTGCGGCCAGGCAGCGAGCTCGAGGGTGCGCGTGTGCTTGCCGCGCGTGGCGCTCAAGGTCCCATGCTCCAGCACCAGCGTCTCGGGCCGTGGGCGCAGCGTGCGCTTCTCCAGCCGGTCAGGGGCCTCATAAAGCAGCTCACCCGAAGACTCCAGCGGCCGATCGAGTATCGCGAGGTACTGCACCTCGGTGAACGTGACGTGCCCGTGGCGCCGCGCCGCGAGCTCATGCATGAGCGCATCGAGTGGATCCGCGCTGCTCGCGGCGACAGCGGCAAGGGGTGCCGCGAGCGCTGCCAGCCACAACCACCTGGCGGCATGCGCGTGGCGCCCGCTCACTCGCGGCCTCCGGTGACCCCGCCAGCATCGTCGTGCCAGAAGTCGTAGAAGTTGAACCAGTTGTAGGGATCCGAGCGGCAATACTCCTCGAGCAGGCTGACGTAGCGGCAGACGGCCTGCTGCACCTCAGTTTCGCGCGCGCCGCGCGCAACGGACGAGAAGTCTGCGAGCTCGCGAAACACGATGTGGTAGCGGTTGGCACCGCGATACAGACCCGCCATGAAGAACACCGGACGCCTGAGCGCCGCCGCGACGCGCATCGGGCCGGAGGGAAACAGCGCCGGCTTGCCGAGGAAGCTGACCCGCTGGGCGGGCGCCTCGCCGATGGTGCGATCGGCGAGCATGCCGACGAAACTGCCCGCCTCCAGTGAGTCGCGGATCCGCAGCATGGCCTCGAGGTGCCCGAGCGGGATGATCTCCGGCGCGTTTGCGGAATTCGCCACCGTGGTAAGGGCGCGCAGCTTGCTGGCGGTGTCCTCGTACATGGCCATCGCCACCCGCAGTCCCGGCTGACGCCGGCCGATGGCGCCTGTGATCTGGAAGCTTCCCAGGTGCGCGCCGAGCAGGAACGCGCCGTGCCCCTGCTCGACGATCGAGCGCAGCAGCGGCTCGCCTTCGATCGTGATGTCGAACAGCTCGCAGCGCCCCTTGGCGAGATACAGCCGGTCGAGAAGGGTCGCGGCGAAGGTGAACACCTGACGGTAGACATCTCCCGCGCTGGGCTCGCGCCCGAGCGCGCGCCGCAGGTACTCACGCGCGAAGCGCCGCGCGCGCGGTGCAAACAGGAAGTAATACGCGGCGATTCCGCGCAGCAGGCCGCGCGCCACCGTGCGGCCGAGGGCGAGTGACAGGAACACCATGATCGCGAACAGCACCGCGCTGCCGCGCTCGCGCGCACCCGCCCAGTGGCTGTCGCTGGTGCGCGGCCCGGGGTGAACCGCGGGGGGCGTGTCGATGCGCGCCGTTCCGGCGGGACGCAGCACGCCGCTTGCGACGAGACGGCCGGCGCTCGAGACGGTAAAGCGCAGCGCGCCGTTGGCCAGCGGCTCGGACTCAACCGTCAGCGTCTCACCCGGCTGGACGGGCTTCAAGAACTTCGCCGCGCTGACGGTCCAGTGCAGCCCCGTGCCGCCGTTCGCCAGCTCGAGCGCGCGCAGCGTCTCATCGAGCAGCACTACACCGGGAACCACCGGCGCGCCGGGAAAGTGGCCGGCGAGCGCGGGATGCGCGGCGTCGACGGTGAGCGTGGTGATCACACTCATGCTGGCTCACCCGGCGCCGCCGCTTGGCCTGTGCTGCGCGTCGGCGGCGAGTGCGCGCAATGCCTCCTGCGGAAGCTTGCCGGTACTGGTGCGCGGCAGGCTGGGAACCAGCAGCAGCGGGCGCGGCAGGAACACGGGGTCGACGCGCCGGCGCAGCTCCGCGGTGATCGCGGCGGCATCGAGGCCCGGGGCCACCACGCAGGCGCCGACACGAGTCACCACGGCATCGTGCATCGCGCAGTCGCCGTGACTGTGGAAGAAGGCTCCATCGAGGACGCCGGGGATGGAGTTGAGCTGGTGATTGAGGTAGGCGAGCGAGCTGCGCTTGCCGGCGATGTTGACCAGATCGGCTATTCGCCCGTGCAGCAGGAAGCGATCGCCCGCCACCACCTCCAGGACGTCCAGCAGGCGGATCGGCTGCGCGATATGGCCGCCCCTTGCCCAGGTCTCGCCGTCGCGCTGCTCCAGCGTGACCCCGGGCCATAGCCGCCATTCGGGGGTCTCGGTGGTGCGGCGAACGGCGATCGAGCCGGTCTCGGTCGTGCCATAGATCTCGAGCAGACGCGTCGCGCAGCGCTCCTCCACCTCGCTCGCGAGCTGCGCGGCGAGCGGTGCGGTGGCCGAGACGATGAGGTCGGTCGGCGGCACCGCCAGCCCCGCGGCGAGCAGGGCGCGCAGATGCAGCGGCGTGGTGATGAGGGCACGGGGTGACGGTACGGCGGCGAGCGCCGCACAGATGTCCGCCGGGTAGAACGGCCGCTCGGCGACGAGCGCGTGGCCGGTGCTAAGCGGCATGAGCACGCTCGACTCGAGTCCGTACATGTGCTGTGGCGGTACGGTTGCAACCACGGCGTGCGGTCGGTCCGCGGGCAGCCCAAGGCGCTGCGCTTCGACGCGCACGCAGTCGATGAGTCTGCCGAAGGTCTTCTCGTGGGGCACCGGTGTACCGGTCGATCCGGACGTGAACACCCACGCGGCGCGTGCCTCAGGGTCGATGCCAGCTGCCGGCCAGGCGCTCGTGCGGGGCGCGCTCGAGGCTCCGTCCGGGGCCCCGGTCTGCGGAAAGCGCACCAGCGGCAGCTCGACGTCGCACTCGCTCTCGTCGGTGAGGCAGATGGCATCGGGCGCAAAGCGCCTGAGCTGTGACACTACCTCCGGGGTACGCGTCGATGGCAGCAGGCTCACCTTGCCCGTGGCGAGGCTCGCGCCCAAGCCCACCGCGAAGTGATAGCGGTCCGTGCAGGCATTGAGCACGTGCGCGGCGCTCCCGAGTAGCGCCGCGCAGCGCCCGACGTCGGCAAGGAACCGACCGGCGGTCAGCGGCACTCCCGCGCGGTAAGCGAGCAGCGCCTCGGGCGAGGTGTGCGCCAGCAGCAGCCTGGAGGGGGTGATTACCGGGTCCTGTGTGCGTTGACGTATTCGGCGAGCTGGCGGAGCGAAGCGAAGATGCGGGTGTTCTCCTCGCTGTCGGCGCGCAGTTGCACGCCGTATTGCTTGGACACCACCAGCGCGATCTCCAGGATGTCGATCGAGTCGAGTCCGAGGCCCTCGCCGTACAGGGCCTGGTCGGGGCCTATCTCGCCGGCCGGGACTTCCAGGTTCAGCGCCTCGACGATCAGTCCGGCGAGCTCGCGGCAAAGGCTGTCGATGCCGGCGGAGCCTGCCGGCTGTCTGAGGGAGGACACATTGTCGGACATGGTGACCTGAGCCGCTTGTAAGCTGTTGCGGCGATTATACAAGGCCGGATTGCGGCGCAACCATCGGCGGGAACCGACCCCCGGACCTCAGGTGCGCCGGCGCGCGATCAACAGCGGCAGCCGCAGCAAAAACCCGAAAAACAGGCGCGTATACATCCAGGTCAGGAGCACGTTGTCGCGCCAGTAGTTGAAGTGCGAGACGCCGCCTTCCCCGGCGGTGAAATAGCGGCACGGTGCCGGCAGGGAGCGCGCCGGCACGCCGCGCCACGAAAGCCGCACCACCGCCTCGGCGTCGAAATCGAAACGCCGCATCCAGCGCGTGCGCTGCATGACGGCGAGGAGCGGCGCGATCGGATAGACCCGAAAGCCGAACAGCGTGTCGGGGACTCCCGCCCACAGCGTCTCGAGGTTGGTCCACCAGTTGGCGATGCGCCGTCCGCGCAGCCGGATGCGCGGCGCACTCGCATCGAACACCGGCGCGCCGAGGATCATTGCGCCGGGCTCCGCGGTCGATACCGCCATGAAGGCGCCGATCCGATCGGCGGGGTGCTGGCCGTCGGAGTCCATGGTGAGCGCGTGCGTGAAGCCGGCGCGCTGCGCGGCGAGCAGGCCGTCGAGGAGCGCTGCCCCCTTGCCGCCGTTGCGCGGGCGAATCAGCACCCGCAGCTCCGCATCGCGGCTCGCCAGATCCTGCAGCACTTCTGCAGACCCGTCGGTACTGCCGTCCACGATCACCCACACCGGGGCCCAGTGTGCCCGCGCCGCGCGCACGGTCTCGAGGGCCAGGCGGCCCGGGTTGTAGCTGGGGATCATCACAAGATGGGTGTTGGAGGGCGTCAATCTTCGCTCTCTACCAGCCGCGAGGACTGTCGGATCATCCAGGTCACCGCGAAGCCGCCGGACCAGTAAC
This sequence comes from Steroidobacteraceae bacterium, assembly GCA_035568235.1. Lineage (GTDB taxonomy): Bacteria > Pseudomonadota > Gammaproteobacteria > Steroidobacterales > Steroidobacteraceae > 13-2-20CM-66-19. The sequence continues at coordinate 162,167 of DATMOK010000039.1, read as the reverse complement.
TGTCGCGCCTCACGAGCGGGCTCTCCGCGAAGCTGGCACCGACGAGGGAGTCGTGGCGCAGGTAGGCCCCGATCCAATAGGTCGCGTAGCGGCGGGTGAGCGAGACCAGCGTCTGGGTGCCGGCGAAGCCTCCGGCGGCTGCGAACGCTGGCCGGCCGGTCGTCGCGTACTGCGGGGCGACACTATAGAAGTACTCGTCGTAGCGTCGATCGGCGAACAAGGGTCCGGCAAGCAGTCCCAGCTTCCAGCCATACTCGCCGCGGTACTGAGCGATATCCAGGCTGATGTTGGGAGCCAGAAATCCGCCGATCATGCGCGGCGAGGCCTCGATGGTGAAGGCGGCGCGCGCCGGCACCCGCAGGTCGAGCTTCAGGCGCCGATCGGCGCTGCGCCACAGGTGGACATCGAGTGCCGGACCGATCTCGAGCGTTGAGCGCAGGTCGGGCATGCCGTGGCGCGCGGAATCGTTGCGCACCGGTGTCGTTGCGTTGACGCTGAGGTTGAGCTCCACCACGTCCTGGTCGAAGAGCTCGCCGCGCACGCCGTCGTGATCGGACTTGAGAAACGTACCGCGGTAGACGAAGTACGGTATTGGCAGCGGATAGGCGTGCGTGGTGTCGGCGCCGCGATAATCGTTGAACACCAGGAGTCCGGTGCCGAGACCGAGCTCCCAGAGCGGCTTTTCCTCGGCGGGAGACGGGGCAGCGGCCGCCGCGGCCAGCGCCGCAGCCAGCAACAGCGCTCGTCGGGGGAGGCTCGCACTGCGCATGTGAGGCGGAGTCGGTGCCCGTCAGGCAGCGCCCGCCGGCGGACTCAGCCCGGTCGCCTCGATCTCGACCAGCAGGTCCTGGCGACAGATGTCGGCTTGCAGGTAGAGGACCCGCGTCGAGGGCTCGACGGCGGTCTGCAACTCGGCGTGGATTGCCGGCAGGTCTTGCGGGCGGCGCACGTACACCTTGCAGGCAAGCGTTGCGAACGAGAAGTGCGCTGCCCGCGCCACGCGGTTGGCTTCCTCCAGCAGGGCGCCGATGTTAGCAAGCGTCTCGCGGGTCTGCGCCGCGATGTCGCCCACATGAAGGGAGCGGTGCCCGACGATGCTCGCCGTTCCGGAGATGAACAGCATCAGGCCGTCGCGCTGATGCAGCAGCGTCGCGCGCGAGAACGCCGGGGCGTGGGTGCCATACTGGCGCGGGTAGCGATAGGCGCTCACCTGACGGGGGTTCTCGATGAATGTGGGCGCGGTGCGCCCGGCGAGAAAGTACACCACCAGCGGACTGCCGCTCGCGGCGCCGAGCGCCGAGGCCGCCGGGACGTTGCCGGTCAGCGTACGGCCGCAGGCATGCAGCGCCTCGTGGCGCGCACGGTTGAACTGCCGGTAGCGCTCGGTGCCGTGCGAGTCGCGGTTGATGTCCGCGAGGTAGTTCCATATCCGCACCAGGTGCGGATAGCCGAGCGTACCGAGCGCGGCGCAGATCTCGCGGTACGCCTGTCCCGTGACCGTCTGTAGCGCCGACGGCGCATCAGCCACGGCTGCGGCGCCGATCTCGGACTCGGCGAGCGCTATGCAGCCAAACAGCAGCGTCTCGCTGCGGCGAAAGCGCACACGGCCGTGCCGGCCGGACTCGACCGGCGGCTCCGAGCGCCAGACTTCGCAGACGCCGGCGGAGCCGAGCAGCAACGGCATGTTGATCTCGGCCACCGGGATCTCGTCGCGGCCCTCAACCGCGCCGGGGTGCGGTGCGGGCGGCGGGCTGAAAGTCGCGACGCCGAGCACGTCGGCCCACCGGGCCGAGCGGCATTCGGCTGCCGACAGGTAATCCAGGCGCAGGCCGGCTGGGGCGCGCATCATCGATACGACGGCCGTATCAATTCCTCGGCTGCGAGTCGTCGCTCTTGGGCGTCACGGCCGTCTTGGCCTTCTCGGCGCCGTTCTTGACGCTCTCGCCGACGGTCTTGGCGCCGTGCGCGATCGCGTGCCCGGCTTTTTTCGAGTCCTCGCGCACTGCCTCGCGCGCCGGCGCGGTCTTCTGCGCCACCTCGTGTCCTACCTGGCGCGAGGTGTCAGCGACGGCGTGACCGACGGTTTTGGCACCGTCGGCGACTGCGTGACCTGCGGTCTTCGCATCCTCCTTGAGGGTCTCCTTCACGCTCGGGCTCGGGGTGTCCTGTGCCGGCGCCGGAGTCGCGAGGGCGAGGACCGAACTGGCGGCTGCTGCCGCGAAAATCAGGGTTGCTTTCATGGCAACTATCGTACGACAGACGGCCGGCCGCCGCACGACGCGGCGCGCTAAAGCGGTGCCAAACGTCGCCTCGTTCGGGCAAACTCGCCGGATGCTTCTCGGTCGACTGCCCATCTCGGTGTTGCGCACCCGCTATGTCCCAGGCGGCTGGGACGTGCTCGCCTTTCTGCTGGTGTTCGTGTTCTTCATTTACTGTGCGCAAGCGGCCCACGGACTCACCGGCTCGCTCGCGGGCCTGCAGGCGACACCGATCACGCTCGATCCGTCGGCGCTCATCGGCTACTCGGCACGCACGGCGCTGCGCATGGTGGTGGCGATGCTGGCGTCGCTCCTCTTCACCTTCACGTACGCGACGCTGGCGGCCAAGAGCCCGCGTGCCGAAGTGATCCTGGTGCCGCTGCTGGATTTCCTGCAGTCGGTGCCGATCCTCGGCTTCTCGTTCACCATCCTGTTCTTTCTGCAGCTCACTCCGGGACGCGTGGCCGGGGCGGAGCTTGCCGCCGTCTTCCTGATCTTCACCAGCCAGGCATGGAACATGGCGTTCAGTTTCTATCACTCGCTGCGCAGCATTCCGGACGAGATGGTGGAGGCGGCGCGCAACTTCCAGCTGTCGCCGTGGATGCGCTTCTGGCGGCTCGAGGTGCCGTTCGCCATGCCGGCGCTCATCTGGAACATGATGATGTCGATGTCGGGTGGCTGGTTCTTCCTCGTGTTCTCGGAGGCCATCACCGTCGGGCACACGACCGTTGCGCTGCCCGGCGTCGGTTCCTACATCGCTCTCGCCATCGAGCAGAAGAACCTCGCGGCGATCGGCTGGGCGATAGCCGCCATGTTCGTCGTCATCCTGGCGTTCGATCAGTTGCTGTTCCGCCCGCTGATTGCAAGCGCCGACTGGTTCCGGCTCGACCAGGAGGCCGGCTTTACCGCCAACCGGTCATGGGCGCTCACCATGATCCGACGCTCCCATCTGCTGCGTTTCGCGCACTCGGCCTTCGCCGCCATGCTGCGCGCCGGCATCCGGCCGGTCGCGACCTGGGGCGCCGCGCCGCCGCGGCCCAAGGGGGCGTGGCATTCGCGCTGGATGGATTACGCCTGGTACACGGTGCTGATTCTGATCGGCATCGCCGCCGTATGGCGGATCGTCATGTTCGTGCTGGGCGAGGTGCGGCCCGCCGAGATCGGGCATGTGCTCCTCTATGGGCTCTTCACCCTGGTTCGGGTCGCGGTGCTGATCGCGCTGGCGAGCCTGATCTGGGTGCCGATCGGGGTGTGGGTGGGCTTGAGGCCGCGCGTGGCGAGCGTCGTGCAGCCGGTCGCGCAATTCCTGGCCGCATTCCCGGCGAACCTGTTCTTTCCCTTTGTAGTCTCGGCCATCGTGATCTTCAGGCTGACGCCCGATATCTGGCTGAGCCCGCTCATGATCCTCGGCACCCAGTGGTACATCCTCTTCAACGTGATCGTGGGGGCGTCCGCCATCGCGCCCGACCTGCGTTACGCCAGTGAGAACCTCGGCGTGCGCGGCTGGCTATGGTGGCGCCGGGTCGCGTTGCCGGCCGTGTTTCCCTTCTATGTCACGGGGGCGATTACCGCTTCCGGCGGCTCGTGGAATGCGAGCGTCAACGCCGAGGTCGCCGCCTGGGGCACCGAGACGGTGCGTGCGCACGGGCTCGGCGCCTACATCGCCGACCAGACGGCCGCCGGCGACTTCCAACGCAACATCTTGGGAATCATGGTGCTGAGCCTGCTGGTGGTGATAATCAACCGACTGTTCTGGCACCCGCTGTACGCACGCGCCGAGCGCAAGTTCCGCATCAGTTGACAGATCTTAAGGAGACCGCCGTGAACGCCATCGCTCCCGCGCTCAACCTGTCGCCGCTGCTCGAGGTGCAGGGGGTGTGCAAATCCTTCCGCAAGCCCGACGGCGATCAGCTGGTGGTGCTCGAGCAGGTCAACCTGACACTGCGCCCGGGCGAGATCGTCGGGCTCCTCGGCCGCTCGGGCTCGGGCAAGTCGACGCTGCTGCGCCAGATCGCGGGCCTCGATGGGCCGACGGGCGGCGTCGTCAACTACCTCGGCCACCCGGTCTCAGGACCCGCATCCGGGATCGCCATGGTGTTCCAGAGCTTTGCGCTGTTTCCCTGGCTCACGGTGCTGGAGAACGTGCAGCTCGGCCTCGAGGCGCAAGGGGTTGCCGCGGCCGAGATGCGCAAGCGCTCACTGCAGGCGATCGACCTGATCGGGCTCGACGGCTTCGAGTCCGCCTATCCGCGCGAGCTCTCCGGCGGCATGCGCCAGCGGGTCGGCTTTGCGCGCGCGCTGGTAGTGCACCCCAACATCCTCCTCATGGACGAGCCGTTCTCGGCGCTCGACATCCTCACGGCCGAGACGCTGCGCGGCGATTTCCTCAATCTATGGGGCGAGGGTCAGCTGCCCATCAAGGCGGTGCTGCTCGTGACCCATAACATCGAGGAGGCGGTGCAGATGTGCGATCGCCTCCTCATCTTTTCGACCAACCCGGGCCGGGTGGTCGGCGAGATCGTGGTCGACCTGCCGCACCCGCGCCACGCCGAGGACCCACGCTTTCGGGCGCTCATCGAGCGCGTCTACGTGGAGATGACCGCGCGGCCGCGCGGCGAGGCACGCACCGGGACCGGCCCCAAGGAGCGCTTCCCGGGCACCGGCATCGGCACCGTTCTCACGCACGTCTCATCCAACGTGCTGACGGGCCTGATGGAGACGGTGGCCGCGACCCCCTATGACGGCAAGGCGGACCTGCCGGTGCTTGCGGAGGAGCAGCATCTGGAAGTGGACGAGCTGTTCCCGGCGGCTGAGGCGCTGCAGCTGCTGCGCTTCGCCGAGGTCGAGGGAGGCGACATTCGCCTCACGCAAGCGGGAGTCGAATTCGCGCGCGCCGAGACCGACGAGCGTAAGAAGCTCTTCGCCCGGCACCTCATCACCTACGTGGCACTCGCGGCGCACATCCGCCGGGTGCTCGATGAGCGCGCCAGCCATTCCGCGCCCAAGAGCCGGTTCTTCGATGAGATCGAGGACTACATGGTCGAGGACGCGGCCGAGCAGACGCTGCGCACCATCGTGAGCTGGGGTCGCTACGGGGAAGTGTTCGCCTACGACGACCGCACGCAGGCGTTCAGTCTCGAGAATCCGGCCTGAGCGGAGCTGACCGGCGCCTCACCAGCGCAGCGTGATCGTGTCGTAAAGCGTGCGCCGCGGGCCGTAGGCAGACTGGAAGATGCCGATGCCCTCGGCGGGGCGGATGAGATTCACGCGATCCAGCACGTTGAGCAGCGCGATACGGTTGCTGAGCAATCCGAGGCCGGGCACGCGCCAGGAGCGCTCGGCGCTCATGTCGATCTGTACCACGGTCGGCAACTGCACGAGATCGGCGAATCCGGCGCGCAGGCCGCTACTGTACAGGCCATCGGCGGCGAACGCGTAACCACCGACGCGCCAGCTGACGCCTGCCGCGGCGCCATAGAGCGGCTGATGATCGAGTACGATGTCATGGCCGTCGATGTAGGCGAGCTCGTCCGTGTCGAAGTTGAACTGGCCGGTGAACACTCCCCGCTGCCAGTTTCGGCCTGCCGTGAGGTTGAGGTACGCCGACAGCGCCTCGGTAGAAAAGCGCGCAGCCAGCTCACTGCCCCAGATATGCCCCGCGTCGTAGTTGAACGGCGCGAAAATCGGCACGACGCCGAACTGACCGGTATCGAGATAGTGGCTGGTCCACTCGTAGTAGGTATCGGCGGACAGCGTGAGGTGCTCCCTCATCTGCCACGTCACGCCGGCGTCGCACTCGCGGTCGTCCTCCGGGACCGGAATCGGAACTCCGGCAGATCCTGCCGCAGTGGTGCCGGCGAACGCTGCCTGCGCCGTCGGGGAGATGCCAAGGAGCGAGGGCACCTGGAAGTAGCGCGCACAACCGGCGTGCAGCGTGGTCGCGCCGTTCGCCCGGTACACGAGGCTCGCGTCCGGGCTCACCTGATGAGCCGAGGTGAAGCCGCTCAGGGTGTCCCAGCGCATGCCGACGGAGGCCGAGAGCGCCGGAGTGATCCGCCACAGGTCATCAATGTAGACCCCCGCCACGAGATTGCTGGCATGGTCGTTATTTGTCACGGTGAGCGGCACGTTGTTGAGCTGCGCGCCGCTGGCATCCGCTGCGAACACGAGCGATGAGTCATTGGCGGCGACCCGATACTCACCCGCATAGAAGCCGGTCCCGAGCGTGTGCGTGCCGAGCGTGACGGCGAGATCTCCCTCGAGCGTCGTATCGTGGTCCTCGTGCCGCGCGCTGGAGGCGACTCCCTGATAGATCAGCTCCCCGGCCGGGTCCGGCTCGAAGCGCTCCGCGATCGCGTGCTGCGTGGCGGCGAGCTGGTAGGAGACTTGCGGTCCGAGCGAGCCGTTCAGGCTGACGATCGCGAGCGCGTCGCTGAAATTGAGGTATGAGTCGATGGCGGCGGAGGAGGGCGGCACGGGCACGCCGGCCAGCTGGAACTCAGGTGCGAGCCCCGGGACGTTCGGCAGCTGGTTGCGGCTCGCGGCTCCAGAGATCAGGACACTCAGCGTGTCGGTCGGGGTGAGCGGATAGGAGAAGAAGCCGAACAATTGCCCCTGGTGCGTGGAGTCATGGACCGGCGTCGGGCCCGGCGTCGCGGAACTGAAGGCGGTGTTGCTTTGGCTGTAAAGCCCGCTCACGAAGCTGCTGAGTCCGTTGTGACAGCCGCCGTACTCGATGCTCGGCGCGAGCGTGTCGCGCTGTCCGAGTGTCAGGCTCGCAGCCGCCGATGGATCCTCACAGCCGTTGCGCGTCTCGATGTTGACGACGCCGCCGGTCGCGTAGCTGTAGCGGGCGGGCAGTACGCCGTCCAGCAGGTCGAGCCGCTTGATGAACAGCGGGTTAATCATCGAGAGGAACGGCGGATTGGTGTTGATGTCGAGTGGGATGAGTGCGCCGTTGATCTGGTATTGAAACTGCGGGCCCTCGGTGTTGCGGATGTGAATCTGCTGGTTCTGATCGAGCGCCACGCCGGGCATCTGCGTGAGCAGGTCGGTGATCGGGGCGGTGGCGCCCTTGGGGCCCGCGGCGATGTCGGCGGCGCTCACGCCGTACTGGTTGGCGCCGGTCGGGGAGACCGCCGGGCCTGCGGTCGAGCTCGCCTCGATGACCACGGTGGAAAGCACGCTGTCGTTGCCTGAGCCTTGCGCCGCGACCTCGGCATCGGCACCGGCGGATACCGGCGCAGCGGCACCCAGCGCTGCGGTGGCGAAGACGATCGGCCAGAGCATAGTGCGCAGATTATGTATGCACATGCGAATCATTCTCATTTGCATTACATTCTATGAACCTGAACCGTGGCCGTCAACGGTCCGGAAACCGTCAGCGCGGACGGCGGCGGGGGATGCCGGCGGGGGATGCCGGGACTGGGAGGCGGCGGCTGACTGAGACGAAGGTCAGTGCGTGGCGCGGTCTTCGGCGGCGAGCGTCGCAGCCGTGCCGCTTGAGGTGCCGAGCGAGGCGGAATTCCAACCGCCACCGAGCGCCTGGATCAGTGTGACACTCGCGACCAGGCGGTTTTGCCGGATGGCGAGCAGCGTCGTGGCATCGCCGAGTGCGATGGTCTGCGCCGTGACCACCGAGGTGTAAGCCACGGTGCCCGCTTTGTACTGATTGAGGGTGAGCTGCACGGCGAGATTCGCATCCTTGACGGTCTGCTCCTGCACCTGCACCTGCAGCTCGAGGATGCGTAGCGTCGCGAGCTCATCCTCGACCTGTTGGAAAGCGGTGAGCACGGTCTGGCGGTAGGTCGCCACCGTCGCATCGTAAGCGGCGCGGGCCTGGCGCACCTGCGCGGGGCGCGCGCCGAAGTCGAGCAGCGTGTCGGTCGCCGCGCCGCCGACCGACCAGAGATTGTTCGGCGCCCTGACGAGACCGGCGAACACGTTGCTTGCCCAGCCATACGAGCCGCTCAGCATGAGATCGGGAAAGTAGGCCGCAATGGCAACGCCGATCTGAGCGTTCGCCGCAGCCATGCGCCGCTCCGCGCCGGCGATATCCGGCCGCCGCTCGAGCAACGCCGAGGGCACGCCGAGCGGTATCACCGGCACCAGTGTGCCGAGCTTGGCGGGCGGCAGCGTGAAGTCGCCCGGCGGCTTGCCGATCAGCACGGCGATGGCATGTTCGAGCGTCGCACGCGTGACGCCGATGGCGATCTGTTGCGACTGGGCACCCTCGAGCTGTGTCTCGGCATTGATCACGTCGGCTTTGGCGGCGACGCCCACCTTGTACTGATTCTGCGTGATGTCGAGCGAGCGCTTGTAGGCGTCCACCGTCTCATCGAGGAGCTGCTTCTGCTCATCCGCGATGCGCAGCTCGATGTAGTCGGCGGCCAGCGTCGCCTGCGCCGAGAGACGCGCGGCTGCGAGGTCCGCCTCGCTGGCACGTGCGCTGGCAATATCGCTCTCCAGAGTACGCTTGAGCCTGCCCCACAGGTCAATGTCCCAGGAGCCGTTTCCGGCGAGCTCGAACTGATTGCGCGGTACGGAAACACCGCTTGCGGCGGTGCCGGTTGCGGCGCCGGTGGTCGAATTCCCGAAGCTGGATCCAGCCCCGCCGCTGCGCGTGGCGCTCGCGCTCACCCCGACCACCGGGAACAGGCCGGCGCGTGCCTGGCTGACAAGCGCGGTGGCTTCGCGCCACGCCGCCTCAGACTGCTTGAGGGTCTGGTTGGAGATGTCGATCTGCTTCTCGAGCCCATCGAGGGTCGCATCCTCGTACAGCGACCACCAGTTGGTGCCGCTCGCGGCCTCACGCGGCTCGGCCGGCTTCCAGCCCTCGGCTTCCTTGAAGCGCTGCGGTACCGGAGCTGAGGGGCGGTGGTAGTTCGGGCCGACGCAGCCGGCGGCGGCCAGCGCGGTGAACAAAGCAACGGTTGCGACGCCTGCTCTTTCGTACATACGCTGCATCATTACACCTGTGCCGGCTCTGCCGCGCCCGCCGGTCCGGGGCTCTCAGGGTGCAGCCGCGCCCACTGCCGGGTGCACCACCTGCCGAAGCGATCGAGATAGAGAAACATCACGGGAGTGGTGTAGAGCGTCAGCACCTGGCTGACGAGCAGTCCGCCGACGATCGAGATACCGAGCGGCTGACGCGTCTCGGCGCCGTCACCGGTGCCGAAGGCGAGCGGCAGCGCGCCGAGCATCGCCGCCATGGTCGTCATCATGATCGGGCGAAAGCGCAGGAGCGAGGCGGTGAAGATGGCATCCGCGGGCGCGCGCCCCTCGCGCTGCGCCTCGAGCGCGAAATCGATCATCATGATCGCGTTCTTCTTCACGATGCCAATGAGCAGAATCACGCCGATGAGCGCGATGACGCCGAATTCCTGTCCGAACAGCCGCAGTGCCAGCAACGCGCCCGCGCTGGCCGAGAATATCGTCGAGAGGATCGTGATCGGGTGAATATAGCTCTCGTAGAGCACTCCGAGCACGATGTAAATAGTGGCGAGCGCTGCGACGATCAGGATCGGCATATTGCTGGTCGTCTGCTCGGCGCTGCGTGCCGTGCCTGCGAAGCTGCCATGGATCGTGCTCGGCATGCCGATCTCATTCACTGCGCGCTTGATCGCCGCCGCGCCGGTGCTGGTCGAGACGCCTGGGGCGAGGTTGTAGGAGATCGTGGTCGCGACGAAGGTGCCCTGATGATTGACCGCGAGCGGCGTCGTGCCGGGCCCGTACTTGGCGATCACGGCGAGCGGAATCATCGGCTCCGCGGCCACGGTGACCGCCGAGCCGGTTGACACCGCGCCGCGCCCGGTGTTGGCGAGGCTGTTGGTGGCGAGATTGCGCGCCGTGTCGGCCGCGATCGAGGATGCGGTGTTGTTGGATGCGGTCTGCGTCGAGGTCACGGTACCGGCGACCGCGTTGGTGGACTGCGTGCCATTGACGGTGCCCCCGGCGGTGCTGATCCAGAGGTTATTCAGCGTGTCGGGACTCTGCCAGTACTTCGGCTCCACCTCCATCACCACGTGGTATTGATTCAGCGCGCTGTAGATCGTCGATACGTCGCGCTGGCCAAAGGCATCGTAGAGGGTGTTATCGATGGTCGCGGGGTTGAGCTGCAGCCGCGAGGCGGTATCGCGGTCGACGCTGAGCTCGATCTCCTGGCCGTTCTGCTGCTGATCCGAATTCACATCGGTGAGCGCCGGCTCATGCGACAACGCATCCGCGAGCTTCGGCGCCCACTTGTAGATCTCCGTGACGCTGTCGCCCTGGAGCGTGTACTGGTACTGGGCGTTGCTCTGGCGGCCACCGACGCGGATGTCCTGCGAGGCCTGCAGGAACAAGCGTGCACCCGCGACCTGGTTGAGCTTGGGACGCAGCCGTGCGATCACCTGGTCGGCCGACAGCGAGCGCTCGGACTTGGGCTTCAGTGACACGAAGCAGAAGCCGCTGTTGGTCTGCCCGCCGCCATTCGAGCCGCCGCCGGTGAAGCCGACTACGGTGTCGACCGCGGGATCGGCCTGAATGATGCTGACGAACTGCCGCAGCTTGACCTCCATCGACTGGAAGGAGATCGCCTGGTCGGCCTGGATGCCGCCGATAAGGCGCCCGGTGTCCTGCTGCGGGAAGAAGCCCTTGGGGATCACGAAGTAGAGATAGAAATTGAAGATTACCGTGGCGGCCAGCAGCACCACGACCACGCCGCGATTGTCGAGCGCCCAGCGCAGCGAGCGCGTGTAGGCACGCAGTGCCAGGTCAAACACCCACTCGATGGCGCGCAGAAAACTGCGGTAGCGGCGTCTTAGCCGCTCGAGGAACGGACCCAGGCTGCGCTCCCGAGGCTTCTGGTTGGGATCGCTGATAAAGCGCGAGCACATCATCGGGGTCGTGGTGAGGGAGACGACCAGGGATACCAGCACCGCGACCGACAGCGTGATCGAGAACTCGCGGAACAGCCGACCGACGATGCCGCCCATCATGAGGATCGGGATGAACACCGCGACCAGCGACAGGCTCATCGACAGCACCGTGAAGCCAACCTCGCGCGCCCCGATGAGGGCAGCCTGGAAGCGGGGCATGCCCGCCTCCATGTGGCGGGTGACGTTCTCGAGCACCACGATCGCATCGTCGACCACGAAACCGGTGGCGATGATCAACGCCATGAGTGACAGCTGGTCGAGCGAGTAGTCGAGCAGGTACATCGCGCCGAATGTACCGAGCAGGGAAATGGGTACCGCCACCGCCGGCACCATCGTCGCGCGCAGGTTGCGCAGGAACAGGAACACCACGAGGATCACCAGCGAGATCGCGATGATGAGCGTGCGCTGCACGGCGCGCAGCGAGGCGCGGATCGTGGTGGTGCGATCCATCGCCACCTTGATGTCGATGTCGGTGGCGATCGAGGCCTTGAGCGCCGGGATCATGCCTACGACCCGGTCGACCGTGTCGATGATATTGGCGCCCGGCTGGCGATAGAGAATCACGAGCACCGCCGGCTGGCCATTGGCGAGCCCGAGATTGCGCACGTTCTCGACCGAGTCGAGCACCTCCGCCACGTCCTCGAGGCGTACCGCCGCGCCGTTGCGATACGCGATCACCAGGCCACGGTACTCGGCCGCCTTGCTTGCCTGATCGTTGGTATAAATCTGGTAGCGCTCGCCGCCGACGTCAATGGAGCCCTTGGGGGTATTGGCATTCGCGGCGGCGAGCGCCGCGCGTACGTCCTCGAGCCCGATGCCGTACTTGAAGAGCGCGCTCGGGTTGAGCTCGACGCGCACCGCGGGCAGCGAGCTGCCCCCGACCTGCACCTGACCGACGCCCGCCACCTGCGAGAGCTTCTGCGACAGGATGGTCTCGGCGGCGTCGTACACCTGGCCGGCGGTCAGGGTCTTGGAGGTGAGCGCCAGGATCAGGACCGGCGAGTCGGCAGGATTCACCTTGCGGTAGGTCGGATTGCTGCGCAGCGCGGTCGGCAGATCGGCGCGCGCCGCGTTGATCGCGGCCTCGACGTCGCGCGCCGCGCCGTCGATGTCCCGATCGAGGCCGAACTGCAGCGTCACGCGCGCAGCTCCGGTGGAGCTGGAGGACGTCATCTCGGTGACGTCGGCGATCTGACCGAGGTGCCGCTCGAGCGGGGTGGCAACAGTTGAGGCCATCACGTCGGGGCTGGCGCCCGCCATGGTGGCGTTCACGGAGATGGTTGGGAAATCCACCTGCGGCAGGGGTGCCACGGGCAACCTGAAGTAGGCGATGCCACCGGCAAGCGCGATCCCGATGCTGAGCAGCGTGGTGGCTACCGGTCGACGAATGAAGGGTTCGGAGGGAATCATTCGGCGGAAGGCTCGCTGGTTTGCGGCTGACCCCAGCCGGCGATGCGGCGCTCGAAGCGATCGAAGTAGAGATAGATCACGGGCGTCGTGAACAGGGTCAGCAGCTGCGACAGGATGAGGCCGCCGACGATGGTGATGCCGAGCGGGTGACGCAGCTCGGAGCCCGTGCCGGTACCGAGCATGAGCGGCAGCGCGCCGAGCAGCGCCGCCATCGTGGTCATGAGGATCGGCCGGAAGCGCAGCAGCGAGGCGTGATAGATCGCATCGCGCGGCGCCATATGCTGCTCGCGCTCGGCCACCAGCGCGAAGTCGATCATCATGATGGCGTTCTTCTTCACGATGCCGATCAGCAGGATGATGCCGATGATGCCGATGACACCGAGATCGCTGCGCGCCATGAGGAGCGCAAGCAGTGCGCCGACGCCGGCCGAGGGAAGCGTGGAGAGGATCGTGACCGGGTGGATGAAGCTCTCGTAGAGCACGCCCAGCACGATGTACACGGTGACGATCGCTGCGAGGATGAGGAACAGCTCGTTACCGAGTGTCGCCTGGAAGGCGAGCGCTGCGCCCTGAAACGTCGTCATGACGCTCACCGGCAGGCCGATGTCGGTCTCTGCCTTGCGGATGGCATCGACGGCGTCGCCAAGCGCGGCTCCCTGCGCCAGGTTGAAGGACACCGTGGTGGAGGGGAACTGCCCGAGGTGATCGATCGACAGGGGCGCGGTGCGCGTCGTCACCTTGACCAGCGCCGACAGCGGCACCTGGCCGCCGACCGCCGTGGCAGAGGGCACGTACAGGGTGCCGAGCGAATCGAGGGACGCCATGAGCGAACTGTCCGCCTGCAGGATCACGCGGTACTGGTTGGACTGCGTGAAGATCGTCGACACGATGCGCTGGCCGAAGGCGTCGTAGAGTGCGTTGTCGACGGTTGCGGGCGTGATGCCGAAGCGTCCGGCGGTGTCGCGGTCGATGGTGAGATAGGCCGACAGTCCCTGATTCTCCTGGTCACTCGCCACGTCCTCGAGCTGCGGGATCTGCTGCAGGCGGTCGACGAGCTTCGGTACCCAGGTGTTGAATTCCGCCGGATTCGAATCCTCGAGGACGAACTGGTACTGGGTGCGGCTCACCGCCGTGTCGATCGACAGGTCCTGAACCGGCTGCATGTAGAGCGAGATGCCGGCGACCTCCGCGGTCTCGCGCTGGATGCGGCGGATGATCTGGCTGGCCGACTTCGAGCGGTCGTTGACCGCCTTCAGATTGATCAGCATGCGGCCGCTGTTGAGGGTGATGTTGCTGCCGTCGACGCCGATGAAGGAGGACAGGCTCACCACATCGGTGTCCTTGAGGATCGCGTCGGCGAGTGCCGCCTGACGGCGCGCCATCTCACCGTAGGAGACCGACTGCGGCGCCTCGGTGATGGCCTGGATTAGTCCGGTGTCCTGCACCGGAAAGAAGCCCTTGGGGATGAAGACATAGAGAAGGATGGTCACGACCAGCGTGCCGACCGCGACGGCGAGGGTGAGCGGCTGGCGATCGAGCACCCAGCGCAGCGCATCGCCATAGCGATCGATGAGCTGCTGGAACTTGATGTTCGCCCAGCGCGTGATGCCTTTCTCCTCCTCGGCGCGGTGGTGGCGCAGGAGCTTCGCGCACATCATCGGCACGAGGGTGAGCGAGACCACCGCCGAGATCACGATGGTAACGGCGAGCGTGATGGCGAACTCGTGGAACAACCGGCCGACTACATCTCCCATGAAGAGCAGCGGAATCAGCACCGCGATCAGCGACACGGTCAGCGACACGATGGTGAAGCCGATCTCGCCTGCCCCCTTGAGAGCTGCTTCGAGCGGCGGCATGCCTTCCTCGATGTAGCGCGAGATGTTCTCGATCATGACGATCGCATCGTCCACCACGAAGCCGGTGGCGATGGTGAGCGCCATGAGCGAGAGGTTGTTGAGGCTGAAGCCCACCAGGTACATGACGGCGAGCGTGCCGACCAGGGACAGTGGCACCGAGAGGCTCGGGATGATGGTCGCCGGCACGCTGCGCAGGAACAGGAAGATCACCAGCACCACGAGGATCACCGCGAGCGACAGCTCGAACTCGACATCGTGCACCGAGGCGCGGATGGTGATGGTGCGGTCGGTCAGGATCGATACCTGCGCGGCGGCGGGGAGCGAGTCCGAGAGCGACGGCAGCAGCTTCTTTATGCGGTCGACGACCTGGATCACGTTGGCGCCGGGCTGGCGCTGGATATTGAGGATGATCCCCGGGGTGCTGTTCACCCAGCCGGCGAGATAGCTGTTCTCGGCGCCGTTCACCACCTGCGCGACGTCGGAGAGACGCACCGGGTTGCCGTTCTTGTAGGCAACGATGATGCCCTCGTAGGCCTCGGGGCTCTGGATCTGATCGTTGGCGTTCAGCGTCCAGGAGCGCGCCGGTCCGTCGAGCGTGCCTTTCGGCGAGTTGACGTTGGCGTTGGCGATCGTGGTACGCAGGTCATCGATGTTCAGTCCGTAGCCGGCGAGCGCCAGCACGTTGGCGACGATGCGTACCGCCGGACGCTGGCCGCCGCTCACGCTCACCAGCCCGACGCCCTCGATCTGCGAGATCTTTTGCGCCATGCGGGTGTCGGCCAGATCCTCGAGCTGCGTGAGCGGCAGCGTCTTGGAGGTGATGCCGAGGGTGAGCACCGGCGCGTCCGCGGGATTCACCTTGGCGTAGATCGGTGGCGCCGGCAGGTCCGACGGCAGCAGATTGCCGGCGGCATTGATGGCCGCCTGCACCTCCTGCTCGGCGATGTCGAGGCTGAGTGTCAGGCTGAACTGCAGCGTGATCACCGAGGCGCCGCCCGAGCTCGTCGAGGACATCTGGTTGAGTCCCGGCATCTGCCCGAACTGCACCTCGAGGGGTGCGGTCACGGAGCTGGTCATGACCTCGGGGCTCGCCCCCGGGTAGAAGGTCTGCACCTGGATGGTCGGATAGTCGACCTCCGGGAGCGCCGATAGCGGCAGGAATCCGTACGACACGATGCCGACCAGCATGATGGCGACCATCAGCAGCGACGTGCCGACGGGCCGCAGAATGAAGATGCGGGACGGATTCACGGGTCAGGCCGGGGCGCTGGGCAGCAGACCGGCAGCGCTCATCCGCTGCCGGAGCCGCCGGAGTTGCTCTGCGGGGCGTGCTTGTGTCCGCCCTGGCCGGATGCGCCCTGTCCGGTGTGTGAGTGCTGCCCTGCAGGTGGCGCGGCGCTGCCCTGGTCGCCCGCGCCTGGCGCACTGCGCAGCTGCACCTTGGCGCCATCTTTCAGCTTGTCGGCGCCATCGACGACCACGCTCTCACCGGGCTTGAGCCCCTGCGTGACCGTGATGTTGGTCGGGTCCCCGGGACCCAAGGTGACCTTGCGCACGCTCACTGTCTGATCAGCATTGATCACGTAGACGTAGGTCCCGGGTGCACCGCGCTGCACTCCCGCCTGCGGAATGAGTGTCGCGCCGTGCAGCGTGTCGAGCAGCAGCACCACGTTGACGAACTGCTGCGGGAACAGCGACTGATCGGTGTTGGGGAAGATCGCCTTGAGCTTCAGGGTGCCGGTCGTGCTGTCGATCTGACTGTCGATCGACTGCAGGGTTCCAGTGGCCAGCACCTGCGTGTTGGTGCGGTCATAGGCGGTCACCGGGAGCGTGGCGCCGCTCTGCAGACGCTTCAGCAGCGGCGGGATGTCATCCTCCGGGAGGGTGAACACTACCGTGATCGGTTGCAGCTGCGTGACCACGACCAGCCCGTTCGGCTCGGCGGGGGTGACGTAGTTGCCGAGCGTGACCTGTTGCAGGCCGACACGCCCCGAGATCGGCGAGGCGATGTGGCAGTAGGTGAGGTTGAGCTTCGCCGCGTCGATCTGGCCCTGGTCCGTCTTGACGTTGCCTTCATCCTGCGCGACCAGCGCCTTCTGCGTCGCCAGCTGCTGCTCGGCGATCGAGTCCTGCGCGAACAGCGTCTGGTAGCGGTCAAGATCTACCCGCGCGTTGGCCAGCAGGGCCCTGTCGCGCGCCAGCGCGCCCTCGGCCTGCTCGAGCGCCACGTCGTAGGGGCGCGGATCGATCAGCATCAGCGGGTCGTTCGCCTTGACGGCCTGCCCTTCCTTGAAGGAGATCTTCATGATCTGGCCCGAAATCTGGCTCTGCACGGTCACGGTGGCGAGCGGCGTCACGGTGCCGAGGCCAATGAGCGTGATCGGCATGTCCCCCGCGCGAGCCGGCGCCGACAGAACCGGCATCGGGCCGCCGGCGGCGAAGCGGCCCGCGGGGGCCTTCTGCCCGCCCCTGGGGGTCAGCAGCCAGGCGAGCAGCACGATGGCCACCAGGATTGCGATGACGATCGCGAGGCGCGGGGCGGTACGCATCCGGTGCCAGACACGGTCGGCGGTGGAGGACGGCGTTCCCGCGGGGGAGGGGAAGCGATTGACGTCGTTCATTTGGAGCAGGCAGGAGTTGTGCGGCCGGCGCCGATTCTAGCGCCTTGTAATGGCGTCCAAAAAAATGGGGTGGTGCGGGACACCCCGCCCACCCCGTTCAGGAGGTTGAGTGAAGCAGACCACAGCGCGCGGCCGGATGCAGCAGCGAAGCGGTAAAGAAGTGCAAAGAATTCTACGTTTTAGGCGCGGCAAGGCGCTCCCCGCACCGATCGGTGTATTGTCGCGGCCGTGAGCTCCGCTGCGGACCCCGCCGTCACCCCCGAAGCCAAGCCCAGGGTTCTGATCGTCGACGACGATCGGGGACTTTGCGCGATGTTGGAGGAGTATCTGGGTCCGGAAGGGTTCGTTACCCGTACCGCGCTGACCGGGCCTGGCGGACTCGAGCAGCTCGGGCGCGAACCGGTTGATCTCGTGGTGCTGGACGTCATGCTGCCGGAGCTGTCGGGGTTCGAAGTGCTGCGGCGCATCCGAGCCACTAGCCGGGTGCCGGTCATCATTCTGACCGCGCGTGGGGAAGAGGTAGACCGGGTCGTGGGGCTGGAGCTCGGGGCGGACGACTATCTCGCCAAGCCCTTCAGCCCGCGCGAGCTGGTGGCCCGCATCCGCGCCGTGCTGCGCCGCACACCCGGCGATGCCCCGGCCGCCGAGGGGGGCGTGCTCAGTTGTGGCCCGGTGCAGCTCGACCTGCGCGCTCGCCGCGCCAGCGTTGGCGAGCATGACCTGGAGCTCACCGCTGCGGAGCTGCGCATCCTCGAACTGCTGGTGCGCGCCGACACGCGCACGGTGACCCGCGAGGAGCTCATGATGCAGGCGCTCGGCCGGCGATTGCTGCCCACCGATCGCAGTCTCGACACGCACGTCAGCAACCTGCGCCGCAAGCTTGCACGCTACACGGCACGCGTCTCGGTGCAGAGCGTGCGCGGCACGGGATATGCGCTCGCCGCGGAGCGCGCCGGCGAAGCCGCCTCCTGAGGGGTGGGCCGTGCACTCTCTCTACTGGCGAATCTTCAGTGCCTTCTGGCTGGCCCTGGCGTTAATTCTGATCGGCACCGTCACGGTAGCCGTCAACGTGTCGGCACGTGCCGAGCGCCCGTGGGTGCAGCGCGGCCAGATGTTCGCGCAGGCGGCGCGGGCCTTCGAGTCGGGCGGCCCCGCGGCGCTGCGCACCTGGTTGCAGGGCCTTCAGGGCGAGCCCTTCAGTCGCACCTTCGTGGTCGACCCTGCAGGTAAGGAGCTGCTCGATCGCCGCCTGCCGCAGTACCTGAGCGGCGGCCCGGACACGCCCGCCTCGCGCAGCGCCGCCAACGTGGGTCCGATCGCCCCCGTGGGCGGGGCGCTGGTGCTGGTCGGCGCCGACGGCGGAACGTGGCATGTCGTGGTGGGTCCCGTGCGGGAGAACCCGCGGCTGTTCGGCCAGCTGGAGCTGCCGGGCGTGCCGCTGGCAATCGTCGTCATTGCCCTGCTCGTGAGCGCCGCGTTGTGCTTCATCCTGGCGCGCCAGCTCGCTGCTCCCGTCGATCGGCTGCGGCTCGCCACCCGGCGCATGGCCGGCGGTGACCTCAACGTGCGGGTTCTGCCGGCGCTCAAGGGACGCCAGGACGACCTGGGACTCCTGGCCGCGGATCTCGACAGCATGGCGGAGCGGCTGAGCAATCAGCTCGAGTCGAAGCAGCAGTTGCTGCGCGACGTATCGCACGAGCTGCGCTCGCCGCTCGCCCGGCTGCAGCTCGCGCTGTCGCTCGCCGAGCGCGAGAAGGGCGACAGTGAGCGTCACCTGACACGCATCGCCTCGGAGGCGGATCGGCTCGAGCAGCTCATCGCACGCACGCTGCAGCTCGCGCGTCTCGAACGTCCGGCGGGGACGCTCGACCGCGAGCCGGTCAACATCGCCGAGCTGCTGCGCACCATCGCCGCGGACGTCGCCATCGAGGCCGACGCGCAGGGCTGCCTCGTCAACGTGACTGCCGACAGTGGCATGGTGATCGCGGGCGATGCCGAGCTGTTGCGCAGCGCCTTCGAGAACGTGATTCGTAACGCCGTGCGCTACAGCCCGCCGGGCGCCATGGTATCGGTGGGCGCGCGGCGCATGCGTGCCGCGGGCGATGAGTCGGAGGCTGCCGAGGTGATCGTGCGCGATCACGGTCCGGGGGTGCCGGAGAGGGATCTGAAGCTCATCTTCGAGCCATTCTACCGGGTCGAAGCCGCGCGCGAGCACCGCAGCGGGGGCGGCGAGGGACTCGGGCTGGCGATCGCGGCGCGCGCCGTGACGCTGCACGGCGGCGCTATCGAGGCCCGTAACCTCCAGGGCGGCGGGCTGGCAGTCTCGATCACACTGCCCTTCGCCGCGGCGGCGCGCACCCCGGCGAGCGTCGCGGCCGCATAGGGACGAGACGAACTTCACAGAATACTGGATTTGGCGAAGGATGGCCCGAGACGCGGTAAGATACGCAGACTGCAGAGGCCGGCCGAGTCGAACGATAAGATCCCGCCCTGCGTTCCATTGGAGCGAAGAAGCATGTCCGTGAGGTCCACGATCCAATCGCAGTTCCAGAGCGTCGCCGCCGAGCAGGAGCGCAAGCTCGCCACGCTCACCGATGATCTCAAGCTCATCGATTGCGGCCTCGACTCGCTGAGCTTCGCGATCATCGTCGCGCGGCTCGAGGACTTCCTGGGGGTCGATCCTTTCAACTCCGACCAGGCCGTCGACTTCCCCGTGACGTTCGGCGACTTCGTCAGGCTGTACGAGAGCGTTGCCAAGTAAGCCGGGCTCGCTGTGGGAATCCGTCAGCGCCGCGGGTAACACCGCCGGCCGGCTGCTCGGCGCGTCCGCGGCTCCTGTCAGCCTCGCCGATCTCGCGCGCGGCTCGAGCTTGGGTGGCCGGCTCGAGGAGCTGCGCGGCCGCTCGGTGCTGCTCGCCCTCAAGGACCCGCTGCGCGCTGCGCTCGCGATGCTGGAGCTCGACGGCGTGGCGGCGCGCATGGTGCTGTGTCCGGCCGATCTGGCGCCCGAGCACCTGCCGGCCATTGCGCGCGGTGCCGGCGCGGATGCTCACGTCGGCGATACGGACGGCCCCGCGGCCCAGATCGACGGCATTCGCGCCTCCATCGGCATCGAGCCGCGACTCGCTCCCGGGGCTGTCGAGCGCCGCCGCTCGCACGCTACCGAGTGGGTGTTGCTCACCTCGGGCACGACCGGCGTACCGAAGCTCGTGCAACACGACCTCGCCACGCTCACCCATGCGCTCGGCGATGCCCGGCGCCCTCCGGAGGGAGTCGTGTGGGCGACCTTCTACGACATCCGCCGCTATGGCGGACTGCAGATTTTCCTGCGCGCCGTGCACCTCGGCTCACTCGTACCGGCGGCTCCCGCGGAGCCGGTGCCGGAGTTTCTCGAGCGGGCGCGCGCTGCAGGGGTCACCCACATCTCGGGGACCCCATCACACTGGCGCAAGCTCCTGATGAGCGGCGCCGCCGCGATGATCGCGCCCCGCTACGTGCGGCTGTCGGGCGAGATCGCCGATCAGGCGGTGCTCGATGCGCTGCGGGCGGCTTACCCCGAGGCGCTGGTCGCACACGCCTTCGCCTCGACCGAAGCCGGGGTCGGCTTCGAGGTGCGCGACGGCCTCGCCGGGTTTCCGGCGAGTCTGCTCGATGCCAGAGACGCCCGGGTGCGACTGACGGCAGTCGATGGCACGCTGCACATCGGTTCGGGAGGTAACGCCCACGGCTACCTCGGCGCAGAGGCGGCGACCTTCCCGCGCGCCGCCGACGGCGCGATCGACACCGGGGATCGCATCGAGGAGCGCGCCGGGCGCTACCACTTTCTCGGCCGTGCCGGCGGCGTGATCAACGTGGGCGGCCTCAAGGTCTACCCGGAGGAGATCGAGGCCGTCATCAATGCCCACCCGTGGGTCCGGATGTCGCTGGTGCGCTCGCGGCGCAACCCGATCACCGGGGCGGTCGTCGTGGCGGACATCGTGCTCGCCGACGAGACCCCCGGCGCGGCTCGCCCGGCGCCGGAGGTCCTGACCCGCGAGCTGCTGCACAGCTGCCGCCAGTCGCTCGCCCCCTACAAGGTGCCGACGGCCATCCGCATCGTTCCTGCGCTCGAGGTATCCGCCTCGGGTAAGCTGGTACGCCCGAATGCGTAGCATCATCGTCACCGGCGGCACCCGCGGCCTGGGTCTGGGTATCGCCTCGCGGCTCACGGCGAGCGGTTTCCGCGTCATTGCGATCGCGCGCAGCGAGAGCGCCGAATTGCTGGCCGCCGCGGCCGCCGCGGAGAAGACCGGCCGCGGCGAGCTGCACTTCCGCGCCTACGATCTCACCGAGACCAAGGGAATCCCGGCGCTGGTCACGGGCCTCAACAAGGAGTTCGAGCCGATCTACGGCCTGATCAACAATGCCGGCATCGGCACCAGCGGTGTGCTCGCCAGCATGCCCGATCCGCAGATCGCGCGGCTGGTGCAGCTCAATCTGCTGTCGCCGATAACGCTCAGCAAATACGTCGTACGGCGCATGATGAGCAAGCCGCCGGGGCGCATCGTCAACATCTCCTCGATCGTCGCCTCGACCGGCTATCACGGGCTCTCGGTCTACTCGGCCACCAAGGCAGCGCTCATCGGCTTCACGCGCTCGCTCGCCCGCGAGGTCGGCCCGCTCGGCATCACGGTGAACGCCGTGGCGCCCGGGTTCACGGATACCGAGATGACGCGTGAGCTCGATGACGGGGCGCGCGAGAAGATCATGCGCCGCAGCGCATTGCGCCGGCTGGTGTCTGCGGACGATGTGGCCGGTGCGGTCGAATTCCTCATGAGTGATGCCGCGCAGAGCATTACTGGCACCACGCTCACGGTGGATGCGGGCAACACGGCCTGAGCGCGGCCTCAGGGTTTAGCCGGGCGCTTCGGGCTCGGGCTGTCTGAGCTCCGGTCGCATGATGAAGTGATGCTTGCTGAGCAGGTTGACTCCCGCCACGAAGTCAGCGGGGGGCGGCGCGTCCTGCCGCAGCCGCAGCAGCCGCGCGATGAGCAGCAGGTGGACCTGCATCTCGATGCGCGCGAAGAATTCGCCTATGCAGTTGCGCGGGCCGGCGCCGAAGGGACAGGTGGCCAGCTGGTGACGCTCGCGCACCTGCTCAGCGCCGAATCGATCCGGATCGAAGTCATCCGGGTCGTCCCACAGACCCGGGTGCCGCTGCAGCAGGTACGGTGAGATATAGATCTCGGTTCCAACCGGTACCTCGTAGTCTCCGAGTTCGTCCGGCTTGATCGCTTTGCGGGTCATCAGCCACAGCGGCGGGTAGGTTCGCAGCGCCTCTTCGATCACCTGGCGCGTATAGGTATAGCTGCCGAGTGCATCGAACTCGGGCAAACCGTCGCCCAGCAGCGCGTCGATCTCGCGCTGCATCTGCGCCTCGACCTGTGGGTGCTTCGCCAGCAGGTACCAGATCCAGTTGAGCACGCTGGCCGTCGTCTCATGCCCGGCTATGACGAGCGTCATTCCCTGGCGCGCGAGATCGGCGTCCGACATCGGCTGGCCGCTCTCGCGGTCGCGCGTGCGCATCATGAGGCCGAGGATGTCGCGTGCTTCGACTCCCGCGGAGCGCCGCTCGTCCGCGATTTGCCTGATCAGCTTGCCGAGGGCGTTGCACGTCTGGGCAAATTCCAGATTGCGGGACTCCTCGGCGATCAGGGCGAAGTGCGGCGCCACCTTCTCATAGTCGTCGCCGAATATTGCCAGCAAGGTCACTTCGAGCACGGTGAGACTCACGTCGCGCGTGACGTCGACGCGGCCGGCGTGGCGCGCCGTCTGCCGCCATCGGTCGCGCAGCGCCGCGTTCGGCTTGATGAAGGTATCCATCAGCCCGCGCACATACTCGCGCGTGAACCCGGGCTGGATCATCCGCCGCTGCTTCACCCAGGTGGGGCCGTTGCTCGATATCAACCCGTTGCCCAGACTGAGCGCGATGCGCTTGACCGCCTGTCCCTTGCGCAGGTAGTTGCGCCAGTTCTTGAGCAGCACATGCTCGAGGTACTGCGGGGAGTTGATGACATAAACCGGGCCGCCGTAGATGGAGGTACGGTAGATGTCGCCGAACTGCCGGAAATTCTCCTGCATGAAGCTCAACAGATCCTCGGACGATCTGTAGCCTTCGCGGGGTCCGGGAGGGATGCGGGGGTTGCCGGCGGACATGAGGTTCGAACGGTATCATCCGGTGCGCTGCGCACCAAGCCCTCACAGGCGTTGCTGGCCTGACATGATTCTTTCGTGCAGCCCTGCATCGAGCCGCAGATACTCGCCGCTCGCAGTGTCGTCCGCATACAGCGCATCACTGATTGCGCTCGGGTCGTATCCCTGGCGGGTGAGTTCCTGGGTGCGGAGCTTAAAAGTCGCGGTGACCTCAAGCGCCGCTGCGAGGCGAACGAACACCGGGCGCGCGTACGGCGGCAGCGTGCTCACAGCGCGGCGCAGCTCGGCCAGCTCGAAGCCCTCACCGACGACGAGCGCCGCCATGCCGGCGCGACCCTCGGCGTGCGGGACCTTGACGCCGTAGACGGCCACCTCGGTGACCCCGCGACAGCCGGCAATGGCAGCCGCCACCTCGGTCGTCGAGACGTTCTCGCCTTTCCAGCGGAACGTGTCGCCGACCCGGTCGACGAAGTAGAAAAAGCCCTGCTCGTCGCGTCGCATGAGATCGCCGGTGCGATACCAGGCGTCGCCGGGCGCGAATACGTCGCGCAGCACCTTCTTGTCCGAGGCCGTCGGGTCCGCGTAACCCTCGAAGCGCGACGTGCCGCCGCTGTCCAAAATCTCACCGATTGCCTCCCCGACCTCATTCGCCGCGCAGCGTATGCAGCGACCGTCGTCGCCGCGTGCGGGCACGACCGTCTCATAGTCGTGCTTCACCACCACGACCGGCATGCGATGGGCGAGGAATGGCGGAATGCGGCCGATCGCACCGACCCGCCCCTCACAGTTGTACAGCGAGAAGTTGCCCTCGGTGGAGGCGTAGTACTCGAGGATCTGCGGAATGCGGAAGCGCGCCTGAAAAGGCTCCCACACCTCGGCGCGCAGTCCGTTACCGCACGCCAGCCGCAGCTGGTGGCGCGTCTCGAGCGGATCGTGCGGCCCGTTGAGCAGGTAGCGGCATAGCTCGCCGATGTACTGAAAGAGCGTGCAGCGCTCGGCAACGACGTCCTTCCAGAAGTTGCTCACCGAGAAGCGCTCGCGCAACACGACCGAGGCGCCGGCGACCAGCGCCGCTCCGGTCGCGACCACACCGCCGACGCTGTGGTACATGGGCAGACAGTTGTAGAGCCGATCGTCGGGCCGCGCATCGACGAGGCCTGCGAACCAGTGACTCCACTGCATGAGCCGCAGGTGGCTCACGTTCGCCGCCTTCGGCAGTCCCGTCGTGCCGGAGGTGTAGATATAGAGCGCGCGGTCACCGAGCGCAGGCGGCGGGCGCTCGGCCTCGGTGAGTGATGCGCCGTCGAGGCTTTCTACCGCACGGTCGAGGCGCGCTAAGTCACCGCCGTCCGGGCCGTAGGCCCAGCAGCCCAGCGCCGCGCCGAGCCGCGGGCGCACCTCCGCGAGCGCGCCGCAGTGTGCGCTGCCGGCGATCACCAGACGCGGACGCACGACCTCGATCGAGTGCCGCAGCAGCTCGCCCGTCAGATTGGTGTTGAGGAGCGCAACCGTCACCTGGATGCGACTTAACCCGAGCCATATCGCAAGGTACTCCGGACAGTTCCTCATCAGCAGACACACCACATCGCCGCGCGCGAGTCCCTGGGCGAGACCCCAGCGGGCGAAGCGATGGCCGGCTTCGGCCAGGGCGCGATATGACAGCCGGCTGTCGGTGCCAGCGAGCGCTTCGCGCTCGCCGAAGCGCGTCGCCAGCCGGTCGATGAGCAGCGGCAGGGTGAGCGTCGGTTCGCGGCCGATCGCGGCCGTGCGCTCGAGTGCGCGCATCCACGCCTTGGTAGGCGAGCGCATGCGTTCATCGCCGGTAGCTGTCATCATCCGGGGACGATTCTATATGAGGCGACTCATGAGGCCCGAGACCATCGCGCTGCACGGCGGCTTTGACGGCGACCCGGCCACCAAGGCGGTGGCGGTGCCCATTTACCAGACGGTCGCCTATACCTTCGACAGTGCCGCGCACGGCGCGGCGCTCTTCGACCTCGAGGCCGAGGGCTACCGCTACACGCGCATCGGCAACCCGACGGTCGACGTGCTGGAGCGCCGCGTGGCGATGCTCGAGGGCGGGATCGATGCGCTCGCGGTCGCCTCCGGCCAGACGGCGATGTACTACACCATGCTGAATGTCGCCGAGCCGGGGCAGAACATCGTCTCGGTGCCGCAGCTCTACGGCACGACGCACACGCTGTTCGCCCATATCCTGCCGCGACAGGGCATCAAGGTGCATCTCGCCAAATCCGACCGGCCGGCGGAGCTCGAGGCGCTGATCGATGCCGACACGCGCGCGCTGTTCTGCGAGACGGTCGGCAATCCCGCCGGCAACATCTGCGATCTTGAGGCGCTGGCGGCGATCGCGCGCCGCGCCCGCATTCCGCTCATCGTCGACAACACCGTGCCGACGCCGGTGCTGCTCAAGCCGATCGATTACGGTGCCGACATCGTGGTGCATTCGCTCACCAAGTTCTTCGGCGGACACGGCACGAGTCTCGGCGGCGCGATCATCGACAGCGGGCGCTTCCGCTGGGCGGAGCAGGCGGATCGCTATCCGCGTCTCACCCAGCCGGACGAGTCGTATCACGGCCTCGTCTATACCGACCACTACGGCGACAAGGCGTTTCTCGGCCGCGCCCGCAGCGTGTTCCAGCGCACCATGGGCGCGGTGCTCTCGCCGTTCAACGCTTTCCTGCTCCTGCAGGGTATCGAGACGGTGACGCTGCGCGTCGAACGGCACGTCGAGAACGCGCGCCGAGTGGCGGAGTTTCTGCGCGCCGACCCGCGCGTCGCTTCCGTGAGCTACGCCGGCTTTCCCGACAGCCCCTACCACGCGCTGTGTCAGAAGTACCTGCGCGGGCGTGCCTGCTCACTCATGACCTTCACGATCCGCGGCGGGGTCGATGCCGGGACACGGTTCTACGATGCGTTGCGGCTCTTCAAGCGGCTGGTGAATCTCGGCGATGCCAAGTCGCTCGCCTGTCATCCGGCCTCGACCACCCACCGGCAGATGTCACCCGAGGAGCAGCGCCAGGCGGGGATCGGACCGGAGACCATGCGCCTGAGCGTCGGCATCGAGCATATCGATGACATTCTCGAGGACATTGACCAGGCGCTCGCCCGGGCGACGGCCTGATCTTCATCTGCAGCGACTCCTTATTGAGCCGGCTGCCGGGGGCGATGACTCGCCCGCTGGGCCCACGCTGTTCGCGGCGAGCGCCGGCTAGGACTTGGTGGCGAGGATGCGCATCACGAGCGCATGGATCGAGTTTATCGAGCGGAAGTTCTCCGGCGTAATCTCCATCTGCGGGATGATGAGGTCGAATTCGGCCTCTACCGAGAGCATCAGACTCACCATCTTGAGTGAGCTCACGCCGAGCTCGCTGAGCGCAGCCTCGGCGGGCAATGACGGTCCCGCGCCCGGCTTGTCGAGGACTCTCTCGACGAGACCGAGCAGGCGGTCACGCAGGGCGGAATCTGGGCTTTGGTCCTCGGGCGCCGGGCTCATAGGCCGGCTAATGATACTTGTTCCGCGCTGCGCGTCCTCTGTGCGGCGATGAAATCCAGCCAGTTGCGGTACAGGGTCACGGCGGCCGGGCGCCAGGTATTGCGGAGCGCAGCGGCCACCGCGACGAAGGGAAACGCCTCGAGGAGCGACGGCGAGCGCTCCCTGAGAGCCCGCTCCTTGAATTGCTCGAGCAAACCGCTGGCGGCGGCCGGGAAATAGCCATGCGGCAGTGTGGGGTAGTGCGATTGCTGGCCGCTCAGGTAACGACCGGCGTCCCGCCGGTACTCCTTGAGGAGCGTGGTGTCCTCGTACTCCGGGTGTCCCTGGAAGCACAGCATGAGACTGCGCCGGTGACGCGCGAAGGCGTCGGCTCCGGTTTCAGGGCCGAAGCTCAGGACCTCATAGCCGGCGGCGCGCAGATCCTCCACCGGCAACTCATTCCAGCGCGAATGCGGCATGGCGAGCGGCGCGCTCAAGCCCGCAAGCAGCGGATGCCCGGCATCAAGGCTATGCAGATAGACCCCGCAGCGCTTCTCGCTCAGCCGACGGCGCGCGATGCCGTCGAAGTGCTGCGCCGCCGCGTGCGCAGCCAGGCACGACCAGATGCTCGCCGCCGTGTGCGTTTCCGCGAACTCCATGAGCGCGGTCAGTCGCGGCCAGTAGGGCTCGTCGCTGAGGCGCGCGGCACGCGGCTCGTTGCCGGTGATGATGAGCGCATCGGGGCGCTCGGCGAGCAGCTTCTCGATCGGCCAGTACGAGCGCGCGATGCGTGCCTCGGCCTCGCGCCCACGCGTCAGCTCCGGCAAGGAGCTGAAGCGCAGCTGCACCGCGCGCGCCCCGGCGGCTGCCTCGAGGAGCCTCGAGAACTGTGCCTCCGTCGATTCGAGTGCCGTGTCCGGCATATTGTTCACTAGGCCGACGGTGATCGGCCTGTTGCGTGCGCGCCGCACCGGAGCGGTGCGCGCAGCGTCGTATATGTCGAGTTCCAGCGGCATGTCGTTCTTGTTTCAGTGCGCGGGTTGTGACGCCGAGCAAGCTGCGTCGAAGCCGCAGTGCATTATGCGGTGGCTTGGGATATCTTCCTAACGCAAAGCATAACAACCAAGGCGGGGAGCCTAAATTAAGTAATGGAAGCGCAACTGCTGGCTGAGGGACACGAAGCCGACGCTCAAATTTCCGGTGATCTGAAGGCCCGCGCGGAGCGCGTTGCGAAGGTGGCGGCCGAGCATGCCGGCGCGGTCGATCAAGCCGCCCGTTTTCCGCACGAGACGGTGGCAGCGCTCAAAGCCGAGCGGTTGCTCGGCATCTTCGTGCCGAAGTCGCTCGGCGGCGAGGGCGTCGCGATCAGCGAGCTGGCTGACGTCTGCTTCCTCCTCGGTCAGTCCTGCTCCTCGAGCGGAATGATCTACGCGATGCATCAGGTGAAGGTCGGGTGCGTCACACGCCACCGCGGCAGCAATGCCGCTCTCGAGCGGATCCTGCGTACGCTGTGTGCCGAGCAGCTGCTGCTGGCCTCCTCGACCACCGAGGGGCAGCGCGGCGGCGACATTCGCAACAGCGAGGCGCCGGTCGAGCATCACGACGGCGGACGCATCAGCCTCGAGCGCAAGGCGAGCGTCATCTCCTACGGCGCCCATGCGGACGGCGTCGTCACGACGGCGCGCCGGGCCGCAGACGCCGCCGGTTCCGACCAGGTACTCATCGCGTTCCTCAAGAGCGACTACACGCTCACCAAGCTGCAGGGCTGGAACGCGCTCGGCATGCGCGGCACCTGCAGCGAAGGCTTCACGCTCAAAGCGCAGGCCGAGGCGGGACAGATTCTGCCCGAGCCGTACGAGACCATTCATTCGCGCACCATGGTGCCATTCGCGCATCTGCTGTGGGGCTCGGTGTGGGCCGGGATCGCAGCGGGTGCAACCCAGCGTGCGCAGGCCTTCGTGCGCAACGCCATGCGCCATGCCAACGGCCAGTTGCCACCCGGTGCGCCGCAGTTCACCAGGGCGCTCACGACTTTGCGCACGCTGCGCAGCATGCTGGCGACCTCGATCCGCCGCTACCAGCAGTGCATGGACGACCCGAAGGCGCTCGCTGCGCTCGATTTCCAGACTCTGATCACGCTCACCAAGGTGGAGGCATCCGAGCTTGCCGCCAGCACCGTGATGAGCGCGATGCGGGCCTGCGGGCTCTCGGGCTACCGCAACGACGGCGACTACACCATCGGACGCTATTTGCGCGACGTGCTGTCCTCGCCCATCATGATCAACAATGACCGCATCCTCGCTAACCTCGCCACTCCGGCGTTGATGAGCCCGATTCCGAGGTTCCTCAGCGAATGAGTGCTCCCCAGGTCGAGAACGCAAGCCAGGGCTCCGATCCGCTGGCCGGTATCGGGCCGGCGCTCTTCATGGGGCTCGGCTCGGACGGCGTATATGCGCGCTCGGCGCTCTACGAGCGCGTCTTCGAGCGAGTCGTAGCACTCGTTGACCGGCTGCGTGATCCGCGCGCCGAGATCATGCGGTTTCCGCCCGTCATGAGCCGGCGGCAGCTCGAGAAGTCCGGTTACCTCAAGAGTTTCCCGAATCTGCTCGGCTGCGTGTGCGTGCTGCACGGAACCGAGGCGGCGATTCGCACCGCCGCCGATCGCCACGAGAGCGGCGGCGACTGGACCACCTCGCTCGGTGCCGCCGACCTGGTGCTGACACCCGCTGCCTGCTACCCGCTGTATCCGCTCATCGCCGCCCGTGGAGCGCTGCCCGCGGGCGGACTGCTGTTCGACGTGGCGGCCGACTGCTTCCGGCGCGAGCCGTCACGCTCGCTCGATCGTCTGCAGTCATTCCGCATGCGCGAGTTCGTACGCATCGGCACACCCGAGGACATCACCGCGTACCGCGAGGGCTGGATGGCGCGGGCACGGGAGCTCGCCGGCGAGCTGGCCCTGCCTCACCAGATGGACGTCGCCAACGATCCCTTCTTCGGCCGCGTCGGTCAGATCATGGCCGTCAGCCAGCTGCAGCAGGCGCTCAAATTCGAGCTGCTCATTCCCTACTACGCGGGCGCCAAACCGACCGCCTGCATGAGCTTCAACTACCACCGCGAGCATTTCGGACAGGTGTGGGGGATCAAGAGCAGCAACGAGGAGCTGGCTCATACCGGGTGCGTGGCTTTCGGCATGGACCGCCTCACGGTCGCCCTGTTTGCCAATCACGGGCTCGACACGGATCGCTGGCCGGCGGCGGTGCGGCGCGCTCTCGCCCTGTAGCGGTCGGATCGCCCACGACGTCCCGCTCATTGCCGGGAAGTCATGCCACTCGACGCGCGCGTTCGACGCTTTCTCGACAAGCTGGCGGCCTCAGGCGCGGCCGGTGCGCTTGCGCTCAGCGTTGCCGAGCGCCGCCGCTCGCTCGAGCAGCTGCTGAGCTTCGGCGGACCACCGAAGGCGGTGCAAAGCGTCACGGAGCGCACCATTGCCGGGCCTGCCGGGGCGCTGCGCCTGCGGATCTATACGCCGACCGGCGCCTCCGAGGGGCGGGCGCTGCCCGGCCTCGTGTATTTCCACGGCGGGGGCTTCGTTGCCGGGACTCTCGACACGCACGACGGCATTTGCCGCTCGCTTGCCGCGGCGTGCGGCTGTCGGTTGCTGTCCGTCGATTACCGCCTGGCGCCCGAGCAC
Source organism: Steroidobacteraceae bacterium (assembly GCA_035568235.1). Lineage (GTDB taxonomy): Bacteria > Pseudomonadota > Gammaproteobacteria > Steroidobacterales > Steroidobacteraceae > 13-2-20CM-66-19. Next base: position 131,728 of record DATMOK010000039.1, on the reverse strand, counting down.
CCCTTCCCCGCGGCCATCGAGGATGCGGTCGCAGCGACCGCCTGGATCGTGGCGCACGCGCCGCAGCTCGGGCTCGACCCGCAACGCATCGGCGTCTGTGGCGATTCGGCGGGGGCGACGCTTGCCGCGGTCGTCTGCCAGACGCACGCAACAGCCGGACGCACGCCGCTCAAGTGCCAGGTGCTGCTCTGCCCGATCATGGACTACGCGGCGCAGAGCGAGTCGCGCCGCAGCCTCGCGCGCGGCTATCTCGTCGATCAGGAGACTCTGGAGCACGATCTGCGCTACTACCTGCCGGCAGGGGTAGAGCGCGCCGATCCGCGGGTGTCACCGCTGCGTCGCGAGCATCTGCGGGGTTTGCCGGACGGCTGCGTCCACACGGCCGAGTATGATCCGCTGCGCGATGAGGGGGCTGCCTATGCCGCACGCCTGCAGGAGGCCGGGGTGGGGAGCACATATCGATGCCACCCCGGTATGATTCATCTCTTCTATGGGTTGGGTGCCATCATTCCGTATGCCGATACCGCATTCGGGCAGGTGGGCGCGGATGTACGCTCGCTACTTGCGAAGTGACAGGTTGACGGGGGACGGACGATGACTGAACGCCGGCAGGTGGAGGAGCTGCTCCGGGCGCTGCACGCGACGCGCCTGGAGGCCAATCTCGAGCGGCTGTGCTCACTGTTCTCGTCTGATGCACGCATGCGGATCCAGGGCACCAGCGACGGCAAGCCGATTGCCATCGAGGCGCGCGGTACCGAGCAGATTCGGCCGTGGCTCTCGGTCCTCGTAAAGACCTTCCGGCTGCGTGACTACCGGCTGCTGTCGCTCACCATCGAGGGGGAGCGGGCTGCGGCTCACTGGCAGGTCAACATTCACTCCAAGATCACCGGCGCGCAGATCCCGACCGAGCTCGTCGACCTCATCGAGGTCCGGGACGGACGCATCGCCGACTACGTCGAGTTCTTCGTCCCGCGCTGACAGCCCCCGCGGCGGGCGAGAGTGACGCTTTGCAGCAGCGGGGAATTCCCCGCTGGATCGCTGCGTTACTCAAGGCACCTCGAAAACGCGCGAAATCAGCGCGAGTCGGCACCTGGCGACAGATTCCGGATCGCGCTCTACGCGCTGTCGCTGAGTTACGACGCGTTGCATCGCGTGCCGGAACCGAGTGTCATAAGTGCCAACTGCGTTTGCGCAGCGGCGCATTCAGCTAACTAGGATCGCCGCTGTACTAGGCAAACCCGCCGCAAGGCGGGGACGCAAAGCCTCCGGTCTCAAGTCGGTCGTTTTGAGATAGCGGGGTTGCCGGCGAGAGTACTCGTCGTCATTCCGCCGTTTGTTTGACCGATCAGGTGAGCCGGAGTCTCGATGTTGGACCCGGATTTGCGCGAGGTCGAATGAGCAGGCAGGGAATCTCTGGTGGACGTCTTCTCGCTGTGTACGCCGCGTGCGCGCTGGCGACCGCGGCGATTGCAGGTTGCGGCGGCGGCGGGGGCGGGGCCAGCTCCAGCACCACGTCCGTCGTGCAGTCGGGCTCAGCAGCCGCGCCGAGCATCAGCGGCACCCCGCCGACGCAGGTGACTGCGGGGCAGGCCTACTCTTTTACTCCTACCGCCAGCGGTCCGGCTGGCTCAACGCTTACCTTCAGCATTGAGAACATGCCCTCGTGGGCAACATTCAGCATCGCGACCGGCGCGCTGACGGGTACGCCGCCTACGTCAACGTCGGGCACCTTCGCGAATATCGTGATCAGCGTGAGCGACGGCAGCCAGTCGGCCGCGCTGCCGAAATTCAGCATCCAGGTTGGCGTGGCGACCGGCAACGCCGAGCTGTCCTGGATCGCGCCGACCACCAACACGGATGGAACGCCGCTTACCGATCTCGCGGGCTTCGTCATCAACTACGGCACGAGCCCGGACGCCCTGAGTCAGACGGTCAAGGTATCCAGTGCCAGCGCGACGGGCTACACCGTCCAGGGTCTGGATGCGGGCGTCTGGTACTTCACGGTCACCGCCTACACCAGCGTCGGCACGCAGAGCGCGCCGTCCAACGTCGGCAGCGAGAACATTACCTAAAGCGACCTGAAGCGGCCGCTTACGGCTTTTTGCGGCGCTTTCTCAGGCCCGCAGCCACTGCACCCGCGCCCGCCACGAGCAGCGCCAAGGTCCCGGGCTCGGGGACCGGGTTGGGGCCACCCGAGCCACTCGGAGGCGGGGGACACATCGCCGGAATAACCTGGCAGGTGACGCCGGCCCAAGCCTCAGGCATGCACAGCGCCATCAACATAACGCTGGCCAAAAGCAGAAGTGATTTTTGCTTCACGAACTGTTCCTAGTCGACGGGACGCTTCCACAGGGGAATAAAGCAAGAATTGGGCCGCGACTGCTCTTTCCTTGGATAACCACCACTTCGGCAGGTTATGTCTCGTCCTAGTTACCTGCGGTGTTAGGATTTCTTTACACTTGCTGTAACTAAAACAACAGATTTCCTTTACTTTGCCGGCGGCGATAATCGGCTCAATAGAATCAAAGTGTAATAAAATTAATCACATAGCTTGCCTTTGACGCGCAGGGGCGACAGGTGTGTAGTTCTTCGACGTGTGGTACTTCACAGTTCGCGCCGGGCTCGGCGGGGGCTGACGGCTGCGCTCGCTATACTCTCGCACCTCATCAAGGGGGTGCATTGGGTGACCTCCTCAAGATCAATAGCAGTCCCCCCGCGTGAGAATTGACGCAATGCACCATCGGGTGCCCGCTTCGCGCACCCTCATCCTCGTCGGCGGACTCGTTGCCATCACGCTCTTGGCGTATTGGCCGAGCACGGCCGCCCTGTGGAGCTTCTGGACCTCACAGTCATTTCTCGGCGGTCAGGGGCCGCTGGTCGCGATCCTGAGCCTGTGGCTTCTGCTGCGCTCCCGCGCGGCGCTCGAGGCGAGCCCCCTGCGTGCATCGCCGGTGGGCTGCACCGCCCTGCTGATCGCGTGCCTCGCCTCCGTCATCTTCTGGCGCGCGGCGATCGAGGAGCTGCACATGCTGCTCCTGCCCTGGCTCATGTTTCTTGCCGTGCTGGCTGCGCTCGGCGCCGGCGCAGCGCGCATCGTTGCGTTCCCTCTGGCATACCTCTATTTCGCCGAGCCCACCTGGCGCATCCTCATCTGGCCCCTGCAACACCTGACACTGCGCGCGGCGGTCTTTCTCGGGCCGCTGTTCGGCATGCCGGTGGTCCCTGAGGGCACCCTGCTGCACCTCCCGCACGGCGTTACGTTTGATGTCACGCCGTTCTGCAGCGGCGTCAATTTCCTGGTGGTCGGGCTCGCCATCGCGGCACTCATTGGCGAGCTGCAGAGGGCATCGCTGCGGCGCCGGGCAGCACTGCTCGGGGTGATGCTGCTGCTGATGGTCGTCAGCAACTGGGTCCGGGTGCTCGCGATCATGCTCGCGGGCTACACGAGCGGCATGCGCCTGTTGGTGACGCGCGGTCACGTGCTCTTCGGCTGGGTGTTGTTCGCGATCCTGATGCTCGCTTTCGTGAGCCTGGCGACGCGTCGCGTTCCACTCGCCGGGCGGGACAATGCCGTACGGGCTCGTGCGATCGGCGTGTCGCACCCCGAATGGGCGCCGGGACTCGCAGCCGCCGTGGCGATTCTCATCGCCATGCCGGCTCTCGCCCGTATCGCGCCGGCGATGCTCGATCCCGGTGAGCGCAGGCTGGCGCTGCAAATGCCCCCGGCGCGCTCCGGATGGCAGGGACCGCTCGCATCGAGCGACCCGCAGTGGAAGCCGGAGTTTGTCGGCGACCACTCCGAGTGGCACGTCGCCTATCGCGATGAGGCCGGCGCCGTCGTCGAACTGGTGGCGATCGGCTACCCGACCCAGGACCAAGGTCGGGAGCTCGTGAACGAAGAGAACTCGCTCCTCGGCAGTGGCGATTTGACTGCGGGCGGTGCGACTTCGGTGGTACGGGGCCCGCGACCACACTTCGAGTTCGTCGCAAACGATGCCACCGGGCGTCGATTCCTCGTCTGGTCGGTATACGATATCGGCGGTCGACGCTTCGTGACGCCGCTGTTCTCGCAGCTCTGGTATGGGGTGCATGCACTGGGCCGGCCCCCGTACTCAGTCCAGTTCGCCTACCGGACGGTCTGCGAGCCCTCATGCGATGCGGCGCGGGAACGACTAGCGAGGTTTGAACGCATCGTGGCAGCCGACATCACCATAAGCCGTCAACGCACGACGCTCGCCGCTGCGGGCGGGGGCAGCGCATGAGGCGCGCGTTCCTCAAGGCTGCCGGCAGCTGCCTGTGTGGCGCACTCTGCAGTGTTCTTCCGGCGATTGCACTGTGCGCAGACCCGCCCCCGGCGCCGCAGTCCGCCACCGCCTCGGCCGAGTACCTGATAGGCCCCGGGGATACGTTGCAGGTGTTCGTATGGCGCAACCCGGAGCTCTCGGTGAGCGTCCCGGTGCGCCCCGATGGGCGGATCTCCACGCCGCTCGTCGAGGACATGACAGCCGTAGGCAAGACCCCGACGCAGCTCGCCCGCGACATCGAAAAGGTTTTGTCCGAGTACGTTCGCTCACCGCAGGTTAACGTGATCGTCACGCAGCCCGAGAGCGCCTTCAGCCAGGTCAAGGTGATCGGCCAGGTCCTCAAGCCTGCCCCGGTTGCGTATCGCGAGGGGATGACAGTACTCGATGTGGTACTCGCCGTCGGTGGGCTGACTAATTTCGCAGCCGGCAATCGCGCGCGTCTGGTTCGCGTTGAGGACGGCAAGCAGGTCGAGTTGCCGATCAAGCTCGATTCCCTGATGAACAAGGGCGATATGAGTCAGAATCTCAAGCTCAAGCCCGGCGATGTGCTGGTGGTACCGGAGAGCCGATTCTGAAGGGCGCCAAGGAATGAGCAGTCCGATAATCGACGAACTGGTTGACCGATTTCGCGGCGCGTGGCGCTTTCGCTGGCTCGCGCTCGGACTGGCGTGCGCCATCGCGTTTGCCGGCTGGGTGGCGGTGTTCGCGTTGCCCGATGAATACGAGGCGAGTGCCCGGGTATTCGTCGACACCCGCACCGCGCTCAAGCCCGCCCTGCAGGGACTGGCGCCCGAGCAGGACGTCAGCGCGCAGCTCAACTATGTGCGTCAGTCGCTGCTGAAGGGACCGCAGCTCGAAGCGATTGCGCGCCAGAGCGGTGTCATTCCCGCCTCGATAACCGACCCACGGGTTGCCGAGCGGATGCTCGACCGGGTGAGCGACCGCACCTTCATCACCGTGCGCAGCGCGAGCGAGGGCGAGGATCAGAGAAACGGCTCGGGAAGTGTCTACGGAATCTCCTACCGCGACAGCGACCGCTCGCGCAGTCTGCGCGTCGTGACGCTCATGTTGAGCACGCTCATCGATCAGACGCTCGGTGGCAAGCGCGCCGACGCTGAAAACGCCCAGAAGTTTCTCGAGGATCAGATCAAGGACTACGAAGGACGCCTGCACACCGCGGAGGAGCGTCTTGCGGATTTCAAGAAGCGCAACCTCGGTCTCATGCCCACCGAGCAGGGCGGCTATTTCGCCGAGCTGCAGCAGGAGACCGATGCGCTCGCCAAGACCAAGACCTCGCTGGCCACCGCGGTGGCACGCCGCACCGAGCTGTCCCGCGAGCTCAGAGGCGACGTCGCGATCTCGGTCGGCGCCCCCGGAGCAGGACCCGCCGGCACCCCGCCTACCGATACCGTCGCGCGCATCGCCGAGACGCAACAGCATCTCGATGAGCTGTTGCTCAAATTCACCGACAAGCACCCGGACGTGATTGCCGCGCGGCAGACGCTCGTAGAGCTCAAGGCGCGTCGCGAGACGGAGATCGAGAGCCTCAAGCGGGGCGATCCGAACGCCGTCGCCGCAACCGGTGCGAGCAGCAACCCGGTTTATCAAAGCACCGCGCTCGCTCTGACGCAGACCGACGTGGAGATTGCCGCGCTGCGCGCCGAGCTCGAGCAGCACCAGAACAAGGCGGCCGAGCTGCACCGTATGCTCAACGTCGCTCCCCAGGTCGAGGCCGAGTTTGCCCAGCTCAACCGCGACTACGACGTGAACAAGGCACAGTACACGGCGCTCCTGCAGAATTACGAGAAGGCCCGGATGGGCGAGAAAGCCGAGAACGCGGGCTCCGTGCGCTTTGAGGTCGTGGAGCCGCCGACCGCCGATTTCGCCCCCGTCTGGCCGCCCCGTATCCAGCTGCTCGCGTTTGCGCTGCTGGTGGCGCTGGCGTGCGGCGTGGGGCTCGCCATGCTGCTTCACCGGCTGTGGCCGGTCGTCGGCTCAGCGCGCTCACTCGAGCAGCTGACGAACGTCCCGCTGCTTGGCGTGGTGAGCTCGGCCTTCCCGGGCGCCGATCAGAAGGCCGCGCGTCGCGATCTCCTGATCCTATCGACCGTGACCGCATGTCTGGTGCTGGCCTTCGCTGTGGTGCTGGTGCTCAACCACGTGGGACTGCGCTTGTCGGTGCAGGCTCTCGGGCGAGCGGTGTAGCCGTGAGCCTCATCGAGTCGGCACTCGAGAAGATGCGCCGCAGCGGCGCCGCTACCGAGCGGCGCGGCGTGCGAAGCGGCTTGCGGCCCGAGCCTGCCGTCGCTCCCGAGCCGCCGGTGGCGCCGGCGCAGCTCAGCGCTCCTAAGCGACGCACGGCTCTCGATCTCGAGGCGCTGCGCTCGGCCGGCTACCTCCCCGAGCCGGTGCGCAATCATGTGTTCGCGGACCAGTACCGCCAGATCAAGCGGCCGCTCATCGAGAAGGCGAAGGCCGATCCGGGCGCGCCACAGATGCGGCTGCTGCTGGTCACGAGCGCCCTACAGGGTGACGGCAAGACATTCACCTCCATCAATCTCGCCCTCAGCATGGCGCGCGAGCGCGATACGTCGGTTTTGCTGATCGATGCCGACCTGCGCAATCCCAACACGACTCGTATCCTCGGCTTGGGTGGCGAGCCGGGCCTGCTGGATGCGCTCCGCGATGAGACGCTCGACGTCGGCTCGCTGATCCTGCACACCAGCGTGCCGGGGCTGGACATCCTGCCCGCCGGCACGGCCGCCGACCACGCCTCGGAGCTGCTCGCCAGCGCACGCATGACCCAGGTGACCGCACAGATCTGCAGTAACCCGCGCTACATCGTGCTGTTCGACTCCGCCCCGATGCTGCTGTCAGCCGACTCGCCGGCGCTCGCCCGGCTCGTCGGGCAGGTGGTGCTGGTGGCACGGGCGGGCAAGACGCAGCGCCACGCATTGCTCGATGCCATCGGTCAGCTGGACCGCGATAAAATCTCGGGCATAGTTCTCAACGACAACAAGGCCGAACCCGGCCGCTACCACTACGGTTACGGAACTTATGGGACTCAGGACCGCGACGGCGCGATCCCCGGCTGAGGCCGCCGCACTGCTCGTCGCACTGGCGCTCGCCCCCGGTTGGGCAGCGGCGGCGGATTTCTTCACGCTCGGCGTCGACGTGGGCGTCGGGGCATCCGACAACATTTACGAGGTGCAGGCGCCTAAGACCTCCGAGGTCATGCCGACGGCAGGCTTCGATATCGCACTGCATCGCGAGGGGACGGTGCTCAACGCCGACGTCACCGGACTCTTTTCCTACTACGATTACGTGCACGACAGCTACTCGAACGACGTCTTCGGCCGCCTCGACGGGACGGTCAAGCTGTCGCTGGTGCCCGAGAGGCTCGTCTGGGTCACCCAGGACAGCTTCGGCCAGGAGGCGCTCAACCCCTTCCAGCCCGACAACCCCGGTAACCGCGAGTACGTCAATTTCGTCTCCACCGGACCGGACCTGTCGCTGCAGCTCGGTGAGCAGGGATTCCTCAAGCTGGGCGCGCGCTATGCGAACGTGCACTATGAGACCAGCCCGTTCGACAGCAACCGCCCCTCCGAGAGCCTCGCGATCGGGCGTGAGCTGTCCAATAACTCCTCGTTCTCTCTCAACGTCGATGCCGAGCAGATCCGCTTCGACAACACGACGCAGTCCACGTTCGTCGATGGCCTGAGCTTCCCGCCGAACAGCGATTACGACAGGCGCGAGGCGTACCTGCGCTACGACGCGAAGGGCGCCCGCACCACGCTCGCGATCAATCTGGGAGTCACTGAGACGGATGAGACCGCGGGCTGGCACTCCAAGCCACTCCTCGAGCTGGACCTTTCCCGCCACCTGACTCCCTACACGACGCTTACCTTGTCGGCCGGCCAGCAGCTCACGGACGCCGCCGAGGGTTTTCGCAATCTGCAGCCAGGCGCCGCGGGCGGCATCGTGCTCGCGCCGGTCGCCGGCGCGTACGACTCCTATGTTGCGCGCTACATCTCGGGCGGCTGGCGCCTCGAGCACGGCCGTACGACGATCGCCCTTACCGACCGCTACGAGGAAGACACGCACTCCATCGACACGAATTTCGACGTGAAACGGAACGATCTGGAATTGAACCTCGGCAGGCGCCTGACGCCCATGGTCGGCGTGCAGCTGCTCGGCTCGATGGTCACCGCCAACTACTACAACCAGCAGCTCGAGACCAACGATCACCTGGCCGGCGCCTCTCTGGTGGTGCAACCGGCACGCAAGGTCGAGGTGCGGCTCCTCTACGACCACGTGTGGCGCACGGCTTCCGGGGTCGGCAGCACGACTTTCGAGGAGAACAGGGTATTTCTCCTGCTGACCTATCGGCCGGTCGGCGCCGGCGAGCAGGTGAATCCCACGGGCCTGCCGCCACCCACCCCAATGCCAGGTCCGAGCCTGCGATGATTGTGCCCGAGCCTCTGACGACCACGATCATCCAGGTCGACTGAGCGCGATCTCAGGTCGGCCGCGGAATTTTGCGCTCATGAAGGTTGGTGCTGGAGGTCCAGCGGCGCGCCTCGTCAGACCCTCAACCCCAGCCGACGCGGCTGCCATAGCCAGCCTCGTGGGGGGCTGGCCGCCCAACGTAGCGCCCGAGCAACTCGCATGGAAGTACTGGCAGACTCGGCTGGCTCCACTTTCGTTCGTGACCTGCGAGGGGCCGGCAGTCATCGCACACGCCGGCGTGGTGGCCGGAGGATGCCTCACGGACTGCGGGCGTTTGACCCTCGCGCTCGTGATCGACTGGGCTGCCGATCCCGGCGCTGCCGGTGCGGGCCTGGCGCTGCTGAAGCACGTCGGGCGTTCCTTCGATGCGCTATTCGCAGTCGGCGGCAGCGAGCACACGCAGCGAATTCTCCCCGTCGCGGGCTTTGAGTGCGTCGGTACGGTGACCGGGTTCGTTCGCACCCTGCGCCCCTGGCGCGTTCTGTCCGACTATCGACGCAGCAACTGGCGCATCCTGCCGCGGCTGGTGCGCAGCATCTTCTGGACACTGAGCGCGCCGTCCCCGTCGGTGCGGGGTTGGTCCGTGCGTAAGGTGGGCCGGGATAGTCTCGGCGGCCTGACTGCGGTGCTGCCGAGGCCGCGCGCCGACCTCGCCGTGATGGAGCGAACGCCTGCTTCGCTGGCGCATGCTCTGGAGTGCCCCACCGCCAGGATGGAACTGTATGTGGCAGAGCGCGGCCACGAGAGCCGCGGCTACTTCCTGCTGGCATTCGTTCCAGGACAAGCGCGGATAGCCGACTGTTGGGCGGTCGAGCCGATCACGGAGGACTGGGCGGCATTGGTGCAGTTGGCCGTCGACACCGCGAGGCGCGACTCCAGCGTGGCTGAAATAATGGCCTGGTCAAGCGACCCCGTGATGCGGCAGGCTCTTACCTCCTGCGGCTTTCGTCGGCGCCACGAGCTGCCGTTGTCGCTGCGACGCAGCCGCGCTAGTGATGCCCGCATCCCTGCGCTGCGCATCCAGCTGCTCGACAGCGATGTCGCCTACCTGCATCAGGGCAGGGTTGAGCTTCTGGCGTAGGGCGCCGACTATGGTCATCACCTTCTGGCTGGCGTTGTTCCTGGGCTTGTACCCTTTCGTGCTCTATCCCGCACTCGCGCGTGCGGTCGCGTGGCTGCGCCGCCGCGCGGTGTGCAAGGCATCAGACTGCCCCGGCGTGACCGTGGTTATCGCCGCATTCAACGAAGCCGCGTGCATCGAGCGCACGGTGCGTAACAAGCTTGCCCAACACTACCCGGCGGATCGCCTGGAGGTGATCGTTGTTTCCGACGCATCGGAGGACGGCACCGATCAGATTCTTGAACGGCTGGCCGCCGCGGAGCCGCGGCTGCGCTGGTGGCGTCAGGAGCCGCGCGCCGGCAAGAGCGCCGCGCTGAACGGGGCGATCCGCCAGGCGCACGGCGACATCGTGGTATTTGCGGATGCCAACTCGGTGTATGCCGCGGACGCAGTCAGCTACCTGGTGAGCAACTTCGGCGACCGCGAGGTCGGCTACGTCACGGGCAAGATGGTCTACGGCAATCCGGGCGGCGGCGCAATCGGCGACGGCTGCTCGGCATACATGCGGTTTGAGAACTGGCTGCGGCAGCAGGAAACCGCCATCGGATCGGTGGTCGGCGTCGACGGTGGGGTCGATGCGATACGACGCGAGCTCTTCCAGGAGCTGCGGGCCGACCAGTTACCGGACTTCGTGACGCCACTGCGCGTCGTTGCCCAGGGATACCGCGCGGTGTTTGAGCCCGCAGCCCTGCTGCAGGAGGACGCGCTCGAGGATCAGGGCGCGGAGTTTCGCATGCGAGTGCGCGTGACGTTGCGTGCGCTGTGGGCGCTGCGTGACTGCCGCACCCTGCTATCACCCGTCGGTAATCCGCTATTTGCCTGGCAGCTCTGGTCGCACAAGGTGTTGCGCTATCTGGCGTTCATTCCGCTCACCGTGGCCTTGGCTCTGAGCATCCTGCTGGCCGGCAAGGTGCTCTATCTGAGCATCGCGGCAGCGGGGCTGGCAGTGCTCGTGTGCGCTGCGCTCGGACTGCTGTTCCCCGCGGCAGGGGCGGGCGTGCGAATCATTCGCCTCGCGCAGTATTTTGTACTGTTGAACGCCGCCTCCGGCATCGCCACTTTCCGCTTCCTGCGCGGCGAGCGGATCACGGTCTGGAAACCGCGAACCGGGTGATGCGCGTCCTGTACGTGCTGGACGAGTTTGCCGGTGGCACCGCCGGAACCGAGGGCCAGTTTCTGCAGCTCCTGAGTGGAGTGCGGGCGCGCAACGCCGACGTACAGGTGATGGTGCTGCGCTCCTCGCCCGCTCTCAGGGAGCTGGGTGATGTTCCGACGACGGTCCTGGGTCTGCGCTCGCTGGCATCGCTCGGCGCGGTTGCCGCGCTGTGGAGACTCGCGAGGGGGGCGCGCGCGGCCGGGGCGGATGTCGCGCACCTGTTCTTCAACGACGCCTCAATCGCCTGTCCGATCCCGCTCAAGCTGGCCGGAATTCCGGTGATCGTCTCGCGCCGCGACCTTGGCTTCTGGTACACCCCGGGCGCGCTGCGGCTGCTGCGCATGAATCGGGGCGCTGTTTCGACGGTAGTGGCGAACTCTCTCGCGGTGAAGCGGGAAGTCATCCGGCAGGAGCGCTACCCGGAGAGCAGGGTCACGGTCATTCATAACGGGTGGCGCCAGCGGGAGGTCCTCGAGGACCCGAGGCAGGTGCGCGATGCACTCGGCATACCCGCTGCCGCGAAGCTGCTCCTGATCGTCGCCAACCTACGGCCGCTCAAGCGCGTAGACGATGCGATCCGCATCACTGCGCTGGCGTTGCGCAGCGACCCCGACGTGTGGCTCGCCGTCGTCGGTGCGGATCGCAGCGGCGCGAGCGGCTCGCAGCGCGAGCGCCTCGCCGCGCTGGCACGAGAGTTGGGTGTGGCAGACCGCGTCGTATTTGCCGGCTCGCGGGCTGACCCCTGGCCGATCGTTTCAGCGTGCGACGTGGGACTGCTGTGCTCGGAGACCGAAGGCCTGTCGAACACCTTGATCGAGTACTCGGCGGCTGCTAAGCCCGTGGTCTGCACCAGGGTAGGGGGGAACGAAGAGGTCGTTGCCGATTCGCAGTCGGGCTTTCTCTACGCGACCGGCAATGTTGAGCAGGCGGCAGGCCGGGTCGGGGAATTGCTGCGGGATCCGCAGCTCAGTCGGAGGCTGGGAGCCTCCGGACGTCAGCTGGTCGCAACGCGGTTCGGGATCGAGCCGATGGTGGAAAGCCACATGCGGCTGTATGCGGCCGTGGCGCGAAGCAGTTGAGGGAGCTCAGCGCGGTCGCCGTACCGAGTTGAACAGGGCCAGATAGTTGTCTGCCATGGCATCGGCCGAGAATCGCCGGCGACAATCGGCCAGCGCCCGCGTGGTGAGCGACTGCGAGAGACTTGAGTCCTGATGCAGCCTGGCAACCGCTGCGGCGATCGCCGTGTCGGAAGCCGGCTCGAAGAGCAACGCCGTTTCCCCGTCTACCAGCACTTCCGCCAGTCCGCCGACCCGCGAGGCCAGGATCGGTGTTTGCAGAGCCATGGCCTCGAGAATCGTGTACGGCAGGCCTTCGTGCAACGACGGCATGAGCAGCGCGTCGGCGTGGGCGATGTAGTCGTAGACGTTGTCGCGAAAGCCAAGAAACCCGACCCGATCCTCAACACCCAGATCGCGAGCCAGCGCCTGCAATTCGGGCAGCAGCGGACCGGAGCCGACAATGTGCAAGCGGGCAGTCGGCGGTATGCGCGGCGCGGTCATTGCCCGCAGCGCGTGGTCGATGCCCTTGATGGCCTCCAACCGACCCACTATCGCGAGGTTGAGGTATCCCGACTGGTATTCCGGCGGCGTCCGGGTGTCTCGCGGATCGAGGGACTCGATGCCGTTGTGAATCACACTCGCCCGAGGGTTTCCAAAGGCGCTGGCTCGACGCAGATCTTCGCTGACGTATACGACGTGGGCGCGAAGCCGACGCGTCGCCCACCTCTCCAGCCTGCTGTACACACCCAGCTTGAGCCTTTCGAGCAGCCGCTCCGACGGCACTTCCAGGCTGCCGTGCTCGGTCTTTACCACGGCCAACTCGCGCTGCCCGAGGAGGCCGCAATACACCGCAGCCCGGTAGCCGTGCAGGTGCACGACGTCAGCGTCGAAGTCGGCAAGCGCACTGCGCAGCCGCCGCAGCGCTGCGAAATCGAGCAGGCCTCTCGCCCCCAGCACCCGGGTAGCGATGCCTGCCGAGCGCGCGCGGCGCGCAAGCTCAGCATCGTGAAACACCAGCAGTTCGAGCGCCGATCCTCTGAGCTGCAGGGCCCGCAGCAGCGTCAGGATCTGGCGCTCTGCGCCACCAAATATCTCGCCGGGCGCGACCATGGCGATACGGGGGGCGCGCGCTGCGCTGCGCAATTCAGTGTCTGCTTGCCGTGGGCGGTCTGCGCCTGAGTTCATGTCGGCCATTAGCTACATTTTGCGGGCCACGGCGCCCTATCTCATACTGCCCAACAGCTAGCTGCAGTGTGGCGGCTGGCTGCATGTAGGGAATATGTGAACCACGAGATTCACGGGGGGCTTGGCAGGCGCCACTATACGCGCTGTCGCCCGCGGTGAACGCCACCGGTCCTCAGGTTCGCGTCGCTCGTCGCAAAGGGAATTACGGAGGTTTAAATGAAACGCCGAGACTTCGTGTCGGCTGCAGCTGCGACGATCGCAGCGCGCGCCGCCATGAGCCAAGTACCAAACTCGCCCTTACTTTGTCTGGGCTCTACCTGCCAATCGGGGCAGGTCACGAACGGTTCATCGTTCACCGTTACGGGTTCGGGGTTTGGCACCAAGAGCGCCAGCGCACCGACCATCTACGATGACTGCCAGGGCACCAATCTCAAGACACTGTGGGACTGGAATCATGGCGATGCTTACGGAGACCACAGTGCATGGCTTGAGAACTATCACCTACCGACCGATCTCACGCCTAACGGCGATGCGTGGGGAAACACAGGGGCGAACTACGTAGGGCCCGCGACGCCGTTGCGCAGCAAGTATATCTGCTCTGCCTTGGAATCAGCGGTCGGTGGTTATGCTTCTGGTGGTTTATGGGTTGGCAAGAGCTTCAGCACACTCGTGCCCCCGTACTATCTAGTGTGCAGCTGGTATGAGGCCATCCCGGCGAACTGGTTATTCAATACCCCTTATCCTGCAAGCGGCGACAACGACAACAATTTCAAGTGGGTCGTCTATACCACTGAGCTGACCGGCGGTTACGGATCAAAATACTGGTATATGGAATGGGGAAATGGCGAGTTTAATTCAGCTACGGCAACCCCCACCGTTGATATCAATGACGATGGAGCAGGGATCGTGGGGCGAATGAAGAGTTCCCCGAGTTCCGAGTGGCATTCTCCGCAGGTCCCGAACAAGTACTACACCCCCGTCAACGGGTGGGTGAAGAAAGAACTCGTGATGTATATGACAGCGGGGACGAACGGGTTCGTCTCGCTGAATATTTCGCAGCCCCGCACTGAGACGCGTTGGAATGGCTATCTCTGGAACAGCACAGTAGGAGCGGGAACTACTGATCCGTACTCGGGGACTGGGCGTTCATTTTTTGTCGGCGGCTTCAGACGAGATTTCCCCCAAGCGCAGAATCGGCAGTACTGGTCAGACATCTACCTCGACGTACAAAGCAGCGGTTGCGGACGTTTCGCGCTCACGGATACCAATTCACTGTCGACTTGCACCATCATCGAATACCAGCCCTATACGGCGTGGTCAGCCGCCAGCGTCACGTTGACTTGTCAGAAAGGGAATCTCGCGAGCGGCAAGGTGTACCTGTGGTATCTGGATGAAGTGAACGGCAATCAGCTCATCGGCTCGTACACGATGAGCTGACATGAAGATTCTCTTCGCCACCATCGAGCAATCAGGGACACGCTTTACCGCTGAAGTCATCTTCCGCCGCCCCATGGTGTTGCTTGAACGGGAATCGGCTTGGACAGAGGGGGGGATTCTTCAGGCCCATCTCACGGATGCCTTGATGCCGCTCATTCGCGAGGCCGCCACGCGCATGCCCATCGTCACCACGGCGCGAGACCCGAAACTAATTCGTGCCTCGTGGGAGAGACGTGGGAAAGACATGAACGGCCTCGAGGAGCAGTTGAGAAATTATACGGAACTGTTGACGCTTAACCCGGCCGTTATCAGCCTATGGGGAGGATTTCAAAGGCTGCCCCCGCCTTACATGTGGTTTCAAAATCCCAGTCCGCAGCAAGTCGACGAACAAAAGGTCAGGCAACCCGGATTCAGGATGTAGCGCTGCGAGCGTAGTCGCCTCACTGACACCGTGCCTGACCGCGGCTCCGGCGCCTTCAATGCCGCCTCGAGCTCCTTAAGAATCGCGATCCTTCTTCATCCCCGGAAAAACCCGGATTCCTGCATTCGGGTGCAGCTCGTCTATCCCGCGCGCTCGGTGGGGATCTCAAAGTGACGGAATGTAGCCAACGATCTGATTGACGCTGCCGGCGAGCTGGGTCAGACCGCGCGGAGCCAGAAATGGCCGACACATATGCGACGCAGGTGTAGAAGGTATTTCCATGCAGGCCTTCGAGGCCAAACCCAGTTGTCCGGTTCGACATATGAGTCGACCGCCAATCCAGCGTTGGCTATCACTTGTTGCCATTCCGACATGGAGCGGAAGCAGACTCCCACTCCGGCGGTGTTGGCGCCCATCCCGCGGACCATCTTGGAGATGGATCGCGCAGCGGTGAGCTCATAGATAATGCGTCCGGGAAGGCTTTTGAAAACCCAGCCTTCAAACAGATTCTCGTACATTGAAATACGCCCACCGGTACCCAACAGAGTCCGTAGGGCTTGAAGTGTCATCAACTGATTTCCCGTCGTCTTCGTATAGGTAGAGCTAACTACGTGGTGCAACAGCCAGTGAACGCAAACGAGATCAAATTTGTCGCTGAAGGTTGAGAGTTTCTCGACAGAGTCACAAATCAGCTGTTTGCGATCGTGCGACGCGTTCTTTGACAGCAGCATCTCGGAATTGTCCAACACTGCTCCTGAGGCGTGCGGAAAAGAGGACAAAAGGCGATCAGCAAACCGACCTGTGCCCCCACCGACATCCAGGAATCTAAAGCGCCCATCTGGGAAGTCCTTCTCTATGAGCCGCTTAACCACGTCCCACCGGTTTCCCTCCACGTACTCGGTGTCGAAAGCGGCCGCCTGGCTATCCTCCAGCTTCCTAATCTCTTCCATTTGCATCACGCTTACCTTCTGGCTCAGGGCCGCGCTCATTCCAGATCAGCAAAAGTCCTCGTAATTTGAGGCAGGTGAGTTCAGCTCGAGCGGCGATCGAACTCATACTTCCGCAACGGGGGCAGGCGTCTCGCACTTGATCCTTCCTGAGCGTTCATTCTAACCCGAACTGATCGCGCGGATGGCGGGCCTGACCCCAGGTACGGTGAAAGGCTTCAAATAACTGTGAATTCTCAGCTCCGCCGAAGCGCCTTTTTGTCGACCCCCCAGACCAATCGGCAGTGCGTAACCGACCGCGCACAAGTCGCTTCTCACCTCGCAGTCGCTATACTGCAACGGTGAATGTAACCCGGCGCTGCGGCGTTCGTTGAATGAGCGCTTGCGGAGTGGCGCTCGCGAGCCGGCGTGATTCATTGTACCCAACGCGTTCAGCAGCTCGAGTTCAGGGGACGGCAAGGTGGGCAAGTTTTTGGTAGGAAGGTCGACCGCCCGCGGAACGTTTCAGGCTGTGACCTAGTGTCCCCTACGTAACCGCGATACCCATTGACTAACAAGCACTCTTCTGGCGGCGAAATCGCTCGGCACTCGCTGATATACATCGCAGGCAGTGCGATTGCTGTTGTCGGGGGCATGCTGATGGTGCCCGTCTATACGCACACGTTGTCCACGGCCGAGTATGGCCTGCTGGACACGATCCTGCGCTTCGTGACGATGTGCATGGGCGTCGCCTTTCTCGGCATACGTCAGGCTTACGTGCGGCTGTATTTCGACATGCGGTCGACCGGCAGCAACCGCACTCTGACCTCGACCGTAGTACTGGCGAATCTGGCCGTTGCAGTTCTTATCCTGCTCTTGTTGCTAGCGGCGTCGGTGGCGGGTCGCAATCTGGGTGCTGGTGATCTCACGGTGCGGAGAAGCGTCGCGCTCGCGCTGTGGATCGCCTTCGAAGCAACCTACATGATCGGACTCTCGCACCTGCAGGTTCGGATGCGGTCGCGTCAGTTCGTGATCGTGCAGTGCGGCCGCCTGCTGCTGCTTATTGCCATCAACGTCACCCTGCTAAGAGTCTTCCATCTTGGACTCAATGGAGCGCTCATCGGCAACCTCGCGGTGGCCGTGTTATCGGGCCTGGTCACCGCGGCCGTGCTGCTGGGTTCGGCGGGCCTGCATCCGTCTACCCGATACTTCAAAGAGCTGGTTACCTTCGGCCTGCCGTACATTCCGGCGGTTGTGTTCAGCTACGTGATCGGCAACGCCGATCGACTAACATTGATTCACTTCGGGGCGGTTGCCTCGCTCGGACTGCTGGCGCTGGCGGCAAAGATTGGGGAATTGGCTCTCATGGTGTTCTCGGGACCGGTGGATTACGTGTGGTCGCCGTACGCTCTGTCGGTGCATGCGCAGCCCGATGGCCCGAAGAAGATCGGCGCCATGTACACCCGGTTTGTCGCCATGTACGTGCTCATGGCGTTGGGGGCGAGCCTGGCGGCGCCGATCGGGGTCGCTTTGCTCGCCAAGGCCGACTATGCGTTTGCCGCCCGGTTGGTGCCAATTGTTGCGATGGCCTGGTTCTTCAATGTGCTGACGACGCTGTCGGATATCGGCATTCTGATTTCCAAGAAAACATGGATAAAGCCCTTTAGCACTGGTCTGGTGGCCCTGATCGCAGTCGGCCTGCAACTCCTCCTGACGCCTCGATTTGGCGTGATTGGCGCGGCCGCGGGAACTGCGCTGACGTACCTGTCGCTGTTCCTGGTGGTCAGGACAATCAGTCAGCGCTTCTATCCGATGGTGACGCGGCCGCGTGACTTCCTGGTCATCGCCGGCTCAGCGTCCGTGGCGCTGCTCGTCGGTCTGAATCTCATGGTTGCCTACTCATCGCTGTGGATGAGTCTCGCTGTGTCGGTCTTCGGGGTATTGGGGTGTGGACTGCTGTTTGTGCGCACCGGCGTTATCGACATTGCCGATGTGAGGTCAGTTGCCTCGCGCCTGGGTATCCGCCTCAGCGCTTCGCAGTGAATGACTGAGGCTCGAGGCGGCCGGCTCTAAGCGCCCGCCAGCTCCAGCAGGGCGGAGCGCAGGCCCAGCATCTGCGTGTGCCATTGCGCCGTGTACTGCACAGCGGCGGCCTGATTCCTCGGCTTCCCCAGCGAGCCCTCGATCGCCGCCGCGATCCCCGCGGGGCTGGTATCGGTGAATGCGGCGACTTGGCCGAAGAGACGGCGGCCGGCGGGATTGTCGCTGAGGATCATGGGGACGCCGAGCGCCAGGGTCTCATAAGCGCCGCACACCAGGCAGTCCGGCATGCCGGTGAGATCCACGACGGCCACGCTGGCCGCAAGCAGCGCCCAGTAGCTGCGCTCGTCCAGAAAGCCGGTGAGCTCGACGTTGGCGGGCTTGGCGGCGAGCAGCGCCGGGGCACAGCGCCGGGCGTTGCCGGTCACCTTGAACTGAACGTCCGGGAGCGCGCGCGCGGCAGCGAAAATCTCGGCCAGCGGCTCATCCGGGGCGAAGGTGCACACCACGACCACATAAGGCGGCCGGCCGGCTTCGGCTGGCAGGTCGGGCGGCGGCACGGGCAGGGGATCCGGCAGGACAAAAGGCCGTCCACGCCCCTGGCGGACGCGTTCCGCCAGTTCGGCGTTCGTGACGATCGTCAGGTCGGCGCGCCGCAGCAGCCACCGACTGAGTGCGCGAACGATGGCCACGTCGTGCACAAACGGGGTGATTGCCTCGTTGTGAGCGTCCACCACCAGGCGATAGCGGCGCAGCGGTCGCAGCCACACCAGCAGCGTCACGAGGACGATCGAGGGGTTCTGAGCGACGATCACGCGCAACGAGCGCGTGCACAGCAGGCGCACGGTGCGCACGACTAATTCCAGATGACGCGCCGCTCCGCGCCGCGCCGAAATCACTTCCAGGAGTTCGATCCCGACAGCGGCAGCGAGCCCCGAGGTGCGTCGATGCGAGCTCCAGGTCAGAAACGCGATGCCGTTCACGCGGGCTGGGCTCGCGCCCACATCTCGAGCATCAGAATGTAGAACAGGGTCTTGCTGTGCTTGCGCGCCCCGCTCAGGTGCTCCTGCACGAGGCCGCGCACGTACTGCGGGTTGAGGGCGCCATTGAACAGCAGTGTGGAGTCGAGCAGCAGGTCTTCCACCATCGGTCGCAGCGGCCCGCGCAGCCACGCCGCCATCGGGGCTTCGAACCCCTGCTTGCGATGCTCGATCATCGGCCGCGGCAGCCAGCGGTATGCAAGTCGGCGCAGCAGGACTTTCTGGCGATGCATTCCAACCTTGAGCTTCGATGGCATGTTCGCGACCAGCTCGACCAGCGGATGGTCGAGGAACGGAACCCGCACCTCGAGCGAATGCCACATGCTGAGCCGGTCGGTAAGCGTCAGGACATCATCCGGCAGGTAGACGGCCAGGTCGGTGCGCAGCGCACTCTGTACCGCATCGTCATCGCCGCTCGAGAGGAAGGGTTGCGTGATCACGCGCGCCGTGGCTGCGGCGTCCGCGGCCGAACTCGGGTCCGAGTACAGCGCTCGGCGTTGCTCCTCCGGGAGCGCGGCCATGTAGGACTGGTAGTGGCCGGCGGTGTCTTCGCCCCGGGAAGCGACGAAGCGCTTGAGATGATCCACGGCATCACCCGCCACCAGACCTTCGGGAATGCGCCGCACCGCAGGGCCGATGACGTGCCGACGCAGAGCCTGCGGCAGCGCGCGGTAGGCGCTCGCGAGCCTGATACCGAGGTGGCGCTTGTAACCACCGAACAGCTCATCTCCCCCGAGTCCGCTCTGCACCACCTTGACGTGCGCCGCCGCTGCCTGCGAGACGTAATACGACGGTATCACCGAGTCATCGGCGAACGGCTCATCGAAGGCGGCGACGATCTCCGGAAGGATCGCGCTTACTCGCGGCGACACGTCGATCTCGTGGTGTTCGATTGCGTAGCGGCTGGCGAGGAGTCGGGCGTAGGGGCGCTCGTCGATGAAACCGCCGGCGGTGTCGGAGAAGCCGACGGTGAAGGCCTTGGGCGGAGTGGTC
This sequence comes from Steroidobacteraceae bacterium, assembly GCA_035568235.1. GTDB lineage: Bacteria > Pseudomonadota > Gammaproteobacteria > Steroidobacterales > Steroidobacteraceae > 13-2-20CM-66-19. Next base: position 111,539 of record DATMOK010000039.1, on the reverse strand, counting down.
GCGCATTTGGCCATCATGGCGACCACCAGGCCGCTGTCGATTCCTCCGGAGAGGAAGGCGCCCACGGGCACATCCGCAATCATGTGGCTGCGGACGGCATCCATCATGGCGGTCTCTACCGTGGCAAGCCAGTCCCGTGGCTCGCGCACCGTGGCCTCACCGGGCTGCGGCAGGCTCCAGTAGCGGCGCATGGTGATCTGCCCGGTCGGAGCCTCCACCATCATGAGTGTCGCAGGCTCGAGCTTGTGCACATCGCGGAAGATCGTCAGCGGGGCAGGGATGTAGCCGTAGGTGAGATAGCGGTCTACCGCATCCCAATCGAGTTTACGTTCCAGTACACCCGCGGCCGCCAGCGTCTTGAGCTCGGAGCCGAAGTAGACCGTGTCGCCGGCCCGGGTCCAGTAGAGCGGCTTGATGCCGAAGCGATCGCGCGCCAGGACCAGGCGCTGGGTTCTTGAGTCCCACAGCGCGAGCGCAAACATCCCGCGCACCTGCTTGAGGAACTCGAGCCCGTGGTCCTCGTAGAGGTGAACCAGAACCTCGGTGTCACTGTGGGTGGCGAGGCGGTGGCCGCGCTGCAGAAGCAGCGTGCGCAACTCCCGGTAGTTGTAGATCTCACCGTTGAAGACCACGGTGATCGCGCCATCCTCGTTGCTGATCGGCTGCTGGCCTCCGTCGAGGTCGACTATTGCCAGCCGCCGCATGGCGAGGCCGACAGGCGAGCGCATGAGGTAGCCCTCACCATCCGGCCCGCGTCTGCGGATGGTCGCATTCATTTCCCGCAGCACACGCTCGTGCGGCACGGGTGCCCCGCTGAGACTGACGAATCCGCAGATTCCGCACATATGAGCCTGCGGTCCCTAGTCCGCGATCCGCAGCGCTTGCTTGATTCGGCCGATGCCGTTGACGCTGTTGCGGAACAGGCGCATCTCCTCGTCGGCCGACACCCGGGTAAGTCGTCCGAGCTGGGTTGCAGTGCCCACCAGGCCGCCGAAGGCAACCACCGCGCTCGTAAAGCCGCAGGCCGCCGCGATCGACTCCGTCTCGGCTGTGAAATCCTGCGGCCGCCCATGCGGGTAACAGAACGCCTCGACGCGCCGGCCGAGACGCTCCTCGAGGATCTTTTTGGAGGTGGCGATCTCACTCACTTGTTGCTCGCTCGTGCAGCGGGACAGCACGGCGTGCGTACACGTATGCGAGCCGATCTCGATCAGTTCGGGATCGAGCCCGCGCAGTTCGTCCCAGGTCATCGGCGCATACTCGGCGGTGGGTCGCGCCGGCAGCTGCAAGCCGAGAATCGACTCCAGTCTGCGGATGGCAGCCCACTGCGTTTCCGGCGCCGTGTCCGTGAGGCGAATCCCGACCTTCGACCAACTTGCGTTGCGGACGGCGGGTGAGTCGAGGATCACTTCGAACGCGTCGGCATCAATCTCGAACCGATAGCGGCCGGGCGAGGCGGCGCTGAACAGCCAGTGCAGGGCATCGAACCAGAGCCAGCGGCCGCCGTCGGCGAACTCGGTGACGACGTAGAGGGTGGCCGGCACCCGGTAGCGCAGCAGAATGGGGTAGGCATATTCGAGGAAGTCGCGGTAGCCGTCGTCAACCGTAAGCACTACCGATCGGCTGTCGAAACTGCGCTGCGATCGTAGTCGGTCGACGACTTGCCGCAGCGGCCGTGGAGTGAAGTTGCGGGCCAGGTAGCGCACATGCTCCTCGAAGACGTTCGCACTCATGCGCCGCGCCTGCCCGTGCGCGCCGAACCGGTGATACATCAGAATCCGCGCGTAGTTCCGCGTCAGCGCCCGGGCGAGCGGGCCGAGCGTGATACTCAGGCCGTCGGCGATCGGGGGTGCGCTGGGCTTTGCCATCTTGTTATTGGAATGTTGCAGATCGAGAAGCGGTATTTTCCGGATTTTTCACTCGGGATGACCGTGCAGAATTCATACTCGAATCGCATGTCCTGCCCGAGGTAGTGGCGTGCCTGGGCTTCGAGCTGCGCCAAGGTGGCCGGCGACCAGTCTAAGCCCTTGACCAGCCTGATTTTAATCACCGCAGGCGCGTCCTGCAGAAACTGCACTTGACGTATTCCCGGGACGTTGGTGGTGACGTAGGTGGCGATCACGATGCCGGAAACGATGGCGCCGCTGGTCGCGAGCAGAAAATCCGTACTGCGGCCGCCGCCGATCGCGAGCAGCGGGAGCTTGCGCGGACAGGTGCAGGCACGGGTGAGCAGGCTTCCCACATCCCGGATCGCGTAGCGCAGCAGCGGCATCGCCAGGTTGCGCAGGTCGGTGACGACAATCTGGCCGTCCTGGTCGCGACAGGATCGACCGTCAACGAGGGCCTCCACCAGCACGTTCTCGGCATTGAGGTGCATGCCCTCATGTACCTCGCACTCCGAGGCGATGACGGCAAATTCCCGGCAGCCGTAGCGGTCGAACACCCGACAACCGAACGTCTCCTCGATGAGGCGGCGGTTCTCCCCAGTCAGCACCTCGGCGGAGCAGACGATGCCCTGGGGCCGGATATCGTCGATGCCACGGCTGCGCAGATACTGGCAGTACAGTCCGAGCGTGTTCGAGTAGGCCTGCAGGATCTTCGGCTTGTAGCGCCGCAGCGCAATCGTGAAGGACGCCATGGAGCGTTCGTCGAGCGCCGATGCGTCCAGCATGATGCGCCGGTCCTGAATCCAGTCACGCACCCGATCCCGCAGTCTCGGGGAGCGCGCCAGATCCTGCGGTGCCCCCCAGATCACCGCGACCTTGTCACCGACATTCCAGCCCGCCCAGTGATTATGACGCAGTGTAGCCGCTACCCGGCTGTCGAGCCGATCATTGTCGTAGTAGAACACCAGCGGCGAGCCTGTCGAGCCGCCGGTCTGATCCCGAATCAGCGTACCTCGGTCGGCTGTCGCCGCGATCAACGCGGGGCCATGTTCCTGTATCTCCTGCTTGCTGATCGTCGGGATGAGCTCGATGTCTTCCAGGCACCGGATATCCTCCGGCCGCACGCCTGCCGAAGTCAGCTTGTGGCGATAGTAAGGACAGTGCGCGAAGGCGTGACGGACCAGATCCTGCAGCAGCGCCAGCTGTCGGGCGCGCATTGCAGTTTCGGGATCGTACTGGCTCCTCTCCAGTGCCTGCCAGTAACGCAGCCTCGAGCTGCGATTCTTGGCAGCCCAGAGAGGGTAGAGAACGCGTCGGATGGCGAGGGCCGTGAGATCGCGAGCCATCAGCGTGATGCAACCTTCAGGAGGGTTGCCGGACGCCCGGCAAGCGAGCGCCGCTCGAACGTGCGAGTGAAATCAACCGGCGGAGTCAACTGTTGCCCGGGGCGTGGCAGGCACTCGGGAGTCGGATGTCGAGGGCGGCTTAATGTTTGAGACGATCTCCCGGACCTTACCGGAGGTCGGACTCCTGTCAATCGACGGGACTACGCGGATGCGGATCTCGATCGCCTCGCCAAGATGCCGGCGTAACTCGGTGCGCGCCCGTTGCTCGTCGGTGTCGCTCAGCCCGTTGGGAGCCACGACCCTGACCTCCACCGACTCGATGGCATCCTGAACAAACTGCACCGAGCGGATGGCGCCGATGTCGCCGAACAGCTCCAGCAGCAGCGGCACGCCGGGGATCCGCCGTCCCTCCGGGGTGTAGATGACGTCTACATCCCTGCCGCTCAGGCCAACGAGGAGCGGCAGGTGAGAACCGCATGCGCACGGCTCGAGTGACAGCTGACCGAGGTCGCCCGTCACATGCCGGATCATCGGCATGCCGCGGTTGACGAGATCGGTGATGGTGATCTCGCCTCGCTGGCCAGGGCCGAGAGTCGCACCATCACGGGTAATCTCCACGCACACGCTCTCGGCGTCGATGTGCAGGCCATGGTGGCTCGAGCATTCGAAGCCGATGCAACCGTGTTCACGGCTGCAGTAGAGATTGAAGACCTCGCCGCCAAAGGCCTTCTCAAACAGCTGGCGTTGGGTTTCGGTGAGGCGCTCCGCGGTGGTAATCGTCGCCGACCCGCGCAGCGGCGCCAGCTGGCTCTCGAGGATGTAGGTCGCCAGCTCCGCGAGAGCACTCGGATAGCCGTACATCACTGGCGGACGTGATTGCCGCAGTCGCTGGTAGAAACCAGCCAGGTCGCGCTCCGTGATGGTGGCGCATGCCAGCACATCCTGGTTCTCCGCGAATCTGCGCAGCGACTGACGCACATTCCACGAGCCGGTGGCGAGCGGCAGATCGGCCCGCACTCCCCAGACCAGTGCACGGCGCAACCCGCGCCGGTAGCCGCAACGCTCGAGTACTCCCCACTGCCGGCCGGTGCGCACAATCCGGCAGTCGCGATCGCGATAAAAGCGAGTTGGCGTCGTGGTCGTGCCACCGGTAAACGCCGTCTCCAACTGCTCATCGGAATACGCTTGCGAACGCAAGCTGTCGCGGTGGGAGCGGACCGTTTCCTTGGATATCAGCGGCAGCGCGGTGAGAGTTTGCGCCGCATTCTGCGCCGTGCCGTCAAAACCTGCGCGGCTCCATGCGTCGCGATAGTAAGGGCATGTCAGGAACGCATGCTGCAGAATATCGCCCAGCCGCCGGTCGACGTCGCTGCGTAGTTGCTGTACGGATTTGAGCGCCGTCGCGCGAAAGGCCGCACGGTGCACCTTCCATCCTGACCAGCCGTCGCGCCGATCGAGAAAATCGGCTGCGGCGTTGCGCAGGAACTCGTTCACCCGGGTACCCTCGATCCATAAGGTGGAAGGCGCCCGCCGCGGGGATCGCTAGATCGAGTACCTTGACGTCGCACTACTGCGTAATTATATCGAAAATGGGTACCCAAGCCATTTCGCGAACCTCCGAAGTCATGCCTCAGGCGGAACAACGGCAGCAGGGATCTCGCCTCGGGCTGTACGGTTATCTGGCATTTGTCATTAGCTGGTTCCTGCATGTCCCGCAGCGTATTCCCGTCCTCGGTGTCCTGAGAGTCGACCTGCTGCTGGTGGCCTTCCTCGCCTGGCTCAGCTGGTCCAATCGAGGCTCTTCCAGATCACCCGTGCCCACGATCGAACGTCGATTGTGGCTGCTGCTCGGATTCGCGGTACTGATGATTCCGTTTGCCGAATGGCCCGGGAGCGTCGTGAAGTGGGGCTTCCCGAACCTGATCAAGGCAGTCGTATTTTACTATTTCACGGTTGCTTTCGTGCGCTCCGAGGCAGATCTCAAGAAGTTCGTCTGGACCTTCATGGGTTGCGAGATCTTCCGGGTCCTGGAGCCGCTGTATCTGCATCTCACGAGCGGCTACTGGGGGTCGGGAGCATCCGAGCTCGGTGGCCGGGAATTCCTCGCGCGGCTGTCTGGAAGCCCCTCCGACGTGATCAATCCGAACGGACTCGCATATGTTTGCTGCACGGCCTTCCTGTTTCTTTACTTCTTCCGGCAGTCCGGGCGTAAGCAGCTGCTCGCTTTCCTGCTGCTCTCGCCGGCTGTGCTGTACGCGCTCGCGCTGACGGGCTCGCGATCAGGCGCGATCGGACTGGCGGTCATCCTGGTCGGCATCGCGGTGAAATCTCGCCGGGTTGTGGCAATGACCGCGTTGGTCACGGTCGTTGCGGTAGTAACTTTTCCGCTTTTGTCGCCCGACATGCAGGACCGGTACCTTTCAATCATCGGACGCGGCACCAAGAACGAAGCGACGGCGGGCGAGCGTTATGCGGGGCTCGAGGCGCAGTGGGCCGTGGCACGACGACGACTCCTGACCGGCTACGGACTCGGGGCATCGTCTGAGGCCAATTTTCACTATACGACGTCCGGGCCCTATGTCGGACTGACTCTGCCCGCCCACAATCTTTATATGGAGGCCGTGGAGGAGCTCGGGATTTTCGGGCTGGTGATCGTCATCGCATTCATGGTCGCCGTTATTAGCAGCTTCTTTCGCGCCAATTGGAGATCGAACTCTCAGTCCACGGGTCCCCCGGATCTGTTCATGGGTCGATTGCTTGATACGATGCAGGTCTGGCTCGTGATGGCGCTGGTGGAGAGCTTTGCCAGCTACGGCCTGTCGAACTACGAGTGGTACCTGTTTGCCGGATTGTCGATAGTCATGCAACGCATCAGGTCGGAGCAGAACAGCAACGTGACCCCCGCAGTTGCGCCCGCCGCGCTGGCGAGGCGCGGCGGGCGAGCAGGAGCGCAAGATCGTGTCGGATAGCTCCAACGGCAAGGACCCGCTGGCGGAGCGACTGGCGCGCGAGGCTCAGTTCCACGACGACAAGTACGGCGGCGGTGACCGCTATCCGCGGCATTACGCCCTGGTGCCCACTCAGTACGTATTCGAGAAGCTCAGCCAGTTGATGGGCGATCTCTCGGGGCGGCATGTGCTCGAGTACGGTTGTGGCGAAGGGTGGACTACGCTGGATCTCGCCCGTCGGGCCGGGCACGTGTCAGCGTTCGACATATCCCAACAGGCCATCGACAACGCGCAGAAGAGCGTCGCCAGAGCGGGGCTCACGGCGCGTTGCACGCTGAAGGTTCTCCCCGCCGAGCAGCTCGATTTCCCTGATGAGTCGTTCGATGCGGCCGTGGGGTTTGCCATTCTGCATCACCTGGACATGGAGAAGGCGCTTGCCGAGCTGCACCGCGTGCTGCGCCCGGGCGGGATTGCATACTTCGCAGAGCCGCTGGCCACAAACCCGTTCATCCAGGTCTATCGGCATCTGACGCCTCAATTCCGTACGCCCGACGAACGGCCGTTGTACCTGCACGAGCTACCCACGCTGCTGGCGCGCTTCGCGGGCTATGAGCACCGGGAGTTCTTCTTTTTTGCGTTGGCGGCGCTCGGACTGGCACATATTCCCGGCGGCACGCGTATCTACCCGGCGATGAGCCGGGGGCTGCATCGCATCGACGAGCTCGTGCTTGCGCGGCTGCCGGGGCTCGGCAAGTGGGCCTGGTACACCGTGCTCAGCATAAGAAAGTAGCGGCGGCTTCGCGTGAACAGCGAGAGCACAGCGCGCCACGAGATCCTCAACGCCTTTACGGTGGACGTCGAGGACTACTTCCAGGTCGCCGCCCTGGCGCCGGCGATCGACCGTACTTCCTGGGGGCAGCGCGAGCCGCGTGTCGAGCGCAACACGGGCGTGCTGCTCGACATCCTCGCCGAGCAGCAGATCCGCGGGACGTTCTTTGTGCTGGGGTGGATCGCTGAACGTCACTCGGGCCTCATCAAACGCATCGCCGCCGAGGGGCATGAGATCGCCTGTCACGGCTTTTCCCATCAGCTGATCTATACGCAGACGCCCGCGGAATTCCGCGAGGAAACAGCGCGCTCCAAGCGGATCCTCGAGGACCTCGTCGGAGCTGCGGTACTCGGCTATCGTGCAGCGAGCTTTTCAATCACGCGCCAGTCACTGTGGGCGCTCGATGTACTGATCGATCTCGGGTTTCACTACGATTCCTCGGTGTTTCCGATCCGTCACGACCGCTACGGCATTCCGGGAGCCGATCCGCGCCCGGCGCTGCTCGCGGCTCCCTCGGGCCGCACGCTCGTCGAGTTTCCGATGTCGGCCGCCCGGTTCGCGGGCGTCGCCGTACCGGTCTCGGGCGGCGGCTACTTCCGGCTGCTGCCGTACGCCGTTACGCGCGCCGGTCTGCGGCAGATCAACGACCGCTTCGGGCGCCCGTTCACGTTCTACCTGCACCCGTGGGAGATCGATCCCGGGCAGCCGCGCGTGCCGGTGGGTTGGCTGTCCCGTTTTCGCCACTACACGAACCTGCACCGCTGTGAGTCGCGGCTGCGGCGCCTGCTGCGTGAGTTTCGCTTTGGTGCGATGCGCGAAGTATTGCAGGGGCTCGGCCTGGCACCGTCTGCGGCGCTGCGGACGCACCCACAGTAAGTTAAACGGGGCGGGATTTTCCGGGTCGCGACAATCCCGGTATGCTCTGTCTCAGCCGAGAACTTATAAGCATTACCGGCTATCTGAGAACTCGAATGTGGTCCGAACTCGCCGCCGACGCCCGGCTGTCGAGCCGATTGAGGTGGCCAGACCAGGACTCGTCGCTGCGACGCGCTCTGATCTGGCTGCGCTCTAGGGGGCTGCTGGTGCTGGCGCTGCAACGTATGAGTCATCGCTATATGCAGCGCCGCGCGCAGCACGGCTGGACGCTGGGCCTGATACTGACGCGGCTGCTGCTGGCACTGACTCGCATGCCCATCATGATGGTTACCAAGTGCGACGTGGGCGAGACGGTCGACATTGCACCGGGCGTCTACCTGTCGGATTGCGGCTTTCTGATACTCGGAATGGCGCGCATCGGCAGCGGTACGCTCATTCATGAGCGGGTGACCGTCGGGCCGAGGGCGGGGGATGCAGGCAAGCCGGTGATCGGTGCTAACGTCTGGATTGGACCGGACTGCATCATCTACGGCGATCTTGGCGATGGCGCTACGGTTCTGCCGGGCTCAGTGGTCTCGATCGGCGTCCCGTCCGCGGCGGTGGCCGCCGGTAATCCAGCGACGATCATACGCAGGCAATTCGACAACGCGGCGCTGCGCCGGACTCTGGCGCGCGACATCGACTCCGGATCGCTCGCACCCGGATGAGCAGCTACTGGAACGTGGTGCGCGCCGACGTTCAGCGGTGCGTGAGCGGCAAACAGACTCCGCTGAGGCGCGCCGCGATCATCGGCGTTCATATGGGGCTGCAGGCGGTACTCGTGTACCGTTTCGGGCGACTGCTCAGTGCGTCGCGTAAACGTGTCGCGGTCTGGCCGCTGTTGCCCGTGGGCTGGCTCCTCTACGGTCTGGCAGCGTTCGGGGTGCGGCGCGCCTACGGCATCCATATCTCGCTCAGCGCCGACATTGGCGCGGGGTTCTGGGTCGGCCACTTCGGCGGTGTCGAGATCATGAACTGCCGGCTCGGCCAGCGTTGCTCGGTCGGACAGCAGACCCGTGTGGGCCACGCTGAGCAAGCTCACGGGCCCCAGGTCGGGGACGGAGCCTGGATCGGCGCCCATGCGCGCATCACGGGTCCGGTCAGGCTCGGCAACGGGGTGACGATTGCTCCCGGAGCACACGTAACCCGAAATGTGCCTGATCGTGCACTCGTGGTGGGTGCTCCGGGGCGCGTGGTGCTAACAGGGTACGATAACAGCCGGATCCTGCCTCACCCCTAGGCACCACCGGCACATGCGCATACGACTTCTCGGCCAGAGTCTTCCCGCATCGATCGTCATCAGGGCCGCGCTAGAAGTCGTGTTGCTATTCGTCGTGTTCTACGGCGCTGCGGCGTTGCGACTGCACCTCCCCGTCACGATCATTGAGCAGCAGCACGGCCCGCTGTGGCCGCGCGCCCTGACTTTCAGCCTCGCGACGTTCGCGTGCCAGCTGGCCTTCGGCCTGCACAGCGCCCGGCAGCGAGCCCGGAGCGCGGGGATTCTCGTGCGCATCGTCGCCGCCTCGGGCGCCGGCGCGGCGCTGGCGTTCGCCTTGCTGTTCCTGTTTGACCCGCGATGGCCCGTTCGCGGTGTAATGGCGTTTGCCGGCATCGGCGCGGCGATCGCTGCGTTCGTCCTGTACATCGCGTTTGCCCGCTTGATCGATGAGCGGGTGTTCAAGGTCCGGGTGCTCGTCTACGGTGCCGGCCGCAGTGCAGAGGTGATCTCGGGACTTCGACGCCGGGCCGATCGCCGCGGTTTTACGGTGGTCGGCTACGTGCGCTCCGTGGACGACGGGTCCGATCTCTTCCCCAGCGAGCGCACCAAGAGCGCCCCCGAGCCGGTATTTGAAGGCAACGTCGGGCTTCCTGAGCTCTGCCGGCAGTTCGACGTGAACGAGATCGTGGTGGCGCTCGATGATCGTCGCCGCGCCTTCCCGATCCGCGAGCTGCTCGAGTGCCGGCTGGCGGGGGTCGATGTCACCGAGCTGCTGACGTTTCTCGAGCGCGAATCCGGTCGCGTCAGGATCGACGTACTCAATCCGAGCTGGATCATCTTTGGCGAGGGCTTCAGACGGGGGTCGCTTCGACAGCTGACCGCGCGCGTGCTCGATCTCACCGCCGGTTCGATTATCTTCGTGCTGTCGATTCCGGCGATGCTCTTCACGGTGCTCGCCATCAAGCTCGAGGATGGCTTACGTGCGCCGGTGCTGTATCGACAGGAGCGCGTCGGGCTGGGTGGACGGCCATTCAGCCTGATGAAGTTCCGCAGCATGAACGTCAATGCCGAAGCTTCCGGCGAGGCGCGCTGGGCACAGCAGAATGATCCGCGCGTTACGCGCGTCGGCGCGGTGACCCGCAAGCTGCGGATCGATGAGCTGCCGCAGGTGCTCAACGTACTGCGCGGCGACATGAGCCTGGTCGGACCGCGACCTGAGCGGCCGGAGTTCGTAGCGAGCCTGGCTGAGAAAATCCCCTACTACGTCGAGCGACACTGCGTGAAGCCCGGCATCACCGGCTGGGCGCAGCTCTGTTACCCGTACGGCTCCTCCGAGCAGGATGCCCTGGAGAAGCTGCAGTACGACCTCTACTACATCAAGAACAACAGCCTGCTGCTCGATCTCTCGATCCTGGTGCAGACGGCTGAGGTGGCGATCTTCGGTAAGGGGGCGCGCTGACTCGCGCGGTCCGCGAACGACGCCGTTCTCACGGGTCCTTGTAGATGAGCAGCATCGAGGCGTTCTTCGCCGCGATGCGGTCGTTGGAGATCATGAGTGAGGCTGACAGCACGTCGCGGTAGTGCCTTCCTAAGCTGAATGGCGAATCGTTCTTGTAACCGAGAATGCCGGTGATCTGCAGCGCCTCGTGCACGATCTCCGGCGCGGTTCGCGAGGCGCCGATCTTCAGATTGTTGAGCTTCAGCGCCCAGCCGATCGTGAGCAGCTCCTTCATTCCCTCGGCGCCACGCGCGGCGAGCTCATCGAACTCGGTGGCGAGCGCCAGCCAGTTGTGGCGCATGGCCTGCAGACGCATGGAGACTTCCGCAAGCCGCAACGCCGTGGGGGGCACCGCGCCGGGATTGCGCCGCGCCGCCGCACGCACGAACTCGCCGGCGCGTGCGACCGCATCCGCCGCCACTCCCCACCACAGGCTCGACCAGAGGATGTGCGAGAAGGGCACCATGGTCTGTGCCGAGGAGTCGGCGAACGAGCCGGGGAGGATCTGCGTCTCCGGGCCGTGCGATGCCAGCTTGAACCCCGGGCTGCAGGTGCCACGCATGCCGAGCGCATCCCAGGTCGAGGTCTGGGTGAGCGTGAAGTCGCCCTTGCGGACCAGCACCAGCACCTGATCGGTGCCCGGCGCATCCGGTGCGCGGCGGCAGGTCACGAGGATGGCGTCGGCGTGCTCGCAGTAGGATCCGGTGGTGGCGTCCTTGTCGAGCCTGAAGGCCCCGCCGTTGCGTTCCACGGCGCAGATGCTGGTGCGGGTCTCGCCGAAGGTACCATTCTCGGAGGTCATCGAGGCGAGCAGGTACTGCTGCGCGGCGAGCTCTTTCAAGTAGTCGCGGAAGAAGGCGGAGCTGTGCGCGTGGCGCACGATGCAGGCCACCTGCGAATAGTGCATGGCGAGCACCATGGCGCTCGCACCGCACCCCTGGGCGAGCGTCGAGCACAGCGCCGCGAGCTCTCGCATGCCAAAGCCCGAGCCGCCAAGCTCCAACGGTATCGGGGCGGAAAGGAGTCTGGCGCCCTTCAGAGCCTCGAGGCTCTCGCGTGGAAAGCGGCTGCGGGCATCGACGTCGGCGGCGTTGCGCGCGGCGACCTCGGTGGCGATGCGGCGCACCACGGCGAGCTGCGTGTTGAATTGCGCTTGTTCTGCGGCCATGGTCATTCGGTGTAGGTCGGCGAGCGCAGCGGCGGCAGTCCCGGGTCAGTCTCGCGGATGATGCTGCGCAGCGCCTGCTTCAGGACCTGGGCTTCGGCGAACCCGATGTTGCTCTCGGCGTGCGACTCGGTGGCCTTGGCGGCCGCGACCAGCTCGATGACGACGCGCCGGCCGGCCTCGGTGAGGGTGACGCGGGCGTGGGGATCATTGCTGCCGTGCAGGTGCGCAAAGCCCGCCGCCACCAGGCCCGCGATCAGCTCGTAGGTCACACGCGTGCCGGTGCGCCAGAGGATTTCGTCGAGCTCGGCGATGGTGCGGTTGTCGCGCACCCCGAGGATGCTGAGCACGAACCACTGCCACTCGGTGAGCCCATGCCGCTCGAGATCGCGCCGCAGGCCGAGGAACAGCTGAAAGTGCGCCCGTCCGAGCAGGAAGATGAGGAAGTCCTCGCTGAAGCTGCTGCCGGGCTCAGCGGCCTCGCCGGCCGGGGCCGGGGCGGGCTTGGGTCTTGCGACCGTGGCGGCGTAGTGGCCGCCGTGGAACACGAGCGGCGGGCGGTCGAAATGATCGAAGGCCTCCACCTCGCCGATGAAGACCAGGTGATCGCCGCCCTCGTACTTGACCGCTGTGCGACACTGGAAGCGCGCCGAGCAGCCGTCAAGGAGCGGAATGTCGCCGCGGCCGCGCTCGATGGTGAGACCGGAGAACTTGTCGGCGCCGCGCGTCGCAAAGGTATGCGACAGCGCCTCCTGCGAGGCGGCGAGCACGTGCACCGCGAAGTAACCGCTCTCGAGGAACGCCGGCAGGCTCTTGGCATTTCTGGCGAGGCTCCACAGCACCATCGGGGGGTCGAGGGACAGGGAGTTGAAGCTGTTGGCGGTCAGGCCGACGTCCACGCCCGACCGGGTGCGGGTCGTTACGATGGTCACACCGGTGGCGAACGCGCCGAGCGCGCTGCGGAACTGGCGGACGCGGGTCTCGGGAGCGGGAGCCTCGGTCACGGGACGCTAGTGTAGTGCAATTGTTAATGCGGTCACGACGATTCCCCGCGGTTCTCTTTACAATACACTGTAAATTCCTCCCACCTAAGGACGGAAGGGCCGTCGATGGCTGTCGCCAACCGGCGCAGGAAGCTGCTGATCCTCGAGGACGACCGCGGGCTGCGGCGCGAGCTCGAGGTCATGTTTTCCGACCTCGAGGTCACGGCCATCCGCACCGCCGACGAGCCGCTGCCCACCGTGCGGCGCACCGAGCCGGACGTGGTGCTATTCGACCTCGGTGCCGATCGGGAGCCAGCGCAAGCCGCCGAGAGTCTCGGGCTGCTGCGCCAGATCCTCAACCTCACCCCGGATGTGAAGCTGATCGCGATGATTGAGCATGACGCGCGCGAGCTCGCGGTCGCCGCCGTCGGGCTCGGCGCCACGGATTTCTACTACAAGCCGCTCGATCGCAGCGTGCTGTCGATCGTGGTGCGCCGGGCGCTGCGCATCCGCGAGCTCGAGGAGGAGAACTGGCAGCTGCGCGAGCGCACCGGCGGCATGGCGCTGGAGGGCATCATCGGCGTCAGCGACTCGATGCGCAGTCTCGGCCGCGCGATCGAGAAGGTTGCGCCGACCAAGGCGACGGTGCTGCTGCTCGGGGAGAGCGGCACCGGCAAGGAGCTGCTGGCGCGCTCCCTGCATCAGCTGTCCGGCCGCTCGCACAAGCCGTTCGTCGCCATCAACTGCGCCGCTATCCCCGAGACGCTGCTCGAGAGCGAGCTGTTTGGCTATGAGAAGGGCGCCTTCACCGGCGCCGCCAAGCGCACCGCCGGCAAGCTCGAAAGCGCCGAGGGCGGCACGGTGTTCCTCGATGAGATCGGCGAGATGCCGCCATCGCTGCAGGCGAAGCTGCTGCGCGTGGTGCAGGAGCGCACCGTCGAGCGCATCGGCAGCCGCGTGCCGCTCTTGCTCGACCTGCGCCTCGTGTGCGCCACCAACCGCGATCTGCAGACGCTCATGGCTCAGGGAGCGTTCCGCGAGGACCTGTTCTACCGCTTAAGCGAGGTGACGATCCGCGTGCCGCCGCTGCGCGAGCGGCAGGGCGACAGCCTGCTGGTCGCGCAATTCGCGCTGCAGCAGATCTCCGAGCGCTTCGGCAAGCCGACGCGCGGCTTCGCGCCCGATGCGATCCGCGCCATCCAGGCGCACCGCTGGCCGGGCAATGTGCGCGAGCTCGAGAACCGCATCAAGGGTGCGGTGATCATGGCCGAGGGGGCCGTGGTGACGGCTGGCGATCTCGGGCTCGAGGACCCGGGCGACGATCCGGAATACCTCAACCTGCGCGTCGCGCGCCGCCGCGCCGAGGCGCAGGCCGTGCGCCAGGCGCTCGCGGTGGCGCGCGGCAACCTGTCACGCGCCGCGGAGCTCCTCGGAGTGACCCGGCCGACGCTCTACGACCTGCTCGACAAGAACGGCATCGATGCGGCGCAGTTCGCCAGGCCCAGCTCGGCGGCTGCCGAGGGCGCCTCGCCCGACAAGACGCGTGCTGAGCCCGGGCAGGACTCAGGCAACGGCGGGCAGGGCGAGGAGCGCGAGTAGCCTCGCGCCTCTCGGCCGGTGTGCGCCCGTTTTGCCGGTCGCGATAGCCGCCGGCTGTTAGCCGCGCTGCTTGAACTCCTCCGGCGTCAGCTGATGCCGGGCGAGGAGCTTGTAGAAGTCGGTGCGGTTGCGCCGTGCGAGGCGCGCCGCCTGACTGACATTGCCCCCCGTGATCTGCAGGATCTGCGACAGGTAGCTGCGCGTGAACTCATCGCGCGCCTCATCGAAGGACGGCAGCCGCCCGGGTGAGCCGCCGAGGGACTGCTGCACCAGCTCGACCGGCACGATCGGCGTCTGCGACAGCGCCACGTTCTGCCGTACCACGTTCTGCAGCTGGCGGATGTTACCGGGCCAGTCCGCGGTGGCGAGCAGCTCGACCGCCTCGGGAGCGTAGATCTTGCGCACGCCGCTCTCGCGGGCGATCTGCGCGAGGAAGTGCGCCACCAGCAGCGGAATGTCCTCGCGGCGGCGGCTGAGTGAGGGCATCTCGATGTGCACGACGTTGAGCCGATAGTAGAGATCCTCGCGGAACTGGCCGCCCGCCATGAGCTGCTGCAGATCGCGGTGCGTGGCGGAGATCACGCGCACGTTGACGGGAATCGGGTCGCCCCCGGCGAGCGGGTGGACCGCGTTCTCCTGCAGCACGCGCAGCAGCTTCACCTGCAGCCGCATCGGCATGTCACCGATCTCATCGAGCAGCAGCGTGCCACCGTCGGCTGACACCAGCAGCCCCTGCTGGGCGCGCGTGGCGGCGGTGCCTGCGGGGGGCTTCTCGTGCCCGAACAGCTCTGACTCGAGCAGGTTCTCGGCCATCGCGCTGCAGTTCACGGCCACGAACGCCTTGTTGCGGCGCGGGCTGCCGCGATGAATGGCGCGTGCCAGCAGCTCCTTGCCGGTGCCGCTCTCGCCGGTGATCAGCACGCGCGCATCGGTCCCGGCCACCATGTGCGCCTGCGCGAGTTTCTCCTCCATGACGGCGCTGCGGGTCACGATCTCGGCGCGCCAGTCCTCGTCCGAGGCGCCGAACCCGGAGATTCGCAGCGCCTTCTGGACCTGGTCGAGGAGCTCCTGCTTGTCGACCGGCTTGGTGAGAAAGCCGAAGGCGCCCATCTGCGTCGCCTGCACCGCATCGGGGATGGTGCCGTGGGCCGTCAAGATGATGACCTTGAGCCCCGGCCAGCGGTTCTGCAGCTCCTTCAGCAGCCCGATGCCATCCATCTGGTCCATGCGCAGGTCCGTGATCACCAGATCCGGGCGGAAGCGGCTCGCGGCGGCGAGCGCCTGCGCCGCGCTCTCGACCGCCTCGACGTCGTAGCTCTCGGCGCGCAGCCGGATGGTCAGCAGGCGCAGCAACCCCGGGTCGTCATCCACGACGAGAATGCGCGCTTTACGTTTGCCGGTCTGATTCAAGGACAGCTCCTCGGAGTGCAGCCACTCACGGATGCGGCGTGGTGGTGCCGGGTTTGCGCTCGTTCAGTGAGCGCTCGATGTTGGCGATCGCGTCGAGTTTGGCATGGGCCTCCTCGAGCTCCTTGCGCAGCTTCGCGTTCTCATCGAGCTCCGCCTGCAGGCGGCGGTTGGCGCTTGCCATGCGCGCCTGATCCTCACGCACGGCATCGGTCTGCAGCCTGCGGTTTTCCGCGGCGAGCGTCAAATGGTCGTCAATTTGCGAAAGCTCGAGGAAGGCGAGCGCCCGCTCGGCCGGCAACAGTGACTCCGGGTGCGCCAGGAGCTCGCGCAACAGCCCCTGGGCCTGCGGCAGGTCGGTGGCCGGGTGACCGGGGGTCGCCAGCACCAGGGCCAGCTTCAACTCGCGGCTCGGAGTGGGGGCGGTGCCGTACTCGTTGCGCGCAGTCGCGACGATCTCCGCCTGCTCGGAGGCGCTGCCCTGCGCCAGGTGCTGCAGCAGCAGCAGATAGTCCGACAGCACGAGCGCGGACGCCGAGACCGGCTGCGCGGCGGCCGGGGCGGGGGTCGTGCGGCCGCCCGCCATGAGGCCACCCGTACAGCCCGCGAGCGCCGCGAGCAGCAGGCCGGTGGCTAGCAGCCCGACACCGCCTCGCTCAGGCGGCGTGCGCATGCGCCTTGTCCTTGGTGTCGCTGGCGGCGGGCTGGTCGCCGCTGGTGGTGCGGATCGGCATGGTGATGCGGAAGTGCGCCCCAGGGAACTCCCCATCGACGATCTCGACGGTGCCCTTGTGCGCCGAGACGAATTCCATCACCACCGACAGCCCGATGCCGGTGCCCTTGACCGCAGTGCTGCGCGCGGCACGTCCGGTGTAGAACGCCTCGAAGATGTTGCGGCGGTCCTCGAGCGGGATGCCGGCGCCTGAGTCGGCGACATCCAGCACCAGCTGGCCGGAGGCCGCACGACCGCGCAGAAAGATCGTCCCGCCCTTGGGGGAGTATTTGACGGCGTTCGACACCAGGTTCTCGAGGATCAGACGGATCTTGCCGCGATCGGCGACCAGTACGATGTCCTCGATGCGCACGTCGAGCCGCACGCGCTGCGAGAGCAGCGTCAGCTGCTGGTTCTCGAGTACCTGCTTCACCAGCGGCCGCAGGCGAAACTCGCTGGTCTCGAGGCCGACGCTGGAGGTCTGCCAGGCGCTGAAGGACAGCAGGTTCTCGATCATGCGCTGCAGCTTGATGCCGTTCTCGCGCAGGATCGCCGCCACCTCGCGCTGATTCGAGTCGAGCTCGCCCACCGCGCCATCCATGAGGAGCTCGGTCCCCTCGCGGATGTTGGCGAGCGGTGTCTTGAGCTCGTGCGACATGTGCCGCAGGAAGCGGTTGCGCTCGTGCGCGAGCTCGAGCAGCCGCTGGCGCAGCCACTCGAGCTGGCGGCCGAGAGTCTCGAGGTCGTGCGGGCCGGGGACCGCGATGGTGTTGGTGAAGTTACCCTGGCCGAGCTCACTGATGGCGCGGTCGAGCTGGCGCAACGGGCGCCCGACGCCGAGCGTGAGCACCAGCAGCGCGAGCAGCGCGAGCGGCACCAGCAGCGCCGACTCCCACAGCAGCTCCTGCCGGGCGCGCTGCGTTTGCGCCTCAAGCGCGGCGACCTGCGTATCGATCTCGTCGTTGCCCTGCTGCGCAACCTGCTCAACGAGCTTGGAGAGCTCGCTGAAGCGCGCCGACAGTGCCGCGGCGGTATTCGCCGAGCTGCTCGCCGGGGTCGAGAGCACGAGGAAACGGGTGCCGGCCTGCAGCTCACCGAGCTCCTCGAGCGTGCGGCGCGCGCTTTCATTGGCATGGCGGCGCAGCTGATCGCGAGTCCCCGTCAGCTGCTCGTCCTCAGCGCGATACACCTCGAGGAGCTTTGGCTCGTTGAGCACGTTGAAGAGGCGCGCGGTGCGCTCGA
Source organism: Steroidobacteraceae bacterium (assembly GCA_035568235.1). Classification (GTDB taxonomy): domain Bacteria; phylum Pseudomonadota; class Gammaproteobacteria; order Steroidobacterales; family Steroidobacteraceae; genus 13-2-20CM-66-19. The sequence continues at coordinate 93,790 of DATMOK010000039.1, read as the reverse complement.
GAGCGCCAATCTGCGCAAACAGCTTCTGACTGGCGCGCGCGGCCGTGACCCCCTCGAGGATGATGCGGTGCCCGGTGTCGGCGAGCACCCGCATCTGCAGCACGGCCGTGAGCACGGCAGTGAGTAGCGGCACGGCCATCAGGCCGATGCCGACCAGCATCAGGCCGCTCAACGACTTGGGGCGCCCCCACTGCATCAATACATTCTAACCGCGGCCGCTTTTCGGCTGTCTGTGAATAGCGACACGCTGTCACTGATTAGCGACAGGCCGACAAACACCCCCCGCTGCAGTCGCGCGGCTACCACGGATCGCGCAGCCGCCTCCGTTCCCATTCGAGCGAGGTGCGAACGATAACATCCAGATCGTCGAATTTCGGCTGCCAGCCGAGCTCACTGCGGATGCGCTCGGCCTGCGCAACCAGCGCGGGTGGATCTCCGGCCCGGCGCGGCTCCTCTCTAACCTTAAGCTTGACCTTCGCGGCACGCTCGACGGCGGCGAGTACCTGTCGCACGCTGTAACCGTGGCCGTAGCCGACATTAAGGGTGGTGGAGCTTCCGCCGCCCCGAAGATAGCCGAGCGCATCGAGGTGCGCCGCCGCAAGGTCATCGACGTGCAGGTAGTCGCGGACCCCCGTGCCATCGGGAGTCGCATAGTCGGTGCCAAAAATGGCCAGGCCGGGGCGAGCGCCCACCGCGGCCTCGCACGCCACCTTGACCAGCAGCGTCGCCTTCGGCGTCGCCTGGCCGATGCGCCCGGTGTTGTCGGAGCCCGCGACGTTGAAGTAGCGCAGCGCCACGTAGCGCAGCGGCGAGGCGGCGGCTACATCTCGCAGCAGCCATTCGGACATGAGCTTGGAGGTGCCGTACGGGTTGATGGGCGCGGTGGGCGTGCTCTCGGCGGCCACCCCCTCGGCCGGCATTCCGTACACCGCCGCGGTGGATGAGAACACGAACTTGCCGACGCCCGCCTCGAGACAGTATGCGATGAGCGCGCGCGTCGCGCAGGTGTTGTTGCCGTAGTACTTGAGCGGCTCGCGCACCGACTCCGGAACGATCGTATAGGCGGCAAAGTGCATGACCGTCTCGACGCCGTGGGTGCGCAACAGCGACAGCACGGTGTCGCGGTCATCGACCCGGCCGACGATCAGCGGGGTGTCGAGCACCGCCTGGCGAAAGCCGCGCGACAGATCATCGAGCACCACCACCCGCTCGCCGCGCGCGCGCAGCTGCAGCGCGACATGGCTGCCGATGTAGCCCGCACCTCCCGTGACTAATATGCTGCCGCGTTCCATGTGCTCTGGTTCAGAATGAGCTCGGTAATGAGGCGATGGCTGCGATGATACGCAAAAGCGCCGGCAGCGACCCGCAGCCTTTCCAGGGGCTCACCCCGGGACTGGTGTTGGACGCGGCGGTGGCGGCGGGCCTCGATCCCGACGGGCGCCTGTTCGCGCTCAACAGTTACGAGAACCGCGTGTACCAGCTGTATGGCGCCGACGGGCCAATGGTCCTCAAGTTCTACCGCCCCGCACGCTGGAGCGATGCGCAGATCCTCGAGGAGCACGAGCTCACGGCGGAGCTCGCCGCCGCCGAGCTCCCGGTGGCTGCACCGCTCAGCGTCGGGGGTGAGACGCTGCTGCGGTTCCACGATTTCCGCTTCACCGCATTTCCCTGGATTCGCGGCCGCGCACCCGAGCTCGATGCGCCGGAGGCGCGAACGCTCCTCGGGCGCACAGTCGCGCGGCTGCATCAGATCGGCGCGCGGCGCGCGTTCCGCGTGCGTCCTCACATCGGCATCCAGCGCCTCGGCTGGGAGGCGCGCTCACAGGTGCTCTCGAGCGAGCTGCTCCCCGAGGCGCTCGCCGAGCGCTACTCCTCGGTGAGCGGTGCGCTGCTCGAGCGCGTGACGGAGGCCTTCGCCGCAGTCGGCGCCCAGGCCGCGATCCGCCTGCACGGCGACTGCCATCTCGGGAATCTTCTCTGGAACGAGCGCGGCCCGGCGTTCGTCGACCTCGATGACTGCGCGATGGGGCCGCGGATCCAGGATCTGTGGATGATGCTGTCGGGTCCGCCGGCGGAGCAGCAGCGGCAGTGGGCGGAGCTGCTCGAGGGCTACCAGCAGTTCGCCGATCTCGAGCTGCGCGAGCTGCGCCTCATCGAGCCGCTGCGCGCGCTGCGCATGCTCCATCATGCGGCCTGGGTCGCGCACCGTTGGCGCGATCCGGCCTTCCCACGCGCCTTTCCGTGGCTCGGCGAGGAGCGCTACTGGGAGCGATACCTGCAGGATCTGCTCGAGCAGATCGAGGCGATCGACGATCCGCCGTTGTTCGCTTGAGTGAGCGGGCGGGGCTCGCGTCCGAAACTGCCGATTGCGTAGGTGCGCCGCCCGGCCTCCTGAGGTAACGTGCGCGGCTCATGCGACAGCCCACCCCGAGCCTCATTCTCGTCCTTGCCGTCGGCCTCGCCGTCGTCGCGGCGGGCTGCGGCTCGGGCAGCCAGTCGAGCGCACCGTCCAAAGCCGTCAAGGCGCCCGCAGCCAGAAAGCCCGTCAGTCCCATCGACCAACTGTCGCCGAACCTGGTGCCGGCGGTGGCGACCAGCAAGGTCGGCGCTTCGCTCGTCGAGCTCAAATTCGAGCTCGCCGCGCCGCCTGCGATCGGTACCCCCGTGGACATCGATCTGGTCATCGTCCCGACCGGCGACACCCTGGACCGGCTCTCCGGCACCATTCAGGGGGATGACGGCCTCGAGGTGCTGAGCGGCGGGACTATCGATCCGGTGGACAGGCCCCCCTACGGGACTCCGATCCACCACGCGCTGAAAGTGGTCGCGCGGCGCGATGGCATCTACACGCTGAGCGCCAACTTGTCGGTCGACTCCGGCGGCCAGACCCTGACCCCGGTGTTCTCTATGCCCGTGATCGGCGGGAACGGTCTCGGCGATGCCCCCGCCGCGCCGACTGCGGCTCCGGGCCCCGCTAGGACCGGCACCGCGGCCGTGACGCACTAGCGGTCTGCCGCAGCCGCAGAACCGCGAGGGCGTTCACGGGAAGCGGCGATGGTGCGCCGTATGATCCCAATCGGGCCTAGCTGACTTCATTATGTCAAACACCCGGACCATGCGGACGCTCGCCGAGCCCCAGGAGGCGATGCCCGGCCAAACGACCACGCTCGTCCGGGCGGATCCGCAGCCGGCTGAGGCCGGGGAGCTGCACCCGGCGCTGCGTGCGCAGCTCAAGGAGCTGCAGCTGCGCACCGGCAATCCGACGCCGGACCTGGCGATGCTGCTGCGCCTGATCAACGATCACTACCACACCGCCGATCGCGAGCGTCGCGGCATCGTCGAGTCGATGCGCCTCATGGCCGATGAGGCGCGTGCGCTCGCGCACGAGGCACGCGAACAGAGCTCCGAGCACCTGCAGGTCATCCTCGATCACATCAAGGACGTGGTGCTGGCGCTGGATGAGGACGGCACGGTCCGCACCTTCAACCCGACCGGCGAGCGCGTGTTCGGCTATTCCGAGGCGGAGGTCATCGGCCAGCGCATCGATCTGCTGCTGCCGAAGCTCGCCAACGGCGAGACGGTGCCCGAGGCGTTGCAACGCCTGGCCGCGAGCACCGGAGACACGGGTCTTGACCTCAAGGCACGCGAGCTGTGGGCGCGGCGCAAGGACGGCGAGACCTTCCCGGCCGAGATCGCCGTCAGCAAGGCGCCGCTGTCGCGGCGCGAGATGTTCGTGCTGTGCCTGCGCGATGTCACCGAGCGGCGCCACTCCGAGCAGGCGGTGCGCGAGAACGAAGCCCGTTACCGCCTGCTGGTAGACCATGCGCCCGATGCGATCGTGGTGCTCGACGTCGAGACCGGACGGTTCGTCGACGCCAACGTCAACGGCCAGAAACTCTTTGGCCTCGAGCGCTCGCGGCTGCTCGAGCTTGGCCCCGTCGACCTGAGCCCGACGCACCAGCCCGACGGCTCCCCGTCCGCCGAGCGCGCCCGCGCCTACGTCGAGCAGGCGCTCGCCGGTGGCTCACCGGTCTTCGAGTGGGCCCATCGCAATGCCAGCGGACGCGACATCATCTGCGAGGTGCGGCTGGTGCGGCTGCCGAGCGGCGGCCGCCGCCTGGTGCGCGGCAGCATCGCCGACATCTCCGAGCGCAAGCGCGGCGAGCGCGCGGCAGCTGCCGAGCGCGAGGTGTTCGAGCAGGTGACTCGCAATGCCTCGCTCCCGCAGGTACTGGCCTCCGTCACCGGCCTGGTCGAATCGGCCGGGGTCGGCACGCTGTGCTCGGTGAGCGTGCTCGCCGAGGGCGGCCGCTCGTTCGCCTATCTGGTCGCACCACAGCTGCCCGACACGCTGCGCCCGGGGCTCGAGGGCGCCAGCATCGATATCCGCCACGGCTCGTGCGCTGCCGCGGTGTATCTCGGCCGCCAGGTGCTGGTCGCGGATGTCGCCAAGGATCCTTTCTGGTCGGAGCTGCGCGATGCCGCGCTCGCCGCCTCGCTCCGCGCCGCCTGGTCGACGCCCATCAAGGCCGCCGGCGGCGGCGTACTGGGCTCGCTCGGGGTGTATCGGGCGGAGCCCGGGCTGCCGACGCAGTCCGAATCGCAGATCATGTCGCGCGCGGCGCAGCTCGCCGGCATTGCCATCGAGCGGCGCCTCTCGGAGGAGGCGCTGCGCGGGAGCGAGGCGAAGTTCCGCGGGCTGTTCGAGAACGTGGCCGAAGGGGTCTACCAGAGCGGGCGCGACGGTCGTCTGTTGTCGGTGAATCCGGCGTTCGTCGCCATGATGGGCTACGGCAGCGCCAAGGAGCTGTACGGGCTGCCGAGCGCGGCCACACTCTACTGGGATCCGGCCGACCGGGCGGATTTCGTGCGCCGCATCGAGGCGGAGGGCGAGATCCGCGACGCCGAGTTTCTCATGCGCCGCCGCGACGGCCAGCAGCTGGTGATCCTCGAGAACTCGCGCCCGATGCGCGATGCGGCCGGGCGCATCGCCGGCTACGAGGGCACGATCGTCGACATCACGGCCCGCAAGCGCGCCGAGCAGGCGATGTTCGCCGAGAAGGAGCGCGCGCAGGTGACGCTGCAGTCGATCGGCGATGCCGTGATTGCCACCGATGCCGAGGGCCGCATCGAGTACCTGAATCCGGTCGCCGAGAGTCTCACCGCCTGGAGCCTCGCCGAGGCACGCGGCCAGCCGCTCGGCGCGGTGCTGAAGCTCGTCAACGAGCTGACCCGCGAGCCGATCGGCAACTCACTCGCCGGTGCGCTCGGGCGCGGCGAGAGCGGCGGCGCGACCGACCACACGGTGCTCATCACGCGCGCCGGCCACGAGGTCGCGATCCAGGAATCCGCGGCTCCGATCTGCGACCGCCAGGGGCGGGTGATCGGCGCGGTGGTGGTGTTCCACGACGTCACCAAGGAGCGGCGCCTGAAGCGCGCGCTCGCCTATCAGGCGAGCCACGACGCTCTCACGGGACTCATCAACCGCCGCGAGTTCGACAACCGGCTGCACGGGGCGCTGCTCTCGGCGCAGCGCGGCGAGGGCGCGTACGCGTTGCTGTACATCGACCTCGACCAGTTCAAGGTCGTGAACGATACCTGCGGACACCAGGCGGGCGACCGGCTGCTGCGGGATGTAACGGGACTGCTGCAAAGCCGGGTGCGCACCAGCGACACCATCGCCCGGCTCGGCGGCGATGAATTCGGCGTGTTGCTCGAGGGCTGCACCCGCGATCAGGCAACGCGCATCGCCGAAGGTATCCGCCAGGCGATCCGCGACTTCCGCTTCGTCTGGGGTACGAGCACGCTGTCGGTGGGTGCGAGCATCGGCATCGTGCAGATCAGTGCCGCGACCGAGAACGTCACCAGCGTCATGAGCGCGGCGGATATCGCCTGCTATGCGGCCAAGGACGCCGGGCGCAACCGCATCCACATGTACGAGGCGGACGGCCTGTCCACCCGGCACCGCGAGATGCAGTGGGTATCGCGGGTCACGCGCGCCGCCGAGGAGAATCGCTTCGAGCTCTTCTACCAGCCGATCGTGCCGCTCGCCGCGGACGCGAAGGGCCCGCAGTTCCACGAGCTCACCGTGCGGCTGCGCGACGCCGGCGGGGAGCTGGTGCCGCCGAGTGAGTTCATTCCTGCAGCCGAACGCTACAACGTCATGCCGGTGATCGACCGCTGGGTGGTGAGCCGCGCGGTCGAGCTGCTTGCCGAGCGTCAGCGCCGTGGCGAGAGCCTGCCGCTGCTGGCGGTGAATCTCTCCGGCACCTCGCTGAATGAGCAGTCGTTCGTCGACTTCGTGCTGCAGAGTGTCACCCACCCGGCAATCGCCCGCGCGCTGTGCTTCGAGATCACGGAGACGGCCGCGGTAACGAGCCTCTCCAATGCGCGCTTCCTCATGAGCGAGCTCAAGCAGCGCGGCTGCAAGTTCTCGCTCGATGACTTCGGCACCGGGGTGTCCTCGTTCGTTTACCTGAAGACGCTGCCGGTGGATTTTCTCAAGATCGACGGCCAGTTCATCAGTCACGTGGCGCAGGACCCGGTCAACCTCAGCATGGTCGAGGCCATCGGCCGTGTGGGCCGCGCCCTCGGTATCGCCACGGTCGCCGAGTGTGTCGAGACACAGGCGGTGCTCGATGAGCTGAAGCGCATCGGCATGGATTTCGCCCAGGGGTTCTATCTCGCGCGTCCGGCGCCGATCGCGCAGCTGCCACCCTGACAGGGCAGGGTGGTCTTGGGTGTCGGCCCAAATCGCTGCCGGCGATTTGGGCCAAATAGACTAAACTGCGCGCCTTTCCTGCCAAAGCGGAGCTGCGCTGTGTGTCACTTCCCGGGTGTTAGCTTGCGCGCCGCGCTGATTCTGCTGGCGCTCACCTCCCTGCCGTGCCTGGCCGCGCAGAATGCCGCGCGCGACACCGGACCGACGGACGAGCAGGTCGCCGCCGAGGTGCGCGACGCGGCGCTCGCCGGACAGAACATGGCCTTCGATTGGGTGAGCGAGCTCACGACGCGCTTCGGTCCGCGGCCGGCGGGCTCGGACAACGAGCACCGCGCGGCTGAGTGGGCTGCCGAGCGCCTCAAGGCCCTGGGCTTCGCCAACGTGCACATCGATTCCTTTCCGATCACCGCCTGGGTGCGGGGCACCGAGTCGGCGCAGATCGTGGCTCCGGTCCCGCAGGCACTGGTCGTGGCGGCGCTCGGGGAGTCGCCGCCCACACCCTCGGGCGGGATCGAGGGCGAGGTGGTGATCTTCCCGACCTTCGACGACCTCAAGGCCGCACCCGCCGCCTCGCTGACGGGGAAGATCGCCTTCATCGCCGAGCGCATGGTGCGCACCCAGGACGGCGCGGGTTATGGCGTCGCGGTGGCGGCACGCACCGAGGGCCCCGCAGAAGCGGCCAAGCGCGGCGCCGTCGCCTTCATGCTGCGTTCGGTCGGCACCGACAGCAACCGCATCGCGCACACCGGTACGACCGCCTACGTTGATGGGCGCGTGCCGCTGCCGGCATTCGCGCTGTCCGCTCCCGACGCCGACCAGATCGAGCGGCTCGCGGCGCTCGGTGAGAAAGTGCGGGTGCGGCTCTTCTCCACCGCCTCGTACCTGAAGGACGCGCACTCGCAGAACGTCATCGCGGACGTTCCCGGCCGCGGCCACCCCGAACAGGTCGTGCTGCTCGGCGCGCACCTCGACAGCTGGGACCAGGGGACGGGTGCCATCGATGACGGCACCGGAACGGCGATCATCGTGGCCGCGGCCGAGCTGCTGCGCGAGATTCCACGTCACCCGCCGCGGCGCACGGTGCGCGTCGTGCTGTTCGGCTCGGAGGAGGTGGCGCAGCCGGTGGCGCCGTTCGGCGCGTTCGGCGGCCATTCCTACGCCGACAATCACAAGGCTGAGCTCGCCAATCACGTGCTGGCCGGGGAGAGCGACTTCGGCACCGACCGCATCTACCGCCTGGCGCTGCCGGCGGGAGTCATGAAGAGCGACTTCGCCACGACCGTGTTGCGGGTGCTTGAGCCGATCGGGGTGCTGCCGGGTCACCAGCCTGCGGGCGAAGGCGGCACGGATGTCGGTCCGACCGTGCAGGCGGGCGTGCCGGCGTTCGAGTTGTTCCAGGACGGCAGCCGGTATTTCGATATCCATCACACCGCCGACGACACCCTCGACAAGATCGATCGCGAGCAGCTCGACCAGAACGTCGCCGCCTGGGCGGCCCTGGTGTGGCTCGCGGCCGACGGCGACGTCGATTTCCGGGCACCGCCACCCGCCCCGGCGGCGCCGCACTGAGCGGCGCGCGGCCGCAGCCCCGTCTGCGGCGGCGGCAGGCCCGCGTGCGGGTTGCGCACGGCCGGCGCCACCGGCAAGCTGCCGCGCATGAGCGAGCAGCTTCTCACCTCCCGCGCGGGCGGCATCTGTGAGCTGCGCTTCAACCGTCCGGAGAAGCGCAACGCCATCACGACGGCGATGTACGAGGCGCTCGCCCGTCAGCTGCGCGAGGCGCAGGCCGACGCTACCGTGCGCGTCGTGCTGCTGAGCGGTGCCGGGGCGAGCTTCACCGCCGGCAACGACCTCAACGACTTCCTGAGCGGGCCCGAGTTCACGCCGGCGCATCCCGTGATGGCCTTGCTGCGTACGCTCGCGACTTACGACAAGCCGCTGATCGCCGCGGTGCATGGCACTACCGTTGGCATCGGGGTCACGATGCTGCTGCACTGCGACCTGGTAGTGGCCGCAACGGGCGCGCAGCTCAGCATGCCATTCGTCGCGCTCGGCCTGGTTCCGGAGGCGGGCAGCTCGCTGCTGCTGCCGCGACTCACGGGTCAGCAGCGCGCGGCGGAGCTGCTGCTGCTCGGGCAGCCGCTCGATGCCGCGAGTGCCGAGCGGCTCGGGCTCGTCAACCGCGTGGTCGATGCGGCGCATCTCATGCAGGAGGCGCGCGCGCTGGCGGAGCGGCTCGCGCGCCAGCCCGCCGAGCCGTTGCGCGCCACCAAGCGACTGCTGCGCGGCGACCCCGCAGAGCTCCTGGCACGTATCGAGGCCGAGGCGCAGGTGTTCGCCGCGCGTCTGAAGTCGGAGGAGTTTCGCGCCCAGGTGCGCGCCGTGTTAGCCAAAGGTCGCACCTGAATGCCGGCCTACGCCTTCGAGGGGTTCACGCCCATCGTCGATCCGCGCGCCTTCGTGCATCCGCTGGCCGTGCTGATCGGCGATGTGTGGGTGGCGGCGGGCTGTTATGTGGCGCCCGGCGCCTCGCTGCGCGGCGATTTCGGCCGCATCCTGCTGGCCGCCGGCTCCAATGTGCAGGACAACTGCGTGCTGCACAGCTTCCCCGGGAAGGATGTAGCCCTGGAGGCTGACGCACACGTCGGCCACGGGGCGGTGCTGCACGGCTGCACGGTGCGTCGCGGCGCCCTCATCGGCATTCACGCGGTGATCATGGACGACGTGGTGGTGGGTGAGGAGGCCTTCGTCGGCGCCTCGAGCTTCGTGCGTGCGGGCTTTGTCGTGCCAGCGCGCACGCTCGTCACCGGCGTGCCGGCGCGCATCGTGCGCGAGCTCAAGCCCGAGGAGCTCGCCTGGAAGGCGACCGGCACGCGCGAGTACCAGGAGCTCGCGGTGCGCAGTCTCGCCACGTTGCGCGAGGTCACCCCGCTCGCGTCTCCGGAGGCCGGCCGGCGGGTGCGTCCGGGCTCAGCCACTGTGCCGCTGCATACCCTCGAGCGCGACAAATAGGTCAGTTGACCGGCCGGTCGCAAATCCCGTAGGTTCAGGGTCTCAACAGGGGATGGGGTTCCCCTTGAACCGCCCTGACAGGTGCCAGGCCTGGAGGCTGATGACCCCTACAGGTTGCAGCAGCGGGTGCTGCAGTAGGCAAGTCAGCGGGCGACGGAGAGCAGCGCTCTCTGCCGACCTCGGAGGCGGAAATGGCTGGTGTCTGGTTTCACTCGGCCCTGTGGCTGGGTCTTGCGTTCCTCGCGGCCCTGATCTCCATTCGGGTGGCCATCTCGGTAGCACTCATCGAGATCGTGCTCGGCGCCATAGCCGGCAACCTGATCGGACTCACGATCACCGACTGGGTGAATTTTCTCGCCGGCTTCGGCGCGATACTGCTCACGTTTCTCGCCGGAACCGAGATCGATCCGCGCATCGTTCGCAAGCACTTCTGGTCGAGCATGACGATCGGCGTCGTGGGCTTCGTGGCACCCTACGTCGGCGTGCTGGCCTATGCCCACTGGGTGATCAGCTGGCCGTGGCCGCAGGCGCAGATCGCCGGCATCGCCCTCTCCACGACCTCGGTCGCGGTGGTCTACGCGGTGATGATCGAGACCGGGTTCAACAGGACCGAGATCGGCAAGATCATCCTGGCGGCCTGCTTCATCAACGATCTCGGCACCGTGCTGGCGCTCGGCGTGGTGTTCGCGCACTACGATTACCGGCTGCTGCTCTTCGGCGCCAGCACCGCGGTCGTGCTCGCCATTCTGGTGCGGTTCGCGCCCGGGATGTTCCGCTACCTCGGGACCCGCGTCAGCGAGCCACAGACCAAGTTTGTCGCCCTCATCCTGCTCGCGCTCGGCGGCCTGGCGAGCACCGCGGGGAGCGAGGCCGTGCTGCCTGCGTATCTGGTCGGCATGACGCTCGCCCCCACCTTCCTCAGTGAGCCCGAGCTGCCGCACCGCATGCGCATCATTGCCTTCTCGATCCTCACGCCGTTCTACTTCCTCAAGGCCGGGTCGCTGGTGGAGGCGCACGCGGTGAAGACCGCCCTCGGTCTGATCGTCGCGTTCCTCGCCATCAAGATGGCGACCAAGTTCATCGGCATCCTGCCGCTCACGAGGTATCACCGCTTCGAGCGGCGCGAGGGAATGTATACGACGCTCCTGATGTCGACGGGCCTCACCTTCGGCTCGATCTCGGCGTTGTTCGGCCTGACGAACCACATCATCGACCAGACTCAGTACACGATTCTCGTGACCGCGGTCATCGGCAGTGCCGTCGTGCCGACGCTGATCGCGCAACGCTGGTTTCAGCCGGTGTTCAAGGCCGCCGACACGGAGGTCGCCGAGGCCGAGGCGGTGGCAGGGGAGGAGCCCTGAGGGCTTAAGCCTGTGGCTTCACGAGTCCGCTGCCGGCGGGTCGGCACGGTCGGGATGCAGGATGCCGAAGCTCGCCGGGATGCGCGCGTAGAAAAGCCTCACGGGGTGCGGCCGCAGATGCTCGAGGAAGAGCTGCGCCTCCTCCTCGGTGACGATGAACTCAACTTCCACGGTGAGCGTGCCGGCGAGTTCGAAGAAGTGACTCTCGTGCAGCACGTGGTGGCGCCCGAAGCCCGCCATGGCTTGAAACGCCGAGCCGCCGCGCACGCCGAAGCGATTGGCTTCCTCGAGCAGCCACTCCCAGACCAGCCGGCCGTGGTAGCGGTGCCCCTCGTGGACGTAGAACCTCAGGAACGAGCCCTGCATCAGCCCCTCACCCAGACCACGGTGCCGATGCCGGCAAGGGTCATGAGCAGCGAGCCGCCGAGGTGGGTTGCCATGGCGGCGAGCGCCCAGGTGCCGCGGCCCTGCTGCAGCAGTGTCACCACCTCCGCCGAGAAGGTGGAGAAGGTGGTGAGCCCGCCGCAGAAACCCGTGATGACGAACAGCCGCCACTCGGGCGCGAGCGCGGTGAAGGTGGTGAAGAAGGCCACCGCCACCCCGACCACGTAGCCCCCGATCAGGTTGGCCGCGAGCGTGCCGGGCGGAATGGGCGGGAATTGTGCGTTGAGACGCGTGCCGAGCCACCAGCGCAGCAGCGCGCCGAGGCTCGATCCGACGCTCACCGCGACGATCGCCTTCCACATAGGTGCGCCCTTGTACCGCGGGGCGCGGGCGGCGCGCAACGTTTGCAGTATGCTGTCGCCCCTTTCGGGGTCGCTCGGGATAGGGACAACAATGCGCGCGCTCTACCTGCCTCTCACCACACTGCTGTTCACGGTGCTCGCGACGCTCCTCACGGGCGGCTGCGCGCCGGGCACCGGGCAGCAGCAGAGCGCGGATGACCGCTTCCGCGCGATCTACGAGGGGGAGTGGCGCTGGCGCAAGGAGCAGTGGCCGGGGGGCGAGGACCGCACCGAGCCGATCGCCGATCATCTGCCCAAGGAAGATCCGGCGACGCAGCAGAAGCGGCGCGACACCTGGGAAGAGACACTGCGCAAGGTAAACTCCATCTCGCGTGCCGAGCTCAGCGCCGAGCAGCAGGTCAATTACGACATCTACCGCGCGCAGCTTCAGGTGCTGATCGACAATCAGCGCTTCCGCGACTTCGAGATGCCGGCGAACTCCGACTCGACGTTCTGGACCGACCTCGGCTACACCGCACGCCGGCCGTTTCGCACGCTCACCGACTACGAGCACTGGATCGCGCAGATGCGCGATGTGCCGCGCTACTTCCACGAGCAGATGGACGAGATGCGCGCCGGAATGAAGCGCGGCTTCACGCCGCCGCGCGTGACGCTGCAGGGGCGCGATGGCTCGATCACGGCGGTCACCGCGGCCACGCCCGAAGGCAGCCTGTTCTATACGCCGTTCAAGGACATGCCCGGGATCCCGCCGGACAAGCAGGCGGCGCTGCGCACGCAGGCGGTCGAGGTCATCAGGACCGTGGTGCAGCCGACGTACGTCGAGCTCCTCAACTTCATGCGCAACGAGTACCTGCCGGGCACCCGCACCACGCTCGCCGCGCAGGCGTTACCCGACGGCAAGGAGTTCTATCGCGCCAAGATCCGCGAGTTCACCACGCTCGACATGGATCCGAAGGCGATTCACGAGCTCGGCGAGTCGGAGGTGGCGAAGCTCCACCAGGCGATGCTCGAGCAGATGCAGGCCACCGGCTTCAAGGGCGACTTCCCCGCATTCCTGCATTTCCTGCGCACCGATCCGCGCTTCTATGCGAAGACTCCGCAGGAGCTGCTGAACCGCGCGGCGTGGATCGCCAAGGTGTTCGACGGCAAGGCTGCGACCTACTTCGGGTACCTGCCGCGGGCGCGCTTCACCATCAAGCCGGTACCGGATGACCTCGCGCCGTTCTACACCGCCGGCCGCGGCGGCCCGGGGGTCTACCTTGTCAACACCTACGACCTGCCGAGCCGCCCGCTCTACAACCTCACGGCGCTTACGCTGCACGAGTCGGCGCCCGGACACGCGTTCCAGATCCCCATCGCGATGGAGCACAAGAGCCAGCCCGAGTTCCGCCGCCTGAGCTACATCTCGGCGTACGGCGAGGGCTGGGCTCTGTACTGCGAGCGGCTCGGGGATGAGATGGGGATGTACGAAACGCCGTACGACCGCTTCGGCATGCTCGGCTACCAGATCTGGCGCGCCGCGCGGCTCGTGGTCGACACCGGCGTGCACTCGATGGGATGGACGCGCGAGCAGTCGATCGATTACCTCAAGCAGTACACGGCGCTCCCCGAGCATGAGATCGGCACCGAAGTAGATCGCTACATCGCGTGGCCGGGCCAGGCTCTGTCGTACTACCTCGGCGAGCGGGCGATCGTCGAAGGGCGCGCGCGCGCCGAGAAGGCGCTCGGTGAGCGCTTCAACATCCGTGCCTTCCATGACGCGGTACTTGAGCTTGGCTCGGTGCCGTTGCCGGTGCTGACGAAAAGAATCGACCACTTCATAGCCGACGGCGGCAAGGGGCCCTATCCGGACATGGAGTAGGGGATCATGGGTGTACCATCGACATGTTGGGCGAAACAGTCGCCATCGGGAGGGAGAAACAATGAAACGCATGACATGGCTGATGACTGCGGCGCTCGCGCTGCTGGCCGTTTGCGCGGCCTCGGCGCAGACCACGGGGACGAGCACAGCGCCGGCGGCTAAGCCGGCCAACAGTCAGCAGGAGAAGATGAAGACCTGCAACGCGGATGCGAGCTCCAAGGGCCTGAAGGGCGATGACCGCAAGGCCTACATGAAGACCTGCCTGTCGGATCAACCGGCGGCGCCGGCCAAGACCAACAGCCAGCAGGAGAAGATGAAGAGCTGCAATGCGGATGCGACCTCCAAGGGCCTGAAGGGTGCTGATCGCAAGAGCTTCATGAGCACCTGTCTGAAAGGCTCGGGATCCGATCCGGCCAAATGACGGCATCCCCGCTATGACCGCAGCCACTGACCCCCAGGTCACCGGCGGTTGCACCTGCCGCGCGGTGCGCTATGCGATGCGCGACAAGCCCCTCATCGTGCACTGCTGTCACTGCCGCTGGTGCCAGCGCGAGAGCGGCGCGGCGTTCGCGCTCAACGCGCTGATCGAAGCGGACCGCATGGAGCTGCTCGAGGGCGCACCCGAGGTGATCATGACGCCGAGCGCGAGCGGCAAGGGGCAGAAGATGAACCGCTGCCCGCGCTGTCGGGTCACGGTATGGAGCACCTATGCGGGCGCCGGGGACGCGCTGCGGTTCGTGCGCGTCGGCACGCTCGATGACCCGGACGCCTTCCCGCCCGACATCCACATCTTTACCGAGTCGAAGCAGCCCTGGGTCGTGCTGCCCGCCGGCGCGCGCGCCGTCAGCCAGTACTACAAGAGCGCCGAAGTCTGGAGCCCGGAGAGCCTCGCGCGACGCCGTATCCTGCTCGGCGGATGACTCCGGTCGTCGAGGCGATATAGAGAATATGCATACCAGAAGGTAAAAATACGATTATTCCTTTGTAGCACGGGTTGCCTAGAATCCGCGCTCTAAATGCGGAATCCGACCCCAGCGGTCCCTTATCCACTCGCCGGTCAGCAGCTGCCCTGTCTCGTCGGCGGCGAGTTCATCCTCCAGGGCAGAAGTTTCCCCAACGTCAGCCCGGTGAACGGCCGGGTGATCGCGACCGTCACCGAGGCGGATGCCGCGCTCGTCGATCGGGCGGTGCAGGCCGCGCGCGCCGCACTGCGCGGCCCGTGGGGGCGGCTCACGGTGCAGGAGCGCTGCGCGCTGCTGCGCAAGGTCGCCGAGCGCATCGAGCAGCGCTTCGATGAGTTCGTCAGCGCCGAGATCGCCGATACCGGCAAGACGCTCTCACAGGCGAGCTCGCTCGACATCCCGCGCGGAGCGGCGAACTTCCGCGCTTACGCGGACCTGGCGCTGGCGCGCGCCTCCGAGTGCTTCGAGATGGGTACGGCCGACGGCCGCGGCGCCCTCAACTACACGGTCCACAAGCCGGTCGGCGTGGTGGCGGTGATAGCGCCCTGGAACCTGCCGTTCCTGCTGCTGACGTGGAAGGTGGCGCCGGCACTGGTGTGCGGCAATGCCGTGGTCGCGAAACCGTCCGAGGAGACACCGTCCTCGGCGGCACTGCTCGCGCAGGTCATGCAGGAGGTGGGCATGCCCGCCGGCGTGTTCAATCTGCTGCACGGCTTTGGCGCGGACTCGACGGGCGAGGCGCTGGTAAGCCATCCCGACGTGAGCGCCATCGCCTTCACCGGCGAGTCGGCCACCGGCTCGGCCATCATGAAGAGCGCCGCGCCGACCGTGAAGGCACTGTCCTTCGAGCTCGGCGGCAAGAACGCCGCGCTGGTGTTCGCGGATGCGGATTTCGAGGCGGCGCTCGCCGGCACGCTGCGTTCGGTGTTCGCCAACTGCGGCCAGGTGTGCCTGTGCTCGGAGCGCGTCTACATCGAGCGGCCGATCTACGAGCGATTCGTCGCCGCGCTCGCCGACGGCGCCCGGCGCCTCAGGGTCGGCGGCCCCTACGAGGGCGCCGATATGGGTCCGCTCATCTCACGCGCGCACCGCGACAAGGTGCTCGGCTACTACCGCCTGGCGCGCGAGGAGGGCGGTGAGATCCTCACCGGCGGCGGCATTCCGCAATTCGCCGATGAGCGCGACGGCGGTGCCTTCATCGAGCCCACCGTCGTGCGCGGGCTGGCCGAGCACTCGCGCTGCGTGCGCGAGGAGATCTTCGGCCCCATCTGTCACGTGGCGCCCTTCGACACGGAAGAGCAGGCGGTGCGGCTCGCGAACGACACGCATTACGGGCTCGCGGCGGCGGTGTGGACCTCGAATCTGCAGCGCGCGCATCGCGTCGCGCGGGCCATGGAGGTCGGCATCGCCTGGGTGAACGACTGGTTCCTGCGCGATCTGCGCACGCCGTTCGGCGGCGTGAAGCTCTCCGGCATCGGGCGCGAAGGCGGGGCGCACTCACTGGCATTCTTCTCCGAGCCCATGAACATCTGCGTGAAGCTCTAGGCATGCGCGCGCCTGAAGCAAAGACGAGCGCCGTGGTGGCCGGCAAGGCGCGCCCCCGCGGCAGCTATCCGCACTACCGTCGCGCCGGGGATTTCATCTTTGTGTCGGGCACGAGCTCGCGGCGCGCCGACGACTCGATCGCCGGTGCGGTGCGCAGCGCCGACGGTGAGCTGCTGCTCGACATCCGCTCCCAGACACGCGCCGTGATCGAGAACCTCCGCGACATCCTCGCGGCCGCCGGCGCGAGCCTCGCCGACCTCGTCGAGGTGAGCACCTTCCTCGTCAGCATGGATGACTTCGCCGGCTACAACGAGGTGTACAGCGAGTTCTTCGGCGTTGCGGGCCCGGCGCGCACCACGGTGGCCGTGGCGCAGCTGCCGCACCCGCATCTTCTGATCGAGATCAAGGCGGTGGCCTGGCGAGCCGGCGCGGGCACGCCGCCCTGAGGAGGCAGACGAGCATGGGCACGATCGACATTCACACGCATTTTCTGCCGCGCACCTGGCCGGACCTGGCGGCGCGCTTCGGCACGCCCGACTGGCCGTGGCTGCGCCACGGCGCCGACGGTAAGGCCATGCTCATGGTCGGGGAGCGCGAATTTCGCCCGGTCGGCGCGGCGTGCTGGGATGCGGCGCTGCGTCTCGAGCAGATGGATCGCGACCGGGTCGACGTGCAGATCATGTGCGCGACGCCGCTGCTGTTCGCCTACCAGCGTCCGGCCGCGCAGGCGCTCGAGTGCGCGCGCATCTTCAACGATGCGGCGCTCGAGATCTGCGCGCACGCGCCGCGGCGGTTGAAGTCGCTGTGCCAGGTGCCGCTGCAGGACACCGAGCTCGCCTGCCGCGAATTGAGCCGCGCGATGGCCGAGGGTCACCTCGGCGTTCAGATCGGCAACCACGTCGGCGCCCGCGAGCTCAACGACGAGGGCATCGTCAGCTTCCTGCGGCATTGCGCAGCGGAGGGGGCGGCGGTGTTCGTGCATCCGTGGGACATGATGGCGCAGGAGCGCATGCCGCGTTATCAGCTGCCGTGGCTCGTTTCGATGCCGGCGGAGACCCAGCTGTCGATCCTGTGGCTGATCCTGTCGGGCGCCTTCGAACGGCTGCCGCGCTCGCTCAAGCTGTGCTTCGCGCACGGCGGCGGCAGCTTTCCGTACCTGCTCGGACGCGTCGACAATGCCTGGCGCAACCGCGACATCGTGCGCGAGGACTGCCCGCACCCGCCGTCCTCGTACCTCGACCGCTTTGCCGTCGATGCGACGGTGTTCAGCCCCGACGCGCTCGAGTTCCTGGTACGCACCATGGGCGAGGACCGCGTCATGCTCGGCTCGGACTATCCTTTTCCGCTCGGCGAGCAGCAGGTCGGCAGTCTCATCCGCTCCCATCCAACACTGCCGGCTGCAACCCGCGAGAAGCTGCTGCATGGCAATGCCGCGGCGTTCTTCGGCCTCGGGGCCCGCGCTGCAACCCGCACGTCGCAAGTACCCGTTATGATCGGCGCATGACCTCGGTACGGCTCGAGCGCTGGATCACCCGCAAATTCCGCCTGCGCCACGTCGAGCTGATTGCCGAGCTGCATGACTGCCGCAGCATCCTCAAGGCGGCGCGGCGCCTGAGCCTCACGCAACCGACCGTGACCAAGGCGCTGCAGGACGTCGAGTCGACGCTCGGCGTGAAACTCTTCGAGCGCAGCAACCGCGGACTCGAGCCGACCGCCTACGGGGAGATCTTCGCACGCCACGCCAAGATCGTGCTGGCGCAGCTGCGGCACGCGGCCGAGGAGCTCGAGAGCCTGCGCGCGGGCTACAGCGGCAAGGTAACGGTCGGGACGCTGCTCGCCGCCTCCGCCAGCATCCTCCCCGATGCGATCGCGCTCCTGAAGAAGCAGCGCCCCGGGGTGGCGATCAGCGTCGTGGTCGGCACCTACGACATTCTCATGCCCTCGCTCCTGGTGGGCGATCTCGACATGGTGCTCGGGCGTTTGCCCGACGAGGGCCGCAGCCCCGCGCTGGTGTACGAGGAGTTCTACGCCGAGCCGATCTGCGTCGTCACCCGGCGCGGCCACCCGCTCAGCCGCCGGCGGCGGCTCACTCTCAAGGACCTCGCCAGCGAGGCGTGGCTGTTGCCGCTGCCGGAGACGGCGCTGCGCCGGCAGATCGAGCGCGCCTTCGTCGAGGCCGGCGCGCCGCTGCCGAGCAACGTGATCGAATCGGTGTCGATCCTCACCAACCGCGCGCTGCTGCGCAAGTCCGAGTTCCTCGGCATCATGCCCTATCACGTCGCCCTCGATGACGTGCAGCAGGGACTGCTGGCGATCCTGCCGGTGAAGCTCAAATCACTCGAGACGCCGGTGGGCGCGATCCTGCGTGCACCGGGAAAGCTGCCACCCGCTGCGAGCGCGCTGCTCGAGTGCCTGCGGCTGGCCGGCCGAGAGGTGCCCAAATGAAACGGCCCCGTCCATGATCGCCCTGGTACGCGAAGTCAGCCCGTGCCTTGCCGACTGCGAGCTCAGCTTCCTGCCCCGCGTGCCGATCGACGCCGAGCTCGCCTTCCGCCAGCACGCCGCCTATGCAGCCGAGCTTGCCGCGCTCGGCAAGAGCGTCGAATGGCTGGCGCCGCTCGCCACTCAAGCCGATGGCGTGTTCGTCGAGGACACGGCCGTCGTCCTTGCCGAGGTTGCGGTGATCGCGCACCCCGGCGTGGCCTCACGCCGCGAAGAGGTGGCGAGCGTGGCCGAGGTGCTGGCGCGCCACCGGCGACTGGTACGCATCACGGCGCCCGGCACGCTCGAGGGGGGCGATGTGGTGTGCATCGGCCGCACGCTGTACGTGGGTGCTTCGGGACGCAGCAACGCGGAGGGGATTCAGCAGCTCGCGCGCTCGCTCGAGCCCTTCGGCTACCGCGTGCGCTCGGTCGCCATGCGCGACTGTCTGCACTTGAAGAGCGCCGCCACGTTCATTCCGCCGGACATCGTGCTGGCGAACCCGGCGTGGGTGGACCCGCAGGTGTTTGACGCCGTGCGGGTGATCGAGGTCAGCGCGGGAGAGGAGTTCGGCGCCAACACGCTGACCGTCGCGGGCGTCACGCTGCTGAGCGCGGCCTTTCCACAGACCGAGCAGCGTCTCAAGGCGGCGGGAGTCAACACCCGGGCGCTCGATGTGAGCGAGCTGCAGAAGGCGGAAGCGGCGCTCACCTGCATGAGCCTCATCCTGTAGCGCGCCCACGAATCGAGCCCGTGGCGGCGACGACCGCCATCGGCCCACGACCGGTCACCGGCGTTGCTGGAATCGCCGCCCGAAAGCAGTCGCCCACGCCTTACGGTAGGCTATGGGCACCAACCAAGAGCCTTTGAATGGCCGACCGCACCGAGCCAGATAATCGCCAGGGGCGCGACACGACGTGGGCACCGTGACCGACCCTGGCAAGGCGGTGTTCCTCAGCTACGCGTCGCAGGACGCGCAGGCTGCACAGCGACTGTCCAATGCGCTGCGCGCCGCCGGCATCGAAGTTTGGTTCGACCAGAGCGAGCTGCGGGGCGGGGATGCCTGGGACCAGTCGATCCGCAAGCAGATCAAAACCTGCGCGCTGTTCCTTCCCATCATCTCGAAACACACGCATGAGCGGGCGGAAGGATACTTTCGGCTGGAATGGAAGCTCGCCGTTGACCGCTCGCACTTGATCGCGGCCCATAAGGCCTTCCTGGTGCCTGTGGTCATCGACGACACGGGAGAGGACGAGGAACATGTTCCGGAGAAGTTCCGCGAGGTGCAGTGGACACGCTTGGCCGCGGGAGCGACGCCAGCCGAGTTCGTCACGCGCATTCAGCGGCTGCTGTCCGGAGAGTCCGGCCAGGCGCTGATCGCGGCGCGGCGGCCGGGGGTGGCCCCGAGACGGCCTTGGCGCTCGGGGCTCTGGCTGGCGCCGGTCGCCGTGCTCGCTGCAGTAGCCGTCGCATACCTTCTCGTCGAGAAGTCCTGGACCGCCAAGCCCCCGCCCCCCGCAAAGCCCGCGACGCACGACGAGGCACCAACGGCATTCACTCCGCCACCACACTCCATCGCCGTGTTGCCGTTCATGAATATGAGCGGCGACCCGAGCCAGGAGTACTTCTCCGACGGCCTCACGGAGGAGTTACTCAATTCGCTAAGCCGTATCAATGAACTGCGCGTTGCGGCGCGCACATCGGCCTTTTCCTTCAAGGGTAAGGATGCCGACATTGATACCATCGCGCGCAAACTCAATGTGGCCGCGGTTCTTGAGGGGAGCGTGCGGCGATCGACGCACACTGTGCGTATCACTGCTCAGCTCATCGATACCGTCACCGGGTTTCACATGTGGTCGCAGACCTATGACCGTAACCTCGGCGACGTGCTGGCGCTGGAGACTGAAATTGCAACCGCGGTTGCGAACGCCCTCAAAGTCACGCTCCTCGAAGACACAGGGAAGAAAATCGAGCTCGGCGGCACGGTAATTCCGGCGGCGTTCGATGCCTATCTGCGCGGAAAAAAGATAGGACGTACAGCGGTCAGTGAGGAGGACGTGCAAGCAGCTATCGGTGCCTACACGGAAGCCATTGACCTCGATCCCCACTTCGCAATGGCGTTCGCAGAGCGGTCCCTTGAGCTAAGCAACTACGCCGACTTCAACGCTCGAGGTCCGGCAGTTCGTACGAGCCACGACAAGGCGTTGGCCGATGCGCGTACGGCAGTCAGTTTGGCGCCTGAACTCGCGGAGGGACATTACGCTTTGGGCGTGGGTTTCGGGTCGGGCATGCTGGACTTTGCGCAAGCAGATAGAGAATTCGAGCGTACCCTGGCGCTTGCACCAGGCAGTGGCCGTATGTTGAGCGCTTATAGCCGCCACGCGGCGGAATTAGGCCACACGGCCGCAGCAATCGCTGCCGCTCGCCGAGCCGTTATCCTGGATCCTTTGAATTTTCATCTGCATCGAACGGTGGGCATCGTATTCGTGCTAGCCCGTCAATACGCAGATGCCATTACTGCCTACCGGACGGCGATTTCTCTCCAACCAGACTGGGTCAGAAATTACGCGCTTCTCGGTCAGCCGCAGTATTTGCTTGGTGATTTTGACGCCGCCCGCGCATCGTGCGAGGTCGCACTCGCTGATGAAGTAGGGCAGGCCTGCCTGGCGGTGGTCTACATGAGACTCGGAAGGCAGGCGGACGCCGAGGCCATGTTACAAAGGCTCAGGTCCTCTCTTGGGGACAATGGTGCGTACGATTTTGCGTGTATTTACGCACAATGGGGTGAAATCCCGAAGGCGCTTGAGTGGCTTGAGACCGCCATGCACCTGCGCGATGCGTCACTCTCTGAACTGAAAGCCGAACCGGACCTTGATCCACTGCGCAAGGAGCCGCGGTTCCAGGCGATCGAACGGGCCTTGAAGTTTCCCAACTAACTGTTCCGGCGCGCTTCCCGAAACCGGACGGTCGCGACCGGCTGCAAGGGGTCGGCTTTGACCGCTCGCGGCCCCGGGCAAAACCACCGCTGTTAAGTGGGATTGCCGGCAACGTTGAACAGAATTGCCCATTCTGTTCAGCGCCCCGGCAGAATACCGGCGCTGAATGGCCGGTCGGGAGCGGATGCATACACTCGCACCGCTGGCGTGCCAACCGACTGCAGGGAGTTCAATCCCATGATGATCAAGCATCTCGCCGTGCTGGCGGCCGCTCTGATGATTTCATCGACGGCTGCAGCGCAAACGATCAGGCGGATACCCCTGACACCCAGTCAAAACCCAACGAACGCTGACCTTCCGTTTTCACAGGCGGTATGGGCCGGAGACACCCTCTATGTGAGCGGCTGGCTCGACCCGGACGTGAAGACGCATACCGACATCAAGTCGCAAGCTGTGGGCATTCTCGAGGACATGCAGAAATTTCTCGCATCGCAGAAGCTCACGCTGGGCGACGTAGTGATGATGCGCGTCTACATCGGGGGCGATCCAACGAAAGACTTCAGGGGAGACGCCCTGGAGGCGCGCGCCGGTTTCCGCCAGTTCTTCGGGACCAAGGACCAACCGAACAAGCCCGCCTGCACCACGGTGCACGTGCCTCTGCCGGCCGCCCCGCGTGGCGTCCTGGTGGAAATCGACGTGCCCGAAGTCGTCTTCGGGCGCCCTCGCGGGCGACTGACACGATCAGACGCCCGGCTGGGCAAGGCCAGGATCGCACCGTTTGCCGCCGTTGGCCTCGCTGCGAAAACTCACCGTTCACCTCGCTACGTAGACAGAGGCCGCCAACGGCGGCTCTCGGGCGGCGATCCAACACACCTGGCGATGGTCGGTTGGTGTTGCAAATGCGGTGCTGCGCCAGGTGCGCGGCCAGATCGGTGAGCGGATGATCTAGGTTCGGCAATCTCCCCGAGGGGCGATGGCACGCCCCGAAAAGCAGACGGAGTATCATGCTCTCAGGCCGCCGTGCCGAAAGGGGGTCTCAATGGCCATCAAATTCACCGTGAACGGACAGAGTCGCGAACTGGATCTCGACCCGGACATGCCGCTCCTGTGGGCAATCCGCGATCACCTGGAGATGTCCGGCACCAAGTTCGGCTGCGGCATGGCGCTTTGTGGTGCCTGCACCGTGCACATCGACGGCCAACCCACGCGCTCCTGTGTCACGCCCGTATCGGCCGTCGAGGGCCGCAGCGTCACGACCATCGAGGGGCTCGCGGGCGCGGCCGGCCGGGCTGTGCAGGAGGCCTGGATCGCGCTCGATGTGCCGCAATGCGGCTACTGTCAGAGCGGCCAGATCATGTCGGCCGCGGCGCTACTCGCGTCAAATCCGCAGCCGAGCGATGCGGACATCGACACCGCGATGGCCGGGAACATCTGCCGCTGCGGCACCTACGTTCGCATCCGGGACGCCATTCATCACGCCGCATCCGCTCTTGCCAGCAAGCCGGCTGCCGGCTGAAGGGTCGAACCATGTACTTGCGACACTTCGAGGAGGCGGCCGCGCGGTCCGCGGGCGGCACGCGCAGCGAGCTGAGCAGGCGCGAGTTTCTCAAGCTGTCGACGCTTGCCGGCTCGGGACTCACGCTCGGCGTGCTGCTGCCGGGCTGCGGCGCATCGGGCCCGGGAAGCTCCGCGCCGGCGGAGCCGCTGGTCATGCCGTTTGTGCACATCGCGCCCGACAACACCGTCACCGTGATCTGCAAACATGTCGAGGCCGGGCAGGGTGTGTGGACCGGACTGCCGGCGATCGTCGCCGAGGAGCTCGATGCCGCATGGGAGCAGATGCGCGTCGAGAGTGCGCCCGCTCAGGTTCCGCTGTATCAGAACAACGCGTTCGTGCCGCTCGGGGTACACGCGCAATTGACCGGCGGCTCGACAGCCGTCGCCAATTCCTGGCAGCAGCTGCGTGAGGCGGGCGCTACTGCGCGCGCCATGCTGGTGGCCGCTGCGGCGCAACAGTGGAGCGTACCGGCGACGGAGGTGACTGTGAGCGAGGGCGTGCTCGCGCACGCGCTTTCGCATCGCAAGGCTACGTTCGGCGAGTTGGCCGGGAGCGCCGCGAAGCAGCCCGTGCCTGCGAGCGTCAAGCTCAAGGACCCGGCCAGCTTCAGGATCGTCGGCCGCGACAGACTGCCGCGCCTCGATGCGCGCGCGAAATCAACCGGCACGCAGCAGTACGCGATCGATGTGCGGCTGCCCGGCATGATGACGGCGGTGGTGATGCGTCCGCCGCGCTTCGGCGGCAAGGTCACGTCGTTCGATGCCACGAAGGCGAGGGCAGTCGCCGGGGTGGTCGACGTCGTCGAGATCCCGCGCGGCGTCGCGGTGGTGGCGCGCGATATGTACTCGGCGAAGAAAGGTCGTGAGGCACTCAGCGTAACCTGGGACGAATCGGCTGCCGAGAAGCGCGGCACAGCGCAACTCATGAGGGAATACCGGGACCTCGCCCGGGGCAAGGACGCGCTGACGGTGGCGCACGCAGGCGATCCGGACGCGGCGTTGGCGCACGCGGTGAAGCGCGTTCAGGGGGATTTCGAGTTTCCCTACCTCGCCCACGCCACGATGGAGCCGCTCACCGCGGTGTGCGCGCTGAGCCCCGACAAATGCGAGATCTGGGCCGGCTGTCAGATGCAGACGGCCGACCAGGCCGCTGCAGCGGCCATCACCGGGCTCAAGCCCGAGCAGGTCCTCATCCACACGCTCGCCGCGGGAGGCACCTTCGGCCGCCGGGCCACGCCTGATTCCGACTTCGTTTCGGAGGTCACCTCGATTGCCAGGGCCACCGGCGGCAAGTATCCGGTGCGGCTCATCTGGACGCGCGAGGACGACATCACCGGCGGACGCTACCGGCCGCTCAACTATCACCGCATCGAGGCGGGCCTCGATCACGGCGGCAAGGTCGCCTGGCGCCAGCGCATCGTCGGACAGTCGATCATCGCCGGGACACCGTTTGAGCCGGTGATGATGAAGAACGGACTCGACCCCACGGCTGTCGGCGGCACGGCAGCCGAGGAATACGACCTCGAGCACGTGCACGTGAGCTGGACGCGACCGAAGGTGGGCGTGCCGGTGCTGTGGTGGCGCTCGGTCGAGAACACACACACCGCATACTCCAAGGAAGTGATGCTCGACGAGCTCGCGCGGGCGGCCGGCGAGGATCCGGTGGCATTTCGCCTGAAATTCCTCGGTAAGCATCCTCGACACGTCGCCGCCCTCAAGCTCGTCGCTGAGAAGGCGGCCTGGGACAAGCCGTTCGCGAAGCACGGTGGCCGCGGCCGCGGGGTGGCGGTGCACGAGTCTTTTGGCACGGTGGTCGCACAGATCGCCGAAGTTACGGTGCAGGGCGACAAGCTCACCGTCGACCGCGTGGTGTGCGCCGTGGATTGCGGCATCGCGGTTACGCCGGACGTGGTCAGGGCACAGATGCAGAGCGCCATCGGGTACGGGTTGTCGGCGGCTCTCACAGGCAAGATCACCCTCACCGACGGGCGCGTCGATCAGACCAACTTCCATCAGTACACGGTGCTGCGTCTGCCGGACATGCCGCGCACGATTGAGATCTACATCGTGCCCTCGACGAATGCGCCCTCGGGTGTGGGCGAGCCCGGTACGCCGCCGATCGCGCCCGCGGTGGCGAACGCAGTGCACGATGCGGTCGGCCTCAAGCTCCACACGCTGCCGTTCGATCTCGCGGCGGCCCGCCGCGCGCACGTCTGAAGGCCGACCGCGAGCGGCGAAGTCGCAAACGGGTGGCTGACATGCGCGTCATAACGAACGTCGCCGCCGCGGCCATCGTCGGGGTGATCACAGGCGGCCTCGCGCTTGGACAGGCGCAACGGCAGGAGGAGGTAGCTGCCCGCGGTGCAGAGGTCATGCCCTTCAGGTTGAGCGCAACCACGCACGTGTTTACCAAGACGCCTGCCGGAGGCCTTCAGCAGGTAGTCGCGAAGAATCCCGGCGACAGTGAGCAGGTTCGTTTGATTCGGATGCACCTCGAGGACATCGCGACGCACTTTCACCAGGGCGACTATTCGGGCCCGGCGCAAACACACGGCGAGCGGATGCCGGGGCTCGCACAGCTCAGGGCCGCGAAACCCGGCGAGATCAGGGTCCTGTACACCGACGTAGCCGCCGGCGGACAGATCGAGTACCTCGCGCAGCGACCCGAGCTGATTGCGGCCATACACGAGTGGTTCGACGCGCAGCTCTCGGACCACGGGGCCGACGCCATGGCCGGCCACGACCATATGGCGCATCCGTAAGGCTGGATACTCCTGAGCGCCGTCAGGCGCCCGGGTCGTTTGCATCCGGGTAGAAGAGCTGCTGCCCGTCGATTTTGTAATTGGCGATCGCCCTCTGGCCCTCGGGCGAGATCAGATAGTCGATGAAGGCCTGGCCCAACGCTTTCCTGACGTTCGGGTGCTTCGCCGGATTGACCAGCATGACGCCGTATTGATTGAAGAGCCGCCGGTCACCCTGCACGACGATCTCAAGGTCAGCTTTGTTCGAGAAGTGAATCCAGGTCGCGCGGTCGGACAACACGTAGGCGTTGCTCGCCGCCGCGAAGTTGAGCGCGGCGCCCATGCCCTGGCCAATCGACTTGTACCAGGGGCCGCGGGATTGCTCGATGTCGATGCCGCAGGCCTTCCAAAGGGCAAGCTCGGCCAGATGTGTGCCCGAGCGATCGCCGCGTGACACGAACGGCGCCTGCTTGTCCCGGATCGCCTGTAGCGCCTGCCCGATGTCCTTCACGCCGTGAATGCCGGCCGGGTCGCTCTTCGGCCCGATCAGGACGAAGTCGTTGTACATCACCGGGTAGCGCCTGAGGCTCTCGCCCTGCGCCAGAAATTGCAGCTCGGCCGCCTTCGCGTGCACGAACACCACATCCGCATCGCCGCGCCGGCCGGTGTCGAGCGCTTGTCCCGTGCCCTGGGCCACTACCTTCACGGCGATCCCGGTTTTCTGCTCGAAGAGCGGCAGCAGATACTCGAACAGGCCGGAGTCCTGAGTGGAAGTCGTCGACGCGACGACGATCGAGCGGTCATCGGCCCGCGCGGCCGCTACCGCGCCGAACAGCACCAGGGCGACCACCCACAGGACAACGTAGGTTCGAGCTTTCACCGCGCAGTTCATGGGTCCGCCCTCCGACCTAGATCAGGAGCTCGCCGGCGATAAACCGCTTCGCCGCGTCCGTACACGGGTCGGCGAAGAACTTCTGTGCCGGGCGCCTCTCGATCAGCTCGCCTCGGTGCAGCAGCAGGATCTCCCCCGCGAGCCGTCGCGCCTCGCCGAGATCGTGCGTCGCCATCACCACTTTGACACCGGTCTCGCTCACCGCGCGCACGAGGTCCTCGATCGCCTTGGTCGCGGCGGGGTCGAGGCTCGCGGTCGGCTCGTCCAGGAAGAGTACCGCGGGGTTGCGTGCGAGGGCGCGCGCCAGCGCCAGCCGCTGTTGCTCACCGCCTGAGAGCCGGCGGGCCGGCCGATCCGCGAGAGCTTCGAGACCGACGATTCGCAACAGCTCCGCCAGCCGGCTCTTGCGATCGGCGCCGGCTACGCCCGCGGCCGCGAGCGCATACCCGAGATTGCCGGCGCAACTGCGCCGGAGCATCACGGGGCGCTGAAAGACGATGGCACGCCCTGTCGGGGAAGGCACGTTACGACCGCCCCAGGTGATGCCGCCGCAAGTGGGCGCAACGAGTCCCATCGCAGCCCGCAGCAACGTCGACTTACCGGAGCCGTTCGGGCCGATCAGCACCGTGGGCGGCCCCGCCGAGATCGTGAACGAGAGGTTGCGCAAGAGCACCGTGGTGCCCCTGTGGATGTCGACGCCGGCAAAGAGGATCGGCAGGTCGGAGTGCGGTGCGCGCATCGTCATGCGGCGAAGCGCTCGCCGGCGCGCCGCACACCCCAGGCGAGCGCGCTCACCGAAATGACGATGAGGAGCAGCACGACTCCCAAACCGATTGCGAGCGGCAGGTTTCCCTTGGAGGTTTCGAGGGCCATCGCGGTCGTGATCGTGCGCGTAAAACCCTCGATGTTGCCGCCCACGATGATGATGGAGCCGACCTCGGCGGCAGCTCGTCCATAGCCGGCGAGGAAGGCCGTGGTGAGGGAGAAGCGCCCGTCCCAGAGGAGCGTGGCGACTCGCTGCAGGGGGCCGACGTTCATGGCGGTGAGCTCGTCGCGATACTCGGCCCACAGGTCCTCGACCGTCTGACGCGTGATGGCCGCGATGATCGGAGTAACGAGGATTGTCTGAGCAATGACCATGGCCTTCGGCGTGAAGAGCAAGCCCCACGCACCCAGAGGCCCAGAACGCGAGAGCGCGAGGTAGCACGCGAGTCCGACCATGACGGGCGGCAGCCCCATCATGGCGTTGAGCGCCACGATGGCCACCTCTCGGCCCCTGAAGCGCGTGAGCGCCACGAGCGCACCGAGCGGAGCTCCGAGAAGCGCCGCGAGGACGGTCGCACTGAGGCTCACCCCAATGGACAGTCTGACGATGGCAAGCAGCGCCGGGTCACCCGTGAAGAGCAGATGCAAGGCCGAGAGGCTCTGTGCTCCCATGACTATAGCCGCAACCAACCGCGCTTCAGGATGTACGCGAACGTCGTGCCGGCCACGAACGCGAGGCCCACGTTCCACAGCGAAAACGCCGCCGTGGTGATCGTGATGAACCGCTCACCCTTGTTCTTGCTGAAATCACAAGATCCGAGCGCGAGCTGCGCTCCCGTGAGGAACAGGATCACTCCGAGGACTGGCCGGGCGAATAGGGCAAAGATGGCGTTGATGGAGTCGCTGAGGAAGAAGGCGCAGCACAGGAGGATGGCCCCCAGGATGATGGGCGCGCCGCCGGTGCGTGCTCCGAAGGCGACGTGGCCGGCCATGCCGCCGGCACCGTGACACATCGGTACGCCGCCTAAGGCGGCGCTCGCGAGGTTCATGACACCGGTCGAGGTGGCGAGCGTGTTCTCGCCCACGGCGCGGTCGGCAAAGAGGCGGTTGTTCTCTTCACGGATTGCGATGATGGCGTTTCCGAGCGTCAGGGGCAGCTGTGGAAGTGCGAGCAGCGTCGTGCCGATCAGGAGGTCATGCCAGGTCACACCTGAGAGGGCGAAACGCGGCAGGTGCAGTTCCGGTCTCGCTGACAGGAGCGCTCGCAGGAGATCGGGGTTCTGATACGCCCCACAGGCTACCCCGAAGACGAGGAGCAGGAACATCGCGGGAATGGCTTTGTTGGTGAGCAAGAGCACGGTCCCCAAGAGCCCGACAGCGGCGATGGCCCACCCGTCATTCATGTTGCGGACGCCCTGGAGCATGAAGCCCATGCCGAGACCCAGCACGATGCCGACTACTACGAACCGTGGGACGAGACCGGCGATGTGCCTGGCCGTTCCCGTGAGTCCGAGCGCGAGCCAGATGAGTCCGGTCGCCAGACTCGCTCCGTAGACCGTGGCCGGCGTGATAGTTGCCGTCTGAGCCGCCTGTGTAGTGGCCACAGCGCCAATCGCTTTCATGGGCTGTACCGGAAAAGGAGTCCGGTAGTAGAGCCCACATGCGACCATCGCACCGCCGAAAGAGAAGAGGATGCCAAAGGGGTCGACCTTGACGACCGCAATGTAGGCGACCACGAACGGAATCAACGTCCCGAGATCGCCGAATGCCCCGGCCCACTCCATGCGATCGAAGCGGTTACCAGTACGGGTGTCGGGCGTGCTATCGGGCACCAGACAGACCTCCCAGCACGAGAAATTAAGTGCCTGTCCGACGCTTCTTCGACACGGGTACTTTGTGAGCGGATCTGGAGCGACCGCGGATTACGACCCGGGTCCTGATTTCCCTGAGACACTCGCCCGCAACTTGGTTTAGCTCGCGCTCCACCTCGCGATAGCGCTCTATCAGTAGAACCCCGAAGGGGGTGATCTCGGCGCCTCCGCCCCCCCGGCCACCAGCGCTATTCACTGTCGCGGGCACATCAAAGGTCTTGTTTACGCTGTCGAGCAGGAGCCACGCGCGCCGATAGCTCATACCCATCTGTCGCGCGGCCTCTGAAACCGACCGATGTGTCCCGATACCCTCAAGCAAGGCAATTTTCCCAGGACCCAAATTTGCATATTCAGTGAAATCTATTCGGAACCGAATCAGCGGCGCTTGCTTCATGATCCCTCTACCACTCGATCGAATCGGTGGAGCGTTATACGAATAACGTACAACGCTTGTCAAAAGCCCACGTGACGCGCGGGTCAGCACCGCCGACCGTTTACGGGAACTCGGGAGACCGACCGAGGAATGCCGCCAGTCAGCCCAGCTGAACTGCCCGATACCGGACGTTCGTGATAGGCCGCTTGGGGCTCGATCCGAGTCATAGCTGCTCGATCGCGGACGATTCAGCCCGGACCCGCTGCTTCCGGCCAAGAACAGTCAGTCCCCCTCAGTTGGTTTTTTTCCAGTAAGCGGACGTCCTGAGTAAATCCAATCGACCATCATCCCGGGAAACCCGGGTGCGAGCGCCGGCAATTTGCCGCCTGCTCGCACCGTCATGGCATGATCAGCATTTTCCATGATGACAATTCGGGGCTTCGGAGAAACCGACATTCCTCTGAGGCGCTCCCAACTGGCCTGAGCGGGAATCGTGATGTCTGCCGTGCCGAAAAACCAGAGCGACGGAATTCTGAGACTCTCGATATAAGCTTTGGGGTCGTACGTTAAGATCCTTCCGTAGAACCTGCGCTCCGGATCGTTCATATCCTCTGGCGACCAGTTAATGGCCTTGTACCACGGCTGGTCCTTGTCTTTTGCGATCTGCGCCTGCAGATCACTCCAACTGGCCTGACCTTTGCAGACGCTGTTGTCGAGCTTCAGAAGCGGTAGCGCCTTCGCCAGTTCGGTGTTCGGCATGCCGGCTTCGCGCATACGGTTACCGTATTGGGCGAAACCCTCATCCTCGACCGTGACGGTGGGTCCGGAAATGCTGACGAGAAATTGCGCAGGTGCGCCGCGCGAAACCGCCAGCGGCGCAACCCAACAACCTTGGCTGTAGCAGACGAAGCCGGTGCGTTTCGGGTCGACGTCCGGCCGTGCCACAAGCACATGCAGCGCCGCCGCACCGTCGTCGGCCAGCTCTTCGAAGCCACCTTGACGCCAGTCGCCGGTGGATTTTCCGTTGCCGCGTTTGTCATAGAGGAGTACCACGAACCCGCGACGCGCCAGCTTGTCACCGATAAACATGCCGTCGCCGCGAGTCTCATCGCCCCCGCCGTGCAGGAATGTCATCGCGGGGTGACGGCCGACTGCGCGTGGAATGAGCAGGCTCCCAGCCAGTGTGACTGTACTGTCGTTGAAGGAGACCTCTTCCACGCGGTAAGGAAGGGGCGGCGCGCTTGCACGGCTCAGTCGGAACGATCCGTCAGTGTGTATCGTTTTCCAGGCACCGGCGACATTGCCGATTTCCAGTAAGCCGCCGAACAGCGAGTCCCCCTGCCAGGTACCGGCGAGCTTCAGCGCGCCTCGCGGCATCGGCAGGCTCACCAGCACATCGCGGTCCCGTACCTTCATGCTAATAGCGTCTTCGTGAAAGTAGCCGGAGTCGGGCCAGTCGAAGTTGGCTTTATAGCCGTCGGTGTCTCCGCTAACGCGCAGGCTGATCTCTTGCGTCGCGCCACCGCGTGTCATGCTCCCGGTCCAGAACCCGTTGAGCGATGGTTCGGCGCAACCGCAACACGGCGACAAGGAGGCAGCAAGACAGAAACGGACAACGTATGGTCGGGTCCACCGGCGCATGAAACTTCTCCGGGTCAGCCGTGGTTTGCATTAGAGGCGTCCGGCGGCGAATTCGTTTAAATGTCGTGGGCTCTTCTGCCGCTGACGCACAGCTGCGGCGATCCCTGCGCGACCGTGCTTCCCTGCGTGCGAACGCCCGTTTGAGGAGAGTGACAGGCGGCTTCGGGTCCGAGAGGCGCCTTTCCCGAGGGGATTCGCGCTAAGGTACGAGGGCGGCTAAGTCACTCCCTCCCGCGGAATGCAGGCGAAGTAATTGCGGGCTCCTGCCGCTGCTACGCGCTGGCGAGAGCTGCGGGCAGCGCGCTGAGGAAGCTCTCCACCTCAGGCTCGGTCCCGATGGTGATGCGGCACCAGTTGTCGTAGGGCGCAAAGCGCCTGCCCACCAGGATGTTGCGTGCGCGCATGAGTTCGGTGAAGCGCTTGAGCGGCATGCCGGTGTCGAAGAACACGAAGTTGCCCTGCGGCTCCGCGTAGCGCAGCTTGAGGCCGGTGAGAGCAGTAGTGATACGCACGCGGCTGGCGAGGATCCGCCGGCGAGTGTCGGTGAGGAAGGCCTGATCGCCGAGACTCGCGCGCGCGGCATGCACCGCGAACACGTTCGGCGTCGTCATGCGCGCCGCGCCGAGCTGCTTCGCGACATCGGCGCGTGCGATGCCATAACCGCAGCGGATGCCGGCCATGCCGTGGATCTTGGAGAAGGTGCGTAACACCACGACGCGCTGCCGGCCCTGAGTCAGGTCCGCCACGGTCGTGACCTCGGGGGCCACGACGAAGTCGAGGTACGCCTCATCGACGATGGCGGTGACGTGATCCGGCAGTGCCGCGACGAACGCACGGATGTCGGCCGCGGCGACCGTCGTGCCGGTGGGATTGTTGGGATTGCACAGGTACACCGCGCGCGTGCGCGCAGACACGGCCGCGTGCATGGCGGGCAGGTCGTGCCGCAGCCGCGCATCTACCGGTACGAATACGACCTTGGCCCCGCAGCCTTCCGCATAGCGCGTGAGCTCGGTATAGGTCGGCTGCGCGGCGATGATCTCTCCCGCGTCGCGCGCGGCCAGCATCCCTAAGGCACGCAGCAGCTCGCCCGAGCCGGTCGCCGTCACGATGCAGTCGGGGCTCACGCCCTCGCGCGCCGCGAGCGCCGCCACCAGCGGCCCGGTGTCATCATCGGGATAGCGGCAGCTCGTGGCAATTGCTTCGCTCACCGCGGCGCGCGCGGCCGGGGAGGGGCCGTAGGGGTTCTCGTTCCAACACAGCACGATTGGCCGATCGGCCGAGGTGCCCGCGCCCTGCGCGGCGCGCAGCGCGGCGCGCGGCCCGGCCAGGAGAATCGCAGAGGCGGTTAGAAGCTCGCGGCGGCTCAGTGTCATTGTGGTGCTCCGGCGTGCCTGTCGCGCCGCAAAAATACACCCCGGCCGCGACCTCTGGCTACGCCTATCGGGCCGCGTTGGGCGCGCGGCCACTATGCTATGGTGTAAGCGACGCAAGGATTGCGAGGCGCTCGGCCATGCACGACCTCAGAATCGGGGAGCGGGATCTCCTCGGGACGTTGAGCCCCGACAGCCTGATCGGCGCGGCTGTCTACCTGCTGATCTTCGTGCTGCTGGCGCTGCTCATCTCCCGCGGCCTGCGCCTTGCGGTCCGCTCGGCGATGGCGCGGCACGGCCACATCGACCGCACGACCGTCAGCTTCCTGCAGCAGATGGGCACGGCCGCCGTGTGGGTGGTCATGCTCATCCTTTACGCGCACCTGATCCCGGTGCTGCGCTCGATGGGCACGGCGCTGCTCGCCGGAGCCAGCGTAGCCTCGGTGGTGGTCGGACTCGCGGCCCAGAGCACGCTCGGTAACCTGGTAGCGGGAGTCGCGATCACGATCTACCGTCCGTTTCGTCTCGGCGACACCCTGCTCGTGACCATACCCGGTGGCACGGAGACCGGCACCGTCGAACTCATTTCGCTCGGCTATACCACGCTGCGTACCGCCGACGGCCGCCAGATCGTGCTTCCCAACAGCGTTGCTGCCAGTCAGGTGACCCTCAACCTGACCGAGGTCGCCGCCACCGCGCCCGTTTCGGTGGTTATCCGCGTCAGCCGTCAGACCGATCTCGCCAAGGCGCGCGAGCTCGCGCTGCGCATCGCGCATGAGACCAAGGGAGTGAGCTCGGTCGGTGGGGTGGTGCTCACGGCCCTCGAGCCCCGCAACGCGGTGCTCGAATTGCGCGTGCAGGCGGGCGATGCCTCGGCACGCGAGGCGCTGCGGCAGGAGCTGCTGACGGCGCTCGCGAGCGGCTTCGCGGCGGCGCAACTGGATGCGCCGCCGGCCAGGCGCGCGAGTTTCGGCTGACGCCGCGGGCCTGCCCCGGCAGCGCGTGGACACCGGTCGCACCCGAAAGCTAGACTTCCCCGATGACTCAGCCACGCGCTACACGCCTGCGCATCGGCACGGCGAGCGAGCTGCTGCTCGAACGCGCCGACGGTCGCACCGAGCCGCTGCATCCGCTGTGGCTGCGCGAGCGCTGCCGCGACGCGGCCAGCATTGACCTGCGGACCCAGCAGCGCCTTCAGGACCCCTCGGATTTCGATCTCGAGCTGCGGGTGACGGCCGTGTCGCAGCCCACGCCCGGGGTGTTTCAGGTCAGCTTCAGCGACGGCCATCAGGGGAGCTTCCGCGCGGCTGATATCCTCGATGAGGCGGGGCTCGAGGCGAGGAGCCACGACTGCCCCGACCACGCGCTCTGGGACGGCTCACTGAAGGAGCTGCCGCGCGCGCGTTGGCGAGCCGATCCCGGTGACGCCGAGCTTTCGACATGGCTCGAATCGTTCCTCACCTTCGGCTTCATCATCTTCGAGGGAGTGCCTTCCGAGCCCGGCATGGTACTCAAGGTGGGCGCGCGCTTCGGTTTCGTCCGCGAGACCAACTTCGGAGCGCTGTTCAACGTACGCTCGACGCCGGATGCCAACGACCTGGCCTACACCTCGGTGGCACTCGACCCGCACACCGATAACCCCTACCGCACGCCCGTGCCGGGGATTCAGCTGCTGCACTGTCTGGTGAACGAGACCAGCGGCGGGCTGTCGACGCTGGTCGATGGGTTTGCGGTCGCGCAGGCGCTGCGGGCGCAGGAACCCGAGGCGTTCGGCATCCTCGCCTCGACCCCGGTGCGCTTCAAGTACATCGATGTCGATACCGAGCTGACCGCCAGTGCTGCGCCCATCGAGCTCGACGTCACGGGCGCGCTCAAGGCGATCCATTTCAGTCCGCGCCTCGACTTCGTACCGCTGCTGCCGCGCGCGCAGCTCGACGCCTACTACCGCGCGCGGCGGCTGTTCGATCACCGCCTGCGCGCCCCGGACTTCGAGATCCGCTTCCTGCTCAAAGCGGGCGATCTGGTCATGTTCGACAACTGCCGGCTGCTGCACGGGCGCACCGGCTTCGATCCCGCCGAGGGACTGCGGCACCTGCAGGGTTGCTATATCGACATCGACGGGCCGCGGAGCCTGTACCGCGTGTTGCGGCGCCGGCGTGCTGCGGCCGATGACCTGAGGCGCAGCGCATGAGCCGCATGGTGAGCTTTCATGCCATGCAGGACGGCACGCAGGAGGACTACCGGCTGCTCGATGAGTCAGAGCGCGCCTATGCCATGGGACTTGCGGATCGCGTGCTCGAGCAGCTGCGCAAGCTCGACCATTCGCTCGAGGGCTATCCGCTCAGCCGGCTCGGGCACTCGCTGCAGACGGCGACCCGCGCCATGCGCGACGGCGCGGACGAGGAGCTCACCGTCGCGGCCTTGCTGCACGATATGGGCGATGAGCTCGCGCCCTACAATCACGCGGAACTCGCGGCCTCGATCCTGCGGCCGTATGTGCGCCCCGAAGTGACCTGGATCGTGGCGCAGCACGGGCTGTTCCAGAACTACTACTACGTGCATCACCTGGGCGGCGATCGCAACGCGCGCGATCGCTACCGCGAGCATCCCTGGTTTGAGGCGTGCAAACATTTCTGTGCCGCCTGGGATCAGTGCTCATTCGATCCGCACTACCGCTGCGAGCCACTCGAGGCGTTCGAGCCGCTGGTGCGGCGGATCTTCTCCCGCCCGCCCCACGATCCGCGTTACACCTCGAACCCGGTGGGCTGAAGTCGCGGCGCTTTTGGCGGAGCCGCGCAGCGGCGTTTGCCGGACAGCCTCGGAATCTCGGGATATAGACCACATCCGCGGCCACTCGGCCTCCCTTGCATGCCACCAAGCCTTGTGCTACATACTGAACCCGATGGTTCAGTATACCAGCTTCGATGCCTCATTCGGCGCGCTCTCGGACGCCACCCGCCGCGGCGTTCTGCAGCAGCTCGGGCGTGCAGACGCTTCAATCACCGAGCTTGCCGAGAAGTTCCACATGACCCTCACGGGCATGAAGAAGCATGTCGGCGTCCTGGAGCGGGCCGGGCTCGTCACCACGGAGAAGGTCGGGCGCGTGCGGACCTGCAAGCTCGGCCCGCGCCGACTGGAGGAAGAGGCGGCATGGATCGAGAGCTACCGCCAGCTCTGGGACGCACGCTTCGACGAGCTGGACAGGGTTGTCGAGGAACTGAAACGGAAGGAGGCGGTCGGTGGACGCAAGAAGAGAGACTGAGCCTACCCCCATGAAGAACCACACGACGGTGGAGCGCAGGTCCGGGCGCGAGCTGCTCGTTATGCGAAGCTTCAAGGGCCCGGCGCGCCTCGTGTTCGAGGCGTGGACCAGGCCCGAGCTGCTCATGCGCTGGTGGGCGCCGAAGTCGACGGGCGTATCGCTGCTTTCCTGCGAGTTGGATGTTCGCGTCGGGGGCCGCTACCGTTTCGAGTTCGCCCACGGGGCCTCAAAGATGGCGTTCTTCGGCCGCTACCTCGAAGTGATACCGCACTCGCGCCTCGTCTGGACGAATGACGAAAGTGACGACGGTTCTCTCACCACGGTGACCTTCGAGGAAAAAGCTGGCAAGACGCAGCTGGTGATGCACGAACTCTATCCCTCGAAGGAAGCTCTCGACGCGATCATCGCCGGGATGGAGGTTGGGATGCGCGAGACATTCGAGCAACTGGACGAGCTGCTCCTCACGCTGGACGCGGGCGGCGGACGGTCATGAAGTCGTTTCAAGCTCCCTAGCAACCCGCCCCGCCGCCCGCGACCTCCCGCGCCAGCAGCTCGAGTATTTTCGGCCAGCCGCCGTCGACCTCGTGGCGCATCTTGGCGCCGGCTTCGGCCCCCATGCGCTCGAAGTGGCGATGCTCGAGCTCGAGGCGGGTGCGGCCGGCGGCTACCGCGATGAACCGTACCTCGACCTCCGAGCTGACGGCGACGCGCGCCTCGGGCTTCCAGTCGGCGCTGATCTCCCAGCCGAGCACCAGGCGCACACCCGGCTGCCAGGCACGCACGTGACCGACCGTCACCTCCGCGCCGTCGGCATGCACGCTGTACCAACGTCCGCCGACGAACGGCTCGATGACGGAGCGGACGAGCGGAGTCCTTCCCAGGGTATGGGTCTTGGGCCACCAGCGATCGATCCCGGCGGTGAATACCTCGAAGGTGCGCTCGGGGCTCGCTTCGATCACGAGTGTCTTGCGGACCGGGGCGATCTCAAGCGCTCGACTCATGGCCCTTCCGCTTCCTTCTTCAGCGCACGCAGCGCCTCGTCCCAGAACTGATCGAGCCAGCGCCGCAGCTCCCCGAGCCCGTCGGGATCGATCGAGTAGAGGCGGCGCGTGCCCGCGGCGCGCTCCACCACGAGCCCCGCGGCCTTGAGCACTTTCAGGTGCTGCGACACGGCGGGGCGGCTCACGGGAAGGCCGCGCGCCAGTACCCCCACCGACTGGGGTCCCGCGCGCAGCCGCTCGAACACACGGCGACGGGTCGGGTCGCCGAGCGAATGCAGCACTCTAGCGTAAGTCATCGCTTACCGTATGGCCTGGCGCGACGCAGTGTCAAGAGGCGAGCCGCCCGCTCAGCCATTCGACCCAGTGCATTACGGGGACCTCGCTGGCAGCGGCAAGGTGAGTGATGCAGCCGATATTGGCGGAGAGAATCAACTCGGGCTTCGGGGCCAGGAGGTGAGTGAGCTTGCGCGCCCGCAGCGCGCCCGAGATCTCGCCCTGCAGCAGTGAGTAGGTACCCGCCGAGCCGCAGCACATGTGCGCTTCGGCAACCGGCAGTAGCTCGACGTCAAGCGCCGTGAGCAGTATCTCGGTCGCCTCGGCGCAGCGCAGTGCGTGCTGCAGGGTACAGGGCAGGTGCAGCGCTACCCGCACCGTCTTCGCCGGCGCCACGCGACGCGCCAGCTCAATGCGCTGCGGCGCCAGGAATTCGCCGAGCTCGCGTGCCGCGGCGCTCACGCGGCGCGCCCGGTCCGCATAGGCCGCATCGTCGGCGAGCAACGCTCCGTAGTCGCGAATCTGCGCCGCGCAGCCCGAGGCGTTGAGGACTATCGCCTCGACGCCTGCCTCGAGGTGCCCCCACCAGGCGTCGATGTTGCGGCGCGCATGCTCGAGCCCCCCGGGCTGGTCACCGAGGTGGTAGCGGATGGCGCCACAGCAGCCCGAGTGCGGCGCGATGAGCACCTCGATGCCGATGGCATCGAGCACCCGCGCGGTGGCGGCGTCGATCGACGGCGCGAGTGCGCCCTGCGTGCAGCTCTTAAGGAGCAACACCTTGCGTGCATGCGGGCGGTGCGGCCATGGGCCGGCCGGCCGCGCGGCGGCAAGCATCGAGCGCAGCTTCCCGGGCAGGAGCGGCC
Source organism: Steroidobacteraceae bacterium (assembly GCA_035568235.1). GTDB lineage: Bacteria > Pseudomonadota > Gammaproteobacteria > Steroidobacterales > Steroidobacteraceae > 13-2-20CM-66-19. Next base: position 55,556 of record DATMOK010000039.1, on the reverse strand, counting down.
GCAGCGCTCGTCCGAGGCGCAACGCGCCGCCGAACAGAGCGCGCCGGGTGAGGCCCTCGCGCAGCAGCCAGCGGTATGCGGCAACGGCAACCGGCCGCGGCACCTGGGCATCGACCGCGGCGCGGCCGATATCGAGCAGCCGGCCGTACTGCACGCCCGACGGGCAGGTGGTCTCGCAGTTGCGGCAGGTGAGACAGCGGTCGAGATGCAACTGCGTGAGCGGGGTGGCGGGCGCGCCCTCGAGTACCTGCTTGATCTGATAGATGCGCCCGCGCGGCCCGTCGAGCTCATCGCCGAGCAGCCGATAAGTAGGGCAGGTGGCGTTGCAGAATCCGCAGTGCACGCAGGCGCGGAGGATCGACTCGGCGGCCGCGCCTTCGGCGCTGCCCTGGAAGCGATCGGCGAGGCGGGTCTCCATCGCCTCAGAGTCCCTCGGCCAGGCGGCCGGGATTGAAGATGCCGTGCGGATCGAAGCGCGCCTTGAGGCGCTTGCTGATGCTGAGCACGGCGGGTGAGAGCGGATGGGAGCGGGCGCCGGGGGCACCGCCGCGCCAGTGCAGCGCCGTGCCACCGGCGGCAGAGGCGAGGCGGCGCACGTGCTCCGCTGGCATCTCGCTCGCATACCAGCGCAGCGCCCCTCCCCACTCGATGAGACGCTCGCCCTCGAGGGCGAGCGGCGCCGTAGCCGAGGGGAGCGACAGGCGCCAGAGGTTCGCCGCGGTCCCGAAGCGCACGTGCTGCTGGTCGCGCAGCTCCTGCCACCAGCGGGTCGCCTCGCCGGGCTCGACCGGCTCGCCGCCGAGCCGCTCGCGCGCCGCACGCAGCGCCGCCGGCGTACCCGAGAGGCGCAGCCACGCGAGCCCCTGCCACCACGCGCTCGCCGAGAGGGGCAGCGGCTGGCCGGCCCAGCGGTTGAAGGCAGCGAGCGCCGCCGCCTCGGTGAGCTCGAAGCGCAGCGTCTGCTCCTGGCGCGGCAGCGGCATCACCTTGAGCGACACCTCGGTGATGGGACCCAAGGTTCCGAGCGAGCCGCATAGCAGCCGCGACACGTCGAACCCGGCGACGTTCTTCATCACCTTGCCGCCGAAATGGAGCAGCTCGCCATCGACGGCGAGCAGCACGGCGCCGAGCACGAAGTCGCGCGCCGCGCCGGCGTGCGCGCGCCGCGGACCCGAGAGGCCCGCCGCGATCACCCCGCCGATCGTCGGATCGCCGCCGAAGCGCGGCGGCTCGAATGCGAGGAACTGGCGCGCCGCACCGAGCAGCGCCTCGATCTCGGAGAGCGGCGTACCGCAGCGTGCCGTGATGACGAGCTCCGAGGGCTCGTATTCCACGACACCGCGCCAGGCACGCAGGTCAAGCGGCGTGCCGCGGGTCTGCTCGCCGTAGAAGTCCTTGGTGCCGGCGCCGGCCAGGCGCAGCGGTTGTCTCACCCGGTGCGCCTCCATGACCGCGGTGCGCAATGCCGCGAGCGGGTGCTCCATGCCTCAGAATCTCGGCAGCTCGGAGTGCCGCCGGGGCTCGCCGCGGCGCACGTGCTCGCGGCCGTACTCCGCGCAGCGGGCGAGCGTCGGGATCGCCTTACCGGGATTGAGCAGTCCGGGCGGGTCAAAGGCCTCCTTCACGGCGAAGAACGCCGCCCTCTCGGCCGGCGAGAACTGCACGCACATCGGGTTAAGCTTCTCGACCCCCACGCCGTGCTCGCCGGTGATCGTGCCGCCCAGAGCGACGCACAGCTCGAGAATCTCGCTGCCGAAAGCTTCCGCGCGCTGCCATTCGCCCTCCCTGTTGGCATCGAAGAGGATCAGGGGATGGAGATTGCCGTCGCCGGCGTGAAACACATTCAGGCACTGCAGTCCGTACTTATGCTCCATCTGCTCGATGGCGCGCAGCACCTCGCCGAGCTTGCGGCGCGGGATCGTACCGTCCATGCAGTAGTAGTCGGGTGACAGGCGTCCGGCCGCCGGGAAGGCGTTCTTGCGTCCCGACCAGAACTTGAGTCGCTCCGCCTCGGAGCGCGAGACCGCGAGCGCGGTAGCGCCGTTGGAGCGCAGCACGGACTCGATTGCCGCGATCTCTTCCGCGACCTCATCGACCGCGCCGTCGGACTCCGCGAGCAGAATGGCCGCGGCGTTGAGGTCGTAGCCGGCCTTGACGAACGGCTCGACCGCCGCCGTGGTGCGCCGGTCCATCATCTCGAGCCCGGCGGGAATGATGCCGGCGGCGATGATGGCGGCCACCGCCTCGCCCGCCCTGCCGACGTCGTCGAAGGAGGCCATGACCACCTGCGCAAGCTGCGGCTTTGGCACGAGCTTAAGCAGCACCTCGGTGACGATCAGCAGCAGGCCCTCGGAGCCGAGCGCGAGCGCGAGCAGGTTAAGGCCCGGGGAGTCGAGCGCCGCGCCGCCGAGCTCGATCAGCTCGCCATCGATCGTGCAGCCGCGCAGGCCCAGCACGTTGTGCACGGTGAGTCCGTACTTCAGGCAGTGCACGCCGCCGGAGTTCTCCGCGACGTTGCCGCCGATGGTGCAGGCGAGCTGCGAGGACGGGTCGGGTGCGTAGTACAGGCCGAGCGGCGCGGCCGCCTCGGAGACCGCAAGATTGCGCACGCCCGGCTGCACGCGCGCCGTGCGGGCCGTGGCATCGAGCTCGAGGATGCGGTCGAGGCGCGCCAGCGACAGCAGCACGCCGGCGGCGTGCGGCATGGCGCCGCCCGAGAGCCCGGTGCCGGCGCCACGTGCCACCAGCGGTACGCCGAGCCGGCGGCACTCGCGCACCACCGCGCACACCTGCGCCTCGGTGCGCGGCAGCGCGACCACCAGCGGCTGTGTGCAGTGGGCGGCGAGCGCATCACACTCGTAGGGACGCAGCTCCTCCTCGCGGACCGCCAGGCAGTCGGGGGGCAAAAGCGCGCCGAGCGCCCGCGCGACCTCGAGGCGGCGCTCGCGCAGCGCGTTGGCATCTTCAGGAGCAACGGCCGTGATGGTGCGCACGCGGCTATGCTAGACATCATGGCCCGCCATGAGAAGGCGGGCATTCAAGGTTGAGGGGAGTAAGCGGTCTGCCTCCCGCAGTACCGTGGGTTGCACACTTGCGTGTGCCGAGCCACATGTAGAACGCGATTGGGCGTGATCTACAAGGAGCACAGGAGGCAGACCATGCACGAGCCTATCACGGGTTTTGTCGGGTTGGATGTACATGCGGAGTCGACGGCGATTGGGTTTGCGGCGGCAGGTCGTGAGGCGCCGCGGTTTGTCGGGACGGTGGGACCGAAACTCGCCGAGCTTAAGAAAGCGCTGAGGAAGCTGGGCGAGCCCCGGGGGCTCTTGATCGTCTACGAGGCCGGGCCCTGTGGCTACGGGCTGGCCCGCGAGCTCAGCGCTGAGGATTACCGCTGCGAGGTAGTGGCGCCGTCTCGGATCCCGCACCGACCCGCAGAGCGGGTCAAGACCGATCGGCGCGATGCGCTCAAACTCGCCAGTTTGGCGCGAGCGGGGGAGTTGGTGCCGGTCAGCATCCCGGACGAGCGCGACGAGGCGATCCGGGATTTGAGCCGTGCTCGAGTGGATGCCGTACGCGCAAGGCTTAAATCCCGCCAGCAACTGAAGGCGCTGCTGCTGCGCCACGGCCGGCGTTACACGGGCAGAAGCTCGTGGACGGCGGCGGCGCATCAGCGCTACCTGGCTGCGGTGTCCTTCGCCCACCCGGCACAAGACATCGCCTTTGAGGAGTATCGCCAGGCGGTCAGTGAGGGGGAGTTGCGTGTGCAGCGCCTCAGCCACACCGTGGCGCAGCAAGTGCAGTGCCGGCGGATGCAGCCGGTGGTCTCGGCGCTCATGACGCTGCGCGGGCTCGACCTCGTCGCGGCCACCACCGTGGTGGCCGAACTCGGGGATCTTAAGCGCTTCGCCCATCCGCGCGAGCTCATGAGCTACCTCGGACTCGTACCCTCGGAGCACACCAGTGGCCCGAACCGCCGGCTCGGCGCCATTACCAAGACCGGCAACACCCACGTACGGCGGGTGCTGATCGAGGCGGCCTGGAACTACCGCTTCCCCGCCCGCGTGAGCCGAGTGCTGCAAGTGCGCCAGGAAAATCAATCCCCGGCGATCCGCGCGATCGCCTGGCGTGCGCAGCTGCGCCTGAGCCATCGGTACCGGCGACTCAAGGCCCGCGGCCTGCAGCACAACAAGATCTGCGTCGCGCTCGCGCGCGAGCTCGCCGGCTTCATCTGGGACATCGGCCGGCAGGTCGGCCCGAGCCACTGAGCCACTGGCCAGCCTCACCACGGAGCACCACCATGAGCTAACCGTACTCACACCGGATCGGCAACGCGATGCGCGGACACGGTGAGGGGAACCCTCGAGGGTTCTATGTGGGCATCCTTCAGGATGATCCCCGATGCTAGACCGAGGCAGCCCCGCGACGGACCGATGCAATGCGGTACCCAACCCGCGGATATCAGCGTGATCCATCGTCGCTATAAGCTCCGCGCGTCGCGTTCCCTATCCGGTGCGATCTACACCTCGAGGACTTATCAGTCATGCGCGACAACGCCAAAGAAATACTTGACCCCGTTGACACGAGCGGGCCATATCAGAGCCCGTTCTTGATCCGCGTCCAGGTGCGGGTCCGCAACCGCTGGTAGCGGCTGTCGAACTCGGCCGGCAGGTACAGCCGCGCGCGCACCGCGGGCGGCGGATAGATCGCCGGATCGTCGAGGATCTCGCGGCTGACGAACGGCCGCGCCGCCAGGTTGTCGTTGCCGTAGTGCGTGTAGTTGGTGATGGCGGCGATGACGTGCGCATCGAGCAGGAAGTTGATGAAACGCAGCGCAGCGTGCGGATGCGGAGCGCCGGCCGGAATGAGGAAGGCGTTGTAGGTGATGTTGGAGCCCTCGCGCGGCACGGTGAAGGCGAGGTGCAGATCGAGGCCGGCGGCGTGCGAGCGCAGCACCGCGAGCGAGTAGTCGCTCGACCAGGCCATGGCGAGACACAGCTCGCGCGAGGCCAGCTGGTTCACATAGTCATTCGAGTCGAACAGCCGGATGTAGGGGCGCACCGTCATGACCAGCTGTTCCGCAGCCTTCAGGTCCTCGGGGCGGCGCGAGTTGGGGTCGATCTTCAGGTACTTGAGCGCCAGCTGCAGGACATCGTCCGGGGAATCGAGGAAGCTCACGCCGCAATCGGCGAACCGCGACACGACGTCGCGCTTGAAGAGCATGTCGAGGCTGTCAAGCGGTGCGTCTGCCATGCGGGCGCGGATCGCCTCGACGTTGTAAGCGAAGCCGTTCATGGCGTGCAGGTAAGGCGCGGCATAGCGATTGCCGGGATCGGCCTGCGCCTGCACGGCGAGCACGGCGGGGTCGAGGTTCTTCCAGTTGGGAAGCTCTCGCTTGTCGAGCGGCTCGTAGAGGCCCGAGCGGATCTGCCGCGAGTACCAGGCCATGCTGGTGCTCACGAGGTCGTAGCCGGAGTCCCCGACCATGAGCTTGCCCTCGAGCGTCTCGTTGGAGTCGAACAGGTCATAGACGACCCGGATCCCGGTGGTTCGCTCGAATTGCGCGACCGTGTCGGGAGCGATGTAGTCGTCCCAGTTGTAGATGTGGAGAACCTGCTCCTCGGCGTCAGCCGCTGCGGGGCTCCCTGCTCCATGGCCGTGGCAAGCCGTGAGTGCGCCGCACAGCAGCGCGCCGAGCACAGTCTGCGGGAGCCGCGATGGCGGGCGCGCGCCCAACGCCGTTAAGGCCGCGCCAGCTCGGCTCGTACCCAGTCCTGGAACTGGCGGATGGCATACTCCTCGGGCATCAGCACGCCGCTCTCGTGCGGCAGGGCGTGCAGCCCGCGCTGGTTGAGCTCGCAGATCGCCGCATCCTCGCTCATCACGATGTCGGTGAACTCGACCGCGTTCATGATGTTGTGGCGCGCATCGGCGAGCGTCCCGGGCAGGAACAGGAATTCGATGCTCATGGCGGTGTGCTCGGGCCCGAGCGGCAGCAGGCGCACCACGCGGATGTAGTCGACGTGCGCGACGATGAACACCGACGGCACCGAGGTCATATAGATGTGGGCCAGCTTGCGGTCGGCCTCGCTCAGACCCGGGAACGGGACGCCGGCGGGCTTGCCGTCCATCGACCAGGTCTCGGCTCCGGGGCGCAGGCCGCCGCCAAACTTCGGGTCATCGTCGTCAGCGTGGTCCTGCCAGGCCGGGTCGTCGCGCCGCTCGAGCAGTGCACGGCCGAAGATCGGCACCAGCTGTGCCAGGCGCGGGTGCACGCCGGGGCAATGCAGGCACTCGTTGTAGTTCTCCCAGAAAACCTTCCAGTTGCACCGCATGGTCTTGGTGAGCCGGTGGCCGACCACGAGGTCGCCGAGCCGCCAGTCATCGAGGCGCTCGAGCGGCAGGTCGAAGCTCGCCGCGAAGGCTGGCGGCTTATCGGTGAGCGCGGTGAACAGGAACCCATTCCACTCGGTCACCGGCAGACCGTAGAGCGGGAAGTCCTCGGTGCGGAAACCATCGCCGTGCACCTTGGAGGAGGTTTGCACGAGAGCGCCCTTCAGGTTGTACCGCCAGGCGTGGTAGGGGCAGACGATGCCCGCCGCCGGGAAGCGGCCCTCGGGCTCACGGCACAGGGCCCCGCCGCGGTGACGACAGGTGTTATGAAAGGCGCGCGCGATCCCGTCCTCGCCCCGCACCAGAAACACCGACTGCTCTCCGACCTCGAGGGTGCGAAAGCTGCGCGGCGTTGCGATGTCGGAGGAGCGGCAGGCGTAGATCCAGTGGCGGTACCAGATCCGCGACAGCTCCTGCCGGTAGTGCGCGGGGTCAAAGTACCAGGCCGAGGGGAGCGTGCCTACCGTGGAGGTGAGGCCCGCATAGCCGGGATCGCGTCGGACCGAAATCTGCCTGGTGCTCATCGCCTGCCTCAGGTCGAGGGGGAGGGCTCGTTGACTTTGAAGTATACGGCGTAGCGCTCATCGAAGATGCGGTTGAGAGGAACCAGGGTCAGCTCGCGCGCCTGACCGAGCGTGCGGAACTCGAGCGCGCCCGATGCTGCGGGCTCAAGCCAGCCCGCCGGCTCGCGCGCGCGGGTCACGATCGGTGCAATGGGCAGCGGCTCGCCCTGGTACTCCGGGATCTTGCGCGGCCGCGTCGGCGCGGCGCGCAGATTTGCGCTCGTCAGCCGCTCCGTCCCAAGGCGTGCCGCGAGCACCAGCGGTCCGTACATCACCGCCTGCAGCGAGGCATCGTCCGGCATCGGCGCGGCGTGCAGCCCCATCGGCAGGCGCACGCTCAGCACGTCGCCGTCCGACCAGCGCCGCTCGAGAGTGAGATAACCATCGCGCGCCACGAAGGGTAGCGGCTTGCCATTGAGTGCCGCCGAGCCGCCGCGCGTCCAGTACGGCACGCGCACCCGCACGGCGAAGCGCTGCGGCCGCGCGCTGTGCACCGTGAGACGCAAGGTCTCTTCCTCCGGAAAGCGTGTCTCCTGGGCGAGCCGCACGCCGCGCTCCGCCCAGCTGAGCTCGGAGGGTACGAACAGGTTGACGTATACGCCGCCAGCGTCGTGGAAGTAGATGCTGTCGCCGAGCTTGGCGAACGACTCGGACATGCTGCCGGTGCAGCACCAGAAGTCGTGCAGCGGCGTGCCGAACAGCTTCCAGTAGCCGCTCTCAAGCGGCAGGTAATACAGCTTGTCGCCGTCGGCGGGGTGCTGCACGCCGAGGATGCCGTTGTAGAAGGTGCGCTCGTAGTAGTCGGCGAGGCGCGCATCCCCGGTCCAGCAGTACACATGGCGCGTCAGCTTCTGCATGTTGTAGGTGACGCAGGATTCCTCGGTGTAACCGGAGAGCTCGTGCGCCAGCACTCCGGGAGGCGTGTTCCAGGACTCGCCGTTGCTCGTGCCGCCCGTGCAGTAGCAGCGCCGCCCGGCGACCGTGTGCCAGAAGTTCTCCGCCACGGCGCGCTGACCGGGCTCGCCCGTCACCTCGAAGCCGCGTGCCGCGCCGATGATCTGCGGGATGGTGGTGTTGACGTGCAGTCCCTCAAGCTCGTCGCGGCCTGAGGCGAGTGGCGCGAAGATGCGCTCGCGGTCGAAGCGGTGCGCGAGCGAGCGCCAGCGCGGCTCGGCGGTGAGAGCTGCGAAGTTGTAGAGCAGCTCATTCATGCCGCCGTACTCGCGCTCGATCACGCGCGCCATCTGGGTGTCGTCGAGCGGCTCGACCCAGCGCCCGACCCACTCCGCCATGCCGGTGAGCGTCGCGAGCGCGCCCGCATCGCCGCTCAGCGTGTGAGTGTCGTACAGCCCCGCCATGATCTTGTGCAGGGTGTAGAACGGCGCCCAGGCCGGCTGTCCGGCGCGCAGCCGATCAAACAGCTCCTCCGGGAAGGCGCTGAGATAGCCGTGGCCGTTGGCGGCCTGGCACTTGGCGAGCTGGGCGGCGATGCGCACGCCCCGCTCGCGCACCGCCGGATCGCCGGTCTGGGCGGCGAGCAGAGCGCAGGCGGAAAGATAGTGGCCCGTGTAGTGCCCGCGCAGCTCATTGTCAGGCGCCTCCCAGCCGCCGAGCGGCTCGGCCGCGCTCGGCAGGCCCGCGGTGAGGCGGAACATGTGCAGCAGCCGGTCGGGATCGAGGCCGAGGAGAAAACGCTGATTGGTCTCGAGTGCATCGCGCACCGCACCCGGAGCGAGGCGCACGGCCTTAAGCTCGAAAGGCTCGACGGCGAAGCGCACGGTTGCGGAAGGCCTGGCCGCCGAGGCAAGCGCCGCGCGCACCGCGCTTGGCAGCAACGGCGCTGCAAGCCCGAGCGCGGACACTGTAAGAAAGCTGCGGCGGGGGAACGGCCCGGACATCGCTGTTATCCTACTACCCTCTTGAGGGGAGGGGTCACATGCCCGCGTTAGTGCTGCTCGCCGCATTACTGGTTCCACTCACGGCGCTGGCCGATACGGCCGCGCGCACACCGATCACCCACGAGAAGCTGTGGATGATGAAGCGCGTCGGCGCTCCGGTCGTGAGTCCCGACGGCAAGTGGCTGGTGTTCCCGGTGCTCGAGCCGGCGTACGACCAGGAGAAAGACGTAAACGAGCTGTGGCTGACGGCCGCCGATGGCAACTCCCCGCCCCGGCGGCTGACGCATGCGCATGCCGGCGAGAAGGGCGTCGTCTGGTCACCCGACAGCCACGCGATCGCCTTCTCGGCCAAGCGTGAGGGCGATGACGCCGAACAGATCTATATCCTCGAACTGAGCGCCGGCGGCGGCGAGGCGCGCCGCATCACGAGCCTGTCGACCGGCGCGCGCAGTCCGCAGTGGCGGCCGGATGGCAAGGCGATTCTCTTCGAGTCGAGCGTCTACCCCGGTGCGCCCGATGACGAGGCCAACAAGAAGATCGCGGCGGAGCACAAGGCGCGCAAGTACCACGTGCGCGAATACCAGCACTTCCCGGTGCGCTACTGGAACGAGTGGCTGGACGATCATCAGCCGACCATCCTCGTGCAGTCGCTCGAGGAGGGCGCCACGCCTAAGGACATCCTGTCACCCACCGCGCTCGCGCACAGCCCGGGATTCGGTGCCGCGCCGGCCGCGGAGACCGCGATGTCGCTGTCGCCCAACTGGAGTCCGGACGGCAAGGAGGTGATCTTCACGGCAACCACGGAACGCTGGAACGCCGCTTTCGCCCACGTCGGCTATCACCTCTACCGGCTCGCGGCCGAGGGTGGCGCCGAGCCCGCGCTGATCACCCCCGCCTCGGGCAACTACGCGCAGGCGATGTTCGCCCCCGACGGCCATTCCTTATTCTTCAAGTACGCGCCGCAGGACGCGGAGATCTATCACCTCGAGCGGCTGATGCGCGTGCCCTGGCCGGCCGGCGGCGAGCCGAGCCTCGTGACGCACGACTTCGACCGCGACGTCTCGAGTTACGCCGTGACGGCAGACGGCCGCAGCGTCTATCTGCTCGTCCCCGAGTCGGGCCTGCAGGGGCTGTATCGTGTAGCCGCCGCCGGCGGCGATCCCGCGCACCTGTTCACGCCCAAGGTGGGCGGGTACTCGGCGCTCACCATCGCCCGCAAGTCAGCCCATCCGGTGCTCATCGCCAACTACGGCAGCTCAGTCAATCCCGACGAGGTCGTATCGCTCGATCCGGGCAGCGGTCATTACAACAATCTCACGCACATCGACACCGCGGCTGCTGCCGCCATCGACTGGCAGCCTCCCGAGCATTTCTACTTCACCAGCGCCAAGGGCCGCAGCATTCACAACATGATCTTCCTGCCCCCGGCGTTCGATGCCGGCAAGCGCTACCCGCTGCTGGTGCTCATCCATGGCGGGCCGGCCAGCTACAACGCCGATCAGATCGGGCTGCGCTGGAACCCTCACTTGCTGGCCGCGCCCGGCTACGTGGTACTCGCCACCGACTACACCGGCTCGACGAGCTTCGGCGAGAAGTTCGCGCAGCAGATCAAGCTCGACCCGCTCAAGACGCCGGGGGATGAGCTCAATCAGGCGGTCGATGAGGCCTTGCGGCGCTTCCCGTACATCGACGGCTCGCGCATGTGCGCCGCGGGCGCGAGCTATGGCGGTCACCTCGCATACTGGCTCGAGGCCACGACCACACGCTTCCGCTGCATCGTGGCGCACGCCGGGGAGGTCGACCTCACCACGCAGTGGGGCGAGAGCGATTTCAACTACGGACGCGAGCTCGGCAACGGCGGGCCGCCCTGGGCGGGTAATCCCATCTGGCACGAGCAGAGCGCCATCAGCTACGCGGATCACTGGAAGACGCCCATCCTGCTCAGCATTGGCGAGCGGGACTACCGCGTGCCCATCGGCAATACGCTCGAGGCGTGGAGCACCTTGCAACGCATGCAGGTGCCGAGCCGGCTGCTCGTCTGGCCGGACGCCTGGCACTGGATCCTCAGGCCCGAGGACAGCCGGCACTTTTACGAGGAGGTGCACGCCTGGCTCGCGAAGTACCTCAAGGGTGAGGAGCCGGCGGCCGCGCGGCCCTGAGAGCGTGCCGCGGGGCGCACGCCAGCCGCTCTAGCCCGGCGGCCGCGCATCACCCGCGCTGAGCGGCCGCTGCATGAGTACGGTGTCGATCCATCGCCCGAGCTTGAAGCCGACCGAGGTGAACGTGCCGACGGTCCTGAACCCGAGACGCCGGTGCAGCGCCACCGAGGCGGTGTTGCCGCTGTCACCGATCACGGCGAGCATCTGCCGCCACGGCCCCGACTCACAGCGCGCGAGCAGTGCGCGCAGCAGGCCGCTGCCGATTCCGTACCCCCGCAGGGGATGGGCGACGTAAACCGAGTCCTCGATCGTGCAGCGGTAGGCCGAGCGTGGTCGGTAGGGCGATGCGTAGGCGTAGCCGACGAGCTCGCCGTCGATGTCGGCCGCCAGATAGGGGAGGCCGCACTCGAGAATCGCTTTGCGCCGTATCGCCAGCTCCGCCGTCGAGGGCGGTAGCTCCTCGAACGTGGCAAGGCCATGGAGCACATGGTAGGCATACAGGCGCTGCATTCCGGCGAGATCCGCATCCCCGAGATCGCGAATGCTCACCGGCGGAGCCCGCGGCGAATGCAACACTCCAGTGTGATTGCTCATCACGCCGGTGGTAGTGCAACCGCCATGCCACGCGGCCTGTCGGGACGTGCCCTTCAAGCCTCAAAGCGGCCGCGGTTACCTGCGCGTTCCCGGCGCACAGCGCTCAGGTCCTGCACCACGGAAGTGCACAGCTGCGTGATACCCTATTGGTAAGTGCATACTTACGGTAGACTTGAGCCTGTCCAATATCAAGACTGGCATGCTGGGCGCGGACGATGCGAAGGAGTGGTCTCGTGCTACGTAAATTCCTGTCGGGAATCTATCTGCTCACCGCGATCAGTATCGGTCTCGGGGCATTCGGACACGGCAGTCAGTGGTCGCGGCACGTGCAGCCCGCCCTGCAGGCGGTCAGGCCGGAAGTGGTGAGTGTGCTTTCGCTCGTGTGGTTCTGGGTGAGCGGCGCCATGTTCGTGTTCGGCGCGCTTCTCATCTGGGGCTGGTGGCGTGCCCGGCGCGGCGACACGAATCTTGCGTTCCTTCCTTGGGTTGTCGCGGCGTTCTACCTGATCGAGGGGGTCTATGGAGGCGCGTACCTGGGACCGTTCTTCCTGCTGTTCGCCGTCCAGGCGGTGCTGCTGGTGGCAACGGCGTGGGCGCTGCCGGCGCGCATGCTCAGGGCACCGGTCCCTTGACGATCTGACCGCCCTTGATGACGAGGGCGACGGTCTCGAGACTACGGATGTCGGTCAGAGGGTCGGTGTCCACCGCGATCAGATCTGCATAGCGGCCCGGAGCGATCGCCCCGACATCGGCGGTGCGATCGAGCGCCTCGGCGGCATTCTTGGTCGCCGCCTGGATCGCCTCCATGGGCGTCATTCCCCACTCCACCATCTTGGCGAACTGACGCGCGTTCTGGCCGTGCGGGTAGACGCCCGCATCGGTACCGAACAACATCTTGACACCCGCGGCGTGCGCGGCGCGGAAGGTCTGGCGCTGCTTCAATCCGATGACCTTCTCCTTGGCGAGACTTTCCGGGTAGACGCCATTCTTTTCCCCCTCGGCGAGGATGTAGTCATCGTTGTAGATGTCCATGTCGAACCAGGCGCCGTGCTCTTTCGCGAGCTTGAAACTCTCGGCGTCCGCGAGGCTCGCGTGCTCGATGGTATCGACGCCCGCGCGCAGGGCATCGTTGATGCCCTCGGTGCCGTGCGCATGCACCGCGACCCGCATCCCGAGGCGGTGAGCCTCGTCGACCACCGCCTTGATCTCCTCGTAGGACACCTGCTGTGCGCCGACCGAATCGCCCTTCGACAGCACGCCGCCCGTCATGCATACCTTGATCAGCTCGGCGCCGTACTTGTGCACCTTGCGCACCAGCGCCCGATACTCATCCGGCGAGTCAGCAATCTGCGGGCTCTGGGTAGTGATCGAGGGCGGAAATTGCGTCGCATCGCAGTGCCCGCCAGTGGAGCCGATGGCGTAAGTCGCAGGCACGATGCGCGGTCCGACGATATAACCGCGCTCGATGCCCTGCTTGAGCCCGACGTCCGCGTAGTCGCGGGAGCCGACCATGCGCACCGTCGTGAAGCCCGCCTCCAGCGTGCGGCGCGCGTTGGCGACTCCCACGGTCATCCAGAAGCTGTCGGTGAACTGCAGCCGCTTGTAGCCGCTGAAGACCGGATCGGAGGTCAGATGCACGTGCATATCGATGAGTCCGGGCAGCAGCGTGCGCGTCCCGAGGTCGAGCTTGCGGGCGTCCGCAGGCACCGGGTCGCCCTGCTTGCCGACGCTGACAATGCGCTCGCCGCTCACCACGATCTGCGGGCGCTCGATCTCACGTCCGGCGAGCACATCCACCATGCGCGCGGCTGTCACGACCAGCGTGTCGGCGTGCGCGACCGGCAGGCAGAGGAGGGCGACTGCGGTCGCGAGTGCGGTGCGGGTGCAATTCATGGGGCGCTGCCTTCGTACAGCCGCGCGGGAGCGGCGGCCGAAGGGCGAATCCTAGCGCGTCGGGAAACCAGCCGCTTCGCGGCACGCAGCCCGCACGGGCTGGCCGCTTGAGGCAATGCCGATCGGGGCCCCTCTCAGGGCTTGGACTTGAGAACGGACTTGGCGAGCTGATCGAGCTGCGTCACGGCAGCGCGCGTGACGCCGAAGATCTCGCGCCGCCGCCGACCGAGTGCTACCCAGGCTTCGAGCGTTTCGACGCCCTCGGCCCGCAGTCTCTCGAGCAGCGTATCCGGCAACTCAAGGGGTAAAGCATGCGACATGCGGGTGAGTCTTCCTAATCCTGCGCGCCTGCCAAGGGAGATTTGACATCATGCGCAGCCAGCTCGCGAATCGGTGAAACGCCTCTCAGCCAACACGATACGCAGTTCTCAGCTGAGGGGCGCCAGCAGCCGGGCGGTGCGCGGCAGGTAGTGCCGCTCCGGATCGAAGGAGATCGCGACCCGCGTCGCGCGGCCGATGATCTGGCCGCGCGGCACGAAGCCGAAGTAGCGCGAATCCGCGCTGTTGTCGCGACTGTCGCCCATCATGAAGTACATGCCGTCGGGCACCGTGACCGGGCCTATGGATCGCAGCGCGGGGCGCTCGGGCAGCAGCAGCACGTCGTGCGGCCGATCGACTCCCGCCTCGTGAAGCACCAGCGGATGCAGAGCGACGGTGGAGGTGAGGAGCGCGCGCAGGCGTCGCACATCGCCGGGCGTGTAGCGCGCCGCGTGACCATTGACGATGAGCCGATCGTTGTCGAGCTCGATGATGTCGCCCGGCACGCCGATGACACGCTTGACGAGCGAGATGCCGTCGGCGGGTGAGTCGAACACGACGATGTCGCCGCGCGAGGGGGCCTCGCCTTCGGTGAGGTGCAGGCGCGTGAACGGCAGACGCAGTCCGAACACATGCTTGTCGACGAGCAGCAGGTCGCCCTCGATAATCGTCGGGTTCATCGAGCCCGTGGGCACCGTCACCCAGTCCGCCCACGCCGAGCGAAAGCACAGCGCCAGCAGCAGGAACAGCGCGGTGCTGCGATAGTCGCGCCACAGGGCGTTGAGTCTCGCGAGTGCTCTCATACGGTATTTCGACCGGCGGGTGGGCCCGCGGTTCCCGCGGCGGTCATGGCGCACGCAGCTCGAGTTCGGCCTCGACCTCCACCGGGATCCCGAAGGGCAGCTCCGCCATGCCGACGGCGCTCCTGCTGTGCGCGCCGATCTCCGGGCCAAACACCTCGAGGATGAGATCGGAGAAGCCGTTGATGACGCTCGGCTGCTGGGTGAACCCGGGGGCCGAATTCACCATGCCGAAGACGCGCGACCAGGCGGCAATTCGATCGAGATCGCTGAGCGCGCGCGACAGACTGCCGAGAACCGACAGCGCCGTAAGGCGCGCCGCCGTGTACCCCTCGGCGACCGAGAGGTCGCTCCCGAGCTTGCCGAACGGCCGGGCAAACGAGCCGTCCGGGCTCTGCGGTCCGTGCCCCGAGACGAACGCCCGCGCGCCAACCAGCCGCACGAACTGGAACGGCAGTACGACGCCCGGGGGCGGCCGGGTCGGGGGTGGCAGCGAGAGGCCGAGCTCGCGCAGGCGCTCCGCGATTCGGGACATGGCCGGCTCCTTCGATCGGCTGGCAGCTGCGGCGAGTGTAAGACCTCAGGTGGCGGTCCGGGCATTGAAATCCGCCGCGGCGCTCCCAAACTGAGCCGCATGGCCGACTCCCTGCATGTCGTCTGCCCGCATTGCGCGGCGACCAATCGGATTCCCGCCGCGCGCCTCGGTGAGGCGCCAAAGTGCGGGCAGTGTCATCAGGCGCTCTTTACCGGACATCCGGTCGAGCTCACCGCAGCGAGCTTCCGCCCCGCCATCGAGCGCAGCGACCTGCCGGTCGTTGTCGATTTCTGGGCTCCCTGGTGCGGGCCCTGCCGGATGATGGCACCCGAATATGCCGCCGCCGCCTCCGAGCTCGAGCCCCACGTGCGCCTCGCCAAAGTCGACACGGACGCCGAGCCGACGCTCGGTGCCAAATTCGCCATCCGCAGCATTCCGACGCTGGTGTGTTTCCGGGGTGGGCGCGAGGTTGCGCGCCGCTCCGGTGCTGTCTCGAAGGCGGAAATCGTCCGCTGGGTGCGCTCGCTCGCCTGAGGCAGGTTACGGGTGCGCGCTCGCGGGAACGCCGGGTCGCGTGCCATCATAGCTGCCCCCCGAGACCTCACGAGGTGATCCATGGACAAGCGGCAAGTCATTTCCCTGCTCGCGTGCATCGCCTCGATGCCGGCGCTGGCCGCGTTGCAGGCCGGCACGAGTGCGCCGGCGTTCACGGCGCAGGCATCGCTCGCCGGCAAACCCTTCACGTTCTCTCTTAAGGAGGCGCTCGCGAAAGGGCCGGTGGTCGTGTACTTCTATCCATCGGCTTACACGGGCGGTTGTGACCTGCAGGCCCACACCTTCGCGGTCAACAAGGACAAGTTCACCGCCGCCGGAGCGACCATCGTCGGCGTCTCCCTCGACAGCATTCAGCGACTGAATGACTTCTCGGCCGATCCGAATTTCTGCGCGGGCAAGTTCCCGACCGCCTCCGATGCCGACGGCAGCATCGCCAAGTCCTACGAGCTGCAGGTTCGCCAGGGGCCGCCGGGACTGAAGGACGTGCGGGGCGTGGAGATCGGACATGACTTCGTCGAGCGCACGACCTTCGTTCTGACTCATGACGGCAAGGTCGCCGAGACCATCACGGGCGTAGCGCCGGACAAGAATGTCGAGCAGGCCCTGGACGCCGTACAGCACCTGACCGCGAAGGCGAAGTAAGCCAAGCCTGCCCTTCGAGTTGATCGGCCACCGGCGAGGTGTCGCACGCGGGGCGTCGCCGACTGCCGACAACGGCGGGGCGTGCGCGCGCCGACCGCGAACATGAGCGCAGCCGTTACGCAGGCGCTGACACTTGTGTGTCACATGTCCGGCCCGTGAGGGCGCGAATCCACTATATTGACGACACAGCCTGCTGTGCGTGAGTGGAACATGAGCGTCGAACCACTCGACTCGATGAGCGACTTCTGGGGGAAGCTGCAGGGACAGACGGTCAACGGCAGGTTCCGGCTCGGACGTTACCTCGGTGGCACCGATCACAGCGGCGTGTTCCTGACGCTGCTCGAGGGTGCCTCGAGCGCCGCGGTCGCTCTCAAGCTGGTTCCCGCGGTCGCCTCTGGCGGCGATGAGCAGCTGACCTCGCTACGCACCGCGGCGACGCTCGCGCATCCGCACCTGTTGCGACTCTTCGACACGGGCCGCTGCACAGTGGACGGTGAGACGTACCTGTACGCCGTCATGGAGTACGCCGACCAGAGCCTGGGTCAGCTCCTCAAACAACGCGCGCTGACGGAAGAGGAGGTGCGCGAGCTCCTCGCGCCGACTCTGCAGGCGCTCGCGTTCCTGCACGCCAGGAATCTGGTCCAGGGACAGCTCAAGCCGGCGAACATGCTCGCCGTCGGGGATAACCTCAAACTCGCCACCGACACCGTCCGCCCCATCAGCGATACCGGCACCGGTCGCACGATCATGTCGGCATACGACCCGCCGGAGTACCGCGACGGAGGCTACTCCACAGCGGGTGACATCTGGGGACTTGGGATGAGCCTGCTCGAGGCGCTCAGCCACCGGCCGGCTGCCGGTCTTGACGACGGCCGGGGAGTCGTCGCACTGCCGCTGGATTTCCCGCCCGCGTTCCGTGACCTCGTCGCGCAGTGCCTGAGTCGCAGGCCCTACGATCGCCCCAAGGTCAGCGAGCTCGAGGCGTGGTTGCGCGGACCGAGTGCGCGGGCTGCGCCGAGCGCCGCCCAGCGGCCGGCCGTAAGTGCGTCGGTTGTTGCGCCGCCTTCGACATCTGGCGCGAAGGAGGTCGCCTTCGAATTCACAGCGCCCGCACCGCTCACCGCGCCCGCCGACGCACGCCGGGGCCGCGACGCCTCGCGGGGCGACACCGCAAAGCGAGGATGGCTCGCTCCCGTCATCCTCGGGGTCGCCGCGGCGGTTGTGCTGAGTTGGGCGGCGATCCGCATGCTCGGCACCCATCGCGCGGCGCCTGCGCCCGCAGCCCCGGTGGCCGCAGCAACCCAGGAGACGCCACCCGCATCGACCGCGCTGCCGGGCGCGCCGTCAGCCGCGGCCCCCGCAGCCCGGACGAGAGCGCCGGACGCGGTCCCGGTGGTGCACGCTGAGATGCCGGACGTTCCGGCCCGGGCGCGTCAGACCATCCGCGGGCGCATCAAAATCTCGGTACGGGCGATCGTGAACAACGATGGCAAGGTGGACGCCACGCTCGCGGAGCAGCCCGGTCCGAGCCGCTACTTCGAGCGGCTCGCAATGGAGTCCGCCAGGAAGTGGACGTTTCCGCCGGTGGCGGCGCCGGCGAGGCGCGTGGCGCTGCTGCGCTTTGAGTTCACGCGCGCCGGCGCGACCGGACACGCCGTTTCGCTACAGTAGCGCTGCTACTGCAGCCCGCTACGGGTCGACGTGATGCGCTGCGTGTTGAAGCCGAGCCAGTGCATGCGGCCGACGTAGCGCGCGTGTTCTACCTTGATGCACCGGTCCATCACGACGGCCAGACCGGCGTCTGCAGCGATGCGCGCACCTTCCTCGCTGATCACCCCGAACTGACACCATAAGCATTGCGCGCCGATCGCAACCGCGTCTGCGGCAATCCCCGGCACGGCGGCCGGTGCACGGAACACATTGACGATGTCCACGGCGAGCGGGACGTCGCGCAGCCCGGCAAAGCTCTGCTCGCCGAGGATCTCGGACTCGCGCGGATTCACGGGAATCACCCGGTAGCCGTGACGCTGCAGATAGAAGCCGACGAAGTAGCTGGCGCGCAGCGGGTTGGCCGACAGGCCGACGATTGCGATGGTCTTGGCGGTCAGCAGTACGCGCTGGATCACCAGTGGATCCTGATAGCGGGTAAGGTCGAAACTGCTCATGGCGCGCCCTCCGAACCGGCCGCCGCGCGCACGCGCGCAAAGGCCTGCTCGAGATCCCAGATCAGATCCGCAGCGTCCTCGATACCGACCGACAGGCGGATCGTTCCCGGACCGATGCCCGCCGCGCGCAGCTCCGCTTCATCGAGCTGCCGGTGCGTGGTGCTTGCCGGATGGATGACGAGACTCTTCGCGTCGCCGACATTCGCGAGATGCGACCAGAGGGTGAGCCCGCGAATGAACTCCTGGCCAGCCTCGCGGCCGCCCCGGATATCGAATGAGAACACCGCGCCGGCGCCACGCGGCAGGTACTTGTCCGCGAGCGCGCGGTAGCGACTGCCGGGCAGACCCGGGTAGGTGACGTTGGAGGCGAGCTCGTGCGAGGCGAGGTGGCGGGCGATCGCGGCGGCGTTCTCCACGTGGCGCGCCATGCGCAGCGACAGCGTCTCGAGTCCCTGCAGGAACAGGAACGCGTTGAAGGGACTCAGGCAGCCACCGAGGTCGCGTAGCGTCTCGGCGCGCAGCTTCATGAGATACCCGTAGACGCCGAAGGTCTCGTGAAACTGCAGACCGTGGTAGGCGGGCGAGGGATCGGCGATCACCGGGAAGCGGCCGTTCGACCAGTTGAATTGCCCCGCATCGACGACCACGCCGCCGATGCTGGTACCGTGGCCGCCGATGAACTTGGTGGCCGAATGCAGCACGATGTCGGCGCCCCACTCGAGAGGGCGACACAGGTAGGGGGTCGCGAACGTGTTGTCGACCAGCAGCGGCACGCCGTGCTCATGGGCCAGGGCGGCGATCCCTGAGATGTCGAGCACGTTGCCGCCCGGGTTGCCGATAGTCTCGCCGAAGAACGCCTTGGTGTTGGGGCGCAGCGCGGCGCGCCAGGCGCCGAGGTCATCCGGGTCCACCCAGGTCAGCTCCACGTTCATCTTGCGCAGCACGTGCTTGAACTGGTTGACCGTACCGCCGTACAGCGCCGCGGACGACACCACGTGGTCGCCCGGAAGCAGCAGGGTGAAGAGTGCCGCGGCCTGCGCGGCCAGGCCGCTGGCGAAGCCGACCGCCCCACAGCCCCCCTCGAGGCTCGCGACGCGTTCCTCGAACGCCGCCACCGTGGGGTTGACGATCCGCGAGTAGGTGTTCCCGTACTCCTGCAGATTGAAATACGCCGCCGCGGCGGTCGGGTCCTCGAAGACGTAGCTGGTCGTCTGGAAGATCGGTACCGCGCGCGCCCCGGTGTTCGGGTCCGGGCGCTGCCCGGCATGGACCTGCCGGGTCTCGAAGCCGAAATGACGCGCTGCTTCCACGGACACGGCTCCTTCAGGCGATGGATGGCGGATCATAGGCCTGTGCTGCGCCGCCACCAATTGCCGGCGGTGAGCGCCTTATAACCGCCAGGTCATAGTGAGGCGCGGGCACCCCTTGTACCCTTGCTCTGCGGGGCGTAGCGTCAATAGAAAAGGAGACACCAACATGGCAAAAGCAGGGGTCAACAATGGCGTCAACGTACAGGCGCTGCTCGATGCGCGCGAGGCGCTGAGGAGCGCGCCGGCAGCCGCCGAGTTCACCTGGCGCGCCTCGTGCAAGTGGAAGAACGGCACCCACGCTCAGTCCACGGTGCGGGGATTTCGCGGGCTCGGAGACGAGCAGTCTCACAAGACCGAGTTTTCCTTCGAGACCGATCATCCGGAGATCTTCGCCTCCGAGGACCACGGCGCGACGCCGGTCGAGCTGGTCCTCGTCGGCCTCGCCAGCTGCCTCACGGCCGGTGTGGCGGCCGTAGCCCAGAACCGTGGCATTCAGCTGCGCTCCGTGGAGGCGAAGCTCGAGGGCAAGATGAACCTCTACGGGATTCTCGGCATCGACAGCAACGTGCGCAACGGCTACGACGACATCAAGGTCACCTTCCACATCGACGCCGATGCGTCGAAGAAGGACATCGAGGCGCTGGTCGCGCAGTCGCAGAAGCGCTCGGCGGTGTACGACATCGTGACCAACCCGACCAACGTGACGGTCGAGGTCGTCTAGCAGCAAGCGCACGGCGACGGGCTCGACATCGAACAGTTCACCACCGTCGTCGTCGGCGCCGGGCACGCCGGACTCGCCGCGAGCCGGGTGCTGACCGAGCACTCGATCGACCATGTGGTGCTCGAGCGGGGTGAGGTGGCGAACTCCTGGCGGCGCGAGCGCTGGGATTCGCTGCGCCTGCTGACGCCTAACTGGCAGAGCCGGCTACCGGGCTATCCGTACCGCGGCTCCGATCCCGACGGCTTCATGACGATGCGCGAAGTCGTCGAGCACGTCGCGGGCTTCGCCGCCTCAAGCGCGGCGCCGGTGCGGACTCATACCGCGGTCACGGCGGTGCGCGGCATCGAGGGCGGCTACGGCGTCGCGACCGAGCGCGGCGAGCTGCGTTGCCGCAGCGTGGTGCTCGCAACCGGTGCCGCGAGCGTCCCGCGAGTGCCGGCGGTGCGCGCCGCGGTGCCCGCCGGCATCACCTGCCTCACGCCCTTCGAGTACGGCAACCCCGGGCGGCTGCCTGCCGGCGGCGTGCTGGTCGTCGGCGCCTCGGCCACCGGCGTACAGCTCGCCGAGGAGATCCAGCGCTCCGGGCGAGCGGTGACACTCTCGGTGGGCGAGCACGTGCGGCTGCCGCGCAACTACCGGGGGCGCGATGTGCTGTGGTGGATGCAGATGTCCGGGGTGTGGGACCAGACCTACCGGGAGATCGACGACCTCGATCGTGCGCGCCGGCTTCCCTCGCCGCAGCTCGTCGGTACTCCCGAGCACAGGAGCCTGGACCTCAACGTGCTGCGGGCCGCGGGGGTCGAGATCGTCGGCCGGCTGGGCACCATCCGTGACGGCCGGGCGTTGTTCTCCGGAGGGCTGGCCAATCAGTTCTCCCTCGCCGACCTCAAGATGGACCGCTTGCTCGATACCTTCGATGCGTGGGAGCGCAGCGGCGCCTGTGAGGCCGCAGTCGGCCCTGCGGAGCGTTTCGAGCCGACCCACGCCCCGGCATCACCCCGGTTGTCACTCGACCTCAGTGGTGGTGAGATCCGCTCGATCGTCTGGGCGACGGGGTTCCGCCCCGACTATCACTGGCTCGAGCTGCCGGTGTTCGATCACCGCGGCGAGCTGCGACACGAGGGCGGAGCGGTGGTGGGCGCGCCTGGCCTGTACGCCATCGGCCTGCCGGTCCTGCGGCGGCGCAAATCGACGTTCATGCTCGGCGCCGAGGATGATGCCCGCGATATCGTCAATCATCTCGCACGCCACCTCGCCCGATGAGTAGAACGTAGCGGGCCGGCGACGTGGCGATTCGGCGCCGCGGATGTCGCCCCGAGGGTGTCGACGCCCTGCGCCGCCTGACGATGCTGTCCTACACGCCAAGCGTCGCCCGTGACGTATCGTTACCCGATGAGACCGCCTCGCCCGCTGCGGATCGCGCAGATCGCACCGCTCTTCGAGGCGGTGCCGCCGAAGCTCTATGGCGGCACCGAGCGCGTCGTGGCGGCGCTCGCAGACGCGCTGGTCGACCTGGGGCACGAGGTGACTGTGTTCGCCTCCGCCGAGTCCCGTACCCGCGCGCGACTGCACGCCACCCGCGAGCGCGCCTTGCGACTCGATGCCTCGCGCCTCAAGGGCGAGACGGCCGCGCATCTGGCGATGCTCGCGGAAGTGCGCCGCCATGCGGCCGAGTTCGACGTGCTGCACTTCCATACCGACCTGCTGCATCTGCCGCTCTTCGAGCAGCACGCCGCGCGATGTGTCACGACACTGCACGGACGGCTCGACCTCACCGACCTCGAGCGCGCGTATCGTCAGTGGCCGCAGTTCGGACTGGTGTCCATCTCCGAGCGGCAGCGTGTACCGATGCCGCGCGCCAACTGGCTGGCCACCGTGCCGCACGGGCTGCCGGCGGAGGCTTATTCGATGGGCTCCGGTGCGGGCGGCTACCTCGCCTTCCTCGGCCGCATTGCCCCGGAGAAGGCCCCGGATGCAGCCATTCGCATTGCGGCCGCCGCGGGCTTGCCGCTCAAGATCGCGGCCAAGGTCGACACCGTCGACCGGGACTATTTCAATACGGCAATCACCCCGCTGCTCGCGAAGCCCGGTGCAGAGTTCATCGGCGAGATTACCGATCGCGAGAAGCCGGCTTTCCTCGGCGATGCCGTGGCGCTGCTGTTTCCAGTCATCTGGCCTGAGCCCTTCGGCCTGGTGATGATCGAGGCGCTGGCGTGTGGCACGCCGGTCATTGCCTACGACGCGGGCGCAGTCCGCGAGGTGATCGAGAACGGCGTCTGCGGTTATATCGTCAACGACGAAGCCCAGGCTCTCGAGGCGCTGCGGAAGATCGGCACGCTGTCGCGCGCCGCCGTGCGTGCGACCTTCGAGCGGCGCTTCACGGCACGGCGCATGGCCGAGGATTACCTGGCCGTGTACGGCGGGTTGATGGGCATGCGGCGCATGTCGCGGGCGCTGGCAGTGTGAGTGCATGCGGACGAAGTTGCCATGAGCGAGGACGAAGTACCGGAACGACGCGGTCTGCTGCCGCGCTTCACCCTCAAGTATGACAATAGCTTCCTCCTCAGCGATGCGCGCGGCGACATCCAGGCGAGTCAGGACGGGTTCTACTGTAACGACACCCGGCTGCTGTCACGCTACGAGCTGTCGGTGGGTCGGCACGGACTGTCGCTGCTCGGTGCAGCGGTCGACAACGAGAACGCGCTCTTCACCTCGCACCTGACCAACCATCCGCTGCCGGCGCTGGGCGATCAGACCATCCCGCAGGGCGTCATCCACATCGAGCGGACGCGTTTCCTGCATGTGGCGGGACTGTACGAACGCATCACCTTCACCAACTTCAGTGTCGAGCCTGCCACGGTACCGCTCAGGTTCGCATTCGATGCGGACTTTGCGGATATCTTCGAGGTGCAGGGCCGCGTTCGGCCCGCACGTGGCGAGACCCTCGAGCCCGTGTTGAGCAGCCACGGCAGCTGCCTGAGCTACCGGGGGCTCGATGGCGTGGTTCGCAGTTGCCGCATCTCATTCTCCGAGCTGCCCTTAGATATCGACGCGCACCATGCCGAGTTCACGCTCAGCCTGGCGCGCGATCAGCGCAAGAGCCTCTACATCGAGGTCAGCCTGCAAGGCGCTGAGCCGCCGGGCGAGCAGCGCTTTCAGACGGCAGCCGCGGCGCTGCGTGCCGAGACCGAGCGGCGTCTGCGGCGCGGCGCGCAGATCCGGACATCCGGCCGTCTGTTCGACGGCTGGATAGAGCGCTCGCGGTCCGATCTGGCGCTTTTGACCACGGAGCTTCGCACCGGCCCCTACCCGTACGCCGGCATTCCGTGGTTCGCGACCGAGTTCGGCCGTGACGCCCTGGTCACCGCTCTGCAGACCCTGTGGATCGAGCCCGAGCTCAGCGCGGGGGTGCTGCGGTTCCTCGGCGCGACCCAGGCGCGCGAGACCTCTGCGTTCCGCGATTCACAGCCGGGCAAGATCCTGCACGAGATGCGTCGCGGCGAGATGGCGGCACTCGATGAGGTGCCGTTCGGGCGCTACTACGGCTCGGTCGACGCCTCGCCGCTATTCGTGATGCTGGCCGGTCGATACGAGGCGCGTACCGGTGAGCGTTCGCTGGTAGACGAGCTCTGGCCGCATCTCGAGCGGGCGTTGGCCTGGATCGAGCGCCGGCTGGCGGGCAGCCGCACCGGCTTTCTCGATTATGAGAGTGCTGCCGCGAGCGGCCTCGTCAATCAGGCGTGGAAGGACAGCAGCGACTCGATGTTTCATGCGGACGGCAGCCTGCCGCGCGGACCCATCGCAGTCGTCGAGGTGCAGGGGTATGTGTGCGCCGCCCTATGCGCCATGGCAGATCTTCTGGCGGCGCGCGATGAGCCGCACGAGGCCGAGCGGCTGCGCACCCGCGCGCGCGAGCTGCGGGCCGCAATCGAGGCGTCATTCTGGGCGCCGGAGCTGGGGTTCTACGGCGCGGCGCTCGATGGGGACGGGCGGCTGTGCCGCATCCGTACCTCAAATGCCGGCCATCTCCTCTACTGCGGCGTGCCGAGCGCGGAACGCGCAGACCTGGTGACGACGGAGCTTCTGTCCCCCCGGTTTGCCAGCGGCTGGGGGATCCGCACGCTCGCATCGGGGCAGGCGCGCTACAACCCGATGTCCTACCACAACGGCTCGGTGTGGCCGCATGACACCGCGATCTGCGCCGCGGGGATGGCGCGCTACGGCAAGCGGCGCGAGGCGGTGCGGATTCTGGGCGAGGTGTTCGAGGCGGCCAGCTATTTCGGCATGCGGGTGCCGGAGCTGTATTGCGGCTTTGCACGGGCCGCCGGCCAGGGCCCCATCCCCTATCCCGTGGCCTGCGTGCCCCAGGCGTGGGCGGCCGGAGCCGTGTTCATGCTGCTCGAAGCGTGTCTTGGCGTGAGCGTCGATGGGGCGCGTGCCGAGGTGCACGTGAGCCGCCCGCAGCTCCCGATCGGCATCGAGTCGCTGACGGTTGCAGATCTCGGGGTCGGTCGTCAGACCGTACAGCTTCGGTTCCAGAGGTTCGCCGACGAGGTCGTGGTAGCGACCGCGGATCTGCCAGGGGCCGAGCCTCGCGTGCTCGTCGCCATGTGAATCATCCGGGTGCTCTCTGCGGGTCGGCCTTCAACCGGGTGAACTCGGCTCCGAGGTAAAAGATCATCGCCGAGTAGTACACCCAGATGATGACCACCACCAGGGAACCCGCTGCGCCATAGGCGGAGCCGACCGCGGTATGGCCGAGGTACAAGCCGATGAGCGACTTGCCGATGGTGAACAGTACGGCGGTCGCGAACGCGCCGCTCCAGACGTGCCGCCAGCCGACGCGCGCGTCGGGCACGTATTTGAGTATGACCGCGATCAGCACGGTCACGAGCGCCAACGACACGAGCACGTTCTCGGCGTGGATCAGCGGCGCTCTCTGCGGCAGAAGGTCATCGTAGTAGCTGGAGAGCGCCGTGGCCGCTGCGCTCACGGTCAGCGACACGAGTGAGATGAACCCCACGGCCAGCACCATGGCGAAGGAGAACAGGCGCGCCTTCACGATGCCGAGGACGCTGCGACGGTAAACTTCAGCGTCCCAGATCTTGTTGAGCGCGGACTGCAGCTCGCCGAATACGCTCGAGGCCCCGAAAATGAGCGTGGCAATGCCGAGCGCCGTGGCCCAGGAGCGTGCGCCCGGCGCCTGACTGTGGGCGATGACGGTCTGCACCGCGGCGGCTCCCTGCGACCCCATGAGGCCCGTAACCTCATAAAGAAGTGCATGCTGTGCTGCGGGCCGGCCGAACACCGCGGCGGCGATCGCGATCGTCAGAATGACGAGCGGGGCGAGTGACAGCAGGGTGTAGAGCGACAGCGCCGCCGCCATCCGCGGGCCCTCATGGAGCAGCCAGTTGGAGAGTGCCTCTTTTAATAACCGCCAGGTCTTCATGCCGTGCTCGCGGCAAGGCGGCGGCGACTGCACAAATGCCGTCGGCGCAGGTACCAGGCCACGCTCCAGACCGTCAGCCAGGCTGCAAGTGCGGCCAGCAGAGTCGCAGGCAGACCATGCCGCGGCGTACTCCACACCAGAATCGCGAAGACGATGCCACCCAGACCGCCGAGCGCGGCGCCGCGGGCATCGAGCGCGGCCGCCAGGCGGCCGCGGACTGTAAAGGGAATGCCGGCCTGGCGCTTCCTTGCCCGCTCGTGCTGATCGAGGAGCGTGGCGCTCGCCGGATAGATGGCCGGGAAAGCGAGGAACAGACCGCCGACGACCGGGCCGAAGCGGCCCGCTAGCCAACCCGCGAGCGCGGTAACCAGGCCGCCGAGCACGAAGCGGGTCAGGTACTCGTGCGCTTGCGTCTGCCGCAGCGCGCGGAAATTCAGCTTGATCAGCACTAGCGCAGCGCCCCGAGATACAGGCTGGCGGCGATGACGCCCCAGGCGAGCGGCACCAGCGCGCTGGTCGGCCCAGTCCTGGTGCGCCGCGCGCCCAGCAGATAGACGCAGCCAACCGCGTATCCGATGAAGGCGATCTCGCCTGCCGCCATCGAGCGCGCCTCGCGGGTTGCGTATGCCCGGCCTTCAGCCACCCCCGCGATCGCCAGTGTGGCGAGTGCTACCGAAGGCGCGGCCGCAAACAGACCCGCAAAGCCCTTGGGCCGCAACAGGTCTCCCAATAGCGCGAACAGGCTGACCGCGGCGCCACCGATTAGAAAGCGGACGAGCGTTTCCAAGGTGTGTCATCACACTCTCGGCGGGATTGGTCACGCAGCCGCCGGGCGGGTGGTCCGCGCGTCAGCGCTTTCCCACAGTCGCTCGAATGCGCGGCTAGCGGCGCGCGAGGGGAGCGAAGCGCGACGACCCGCGTAGCGCCGCGCGAAGGGTAGTGAGGCCTACCACCAGCGGCGCCATTTGAACCACAGGATCGGCACGATCGTACTGAGTGCGATCAGCGCCAGCACGTACTGATAGCCGTAGCGCCAGCCGTACTCGGGCATGTTGTGGAAATTCATGCCGTACATGCTGGCGATCAGGGTCGGCGGAATCCCGACGACGGACACGATCGTCAACACCTTGAAGATGTTGTTCTGGTCGGTGTTGATGAAGCCGAGGATGGCATCCAGCAGGAACTGGATCTTGCCCCACAGGTGGCTTTCGTAGTCACTGAGCGACACCAGATCCCCGCGCGCGGTCGCCAGGCGCGCGCGGATCTCCGGGCGCAGCCACTCTTGCGCCATCTCGCAGGCGAAACCGACGAGGCGCTGCAGGCCGAGCAGGCTCTCGCGAACCTCCGACAGGCTCTCACCCGCGGCGCCGACCGCGGTCAGCATCTCGCGTAAACCGCCGTCGAGGTCTGCGCGGCGCGTCCTCGGCGCGTGCCGGGCAAACACCCGCCTGGAGATGCCGCCGGTGCTGGCGCCGATGCTCTCCAGCAGGTCGGCGCGGTAGTCCACCATGGCTTCGATCAGGGCGGCGAATGCCGCGCTGCTGTCGACCGGTGCATCGCCACCCTTGTCGAGGCGGGCGCGGAGCTCCGCGATGCCGTGCACCTCGGTGAAACGCACGGTCACGAACAGTGTCGGCGACAGGATCAGTCCGAGCGGCGCGGGCACCGGGTCGGTGCGGTCCTCCGGCACAATCAGCGGCATGCTGAGGGTCAGCACCTGGCCCTCGGCCCGCAGGCGGCTCGAGGACTCGATCTCCTGCAGCGCCTCGCGTGCCGGGACGCGCACCCCGAATTCCGCGGCGACACGCTCGCGCTCCTCGGCCGTGGGCAGCAGCAGATCGATCCAGACAGGCCGGGCGGTGGCGCCCGCAGCCCCGGGGGCGGGATAGGCGGTGAGCATCGGCGCGATCATGACATGAATCCGCCGGGCGTTGCCGCCGCGATGTGCGTCACAGATCTGACAACTGCCCGGCGCTTCGCTCGGTGCGCGTCACAGTGTCGGTATCCGTGCATTGCCCTTATGTCCAACGCTGGAGAAAGCTCCATTTCGAGCAAGATCGCTGACTTGGCCGATTCGGCAAAGGGACGCGATGGGACTGTCGACTCACGACTCGCCACTGACTCTAGCAACGCGCGCCGGCATGCGGCCTGCGCGCGGCGTCTGCTGGCTGCTCGTTCTCCTGCTGGCGGCGCATCTGCAGCCGGCCGCTGCGCAGTTCAAACTGCAGCAGACTTTCACGGACACGACGGCGCCCGGATGGACGCTGTCCGGCAACGCGCTGCTCACCGCCCCGTCGATCGATCCGGCCGGGCAGGGGTGGCTGCGGCTCACCGGTGTGGCCACCGACGAGTCGGGCCACGCGCTCGACACGTCGCAGACCGTTCCACCGAACGTTCCGGTGACGCTGCGCTTCAATTACGTGTCCTGGGGCGGGACCGGTGCCGACGGCATCACCGTTTTTCTCTACGACGCGACGCAGAACATGAGTGGCTCGGCGAACGGCGGCGGCCTCGGCTATTGCGGCGGCGCCGGCGGCTACCTGGCGATCGGGCTCGACGAGTACGGCAATTTCTCGAATCCGGGCGATCATTGCGGTGCCGCGGGCGGTGGCCCGGGGCGCGTCCCCGGCTCGCTGGTCATACGCGGACCCCTGAGCGCGCACGATGAGTATGTGACCGGCGCAACCGTCAGCGGCGGCATCGACGCTCCGGGCGTGAGCGCGCGACCGTCGCCCAAGAGCGTCATCGTGACGCTCACACCGGCCGCGGTGGGCTATACGATCACTGCCGAGTTCCAGAGTGCCAGCGGCCAGCCGTTCCAGGTCCTGTTCTCCAACGTGGCCTTTCCCTACGCCCCACCGGCGAGCCTGAGTGTGGGTTTCAGCGGCAGCACGGGCGGCTCGACCAACAATCACGAGCTGCAGGGCCTCGTGACTGCGACGCCGGATGATCTGCAGGTGATGATGAGCGGGCCCGCCACGGTGCTGCAGGGTACGCCGGTCACCTACACGCTGACGGTGACCAACAACGGCGCGTATCCGATCGATGCGGCGGACGCGCCCACGGTCCTTGACACCCTGCCTGCGGCAATCACCGCAGCCACCTGGACCTGCGCGGGCTCGCACGGCGGCACCTGTGTGGCATCCGGCGCCGGCAATATCGACAGCTCCGCCCTCACGCTGCCGTCCAATGCCTCGGTGACCTATACGATCACCGGCATTCTCGATCCGGCCATCGCCTGCGGCGGTACCGTAGTCAACTCGGCCAGCGCCGACTTCAGCAGCTCGTCGACCTTCACCGACCCGGACGAGACCAACAACACTGCAACGGTGAGTTCGACTGTGTCGTGCGCCGTAACACTGGTCGCCGATCCGGGCGCGCTGGCGTTCGGGCCGCAGACGGTAGGCGTACCGAGCGCGACGCGCAGCGTCACGGTCACTGGCACCAACGGCGCCCTCATCAGCAAGATCGCCGCCAGCGGCGATTTCTCGCAGACCAACGACTGCAGCGCGGCCCTCAGCGGGACCAGCTGCACGATCGAGGTGACGTTCGCGCCGGGAAGCGAAGGGAGCCTGAGCGGTACGCTCACCATCACCAGCAGCGCCACCCCATCGCCGACGCTCGTGCAGTTGACTGGCACCGGCACCAACGCCGTCCCGAACCCCTTCAGCTTCATCACGCTGCACAACGTGGCGCCGTCGAGCCTCCAGGGGTCGAACGCGATTACCGTGAGCGGCACCAACGTGCCGACGACCATCAGCGTGAGCAGCGGCGCGCAGTACAGCATCAACGGCGGCCCCTTTACCGCGACACCCGGCATCGTCTCCCCCGGGGCGGAGGTCACCGTGCGGCTGACGGCCTCTGCCGCCTACGACGCTCCCGAGACCGCAACGCTCACTATCGGCGGCGTGGAGGCGACGTTTACCGTCATCACCGACCCGCCGCCGCAGCTTGAGAACGTCACGGTTACCTCCGGCGGTGGCGGTGGGCTGTCACCCCTGGTGGTGCTGGTGCTCGCGATGCTGGTGCTGCTGCGGCTGCGGCGGCTGCGCCTGAGTGCCGTCGCGGTGCTGTTGCTGGCCGGCGGGGTCCTCGAGAGCCGTCCGGCAGCCGCCGACGATTGGCAGTCGGGACCGTCAAATCTGTATTTCAGCGGCGCCCTGGGCGATGTCACGAGCACGCTGACCGCCAGCAAGATCACCAGCCGCCTGCAGGCCGACGGCTATCAGGTGGTGGCCAGCGACCTCGAGCGCGGCAGCCTCAGCAGCAGTCTCGACGTCGGCTACGAGCTGCCGCGGGGCTTTGCTTTCGAGTTCGGCTGGAGCTATCTCGGGCACACGCGCGCCGAGCTCCAGGGTATCGAGCCGGCAAACCTGCCGCAGCTGCTGAGCGATGCGGCGCACACGACGAGCGGCAGCGGCGACGCCTGGACGATCCTCGGTCGCTACCGCTGGGAGCTGCGGCCGAAACTGTCGCTCGACCTGCGGGCCGGGCCGTACCGCTGGATCACCCACTCGGCGCTCTGGTTCGGCTCGGCGAACGAAGCGCAGCGCGATGACCGCGGCTGGGGCTATACGCTTGGGTTCGGGCCGCGCTACGCACTCTCCGCGCACTGGGCAGTGGCGCTCAATGCCAATTACCTCGCCTCGACGACCGACAATCGCTTCGTACAGGTGACGGCCGGCATCGAGTACCGCTTGCGCTAGAGGGCTCGCCTCACTTCGCCCTGGCCGCCAGCCGCGTCTGGTCGGTGATCCAGTTAACTTCCCAGGTACGCCCGCCGTCGGCTGAGAATGCCTGCTCGAAGTGCGGGGAATCCGAGCTGGTCTTCGACCAGATGAAACGGATCAGTATCGGCTTGCCGTTGAGCGTGTCCCAGCCATAGAACTCGCCAACGCCGTCGCGGAACTCACCGATCTGGGCCGGCACCACCGTGCCGTCCTTGCTGTTCGCCCAGTAGAGGCTCCATTGGTGAGTCTGCGGGTTGTAGAGGCGCAGCGTCAGGCCCTCGATGCGACCGCCGGCCCCGTCGGTCTCGAACTCCTCGAGCTGGGCGTGCCCATTCCACACCGGGCGCGTCACCGAGGTGCCATCGAAGCGCACCCAGTCGTTCGATCCGGTGAGTGGCTGCAGGCGCCTGCGCAGGTGGATGCTCCAGGAGCCGAACTCGAAGTCAAAGTCGTGCTGGCCGTCGCGTGCGGTAGCGGCCGACACCGCAGGCTGCGGCGGGTCGGCGAGTGCGGCGGACCCGATCAGACCCGCCAGGCAGGCGGACACCCAGGCGCCGGCGCGGCTCAGGTCCGCCAATGGCCGCCGCGACTCATCAATCCCAGGTACGGTCATCCGTCAGCTGTGCGATTTTGTTCTACTACACGTGTAGTCGGTGCTACCATATAGTGATGGGCAAAGATACCGCAACGCCCGTGGCCTTGTAGTATTCTTTAAGCCGCAGGGGAGCCATGAGCAAGACAGCGCTTTCAAAGGCCGAAACCCGCATCCTCGAGCAGTGCTGGAAGCTCGGCACCTGCTCGGTGCGCGAGATTCTCGACAGCCTGCCCGAGGAGGAGCGCGTCGCCTATACCACGGTGCAGACACTCGTCTATCGGCTCGAGCAGAAGGGTGCGCTGCGCAAGGTCAAGAAGATCGGCAACGCACAGCTGTTCGCGCCGGCGATCGAGCAGCGCGAGTTCCGCCGCCGGCTGCTGCGCGACCTGCTCGAGCGGTTCGACGGATCGCCGCGCGTGCTGGTCTCGAACCTCCTCGAGAGCGGAACGATTTCGCTGCGGGACCTGAAGGCCCTGCAGGCTGCGGCCTCGGGCCAGCGGAGCAGCCGCGGGCGCGGAGGGAAGGGTCATGCATGAGCACCTCGCCGCAACGCTGTACTACCTCGAGATTCATCTGCTGTATGCCTCGATCGTCTGCTGCGCGGCATGGGCGCTGAGTGCTATCCCGCGCGGCAGCGCGACCATCAAGTACTGGATCTGGGTGGCCGCGTCGCTCAATTTTCTCGTTCCGGTTGCGGGTTTCCTCGACGGCTTCGGTGGGGTCTCCGTCTCCTGGGCCAATGAGCTGCGCACATTGGGTGACCTCGGGGTGGCACTGTCGCGCAACGCACCCGCCACGACTTGCCTGCTCGCAGTGTGGGCGCTCGGGGCCGCCCTGATGCTGGCCCGGCTCCTGTGGAGGATCGGGGCCGAGGAACGCGAGGCCGGAGCGCTGGCCGCCGAGCAGGCGTGCGCGCCCGCCAGCGGTTTCCGGCGGCGCGGCATTCCGGTGCGCTTCGCGCGCACGCGCCAGGCGCCCGCGGTGGCCGGGGTCCTGCGCCCACACATCTCGCTGCCTGAGGGAATCGATCAGCTACTGAGCGAGGCAGAGCTCGACGCCGTGCTCCTGCACGAGCTCACCCATGCGCGACGCCGCGACAATCTATTGCGCCTGCTGCACGAGCTGGTGCTTTGCGGGCTGTGGTTTCATCCGCTCGTCTGGCTCACACGCTCGCGCCTCGCGTTGTATCGCGAGCTGTCCTGCGATGAGCCCGTGATTCGCAGCGCTCGCGGCGAGCAGCTGGTCTCGGCGCTCGCCAAGCTCGCCAATCCGCAGGGAGAGTTCGTGCTGCGGGCCTCGGCTGCCTCGTTCCTTAGCGATCGCCTCGACCGGCTTACCGAGGAGGGGCCCTCGAGGCCGTCCCGCGCGGTGAATTCCCTGCTCACCGTGGTTTTCTGTGCAGTGCTGACGGCGAGCCTCATCGAGACGATCGCGCACACTGCCTGCTGCATCGCGGTGCCACGCTAGAAGCCAAGCCGCCAGGGGCAACGCATGCGACATCTCGGCTATCAATGGCAAGTCGCTCTGTGTGGTGTCCTCGCGCTGTCGAATGTCCCGTACAGCGGCGCTGCAGACTCGCAGCTTGGCCTGCCGCCGGGCTTCACCAGCGCGCGCACCGGTGGCTCCCATGACTTCGACTACCTGGTGGGCGCCTGGACGACCCAACAGCGGCGACTGAAGTCACGCGATGTCGGCAGCTCCGAGTGGCTCGAACCGCCCGCCAACCGCCACTGCGCGGTCTCCTATCTCGATGGCAGAGCGATCGTGGAGGAGAGTCGGTTTCCCAGCAAGGAGCCTGCAGGGCTGTTTTTCTATACGTTCAGTCCGCAGACGCGGCAGTGGTCGATCTACTGGCTGAACGGCAAGACCGGGCAGGTGGATCCGCCCCTCGTGGGTGGCTTCGCCGCAGGCCGCGGGGAGTTCTATGCGGAGGATGTGGACAACGGTCGGCCGATAAAAGTCCGTGTCACCTGGACGGTCGCCGACCACAACCACGCGCGCTGGGAGCAGGCGTTCTCATACGACAACCGCACTTGGGAAACCAACTGGATCTCGGACTTTACGCGCGGCGATCCGGCAACGATCTGCTCAGCCCCAGTCCCTGGCGGTTGACAGCGAGTCCTGGTGGGCGGGGTGCCTGTTGAACTTCACTCAAGGCGCTGTTTTCATCAGCCGCTAGGTCGCGTGTCATTGCGCACTCTCCCGCAGAGTCCGCAGTCCAGTCAGGACCGCGGCCTCCGCGCCGCTATCGGTAGTTAGATCTGCGCCCAGTGCGCTCAGGGCGTTGAGCTGGGCGCGCACCGCGACGTAGCGTGAGGGGTCGAACGGCTCAGCCCAGGCGGTCTTCTGCTCCTCACTGAGCCGCTTGAACCATGCATTGAAAGGACCGGGATCGGCGTCCACTCGTCGGGCGAGCGATGCGAGTGCCGCCGCGAGCCGTGCATCCTCACCCCAGACGAACACGATGCCCGCCGTGCGCAGCCGCGCAGCGACCGCCTCGACTATGCGAGTCTGCTGCTCCGCTCGCAGCCAGTGGCTGCGAGCAAGGAACTTGAGCAGATCCGCAGTGTGCGCGGTGGCATGACCCCAGCCCTTGCCCGGTATATAGCCGCGCAGGTCGCGTTCGCCGGCGAGCTCGGCGATCGCCACGTCTAGTAGCTCATCGAACTGCGGTTGATTGAGGAATGGGCGCTTCAGGTCTGTAGCCGCGAGCACCGACAGCGCGAGGGTCGAGAATGAGCGCAGGAAGAGTCCATCGCTCTCCGGCTCGCCAAGGCCGCGCCGCGCGTTACCCACAAGCGTCGTACGCAGCTGCTCGAGCTCGGCCGCGTTGAGGCGCGACTCCTGGTAGACCCAGGCGACCGTCGCCTCATACGCGATCCGGTCGCGCAGCTCGGGGTCCGTCGAACCGAGGAGCGCTGCGGCTTCCAGCGCCAGAGGTGCTACGGCCTCATCAGGTGACAGCCTGAAGTGATCGGCCCGCAGCGCTCGCCAGTAGGCCGTGTCATGCGCAGCCGCCGTGTCGACCGGGGCCATGGGCAGGGCGAGCAGAGCGATCAGCGCCAGGGCGCGCCGCAGCTGTGCGATGGCGGTTGCGATGGTCGGCACGGATCCTCGCCGTAGTCGCATTGGGAGGCGAACTGTTAGACGGAGATTGCCAGACGCTCTGAGCCGTAGACGCGCGCGGTGACGGCGAGGGTAAGTGCAGCGATCAGGAAACCGCATAGCAGGCACGTCGCGACCTCGGCCGCCGTCATCGAGCCGCCCATCAGCAGCTCGGTAATACCGACCTGCTGGCTGAGCAGCGGCACGGCATACATCCACGGCATCGTCTTCACAGGCATCAGGCTGAGCAGGACCGAGGGGAGCACCGGCACGATCATGAGGATGCCGAGATACGTCTGCGCTTCCCGGTAGCTCTTGGAGAATGCGGCCACGAGCGTCTGTAACGCCGCTACGAGCAGCACCAGCGGCAGCATGAGCACGACCACCTCGAGGGCGAAGGCGGGCCCCAGGCCAAGGTCCATGCCGAGCTTTTGGGTGGGAATGAGGTGACCCGCCACCGTGAATGCCGTGACGCAGATCAGCAGGCTGCTCACCGAGAACAGGCAGATCGCTCCGATCTTGCCGAGCAGAATGCGCCAGCGCGGCACGGGATTCGCGAACAGCGGCTCCAGCGATTGCCGTTCGCGCTCCCCGGCCGTGAGGTCGATGGCGAGGTACATGCCGCCTATGAACACGGTCAGCACGAAGAAGTAAGGCAGGATCGAAAACAGCGCGCCGGCCCGCGAGCGCGGCGTTGACTGGTCGCGTTCATCGACCAGGACCGGGTTGGCCAACGCGGGCGAGAGCCCGCGCGCGACCAGGCGCATCGCGCCGTTGAGGCGCGAGTAGCGCTCGAGCATGTTCCTCAGGCGGTTCACGGGCTGCTGCATGTCGCGTCGTGAGGAGTCGTAGTACACCTCGACCTGCGCCGGGTCGCCCTTGATCCAGGACTTGCCGAAGTCGCCCGGAATGCGCAGCACCGCGGGCGCATCCCGGTTGCGCACGGCCGCAATCGGATCCGCGACCGATGGCTGCGGGTCGAAGCCTTGCTGGCGCAGGGCTTCGAGGAGATTCGGAGCGTTACTCGCGCCGATCACCGGCAACTCGAGAGGAGCTTCCGCCTGGTTGAGCTGGCGGGAAATCACGACGTTCGTAATCATGATGAACATCAGAGGGGCGAGCAGCGGACCGGTGACCAGGGCATTGACCAGGGTACGCTTGTCGCGCAGGTTCTCGCGCACCTCCTTGAGAAGAACCACCAGCGAGGCGTTCATGCCGCGAGCCCCTCGCCGCTGCCGATGATC
Organism: Steroidobacteraceae bacterium; assembly: GCA_035568235.1. Lineage (GTDB taxonomy): Bacteria > Pseudomonadota > Gammaproteobacteria > Steroidobacterales > Steroidobacteraceae > 13-2-20CM-66-19. Next base: position 19,887 of record DATMOK010000039.1, on the reverse strand, counting down.
TTCACGAATGCTTCCTCGAGATTGGACTCGCCGGTCTGCAGGCGCAGCGCCTCCGGGGACTCATCGGCCACGACGCGGCCCCTTGCGATGACGACGATTCGGTCGCAGAGCTGCGCGACCTCCTGCATGATGTGGCTCGAGAACAGCACGCAGCGCCCCTCGGCGCGCAAGTCGCGCATGAACTGGCGCATGCGCCGCGTGGCCATGACATCGAGGCCGTTGGTCGGCTCATCGAGCAGCACGTTTTTCGGGTCGTGTATCAGGGCCCGGGCGATCGCCGTCTTCACGCGCTGTCCCTGCGAGTAGCCCTCGGCGTGGCGATCGGCAAAGTCGCGCATCTCGAGCACCTCGATCAGCGCCTCGCGGCGCTGCGCGGCCGCATCGGCCGGCACGCCCTGCAGCTGGGCGAAGTAGTCGATGTTCTCGCGCGCGCTGAGGTGCTTGTACAGCCCACGCGCATCGGGCAGCACGCCGAGCCGTTTGCGAACCGCGAGCGGATCGGCAGCCGAGTCGATGCCGTCGACCAGCACCCGGCCGGCGTCGGGGCGCATCAGGGTATACAGCATGCGCAAGGTCGTCGTCTTCCCGGCGCCGTTCGGGCCGAGGAGACCCGTGATCTCACCATCCCGCGCGGTGAAGCTGACGCCCTCGACCGCGCGGATCTTGCCGAAGGACTTGTGCAGGTTCTCCACCTGGATCATGGCGCGGCTCCATTGAAGTCGACGAATGCCGGTGTCGGGCCGAGGCGGTCCAGACATCCGGCGTCGAGGCCCTTGGGGTCAGGACGGTCCATGAACTGCTCGATGAGCTTCGGCATGCAGCCGCGCCCGAGAGCCGCATGACCCTGGCCGTTGAGCACCAGATGCCGCGCATTGCTCAGCCCCTGCATGATCTGCTCGCCGTACTTCGGCGGTGTGACGGGGTCGCGCGACCCGGAGAGGATCAGAATGGGTTTGGCGCTGCGCAGCGGCGCATGGAAGTCGGCGGGCATCGCCCCGTGCGGCCAGAGCCCGCAGTGTGCTTTGATCTCGGCGACGAGCAGATTGCCCAGAATCGTATCGGCGTCCTGCGGCGGCTCGCGCAGCTCGTCAGCATCCTCGCTGCAGATGACGCTCATGCCCATGCCGCCGGTGATATCGCCGGCGAGATCGGCGTCCAGGAGTCGCTGCTGGCCGAGCAGCGGGGTAAAGTCGCCATGATCGGCGGCGTCGATCGACAGAGGGAGCAGGGCGGCAGTCTCGGGCTCATAGGCAAAGAGGCGGACGACTCCTACCAGCAAACCCGCCGTCACCGGGCGCGAGACGGATTCGAATGTACGCGGATCACGGAACGTCACCTCGCGTGGATTTGCACGCAGTGCGTCGCGGAGCCTGTACAGAGTTCGCATTGGATCGTCGAATGCCTTCTTGCAGGCTGGCGCGGCGGTGCAGTCGGCGAAGTCGCGCTGCAGTGCCGCTTCCAGGCTGGCGGCGAACCCCGCGCCCAGAATCAGCTGATTGGGTGCCGGCGAATCGAGCACCGCGGTGCGCACCGAGTCCGGATGGCGCATGAGAAATTGCTGCGCCACGCGAGTGCCGTAGGAGACGCCGATCAGGTCGAAGAGGGGCGCGCCGAGCGCCCGGCGCACCTTCTCGAGATCTTCGACTGCGATGGTCGTGGTGTAGTAGCGCGGATCGGCGGTCCTCTGCACCTCTGCAAGACAGCCGACAACCCTGTCGCGCATCTCCTCCGGGCTCGGTACCTCGGCCCCGGTCGCTGGCGCTTGCTGGCCCTGCGGGGTTTTCTTGCAGCTCAGCGGGTTCGAGCTGCCCGTGCCGCGCTGGTCGAGGAGCAACACGTTGTGGTGCTTGAGCACGCCTGCGTATACGCCGGTGTCCGCGAAGGCCTGGGTGGCTGCCTCGCCGGGGCCGCCGGCCAGCATAACCACCATGTCGGCGGCGGGCTTGCCCGCGTCGCTGCGGATCACCGCCAGATGCAGGCCGATGTGGCGCCCCTCGGGCCGGGAGGGGTTCTCGGCGACCTCGAAGTCCGCGCACCACGCGGCCGTCGTCGCGCCGCTCAGAAGATGCGGCAGCTCGCACGAGGTGAGGTTCAGTGTGCCGAGCTGCCAATGGCGCGGCGGTGCTGTTCTCTGCGGGGCGGAGGATAGCGCCGCCGCCGGCACTGCCCGGGCGATGCGAGCCCCGCCTGTGTGACTGCGAGGCTCGAAGTACCGCCATAACAGCAGCGCCGCGCAGACCGTCAGAGCAAAAATACGCAGGATCGTTCGACCCTTCATGGCCACCGGTCCTACTGCTTGTGACGGCCCTCGGGAAGCTTACCCCAGGATCACAACGGAGTGCTTTTGATGATAGGGTTGCCCCAGGCACCAGATTCCAAATAAAAAAGATGACGCCATGACGTTACGGCGTGCCACGGACGTTCTGGAAACAGATCGCCTGGTGTTGCGGCGAATGCGGTCCGCCGACTTCGATTTCTTCGCGCACATCCAGGCGGATCCGGAGGTTGCTCAGTATATTGGTCACGGGCGGCCGCGGACGCTGGATGAATCGCTCGCCTGGCTCAACGCGATAGTTCTGAGTTACGAGAGCGGCTTGGGCCAGCTCGCGGTGGAGCGAAAGTCGGACGGTGTGCTCGTGGGACGGTGCGGTCTCAGCGATCTGGCAATCGAAATCGATGCTGGGTCGCACACCGTGCCACGTTGCTGGTGGTCACGAGCCGAGGTACCCCACGATGCGAGCGTGTGCTTTGAGCGGGAGCTCGGCTGGACCTTCGGCCGCGAGTATTGGGGCCTTGGATACGCCAGCGAGGCCGCCCGATCCGTACTGGCATACGCCTGGGAGGTCCTGGCGACCCCGCGGATCGTCTCGATCGTCCAGCAAGAGAATCTCCGATCACATCGGGTTGCAGCCCGTCTCGGGGCCGTGAAGGGGCCGCGTGTGGAGTTGATGGGAAAGATCATGGACGTCTATTCGTGGACGGGCGGCGGTCTAGTCACGAGCGCGGGTGCTCAAGGTTGATTGTTTGAAGATCTGGTCGGAGTCGTGGCCGCCCCAGGTGCCCCCGAAACCACAGGTCTTGCGCAGCTGCCCAGCGCTCATCGCGGCGCGGCTGCCGACTACATCAATGGGTCACGAACTGCGCTATACGGGATCTTCAGGATGGGATTCGATCCGAGGAGGTCACGCGATGAAAGCCATTCAGATGCACGGATACGGGGGCGTCGCTCAACTGCACTACGAGGAGGTGCCGACGCCCGTGCCGGGACCGAACGAGGTGCTGGTCAAGCTCGCGGCCACGAGCGTCAATCCCATCGATTGGAAGATTCGGCGCGGGGATCGGAAAGATAGCGTGAACCTGCAGTTTCCGGTGGTGCCCGGCCGCGACATTGCAGGTGAGATCAGCGCGGCGAGCCGCGGAGCTTCCGATTTCAAGCCCGGCCAAAAGGTGCTGGCGCTCGGCGACCGTGCGTACGCTGAGTTCGTGGTCGTGCCGGTCGCAGCGCTCGCACCGGTACCCGAGGGGCTCGACATCGAGCAGGCCGGCGCACTGCCTCTGGTCGTTTCTACCGGAGCCGAGCTGATGGATCGTATTGGACCGCAGCGCGGGGACACCGTGCTGGTGACCGGCGCGCTAGGCGGCGTCGGACGGACGGCGGTATACGTGGCGCTCGAGCTCGGGGCACGGGTCATCGTTGGAGTGCGTGCGGGGCAAAGAGAGCAAGCCCGAATACTGAGGGCCGCGCAGATCGTCGCACTCGATTCGGATGGCGAGATCGGCGAGCTTCCGGAGCTTGACGCGATCGCAGACACCGTCAACGGTGAAGTCATCGGCAAGCTGCTTCCGAAGTTGAAGCGCGGTGGTGTGCTCGGCTCGGTGCTCGGAAAGCCGAAGGCCGCAGAAGGCAAGGACATTCGTATCGAGGCGTTCATGGTCCAGCCCAATGCGAAGCGACTTGCCCGTATGGCGGAGGCGGTCAGGAGTGGCAAGCTCGCCATTCCGGTCGCCAGGAAGTTCAGGTTGAGCGAGGCGGCCGCTGCGCAGCAACTGGCGGAGGCCGGTCACGTGCACGGCAAGGTGCTGCTCATCCCATAGGGCAGTTGGCGGGCCGGACTTCAGTCCCGTACGTCCACCCACACCGGGGCGTGGTCGCTCGGCCTCTCCCAGCCGCGCACGTTGCGATAGACACCCGCATCGGTCAGGCGATCGGCGACCGCCGGGTTCAACAGCAGGTGGTCGATGCGCAGTCCGGCGTCGCGCTGATACGCATTGCGAAAGAAATCCCAGAAGGTGTAGATGGTCTCGTTGGGATAGCGTTTGCGAATCGCGTCGGTCCAACCCTGGCTCATGAGCCGACCGAACTCCTCGCGCACTTCAGTCCGAAAGAGGGCGTCGTCGACCCAGCGCTCGGGCTTGTAGACGTCGCGCTCGGTCGGGATGACGTTGTAATCGCCGGCGAGTATCACCGCCGAGTCGCGCTTGACAAGCTCAGCAGCGTGCTCGATCAAGCGATCTAGCCACTTCAGCTTGTAGTCGAACTTCGGACCTGGCGCCGGATTGCCGTTCGGCAAGTACAGGCAGCCGATGGTTATATCGTGCACCGTGGCTTCGATGTAACGGCTGTGAAGATCCTGCGGGTCGCCGGGGAGTGTGCGCCGAATCTCTTTCGGCTCGGTGCCACGGGCGAGGATAGCCACACCATTCCAGCTCTTTTGTCCGTGCCAGACGACGCCGTAGCCGGCATCGCGGATCTCTGCTTCGGGAAAATTCTCGTGCGGAGCCTTGAGCTCCTGCAGGCACACCACGTCGGGCGAATGCTCGGCAAGAAAGCGCGTGAGACTGGGGAGGCGCGCACCGATGCCGTTTACATTGTAGGTCACTACTCTCATCGGAGTGTCGAGGCTCCACAAGCTCGGGATGCCGCACTCGCGGCCAGGTAGTTCGGAGTGTAACTGCCGTAACCGCCTGTTAGGCGCTGCCGCTGCCCGTGTACGGGTGCTCACCCCGGGTACTCCAGCGGTACAGGTTCTCGTCTGCGCAGTGCGGGCACTTGAGCGCGGCGAGCTGGTCGTCGGATTCCGTCGCGCCCGGCTTGCTTGCTCCTGGCGTGAGCGCGATGGCAATCACACGTCCGCAGGCTTTGTTCTTACATAGCCAGCCGAGGTAGAGCTCCCCCGCGACCATCTGGTTCGCCGCCCTGATGTCGACGTGCCGCAAGCCCGGTGAAGTCACGGCCCTGCGTACAGGAGTTCCTGGGGACTTGGATGGACGTTTAATTGCCACTGATGTCTCTCCGCTTGAGCAGTTTCGAGAGCCTACCGCGGCTGCTGGCAAGCGCCAATCAGGCGAGCCGCCTGAGCACGGCACGATGTCTTGAGTTCCGCGCGCACGATGATAGATTCAGGTGGACCATGCGGGCTGCCCCGGTGAAGCTTGGGATATGAGTCCATGCGACGTCTAGTCTGGTGGCAACTTTTCGCGTGGCTGTGCGCGGCTGCGGCGGTGACGGCTCAAGTCCAGACCCCGACTCAGGGCGGTCCGGCAGCGGCCGGCCCATCCGCAGAAAGCACCAAGGACCAGGCAGCGCCGGCCCCCGATCAGACGAAGCAGCAGGTCACGGTCACGGCGCCGCGTGGCAACCAGTCATTGCCGGAGCTTCCGGACGATGAATTCAGCCGATGCATGGGCATGGTCGGGTCCGGAGTAATTGACTATACCCAGGCGATGCTGTGCGACATCCAGCTCAGTCGCGAGAAGCGCCTCGTGGTCGAGGCGTGCGTCAATAAGAAAGGGGACGCGGCGCCGGCCAGGGTTATTCAGGCCTGCACGGAATCGCTGGACCACAATATTTATGAAGGCAACGCCCGCTTTTTCCTGTTTGCCAGCCGGGCCGCGGGATATTTCGCCGCGGGCGACAAGCAGCATGCCCTCGAGGATTACAATGAGGCCGTAAAATTGGCCCCCCGCAACGCCTATGTCTATTACAACCGCGGGGTCTTCTACTCGGCGCAATCCGACAACGATGCAGCCCTGCGGGACTTTGACGCCGCCATAGGGCTCAACTCCAACCTGGTCATCGCGCTGCGCCAGCGCGCCCGGATCTATCAGGCTCGCGGCAACTTCATCGACGCACGCGAGGACTACTCGAAGGCTATCGGCGTGGAGCCGAAGACGGCCGCTTTGTGGAGCGAACGGGGCTACGTGTCGCTGCGTCAAAAGGACTACGACAGTGCCGTCAAGGATGAGGCCGAAGCCATCCGACTCGATCCAAAGCTGGCGCGGGCATATTACCTGCGCGGCGCGGCCGCGGCCTTCGGCGGCCTGGGCGACTCGCATCAGGCTATCGATGACATCAAGACGGCCGTGGGGCTCGACCCTTCGCTGGCCACTTACGTGAGGATCACCGACAAGACGGCTTCACTCTTGCTCCCGCCTTTGTGAGTACGTCAGAGGATCGGGCTGAGAACCAGGCGCCCATACGCGGTGAACGCCATGAGAACGCCGAGCACGGCGCTCAGAATCATCGGTGTCGCCTCGTGGTACCGGACATGCACCCAGACGAACACGAGGCTCTCGATCGCCAGCAGTGTGGCCGCCAGAGCGGTTAGCTGCGTCTGCCAATGCAAGGCAGCGGGAACGATGAGCCCGATTGTGCATACCAGTTCCAGGATGCCGAGCGCCAGCCAGGCTCCGCGCGGCAACGCACCGAAGGAGCGGACATCCTGGCTTATTTTCTCGAACATGAAGACCTTCATGACCCCCGAGGAGCCATACAGCAGTGCGGCGAGGATCTGCAGGACCCACAACAGTATGTTCATCATGCTCCCCCTTGCGTGGCAGCCCGACATGCAGGGCTGACCACGGGCGATATCAGTTGCGGCGAGTCGCGATGTTGATCCCGCGTCTCATCACAATAGCGCGCCAGCGGGCGGCTGTTAAGATTCTCAGCGGAACCGAAGCCCCGACGAGGCGCGCATGAATGCCGGCAAAGCACTCTGGCCTGAGCTGACCTGGCAGAACTGGCGGGAAACCGCTGTCACCCTGCAGCTGTGGACCCAGATCGTGGGGAAGATACGGCTGGCTCTTACGCCCTGGGTCAATCACGGCTGGCAGGTGCCACTGTACGTGACCAGCCGCGGACTGGGCACTCTGTCGATTCCGGCAGGCCGGGAAATCTTCGAGCTGGAATTCGACTTCATCGCGCATCGGCTTCGAGTGGGCACGAGTCTCGGCGCGGAGCGCTCCGTGTCGCTGACTCAGCAGTCGGTAGCGGAGTTTTACCGGCAGCTCACGTCACAACTGCGCGACCTCGGCATCGCGGTCTCGATTCACGAGATGCCGAATGAGCTGCCAGATCCGATCCCTTTCTCCACGGACGATCGCCATCGTACCTACGATGGCGCAGCTGCACACCGATTCTGGCGGGTCCTGATCCAGGCCGATCGGCTCTTCAGGCAATTTCGCACCGGATTTCTCGGCAAGGTAAGCCCGGTGCACTTCTTCTGGGGCAGCTTCGATCTCGCCGTGACGCGTTTCTCTGGACGAGGCGCACCGCTACATCCCGGCGGAGTGCCCGGATTGCCGGATGCCGTCACGCGAGAGGCGTATTCGCACGAGGTAAGCAGCGCCGGGTTCTGGCCTGGCAACGACGCTTTTCCTACCGCCGCGTTCTATTCGTACGCATATCCCGAACCGACCGGCTTTCGCGATCGCGCCGCCACCTCCGGCGCATATTTCGACGAGAAACTCGCAGAGTTCATCCTGCCTTACGACACGGTTCGCACGGCGGCGGATCCAGAGGCTCTCGTTCTCGAGTTCCTCACGACGACCTACGAGGCTGCTGCGGATGCGGCCCGTTGGGACCGTGCGCACCTGGATTGCGCCCCGGGCGTTGCGGGGCGAGTGCGGCCGCTGTGACTCAAGTGCGTACCAGGCAGCTTGCGACCCGGTAGCTCAACGGCCACCTTGCAACGCCCGAGCCTTCGGAGGCTACTTGGGGTGCTTCGCTGTATAAGCGCGGAGTTGAACGTTGAATTGATCGACGACCGTTTTTTCCTGATCGATCGCTGCATTGTGCGCCCTGGCACCGAAGAGGCTGAGTGCCTGGAGATCCGGTTCCGAAGCGACGCCGGCATACTGCTTCGTCGTGCGAGCGATCGTTGCATCGACGCACTGCGTGTATGCGTTCGTGGCGGCGTCATACGCCTCAAATGCCGCGTGGGCCGCTTTCATCTCATTGAGTGACGCTCGTTTGCTGTCCGGCACCGGGGGCGCGGTCGCGACGGGACAAGCCTCGAGAGCCGTGGCCGCGGTTCCCACCAGGTCACGCGCGGACACAGTGACCGGAGGTGCGCGCGCAACTGTGCCCGCGGCGGCCGGCTGCGTATGCGCAGGGAGGAAGGACACCAGAGCCCAGAGCATCAAGGCAATTCCGCCCACAGCGACTGCCGCCCGGGTAACTGCCCAGCGCCCGGTACGAACTGCGGCGCGCAAAATCATCCCGGACAGGATCGCGGCGAAGCACAGGGCGGCGCCGAGTATCAGTACCGCGATTCGTAGGTCTGGCGGGATCACGACGCCTCAGAGAGCCAGGTTCGTAAGGATAGGACCGGATGCGCGGCCAAGAATAGCCTATCCCGCAGGCGGAGTTGCAGAGAAGCTCTGCGCCGCTGGCCACAGCGGCGCGCGGAGCGGCGTCGCCGACACGCCTGCATGCCCGGCGAGGGCGGCGCCCGTATGATTGCACCATGATCCTGCCCCAGCCGGCGGTAGCCGGCATATTGCTGCTGATAGTGCACGCTGGCTGTGCTTCGGTCGCTGCCGGCCACGCACTGCTGACCAAGCCCGATCCGCACAGTGCCTTCGGCTGGATCATGGTGTGTTGGCTGTTTCCGCTGGCTGGACCGCTGCTATATGCAGTGTTCGGCATCAATCGCGTCCGCGCGCGCGCCAAACAATTGCGCGGCGGCCTGCCAGCCGTTCGCGACGCGCCCCGTCCTCCCGACGGGAACGAGTTTGCCGCCCAGCTCACCTGCATCGGCGATGCGGTAACGCAGTGGTCTCGCATCGAAGGCAATGCGATCGAGCCACTGGAGAACGGCGAGAACGCGTTTCCCCGCATGCTGAGCGCGATCGCCGCCGCACGCGAATTCGTCTGGCTCGCCACGTACATATTCGAGACCGATCCGGTGGGCCGCCAGTTCATCGACGCACTCGCGGCTGCCGCTGCGCGTGGCGTGCAGGTGCGGGTGCTGGTCGATGGTGTGGGTGAGTGGTACAGCTGGCCGCACGCGGTGCCGGTGCTGCGTCGTGCCGGAGTGCGTGCCGAGCGTTTCCTCGCGCCGCGGTTGCTGCCCACTCCGCGGTTCGCGGTCAACCTGCGCAATCACCGCAAGCTGCTGATCGCTGACGGCCGGGTGGCGTTTCTCGGCGGCATGAACATCGGTGGTCGTGAGGTCGGGCATGCGGCGCATCGGCGCATGGCCGATCTGCATTTCGAGGTGCGTGGTCCGATCATCGCGCAGCTGGCGCGAGCCTACGCCATTGACTGGCAGTTTGCGGCGCGCGAGGCGCTTCCCGCCGTGCCTCGGACCGCAGAGGCTGGAGGCGCCGTGTGCCGCGTCATCACCGACGGGCCGGACGAGGACAACGACAAGCTGCTGTACGTCATCGTCGGGGCTCTGTCGGTCGCACGGCAGCAGATACTCATCATGACGCCGTACTTCATACCGCAACCGGAGCTCACTTCGGCGCTGCAGGCAGCGGCGCTGCGCGGAGTCGACGTGTGCCTCGTGATCCCCGAGCGCAGCAACCTACGCTATGTCGACTGGGCTTCGAGACGCTGGCTGACGCCCCTGCTCGAGAGGGGCGTGCGGATATTTCTGCAACCCAGCCCGTTCTCTCATACCAAGCTGCTGGTGGTGGATGGCGCCTACGCGCAGATCGGGTCGGCAAACCTTGATCCCCGCAGCCTGCGACTGAACTTCGAGATTGCGGTCGAGATCTTCTGCGCCGACACCTGCCGCCCGCTGGTCGAGTACGTGAGTGTCGCCCGGCAGAAGTCCACGCCGTATACCCTGGAGCAGGCGCGGGGTCAGTCGTGGGCGCGCCGCAGCCGTAACAGCCTGGCGTGGCTGCTATCGCCCTACCTGTAGCTCGCCTCAGGTCTTCTTGAACGCGACGCTGATCACGATGTTGGTTGCGTCACTCACTATGGGAACGTATTTACCGAGGCCGAAGGCGGACCGCTTGACTGAGGCCGTGGCACGAAATCCTATGATGATCTCCTTGGAATCGAAGGGACTCGGTCCACCTCCTATGAAGGTTGCATCGAGCACAACGGGCATGGTGACGTTGTGCATCGATAGCTTGCCGGAGATCGCCATGGTTCGCGGACCGGTGCGCTTGACGGCAGTAGCGAGGAAGCTCAGGTACGGATAGGTCTCACCATCGAAGAATTCGTCGGAAAAGAGCTCCCCATCGAGCTCGCGGTTGGTGGTCTCGACGGTCGCCACCGGTACCTTTATTTCCAGCTGGGTGGCGCCGAGGTTTCTCGGGTCCAGCTTCATCGTGCCGGTGGCGCCCGGGAACGTCCCCCAATAATCACTGGAACCGAAGTGCAGGACCTCATACCTGACGAGAGTTTCCTTGGTGTCTACCGTGTAGGCGCCTGCGGGCACGTCGTCGAACCCTTGCATCATCTCGGCGTCCCCGGGGGTCGCGGCAAGGATTAACAGAGTAGTGGTGAACGGACTAAGCAATGACTTCATGAATCTGCCTCAGAAGGGTTGGTAGCTCGCGGGGCGATCGCTGGAGCTTGACGTCACGAGGGCTCCGCGTCCTGGGGGACTCACTCAAGAGTTATGAATAGTTCTGAAATCGCTTCCGGGCGGCGCTGAGTTGAGGGAAAATGTTTTCACAACGGCACTTGCGACGACCGACTTGCACATCGGCGATTGGCACATTGACCCGGTCGCGGGCCGGATCTCCCGAAACGGCGAAACGGTGCGGGTGGAGGCGCGGACGCTCAAGCTGCTGCTCGTGCTGGCGCAACGCCCAGGCGAGACAGTCAGCATAGACGAGCTGCTCGAGGAGGTTTGGTCCGGTGTCGTGGTTACACCTGACTCGGTATACCAAGCGGTAGCGACACTTCGGCGCCTCCTCGGTGACGACCCAAGGCAACCACGCTATATCGCCACCGTGCCGAGGCTCGGCTATCGGATGGTCGCTGCTGTCAGGGAGTCCTCAGACGAGTCGACGCGGCTGTCGGATGCATCAAGCCCGCTGGAGGCTGGGGCGTCGCGTCCACCCGAGGAGCCGCTCCGGTCTCGTCGTCTAGCCGCGACGATAGGAGTTGTGGTCGCCGCGAGCGCTCTCATCGGGAGTCTGATTTTCCTGCGAGCTTTTGATTCTTTGGGTGCCCCGAGGCACCCTTCACAGCTGAGCGTGGGTGTCGCCCCGTTTGTCGATCTGACGCCCAGCATGGATCAGGACCAACTGGCGGACGACATGACCGTAGGAGTGGCTGACCGGCTCGGACGCAACCCGGCACTGCATACAGCCGGCTTCAGGTCCTCCTACTACCTGATCGGCAAGCAGGTGAGCACGGAGCAGGCCGGCCGGGCACTGGGCGTAGCCTACGTGGTCGATGGCAGCGTGCGCCGCTCTGGGGACATCATCAGGGTTGTGGCCCGCCTGGTGCGTACCGACTCAGGCGTCGTTCTCTGGTCGCAGGTGCGCGAACAACCCCTGCACAATCTGGATGTTGCCCAAGATGACATCGCGCGCGACGTGGCGGCCACCCTGATGCACATCGGTCGCTGAGGGAGCCCATCAGGGTGACGCGGGAGATGCGCCCTGCAGATCGCTGCCGGACAGTTCACTCCTGGCTTGTCCGCAACTCGAAGACTCTCTAGTACCCATCGTCCGCCGTCGCCGCGCTGGTCGTGTTACTCACCTCGTGCGGTGCTGCCTCGCCTGGCAGCGGTTCCGACCTCACTGACCGAGCAGAGCTGGAAACACCGCACTGGCGGGATTCAGATACCCCGGCCGCCCGCCGCCGATTAGAGCGAGCGCGACCTTGTGCTGGGCTGAGTCGATGGGGAGGGTACGGCACCAGCAGGAGGGCTGTGCGGCCGAGAGAATTTCGCGCCGGCGACAGGCTCTGTTGCGGTCGCAAGAACGGGGCGACGCGCGAGCGACGCACCGGGCACCGACAAGGACCAGAGAAAGTGCGCTTGCGATGCCCGATAATCCAAGTGAGGCCATCGCGCAGGATGTGTGTGTCGAGCGCGGCCGGCAGGGTGTCGGATGGAGGATTCACCGTGGCTGACAGTCGTTTTGTTTCGATCCCCGGGAGTGAGCGGCAACCACTGCGGGGCGCCCGGCGCCTTGGACCGGCAAAACCGGACGAACGTCTGGAAGTCACCGTTCGCATTCGCCGAAAGAAACCGCTGCCGGCGCAAGCCATGGAAGCGCAGAAAATGCCGATCCGGCGGAACCATCTCACTCAAGCACAGCTGGAGGCCGCTCATGGCGCCGATCCGGCGGACGTCGCTCAGGTCGAGGCCTTTGCGCGTCAGAGTGGCCTGACCGTTGTTGAGGCCAGCGCGGGCCGGCGCAGCGTGAAGCTTGGAGGAACCGTCGCCCAGTTCAGCAAGGCCTTCAACGTCACTCTCGATCAATGCGAGCATGCAGGTGCGAAATATCGCGGGCGCGTCGGCGCCGTGCAGATCCCTTCGCAGTTAGCGGGGATAGTCTCGGGGGTCTTTGGCCTGGACAACCGACCTTTTGCCAAGCCGCACTTCCGCCGGTTGAAACCGGCCGCGGGCACGCAGTTCAAGGGCTACCCGCCACCGGCGGTCGCGCAGCTCTACAACTTTCCGACGGACGTTGACGGCACGGGTGAAGTGATCGGCATCATCGAGCTCGGCGGGGGTTATCGCCCCAGCGACCTGGCGGCTTATTTCAAGCAGGTCGGGATTGCAATGCCCAGCGTAACCTCGGTATCCGTCGATGACGGCAGCAATGCGCCTACCACGGCGCAGAGCGCCGACGGCGAGGTGATGCTCGACATCGAAGTCGCGGCGTCCATCGCGCCGGGCGCGAAAATTGTCGTCTATTTTGCCGCCGGCAGCTCGGATCGGGATTTTCTGGATGCCATTAGCGAAGCGGTGCACGACAGCGTCAACAGTCCGTGCGTGATCTCTATCAGTTGGGGCGGACCAGAGGGCTCGGCCAGTGAGAGTTTCCAAACGGAGTTTGACCAGACACTGCAGTCCGCTGCCGCCTTGGGAATCACAGTGACGGTCGCTTCCGGTGATGACGGAGCCGCGGATGAGGGACCCAAGGAATGGGACAACCGCACACACGCGGACTTTCCCGCATCCAGTCCCTACGCGCTGGCTTGTGGCGCCACACACATTGCGGTATCCAGCAACAAGATCGCCGCGGAGTCGGTGTGGAATCAGCAAAGCGCGGATACCGAGGATGACTCCTTCGGCGCGAGTGGCGGCGGCATTAGCGACTTCTTTCCGGTGCCAGCCTACCAGGCCGCCATAAATCTCCCGACGGACATCTCAACCGGCGCGAAGGGGCGGGGCGTCCCCGACGTGAGTGGCAATGGCGATCCTGCCTCGGGATACCTGGTGCGCGTCGACGGGCAGGAGTTTCCGATCGGTGGGACGAGTGCCGTCGCACCCCTATGGGCCGGGCTCATCGCACTGATCAATCAGAAGCTTAAGCGCCGCGTGGGGCTCATCAATCCGCTCTTATACGCCAATGCCGCCGCGTTTCGGGACGTGACCGTCGGCAATAACAAGGTGGGAACTGCCGAGATCGGCTACAGCGCTGCGCCGGGTTGGGACGCCTGTACCGGGCTGGGAAGCCCGGACGGTGCGAAACTCCTGGCTGCTTTAGCCGGTTCGTAGCGCAGCGGCGGCGATCCCGAGGCGCGGGGTGCTACAGTCACGGACGATGCAGCCACGGGCTCAAGGGGCGCAAAGTGCTCGGGACTTGCGCGAGGCGAATCGCCGCTTCTACGACTTACTCTGGTCCCGCGCTCGCTTGGTCGAGCCCGAGCAGTTCAATACGTGGCCGCTGATACGCTCGCTGCTGCCCGAATCCGCTCGTCGACTCGAAGTTGCGCCCGGCCTGAGGCCGCGCCTGCCTCTCGAAGGCACTCAATTTGTGGACATCAGCGCACCGGCGGTGGCGCAGCTTCGCCGGCGCAGCGCGCACGCCGTATTGGGCGAGATCACATCGCTGCCTTTTGCGGACGGTGCATTCGATCTGGTATGCGCAATGGATATCATCGAGCACGTCGATGATGATGATGGCGCCTTCTCGGAGCTATCGCGGGTTGCGAAGCCAGGCGGCACTCTGCTGCTCTCGGTGCCGCTGCACCCCGCTCGTTGGACTCCGTTCGATGACGTGGTCGGTCATAAGCGGCGTTACGAACCACAATGCTTGATGGCAAAGCTGACGCAGCACCAGCTTGCGGTTGTAAGCAGCGCGATGTTTGGAATGCAGCCGCGCTCCTCGCTTCTCGTCAACCTCGGAATGTGGTGGCTGACGCATCATCGTGAACGGGCCATGTGGTGGTACAACCGGGCGCTGATGCCGCTCGGACTGCGGTTTCAGAAGCGGCTGGATCTCTCCCCGGGAATGATCCCGACGGACGACATCGATGAGATACTGCTCGTGTGCCAGAAGCGCGAGCTACCCCATTAGCCCTCATGTAGCAACGAACGCCAGTTACGCGGAACTCGACCCTCTGGTCCGGGTACGGGTTGATCCAGTGGGTGAGAGCGCGGCGGCGCTAACTCAGTGCCCGCGATAGCGGCGTCTTTCTCGTAGTCGTAGAGCCAGTCTTCGCCAGGTTCAAAGCTCGCGATCACCGGATGGCCGCTCAGATGAAAGTGCTTGGTCGCGTGTTGACTGGGGGAACTGTCGCAACAGCCTACGTGCCCGCACTCGGTGCAACGCCGCAGGTGCAGCCACCATCCGCCGCTCGCCAGACACTCGACACAACCGACGCCGCTTGGTTCTACAGCAGGATTGATGCCTCGAACGCGCTCGTGCTGCTTTTTCATGCCGGCCGCCGCAGTGCAAATCCAGTTGCGCCGATTCTACCCTTATCCGCGATCGCCTTGCGGCTTGCCATTAGCGCTGCCGGATCGGATCCTCATTCTGCCGCCTTGAACGCTTTCTCACTCAGTGGCGCGACTTCCTTCGGATGTGGAACCAACTTATGCGCGGGCAAGCGCGATGTCCTGAAACGCACCGGGGTTTCAGACCGCCGGGGAAATCCATGCGGGTGAGGGCCCGCCACCGCGCCCACCGCGATCCACGCAGTCCACGTGCCGGCGATCGGTTCGCGGGCGTCGATCTGTTGCGTGGTCTCGCCATTGCCATGATGGTTTCCTATCACCTCTGTTACGACCTGGCGTATCTCAGACTGGTGCCCTGGACACCGGATGACATGCTGACCGAGCTGGGCTGGATCGGGTGGCGTGATCTGATCGTGATCAGCTTCTTGACGCTGGTCGGTTTCTCACGGGCGCTGAGCACAGTGTTCAAGCCGTCCGCGTCGGACTTCTGGAAGCGCTGGGCACAAATTGCCGGGGCGGCAGCCCTGGTTAGCCTCGCCAGCCGCGGGTTCGCCGGCGAACGCTGGATCTACTTCGGCATTCTGCATTTCATCGCCGTCGCCGTCCTGCTTTGCCGGCTCATACTGTTTCGCGTGAGGTCTGCGCCTTGGATAGCGGCCCTGGGCGTTGCGGCGATCGTCGCAGGATTGCTTTTCGCGAGCGCAGCCCTGGACCCGCCCCCGTTCAACGTCCTCGGCTTCGTCGCACATAAGCCGCGCACCGACGACTACGTGCCACTGTTCCCCTGGATTGGAGTTGTCCTGATCGGTCTGGCGGCGGGTCTTCTCTGGAAGGCTCACGATTTTGAGCCGATCGCACCGCTGAGCCGTTTACGTGCCGCTGCTCCAGCGCCGCTTCGGAAGGGGCTCGCACGGGCAGGACGCTGGAGCCTGACCATCTATCTCGTGCATCAACCGATCCTGATCGGCGTGCTCACCCTTGTCGCGGGCCTGATCCGGCCACGACCCGGCCTATAGTTTCGAGCCCTCGGCCGAAGACCAGGACGCTCGGCTGCAGAGCAGGGCGGCGAGCGCCAGATACCAAATCGCCTGCAGCGCGATACCCGCCAGCAGCACATGCGGCATGAGCGCTGAGGGAACTGCGGGTAGCGCGACGATCAGGGCAAGCCCGGCAAGCAAACCAAAAGCGCCGACGCTGCCCCCCAGTCTCGGATGCTTCACGATGATGACAGACCAGGCAACCATCGCAGCGGACTGAAACAGCATACCGATGGGCATGAGGAAGCGGATCACTGTTCCAGAGAAGATCAGGAGGGCACGGGCCATCGTAAGATTCTCCGCGCTGGCGGTGTCGGCGAACCGCACCGCGAGGGCGGGGGTGACGAAACCGTCGAGAATCATCGACGCGATCAGGAGGCCCGCGCCGATGCAGAAGGCCGTGAGTCCGATAGTCACCGGCAGGCGCGCGGATCCGAGGCGGCGAGACAGGAGCACGAAGCAGACGACCAGTGCGGCCAGGGTGACGATAAAGCCACCATGCACGAGGCCGTCAGTCAGGACGTCATGTGCCTCATCCTTCAGCACGGCCGCGAGGCTCCCTGCGCCGCCTCGGGGATGGGTTGCCAGCAGTGTCGGCATCGCCAGGGCACAGAGCCCGAATGCTCCCGCCAGTCCCCGACGTTCGCGATCACCTGAGATCTCTTCAACCATAGATTCCCTTAAGCGACTCGCGAGCGTTTCTACAGTAATTCCCTCCAGAGTTGCTGGACGTGATAAGCCGGCTGTCCAATACTGAACGCGGCAACCGTCCTGTCTTGCAATTTTGGCGTTTCTCATCAGGCGATCATCCGTGGACAAGAGGAATCCTGATCGGCGCACTCAGAGGACTCGCCAGGCTCTGATGTCGGCGTTCGTCGAACTGGTGCTCACGCGCGGCTATGAGCTCGTGTCAGCTCGCGAGATCGCTCGCAAGGCCAACGTGGGACGCTCGACGTTCTACCTCCACTTTGCGAGCAAGGACGAACTGCTGAAGGAGAGCCTGAAATTCCCATCGCGGGCATTGGCAGGGTGTGTCAGTGGCGAGCTCGGGCCAGAGCAGCTGGCGCGCCTCCTGGATCACTTTCGCGCCCAGCGCGACTTGAATCGCCCGTTTTTTGCAGATCCCATCAGAACTCTCTGGGTGAAGTGCCTCGCGACATTAATCCAGGCCCAGCTGGTCGCTCAGCCAGCGAGCGGCGCGCGGCCGCAGGTTCCACGCGCATTGATCGCGCTGACGATCGCGGAAATGCAGATCGCGCTCATCACGCATTGGGTTACCGGAAGGGCTGCGGTCAAGTCGGATGTCATTGGCGCCACGCTCATGGCTAGCACGCGCGCAATGCTTTCAGGGGTCGCGCCGCTTCAGGCGGAATAAGCCGCCACCCAGCACGGCCGTCAGCTCTTCGCAGATCGTGCGAGCCACTTATCGAGATGGCTCGCGAAGGCATTGCGGTCCGCCTGCGTGAGCGCTGCTGGACCTCCGCCGACGTGGCCGCTCGCGCGCATGGTGTCCATGAAATCGCGCATCGTGAGTACGCCGCGTATGGTGTCAGGCGAGTAACGTTCGCCACGTGGATTGAGCGCTTCGGCGCCTTTCGCGATGATCGCCGCCGCGAGCGGAATATCCGCTGTAATGACCAGATCGCCCGGTGCCGCACGCTTGACGATTTCGTTGTCCGCCACGTCGAAGCCGGCAGCTACCTGCAGCACGCGCAGACTCGGCACACGCGGGATGGCGAGAACCTGGTTGGCGACCAGCGTCACCGTGACACCGGTGCGGCGCGCGGCCCGGAAGAGGATTTCCTTAATGACGTTCGGACAGGCATCCGCGTCGACCCAGATGCTGGCAGTCGCCAAGCTCGCACCCATTTCTCGATCTGATTTTCAGCCCACGATATACGTCGCCGCCCGCTTGCGCTGGGGAAATTCTTTAGGAGACCAAATGGCGGTAGACTATGTTCTCAGGTGACTGGAATCGCAGTGAAACGCTGGGAGTAACGCAGATGAGCAAGGGCATCGAGCGCAAGAAGGAAACCAAGAAGAAGCCTGCCAAGAGCCTCATGGAAAAGCGCGCCGCGAAAGCCGAGAAGCGCAACCAGAAGAAGCAGTGGGGTCCGACCTGACGTGGCCTCGTCGTTAGAACATCCTGGGCGAGGCCGTAGCGGGTAAATCGTCAGGAGCTTGTCGGCCCGGGCGCAGCGTGTTTCCAATGCGCCTGACCAGTCAGCCGACGTCTAGGCAAGCATTCTCCGGTCGAAGGACAACGGATTGCTCGCGTGTTTACTTCTGGCCGCTCACCGCAGAGGGAAAGCTGTTTTGCGCGCCGAAGTAACACTCGATGGCCTGTATCTGTTCACCTCTGAGCCGCAAATACTCAACGTTCCGGAAGGTCTTACCGTTCGTGGTATGACCGACGTACATCACAAACGCTTCGTTGGCCGTTGCAATCAGGTGCTCCAAGTCAAACCGCTCGATGAAAGCATTCTGTGTGCCCCAGCATCGTTCCTTGAAAGCGCTTTTACTGATGTGGTCATCGAGTGGGCTTGAGAACGTGAAGTCATCGGCCAGCAGGAGGTCGAACGGGTGCCAGTCCTTTGCTGTTCCCCATTCCTGATACCATTTCCGGACAGTCGCTTCGCTTTTCGGACTCAGTCCTGCCTCTGCGCGCGCAGCGGCGATCTCCGGAATGATCACCGCTGCAGGCAGGGCGCAGGCAGCCGCCCGGAGGAGTCTCCGGCGCGACATTGATGTCTTTCTCATGAGTCAATTCACCTTTACATTGCCGCCGGCAACAGTTCGTGCAGGCTCTTGGGGTTGACGGGGATCCTACGCTGGGTGCGCACAACGTTGTGGCTATGTCGGACGGCGCTTGCTGCCGCTTCTGCCCTTGAACAGCAATTCGACGTAGCGGCGCAGGTGGTCGATGCTGGAGATAGCGACGTCCGGTTCGCCTTTGGCTTTCGCGAGGATGAAAGCACCCTGGAGGACCGCCTGGGTGTAGAGCGCCAAGCTCTGCGGCGACCAGTTGGCGTCAACGCCGTAAACCGTCATCGCTTCGGTAATGTCGTTCTCCAGCGATGCAGCCTGGCCGCTGAGGCACGAGTCGCACGCCTCGCGTATCCCGTCATGGGTTCTATACACCTCTTGCACCAGTGTGCCGGCGAGACAGCTGAACTGCGCGGCGTCGCCTGTGAGCATCGCCTTGCGGAAGTCCAGATAGCCGAGCAATCGCTCTAAGGGGTCGCGGTGCTTGTGATAGGGCGCTGCCTCGAAGAGGGCCCTTGAGAGCTCCGACCAGCGATCCGCAGCGGCTACGGCGAGCGCGTCTTTGCTCCGAAAGTGATGGAAGAATGCGCCCTTGGTCACTCCGGCCAGCGCGCAGAGCTCATCGACCGGGGTCGCCGCATAACCTTTCTCGCGAATCAGCACGAACGATGCTTGCAGCAGCTTCTCGCGGGCCCCGGGCCGGGCCCCCTGTGGCTGATTACTTTCTCGCATTGCGCTAACGTACCGACTAGTCGGTATAATGTCAATCAGTAGCCGCAAGCCGATTTTCGGCAAGCCGGTTTTTCGGATGCACCCGCTGAGCACGCAATGAGGCTGTTAATCGTTGATGAGGAGCCGCAGACGCGGGCTGTATTGAGCGAGCTGTGCGGACGCAGTGAAGATCTTCATGTGGTTGGAGAGGCCGGTTCGGGATCTGCGGCGATCAAGGCGGTCGATGAGTTGCACCCCGACGT